>JAQGMI010000041.1 GCA_028292435.1 Betaproteobacteria bacterium
AGCACGACGGCCTTCAGCAGCAGTTCAACGCCCCGTGAGCCCGAACGATTGACGTAGATCGCAGGATAGATCCGTTTTTCCGCCATGCGCCGGTCAAGATGGATTTCCATGTTGCCGGTGCCTTTGAATTCTTCGTAGATCACGTCATCCATGCGCGAGCCGGTATCGATCAGCGCAGTGGCGATGATCGTCAGCGAGCCGCCTTCCTCGATATTGCGCGCGGCGCCAAAGAAACGCTTCGGCCGCTGCAGTGCATTGGCATCGACGCCGCCTGTCAGCACTTTGCCCGATGCCGGCACCACGGTGTTGTACGCACGCGCCAGCCTCGTTATCGAGTCGAGCAGAATGACGACGTCCTTCTTGTGCTCGATCAGGCGTTTTGCTTTTTCGATCACCATCTCGGCGACCTGCACGTGACGCGTCGCCGGTTCGTCGAACGTCGACGCCACGACTTCGCCCTTGACCGAACGCTGCATCTCGGTGACTTCCTCCGGACGCTCGTCGATCAACAGCACGATCAGGTAGACCTCGGGATGATTGGCGGCGATGGAATGCGCGATATGCTGCATCATCACCGTCTTGCCGCTCTTGGGGCTCGAGACGAGCAGCCCGCGCTGACCTTTGCCGATCGGCGCGATGATGTCGATGATGCGGCCGGTCAGGTTTTCTTCCGACTTGATGTCGCGTTCCATCGTAAAGCGCTCGTTCGGGAACAGCGGCGTCAGGTTCTCGAACAGGATCTTGTGCTTCGAATTCTCCGGCGACTCGTCGTTGACCTTGTCGACCTTGACCAGCGCGAAATAGCGTTCGCCTTCTTTGGGCGTGCGGATTTCGCCGTTGATCGAATCGCCGGTGTGCAGGTTAAAACGGCGGATCTGGGACGGGCTTACGTAGATGTCGTCGGTGCCGGCGAGATAAGAGGTGTCGGGCGAGCGCAGGAAACCAAAACCGTCGGGCAGCACTTCGAGTGTGCCTTCGCCGTAAATCGAATCGCCTTTCTTGGCGCGGTTTTTCAGCAGCGCGAATATCAGTTCCTGCTTGCGCAGGCGATTCGCGCCCTCGATTTCATTCGTGACCGCCATTTCGACCAGCTCGGTGACATGGAGGTTTTTCAGATCGGATAGATGCATGGGGTATAGATACAGTGAGGGCGCGATTCGGCGACGGGAACGGCGGGAAAGGTTGGAAGGTGACGCGGAGCTAAAAGCTCGTCCGGCATGCCCCCGAGTGGGTCAGGCTGCCGGATAATTTGCAGCTAGGTTAACCAGTTCAGATATTGCTGTCAATAAACGCCGTAAGCTGGGATTTTGAAAGGGCGCCGACTTTGGTCGCAGCGAGGTTGCCGTTCTTGAACAGCATCAAGGTCGGAATGCCGCGGATGCCGTACTTGGGTGGTGTCGCCTGGTTCTCGTCGATGTTCAATTTGGCGACTTTCAGTTTCCCTGCGTAGTCCTTCGCAATGTCATCGAGCAGGGGCGCAATCATCTTGCAGGGTCCGCACCATTCGGCCCAGTAATCGACGAGAACCGGCTTGTCGGCCTGCAAAACCTCGGGCTCGAAAGTGTCGTCGGTCACGTGGTGAATGTGTTCGCTCATGCTTGCTTCTCCTGCGGGGGAATAGTCATCACGGTGCGATGACACGAGAGGGGTTAATGGCAAGTATGCTAACCAAAAACCGGGTGATTGGGAAGTGCGCACGCAGAGATGCCGCGTGGCGCGGGCGCTCGCCGGTTTCTGTTAAAATGCCGACATTCAATTGCGCAAAATTGGCTTTTTCAGCCAGGAATTCTCATGACTTACGTAGTGACCGAAACCTGCATCAAGTGCAAATATACCGACTGCGTCGACGTGTGCCCGGTCGATTGTTTTCGCGAAGGGCCGAATTTTCTGGTCATCGACCCCGACGAATGTATCGATTGCACGCTGTGCGTGGCCGAATGCCCGGTTGAAGCGATTTTCGCCGAAGACGATGTGCCCGACAGCCAAAAAGAATTCACCCCGCTCAATGCCGAGCTTTCGAAGGTGTGGAAGCCGATTATTGAAAAGAAAGACGGGCCGCCTGACGCGGACGAGTGGGCAAAAGTCAAAGAGAAGAAGCATCTGCTGGAGAAGTAGCGGGCAGTTTTGGTGTCCGCGTCCCGCGGTCGCTTCACGGTCACATCCCCGCAAAAGCGCGGGGCCCCTGTTCCGCCCTCAGCGCCCGTACGCTTCTGAGTGGGCGAAAGTCAAAGAGAAGAAGCATCTGATCGAGAAGTAAGTTCGGCGTGCTAAATCCGCGTCCCCAGCGTGCTTTGGGGTCGCATCCCCGCAAGCGGGGCCCCTGCTCCGCCTTCACACGCTATGCTCCCAAGTGGGTTCAATCTCTTAAGCACTCAGAGCAGCACGGGTTCAGCGCTATCATGCGCCGGATGTCCGTGAGCGATTTTCCCCGTATCGATAAGCAGGAACTGTTTGCGCGGCTTGCGAAAGGGCAGCAAGCCGGCGTTACCGTTGTCATGCCGAATCGCCGGCTTGCGCAGGAACTGGCGCGCGAGTTCGATGCCGGCCGGATTGCGGCCGGATTGCAAGCGTGGGAAGCGGCGGACATCCTGCCCTTCGGATCTTTCGTCGAGCGCTTATGGGAGAGCGCGGTTTATTCGTCGCTCGGCGGCGAGACGATGTTGTTATTGTCGGCCTCGCAGGAACAAGCGCTGTGGGAAGAAATTATCGCCGCGAGCCCATGGGCGGCCAACCTGCTCTCGCCGACGCGCACGGCCGCCGATTGTCGCGACGCCTGGCGACTTGCGCATGCCTGGGGCATCGAGGGCGCACTCGACAAGTTTCCCGGTAATGATGATGCGCGTGCGTTCGCCGAGTGGGCGAGCGCCTATGCAGTAAAGACCGTGCGCGAAATCGATGCGGCGCGCCTGCCGGCGGCCGTGGCGAAACTGCTCACATCGGCGGCGATTGCCAAACCGCAGTTACTCGTCACTTATGCTTTCGACATCATGCCGGCGCAGACGGGCGGATTTCTGCGCGCCATTCACGGCGCAGGTGTCGAAGTCGTGCAATGCGGCCCGCGACGGCGGCAGGCGGTCGCCATTCGCGCGACCTATGCATCAGCGCGCGAAGAGCTCGCAGCCGCCGCAAGCTGGGCACGTGCCCGGCTCGAGGCCGCGCACGCCGGCGGAACACAGCGCGATGCAAACTATCCGCGCATTGCGGTCGTCGTGCCCGGCCTTGAACAACGGCGCCAGGAAGTGCAGCGCGTTTTCACGCGCGTGATGGAGCCTGGCGCCAATCTGCCCGGCGCTGAAATTCGCGCGCTGCCTTTCAACATTTCGATCGGCGTGCCGCTCGCCTCGTATCCGCTCGCGCATGCGGCGCTCGGGTTCCTTGCGCTTGCCACGGGCGAGGTCGACTATGCGCTCGCGAGCCGGCTGATACGTTCGCCATTTGTCGCCGGTGCGGAAAGCGAACTCGAGCAACGCGCGCAACTTGACGCGAAGTTGCGCGAATCGATGCCGGCACGCGTAACGCTCGCGCGCATCGTCGGCACGATCGACGGCTGCCCGCTGCTGCGCGGACGTTTCGAGGCGTTATTCAATTATGCGAACGCCAATTTGTCCGGCAGGCAATCGCCGCATGCGTGGGCGCGGCATTTTTCGGCATTGCTCGAGGCCGCCGGCTTTCCGGGCGAACGCACGCTCGATTCGGCGGAATTCCAGACTCGAGTCAAATGGTACGAAGTGCTCGGCGAATTTGCATTGCTCGAACGCGTGCTGCCGCGTTTGAGTTGCGCGCAGGCGCTGGTGCGTTTACGCCGGCTGGCGACCGACGCCTTGTTTCAGCCGGAATCCGGTGCAGCGCCGGTGCAGATACTGGGCATACTCGAATCGGCGGGGCTGGAGTTCGATCACTTGTGGGTGAGCGGACTTACCGACGATGCGTGGCCGCTGCCCGCACGGCCGAATCCGTTCATTGCAGTAGCGTTGCAAAAAAAAGCCGGGATCCCGGAAGCCGCGGCAGACACGGCACTCGCGCTCGACCGCCGCATCACAGACGATTGGATTGCCGCCGCCGAAGAGGTCGTAGTCTCACACCCGTTGCGCGAAAAAGACCGTGAACTTTTGCCGAGCGCGTTGATTTCGACGCTGCCTGAGGGCGAAGTTAATGTCCCTGACTTCCCACGCTACCGCGACACGCTGCATGCGGCGCGTTTGCTGCACACCGTCGCCGACGGCATCGCGCCGCCCTATACGGCGCGCGAAGTCCGCGGCGGCACGCGCGTGCTCGCCGATCAGGCGGCATGTCCGTTTCGCGCGTACGCGCGTCATCGCCTCGGCGCCGATGGAATATCCACGCCCGCGGACGGCCTCGACGCGCGCGACCGCGGCAACCTGCTGCACGCGCTGATGGCGCAATTGTGGGAAACCTTGCAGACCAAAGCGCGCCTCGATGCATTAACTGCGGCTGAACTCACTGCGGCGATTGAAGACGCTGCCAGCTTCGCCGTTGCGAAAGTCCGCTCGCAGCGCGCAGGCATACTCGAAGGCCGTCTCGCTGAACTCGAGCGCGCACGGCTCGCGCGGCTCGCCCGCGAGTGGCTGCTGGTCGAAAGCACTCGCGGCGATTTCGAAGTCGTGTCGCGCGAAGAACGCCGGACGCTCGAAGTCGCCGGCCTCGCGTTTACCGGCCGCATCGACCGCATGGACTGGACCAGCGACGGCGTACCGGTCGGCGGCCACATCCTGATTGATTACAAAACCGGTCGCGCCACGCCGAACGACTGGCTGGGCAACCGGCCTGACGATCCGCAGCTTCCGCTCTATGCAATCGCAGCGAAGCAAGACGTCATCGGCGTCGCGTTCGCGCGAATCAAGGCCGGCGAAATGCGGTTCATGGGATTGACGCGCGACAATGCGGTGCTGCCCAAAGTAAAAACCGCGGAGTGGCAGGGCCTGTTCGCCGTATGGCGGCGCGAACTCGACGCACTCGGTCAGGAATTTGCCGATGGTGTTGCGCGCGTCGATCCCAAACGCAAGTTGAAGACCTGCACGCATTGCGATTTGCAGCCGTTGTGCCGCGTGCACGAGCGGTTGCTTGCACTCGAGGATGACGAAGAAGGGGGCGAGGAATGAGCGCCGGCGAAAAAGCGCGGCCGCCAGTCGCCGACGCCGGCGAACGTGCCCGCGCACTCGACCCGGGCTGTTCGTTCATCGTGCAGGCGCCCGCCGGCTCCGGCAAAACCGAGTTGCTCGTGCAGCGTTATCTGCGGCTCCTGACGACGGTCGAGCGACCGGAGGAAATCCTCGCCATCACCTTCACGCGCAAAGCGGCGGCCGAAATGAAAGGCCGCGTGTTGAAAGGCTTGCCGTCTGTGCTTGAGCCCGGCGCGATCGCCGACATTGCACCTCGTTTGCGCGTGCAGACGATCGACGCGCTGTGTGCGGCGCTTACCCGGCAGATGCCGGTGACCGCGCGCTTCGGTGCGCAGCCCGAGATCGTCGACGACGCGCGGGAGCTTTACCAGGAAGCTGCGCGGCGCGCGCTCGCGCTCGAGCCCGGCAACGCGCCGGCCGAACATCTTCTCGCGCACCTCGACAATAATGTCGATACCGCGCGCGCGTTACTGGCGGCAATGCTGGCGCGACGCGATCAGTGGCTGCGCAAGACCGGGCGTGCTCCTTCGCGTGTCGAGCTGGAGTCAGCCTTCGCCGCGGAACGCGAACGCCTGATCGCGCGTGCGCGCGAGTTGCATCCGGCGGCGTCGGAACAATTCGCGGCCGACATGCTGACGCAGAAACTCACCTGGCGAAAAAAGAACGCCACTGCACAGGCGCTCGAAGGCAACGAACCGCTGCGACTCGCACTCGCCGCGTTGCTTGCCCTGCCGCCGGCCGCATATACCGACGCGCAATGGGAAACCCTGAACGCGATGCTTGAATTGCTGCCGCGCGCGGTCGCTCAGCTGATGCTGGTGTTCGCGGAGCGCGGACAGGCCGATTTCACCGAGATTGCGCAAGGCGCGGTGCGCGCGCTTGGACAGCCCGATGCGCCAACGGATCTATTGCTGTCGCTCGACGTGCGGATCAAGCACATCCTGGTCGATGAATTTCAGGATACCTCGATCAGCCAATGGGAGTTGCTCGAACGCCTGACAGCCGGGTGGCAGCCCGACGATGGACGCAGCGTGTTCGCAGTCGGCGATCCGATGCAATCGATTTATCGCTTCCGCGAAGCCGAGGTTGCGCTGTTTTTGCGCGCGCGCCATCGGGGGCTCGGCAGCGTTTCGCTCGAGTCATTGCGGCTCACGACCAATTTTCGTTCACAGGCAGGCATTGTCGATTGGGTCAATACCACCTTCCCTCAGGTATTGCCGGGCGAGGAGGATGAGATCTCCGGCGCGGTGCCGTATTCGCCGTCGATCGCGCATCATCCGCCGGGCGACGGCGAGGCAGTGCGCTGGCATTTGCTCGATACGCGCGGTGACGAAGCAGAACGCGTCGTCGAGCTGGCGCGCGATGCCCGCGCAAAAAATCCGCAAGGCTCGATCGCGATTCTGGTGCGCAATCGCAGCCATCTCGATCACATCGTGCCTGAACTCAAAACGGCCGGCCTGCGCTACCGCGCGGTTGAAATAGAGCGGCTCGGCGAGAAGCAGGTCGTGCAGGACCTGTATGCGTTGACGCGCGCGCTATCGCATCCCGCGGACAGCGTCGCGTGGCTCGCGGTGCTGCGCGCGCCGTGGTGCGGATTGACGCCGATTGAGCTTGCAGCGCTCGCCGAAGGTTCACGCAGCACGGTGTGGGAAGCAATGCGCGATGAGGCGCGCGTCGCGCGGCTCGACCACGACGCGCGGCGGCGGCTCGCGCGCGTTCGCAGCGTGTTCGAAATCGCGCTGGCGCAACGTCTGCGCGGCAACCTTCGCGACCGCGTTGAGGGCGCATGGCTCGCGCTCGGCGGGCCCGCGTGCTGTGACGACCCGACCGAGCTTGAAGATGCCGAAATTTATTTGGACGAACTCGCGGCAAATGAAGATGCCGGCGATCTCATCGACCATGGTGTGCTTGAGGCACGGCTGACGGAACTTTACGCATTGCCCGACACGGCGGCCGGCGACGACGCGATTGAAATCATGACGGTGCACAAGGCCAAGGGTCTTGAATTCGACACCGTCATCATGCCCGGCTTGGACCGCAGGCCGCGCGGCAACGAGCCGCCGCTCATCGTGTGGAAAGCGCTCGCAGATGACGCCTTGCTGCTCGCACCGATACGCGAAGCGGGCGCCGAAAAAGATGCGGCCTATGAGTACGTGCGCAACCTCGAGCGCGAAGCCGAGGACATTGAAGCGGGGCGCTTGTTTTACGTCGCGGCGACGCGCGCGGTCGCGCATCTTCACCTGTTGGGCTGCACGAAATGCGATCACGACGGCTCGGCGAAAGCGCCGGCGAAGCGCACGCTGCTCGGCAAGGCATGGGCGGTGGCCGCGCAGTACGCGGCACCGGCACAGGTGGCGCTGACCGATACACCGGCCGAGATGCCGCCGCAGTTGCTCAAGCGTTTCGCGGATGATTTCAAGTTGCCGCCCTTGCCCCCGCCGGCACGCTGGCTCGCGCCGGCCGCGGATCAGAAAGACAGCGAAGTCATCGAGTTTTCATGGGCGAGTGAAACCGCGCGGCATATCGGCACCGTCGTGCATCGCTGGCTGCAGCGTCTGGCCGACGACGCGCTTGCCGGCTGGACCACGGAGCGCATCGAGAACATGCAGCCGCTTCTCGCGCGCGAGCTCGAGCGGCGCGGCGTGCGCCCGGCCGAATGCAAAGAAGCCGCTGCACGCGCCGTGCGCGCGCTCGTGCAGACCCTTAACGATGAGCGCGGCCGCTGGCTGCTGGGGCCGCGCGCCGATGCCCGCAGTGAATACCGCGTGCGCCGCCTTGTCGGCACGGTGATGCATAGGTATGTCATGGACCGCGTATTTCGCGATGAACAAGGCACGCGCTGGATTGCAGACTATAAGACCAGCAGCCATGAAGGCAGCGACGTCGATGCGTTTCTCGATCGCGAGCGCATTCGTTACGAAGCGCAGCTCGCGCGCTATGCCGCCGCGCTCGACTCGCCGCACACCAGGCTCGGCTTGTATTTCCCGCTCCTCGCCGGCTGGCGAGAGTGGGAAAGCTGATATCGCTTAGCCGGCGACCACCGGGTCGCCTTTAACGACCGTGCGATAGAGTACGCGCGCCTGACTGGCATCGACTTCGGAGCGGTAGTGCATGCAGCAGCGGTTGTCCCAAAGCACGAGATCGCCGACCCGCCATTTGTGACCCCATGCGTATTTCGGCTGCGTCGCGTGCGCCCATAATTTGTCGAGCAGCGCTTCGCTGTCTTCGTTCGACATGCCGATGATGTAATTCGACGGCCAGTCGCGGCGGCGGCCGAGATAAAGCGCGCGTTTTTTTGTAACGGGATGCACGCGCACCAGCGGATGTGCGGGTCCGGGCACTTCTTCCGGTTTCGTCGGCAGTTTCACTGTCGGCCGCAGCACGCCGGCACTGTTGCGCGTTGAATCGTGAATTTGCGATTTGCCGGCGATTGCGCGCTTAAGATCGTCGGGCAGCTCTTCATAAGCACGATACTGATTGTTGAACCAGGTATCGCCGCCGCCGTTTTCCGGAATGATTACCGCGTACAGCATGCTGCCGGCCGGCGGCACTTCAACGTATGAATTGTCGCTGTGCCACACCACTTCGTAGCTGCCGAGCGTGCCGTTGTCCTTGACCGGCACGCCTTCTTCGTCGAGATTGGAAATCAGGCTCACGTGCGAATGCAGCGGCACGAGCTTGCCGCCGACCTTGTAACCGCCGGCGACCTGATATTTGCGCGCGGCCGGCTCCTTGGTCACCCCGAAAATCGCCGCGGCTTCGAGAAACGAAATGTCGGGCAGGTTCTGATCGCGCCACAGCAGCACGCCATGGTCGGCCCACGCCTGCCGCATGATTTCCTTGCTTGCCTCGGGCACCGGTTGCGCCAGGTCGACGCCGCGAATTTCAGCGCCGACGGCGGCGCCGCTGGGTGCCACGCGCACGTCTTCCGGGGTGTTGACGGGTTTTGACTTGCTTTGAACGTTAGGCATTGATGTCTCCAAAGTTCGGGCAGTTCCGCGCTTACGCGCTCTTGCCCGCCATATAACTATAGTGTGATTTGCGATGCATGCCGCGGCGGATTGCATCGACCGCGACGACGTCGGCAGGACTCACGCTCGCGAAATTGATTTCGAAGCCGTAGCGTTCGACAAGCCATGCCGCTTTTTCCTGCGACTCGATCAGTCCCAGTTCAAACAGCAGATACTCATTCTTGCCGAGTGCGGCGATGCGGTCGAGCGCTTTGGGATCGGTCCGCGTCATCGCCTGGATTTCGCTGCTTTCCAGATAGATTTTCGAGACGCCAAGCTCGATGTCGCGCAAGATCTGCTGGCAGATTTCGTCCGCATCGAAGGGCATGTCGACGTTCTTGCGGCCCATTTCCGTCATGACCTTGAGCCCCATGCCGAGCGCGCGTGCGATCAGTTCTTCGCGGTAGCCGGTTTCCATCGGCGCCATCGTGTCTTCGCTCATCTCGACGCCGGCGAAACCGAGATCCCGCACGGCTTTCAGGTAATCATCGACCTTATGCTGAATCACCGCGAGCTGAAACGGAATGCCGCCTGGCAGGACGTCGATGCCATGCTTGTTGTAGAGCGCGACTTTCTTTTTGATCCATGCGGCCGACAGCCTGTCGACAAGTCCCGCGTGATCGGTAATTTTGGCGTAGTCGATAATAGGCGCGGCGATTTCGAGGATGTCCTCGGTTTCGCGCAGCGGAATGCCGACTTCTGACATCAGCAGCATCGAATTTTTGCGCGGCTTCGGCGGCAGTTTCAAGACTTCAAGCATTGGCAATGCGGTGGGTTTGTCCATGAGCGGCTCTTTGCTGGTAAAAAAACTTTTCGGTTATTCGAATTTGATCCTGGCGGCCTGCACGACTTTCGCCCACAGCGCGCTTTCTTTCCTGATGCGGGCCGCGAATTCCTCCGGCGTATTGACGACGGGCTCGGCGCCGATGTCGAGCAGCTGCTTGCGCAGGTCCGGCTGGGCGACGACTTGCGCGATATCACGGCGGGTCCTGATTACGATTTCGGGCGGTGTGCCGGCCGGCGCGACGAGTCCAAACCACACGTCGGTATCGAATCCGGGCAAACCGCTTTCGGCGATTGTCGGCACTTCGGGCAGCAGCGACGAGCGCTTCGCGGTGCTGACGCCGAGTGCGCGCAATTTACCGGACTTGATGTACGGCAGTGCGGCCGGCGTATTGAAAAACAATAGCTCGATCTGGCCCGCCATCAGGTCAGTCGCCGCGGGCGGCCCGCCTTTATACGGGACATGCGCGATGTCGATGCCGGCCATCGACTTGAACAACTCCATCGCCAGATGCAAGGAGCCGCCGGCGCCGGACGAGCCGTAGTTCACCTCACCGGGGCGCGCTCTGGCAAGCGCAATCAGATCGCGCGCGTTTTTTACCGGGAATGACGGATTGGTCACCAGAAGCTGCGACGTCGAAGCGACGATCGTGATCGGCGTGAACGCCTTGTCGGGATCGTAAGGCAGACTCTTGAACAGGCTGCGGTCTATCGTCAGCGACGTATTAAGCGTGAACAGTTGCGTATAGCCATCCGATGCGGACACCGCGGCCGCGGCGGTGCCCAGCCGCCCGCCGCCGCCCGCGCGATTGTCGATGACGACTTGCTGGCCCCACGCTTCATATAATTTCTGGCCAACGACGCGGCCGACCAGATCGATGCTGCCGGCCGGCGGAAAAGGGACAATCCATTTGACCGGGCGCGCGGGGAAAGCGCCACCCGTTTCAGCTGTGAACGCAGGCGCGGCGAATAACGACAGGCATAGCGCGGTGACCAGGCGGCGTCCCGCCATTGCAGAACTCAAATATGAAGCTCCTCCGAGCAGACTGCCCGGTTAAAAATCATTCGTGCGCAGGAGAAAACGACCGGCGAAAAATCGAGGCGCCTAGAATAACACCGCTGCGATGCACGCGTTTTAGACCGCGACCGGACGGGAAGGCGTTTCCAGCGTCGGGTATCATGGCTGTCAAAAATCAGAACAACTATTCAAAACGGGAGCGACTGGCATGACGTACGTGAAAAAAACAGTGCTGATGGCTGTACTGGCGGCGAGCGCCATGCTTGCAACGGCGGCCGACAAGCCGGCAGCTACCAAGCGCAGCCCTTTTGTGACAACCGATCACTTCGTGCCTTATCGCTCGTCGGTGGAAGCAAATTCGGGTCAGCTCGTCGGCATCCACGTGCGGCAGAAAGTCGCGCGCGCGAATCAGAAAAGCGCGCGCATCGTGCTCTTCGTGCACGGCGCGACTGTGCCGGGTGTCCCCGACTTCGATCTTGATTACAAAGACTACAACTGGATGGCTTATCTCGCGCGCGCCGGTTTCAATACTTACGCCATGGACAACACCGGTTACGGCGGCTCACCCAAGCCACGCATGGACGATCCCTGCAATGTCGATCCGAAGCAGCAGGACATCATCACGCCGCGTCCGTTACAAGCGGCGTGCAAAGCGAATTATGCGCGGCAACTCAATACAATTCGCGATGATTGGCAGGAAATCGATGCCGTCGTCGACTACCTGCGTCGCACTCATGGCGTGAAGCGCATCGATATCATCGGCTGGTCGGCGGGCGGTCCGCGCGTCGGCGGCTATATCGCGCAGTATCCGCAAAAAATCGGGCGCGCCGTGCTTTATGCGCCGAGCCCGACGATTGCCGATTTGCAAATCCCCGAGCGCTCCGCGGCCGGATTTCCCGTCAGCCTGCAGACGCGCGACGATTTCGAGAACAAGCGCTGGGATCCGGACGTTCGTTGCCCGGGTCAGGTCGAAGCGGGCGTGCGCGATGCGGTGTGGAGTTCGATCATGACGTGGGATACGGTTGGCGCGTCATGGGGGCCGCCCGAAGGCGTCATGCGCGGCCGCACGGCGACAAGTTTCGGCTGGACGCCGGCATTGGCGGCACGCGTCGTCACGCCCACGCTGGTGATGGTTGGGGAATTCGACCGGCTCGCCGAACGTCGAACGGTCTACGACCAGCTCGGCTCGAAAGACAAAGTGTTTCTCAATGTGTCATGTGCTTCGCACTTCATGGTGTGGGAGAAGCAGCATCTCGCGCTGCATTCGGCGTCGCTGGATTGGCTCATGAATGGCCGCCTCAAAAACGTCAGGCGCGGCGACTTCCAGGTTGATCCGGCCGGCAAATTCAACCTGCTCGCAGAAGAGACGCCGGCCAAATCCAAAGCCAGGCAGTGATTGGTTAACCATGGCCTCGCCCGCAACAGCGCCCGAAACTGAATACGACTTTGTCGTTGCCCGCGACGTGATGGTCGCGATGCGCGACGGCGTCAAGCTCGCGACCGATATTTATCGTCCCGCGCGCAAAGGCATGGCGGAAACCGGCAAATTCCCGGTGATCCTCGAGCGCACGCCGTACGGCAAGACCAAAGTATCGCGTTCTGAAATCGATGCCGGCATGACCGCATCGCGGCCGCGCCCGGACGTCGCCGCGTGGTTCGTGCGCCACGGTTATGTCGTCGTGTATCAGGATTGCCGCGGCCGTTATGCGTCCGAAGGCGAGTTCATTAAATATCTTTCGGATGGTGAAGACGGCTACGACACCGTGGCGTGGCTCGTGAAGCAGCCGTGGTGCAACGGCAAAGTGGCCACGATGGGACTTTCGTACGCGGCGCATACGCAGGGCTCGCTGGCGTGTTTGAATCCGCCGGGACTCGCGGCGATGGTCATCGACTCGGGTGCATTCTCGAATGCCTACCTGTCCGGCATTCGCAGCGGCGGCGCGTTCGAGATGAAGCAGGTCACGTGGGCATTCAACCAGGCGAAAGAAAGTCCGCTGGCTGAAGCCGATGCAACGGTGCGCGCGGCGCTCGATGCCGAGAACCTGATCGACTGGTTCAAGGCGATGCCGTGGAAACCCGGGCAATCGCCGGTGCGCTGGGTGCCCGAGTATGAAAATTACCTGTTCGAGCAATGGACGCACGGCGCATTCGACAAATACTGGAAGCAGCTCGGCATTTACGCGGAAGGCTATTACAAACAGTTTGCCGACGTGCCGCAGATCCACATGTCGAGCTGGTATGACGCCTACATTCGCACCGCGACCGACAACTACACGGCATTGCGCAAAAAGAAGCGCGGACCGGTGCGCCTCATCATGGGCCCATGGACGCATGGCGACCGCTGCAAGACTTTTTCGGGCGACGTCGATTTCGGGCCGGAAGCGACGATCGATAACAATCTCGCCGCGCACTGGCGCGAGTTTCGCCTGCGCTGGTTCGATCATTGGTTAAGAGATGTAGCCAACGGCGTCGACCAGGAACCGGCGGTGCGTCTTTTCCTGATGGGCGGCGGCAGCGGTCGGCGCAATCTTGAAGGGCGCATGGAGCACGGCGGGTGCTGGATCGCCGGCAACGATTGGCCGCTGCCGCCAACAAAATTTAGTAATTACTATTTGCACGCCGATGGGCGGCTCGATCGCGCGAAGCCTGCCGCGAATGCCCCGCCGCGCCGATACGATTACGATCCGGCGAATCCCGTGCCGACGATGGGCGGGCCGCTCACGTCGGGCGCACCGGTGTTTGACGGCGGCGCGTTCGACCAGGTCGAGGACAAGCGCTTCTTTGGCGTGCGCACGCCCGGTTTACCGCTCGCCGCGCGTCACGACGTGCTCGTGTTCGAAACGCCGGTGCTCGCGGAAGATGTCGCGGTGATCGGCCCCATCGTCGTGAAGCTTTTCATCGCTTCGAATTGCCTCGACACCGATTTCACCGCGAAGTTGATCGACGTGCATCCGCCGAACGCCGATTACCCGCGCGGCTTTGCGATGAATCTGTGCGACGGCATTCTGCGCTGCCGATATCGCGATTCGTGGGAAAAGCCCGCGCTGATGAAGCCCGGCAGCACCTATGAAATCACCATCGAGCCGTTTGCGACCTGTAATCTTTTCAAGGCGGGGCACCGCATCCGGCTCGATATCTCGTCGTCCAATTTCCCGCGCTACGATTTGAACTACAACACAGGCGAACCGGAAGGCCGCGCACAAACGAAGCGCATTGCGACCAATACGGTGTTCGTGGACGGCAAGCGTGCTTCGCACATCGTATTGCCGCTGGTGCCGGTCAAATCCCTGAAGCTGCTCAAATGACGCGAATTCCGGAGTGTTGATTTTCGATTTTTGAACAGTTCTTATATAGTGCGTCCTCCCTGCCGATAACCAACCAGAGACTTCCATGAAAATCACACACATCAAATCGCAGATCGTAAAACTGCCCGGCGACGAGCCGCTTGCCGACGGACCGGCGACACCCGGCGCGACGCGCGATTTCGTTGCGCTGACGATAGGCACTGATCAAGGCATTGAAGGCATCGGCTTCACGTTTTTCGGCGGCGCGCTGACCGGCGCGCTCAAAGTAGCGGTGGATGCGCTCGGCGCGCTCACGGTCGGTGAAGACCCGCTCAAGATTGAAGCGATCATCGGCAAGCTGCGCGGCGCCGCCCAGCAAAGCGGGCCCGGCGGCATCTTTACGCTGGCGCTCGCCGCGGTCGACATCGCGCTGTGGGACATCAAGGGTAAGGCACTCAACTTGCCGCTGTCGAAGTTGCTCGGCGGTTTTCGCGACAAAGTGCCGACGTATGCGAGCGGCGCGCTGATGCGCCATTTTTCGCTCGACGTTGTCGTGAAAGCGGGACCCAAGCTCGTCGAAAAAGGTTTTCGCCAGATGAAGACGCAGATGGCGCTGCCGGGCGACGGCAATCCCGAGCGCGAAGTCGAACGCATGCGCCTCTTGCGTGAAGCGATCGGTCCTGACATCGATTTGATGTGCGACATCAACCAGCGCTGGGACGTGCGGCAGGCAATTTCAATCGGCTCGCGAGTCGAAGAATTCAACCTGTTCTGGCTCGAAGACGTCACGGCGCACGACGATTACGCGGGGCTCGCACGCGTCGCCGAAGCGCTCGCGACACCGATTGCGGGCGGCGAATATGTCTATGGCCTCGCACCGTTCCGTCACATGCTCGAAGCGCGCTCGGTCGACATCGTGATGATCGACGTGCTGCGCTCGGCCGGCATCACCGGCTGGATGAAAATTGCCGGCATGGCCGAAGCGTTCAACGTGCCGGTCGTCAATCATTTGTGTCCGGAATTATCGGTGCATCTGGTTTCCGCGATACCGCACGGCCTCACCGTCGAATACATGCCGTGGTCGGGCCGCATGTTCGAGGAAGTGCCGCAGCCGGTAAAAGGCGAACTCATCGTGCCGACCAAGCCGGGTCATGGACTCAAGTTCGATGAGGCTGCATTGAAACGCTACGGCGCGTAATCGATGGGCTACCAGGGCGGCGTGCTCGGCCCGGTGCCGGCGCAGGGGCGTTACCTGACGTTCGCGCTCGGCTCGCGCGCGCACGCGAAGCGTGCCTTGCGCACCCTGGCCGAGATCGCCGACGGCGAGAACATCGTCGTCGGCCTCGGGCAATCGCTGTTGCGCGTGCTGGATCGCACGATCCCGGGACTTAAACGCTTTCCTGCGTCGCAAACGAAAACTGCAGTCGTGCCATCGACACCGTCCGCGTTATGGTGCTGGCTGCGCGGTACCGACCGCGGCGATCTGTTTGAATTGAGCCGCACCCTGGCAGACAAGCTCGCGCCGGCATTTGTGCTCGAAAATGCAGTCGATGCATACCGTCATGGCAGCGGCCGCGATCTCACCGGCTATGAAGACGGCACCGAGAACCCGAAAGGCAAAAAAGCTGTCGATGCAGCGATCATGAGCGGCGCAGGCGCCGGACTCGACGGCTCCTCGTTCGTCGCCGTGCAGCAGTGGGTGCACAACTTTCCTGCGTTCAACGCAATGAACGGCAAGCGGCAGGACAACAGCATCGGCCGCCGCCGGCACGATAATTTCGAGCTCGAAGACGCGCCGAAGTCATCGCATGTGAAACGCACCGCACAGGAAGACTTCGCGCCTGAAGCATTTTTGATGCGCCGCTCGATGCCGTGGAACGACGCCACGCGCGGCGGTCTGATGTTCGTCGCGTTCGGCCGGTCGCTCTATGCATTCGAAGCGCAGTTGAATCGTATGACCGGCGCCGAAGACGGCATCGTCGATGCGCTGTTCCGGTTCACGACGCCGGTGACCGGCGCCTACTTCTGGTGCCCGCCGACGAAAAGAGGGCGGCTCGATCTGTCGGCAGTGGGTCTTTAAGTCCGTTTTACCGGCGCCAGAAGGTTCGCGTCGCGCGCGAGTCGCCATTTCCCGTTTTCTTTTCTGAGCACGGTCAGCGTGTGTCCGGCCCGTTCCATCGGCGGCGAGCCATCGGGCGGCGTTGCGATTACCGACAGCTTCGTCCACATGAACGCCCAGTCGCCGAGCACCTTGATTTCCTGGATTTCGCTATAACCGTCAAACTTCGGCGCCTGATTTCCCGCCTGGGCGCGCAATGCCGCCGCGAATTCGTCTTTCAACATCGGCGGTCTGCCAGGAATCAGGAAGACGACGTCGTCGGTGATGAGCTTCAAGACGGTGTCGGCATCGCCAGATTTGGTCGCCGCCATCCAGGTCGAGATGAGTTCACGGATTTGCTGTTCATCGATTGACATGATTTCCCTCACTCAGTCCATTGCGGATTGTACGCAATCTCCCATAAATGCCCATCGGGGTCCTGGAAGTAGCCGGCGTATCCGCCCCAGAAGGTTGCATGCGCGGGCTTGACGATGATGGCGCCGGCCCGCGCTGCTTGCTGCATCACTGTGTCGACTTCTTCGCTCGAGATTACGTTGTGACCGATGGTCATGTTTGTCGCGCTACGCGCGCTTAGCACAAGACCCGAGTCGTGCGAAATGCTGGCACGTGGCCACAGCGCGAGTTTTAAGCCGGGCTGGAGTTCGAAGAACGCAACCGCACCGTACGCGAATTCCGTCCCCACGATGCCCTGGGTGGAGAAGCCGAGACCGTCACGATAAAACGCGACAGCCTTGTCGAGATTATCAACGCCGAGTGTGATAAGTGTTATCCGTGCTTTCATTGCGATGTAACTGTCAATAGATTGAACACGCCTGAGTGACCGGATCGAACGCTAGATCTGGTCGCCGCCATCCAGGTCGGGATGAGCTCGCGGATTTGCCGTTCATCGGTTTGATCGGTCATCGAAATATTCGCCAGATTAGAAACAGCGCACCGGCGAGTACGCCAGCCGCCGGCCATTTCATCTTATCGTCCTTGTAATAAACACTCGGCGCCCGTCGCAGCATACGGGACACGAACGCGGCGACACCAATGTCGATTCCGGACGAGGAACCGTCGAAATGGTGAATGACGCGCTGTTTCGGGAAGACCGGGTCCAATATCAGCAGCGGCGTCAGGGAGCCGACTGCCTCACCAACGTATTGATTAACACGGTAGTGCATGAAACCATCAGAGTGTTTCCAGTCGAGCGCTTTCTCGACCGTCGGCTTATCGTAAGCCAGCTGAAAGTGCGTGATAGCACCTTCGTTGTCGAACCACACATAAAGATCGAACTGGTCGTCCTGATACCAGCGCCGCTCGAATGCGCCCTCCGTTCGCTTGCTTGCCGTTATCTCGCGCAACATGGCTGCCGTTTGTCGCTCACGCTAGCGTGCAAGATTAACGGCGCTGCTTCAACGCCGTAACCTCGATCTCAACCTTCATTCGCAGATCGAGCAGTCCGGCTGCGATCATCGTTGCCGCCGGTTTCGTCTCGCCAAAGTACTTTCGAAATACCGGCCAGCACGGCTCGAAGTCCGCACCGTTCGGAAAAATGTAGTTCACGCGGACGACGTCGCTGAGACTGGCATCAGCTTGCTTCAGTGCGGCGGCGATATTCTTCAAGCACTGTTCCGCCTGCTCGACGACATCATCGCTGATCGACATCGTTGCGTAGTCAAAACCCGTCGTGCCGGAGACGAGAATCCAGTCGCCAACCACGACCGCGCGCGAATAGCCGATCTGCGTTTCGAAACTCGAGCCCGAGCTGATCAGTTTTTTCTGCATCGATTAATCGGGTTTCAGGCCGACTTGCTGCGCCACTTTGCCCCAGGTGTCCATTTCGCGTTTTACGAACGCAGAAAATTCAGCCGGCGTGTTGCCAACCGGGATTGCGCCTTGCGCGATGAGTTTCTCGCTGACGTCGGGCAGTTTCACGATGCGCGCAATTTCGTTGCTCAGCTTGGCGAGTACGTCTTTCGGCATGTTGCCCGGCGCGAATACGCCGTACCACTCGTAAGTGTCGTAACCGGGCAGGCCTGCTTCGGCAAACGTCGGCGTGTCGGGCAGTCCCGGCGAGCGCTTGGCCGCGGTCGTTGCGATGGCTTTCAGGCGTCCGCTCTTGATCTGCGGCAACACGCCGGGCGGGCCGCTGATCAGGAATTGAATCTGGTTGCCGATTAAATCCGCAATCGCCGGCGCGCCGCCTTTATACGGAATGTAAGTCATGTTGATGCCGGCCGTGACTTTGAGCATCTCCATCGACAGGTGGCCGGACGTCAGTTGCCCGGGCGAGCCGTAGTTGTATTTGCCGGGATTCGCCTTGGCGAGCGCGATGACTTCTTTGAGGTTGTTCGCCGGCACCGACGGATTCATGGTCATCACGCCGGGCACCATCACCATGAGCGACACGGGCGTGAAGTCCTTGAGCGTGTCGTAAGGCAGGTTCTTTAATACGAATGGATTGACGATCGTCGGGGTGAGCAGCGTGCCAACGGTGTAGCCGTCAGGCGTCGCCTTGGCGATGATTTCGCTGCCGACGATCATCGCGCCGCCCGCGCGGTTGTCGACGATGACTTGCTGACCCCAGGCCTCGTTTATTTTCTGGCCGACGAGGCGCGACACGATGTCCGTCGTGCTGCCTGCGGGCACCGGCACGATCCAGCGGATCGGCCGCGTCGGATAATTCTGCGCGCCGGCGAACGCGGCAGTCAGCGTTAACGCGATGAATATCATTTTTATAAAACCATGCATTGACTTTCCTCCATCGGGCAAACGGTGTGTCCCGCGTTCAATGCATCATAGCAACAAAGCCTCGTGGTGTTGAGGAAGCGGCGCGGTTTGTTTGTTATCATCGATTCGCATTAATAAAAAAGGAGCGGCCTTGCAGCGCAAAGAACTCGGAATCGCAGTCGTCGGCGCCGGCCGCATCGGCACCTTGCGCGCGCGGCTTGCGGCCAAGCACCCGTCAGTGGGATTTCTCGCGATTTCGGACAAGGACCCGGCGCGTGCACGCGCGCTCGCGGAGCAGACCGGTGCCGACTTTCATTCGGCCAGCAACGACGAGGTCATCGCGCGTCCGGAAGTGAACGCGGTGTTTGTATCGACGCCCGAAGGCGAGCATGCGGCGCCGGTCAAGAAAGCGCTCGAACTCGGCAAGCCCGTGCTCGTCGAAAAACCGCTCGCGCTGACACTCGCTGACGCCGATGACATACTCGACACCTGGCGCAAGACCGGCGGCGATCTGCGCGTCGGCTACAGCCGGCGGTTTAAGGAATGTTTTCTGCGCGCCAAAGAGCAGATGATCCACGGGCGGCTTGGGCGCGTCGTCGGCGGCACCGCGCGGGTCTACAACTCGCGCGCGCAGGCGTTTTCGATTTTGAAGCGCGATGCGCATGCAACGCCGGTGGTCGATGTGCTCACGTACTACGTTGATCTCATGTGCTGGTTTCTCGAAGGCAATCGCCCGGCCGAGGTCATCGCGCGCGGACAAACCGGCATATTCAAAGCGGCAGGTTATGGCGCCCAGGATGTAACGTGGGGCATCGTCACGATGGCGGACGGGGCGGTAATCAATCTCGGCGTGAGTTACGCGTTGCCGACGCGCTATCCGACGCTCGGCCAATCCGATCGCGTTGAATTGCTCGGCGCCGAAGGCACGATGATTATCGATGACGATCACATGGATCATGTGTTGTTTTCCGAGCGCGGCATCCCGCACGCGTACGTGCCCGATCACAACGTCGAGATGGCCTTTCTCGGCAGCAACACCGCCGGCGATTGGGCGTGCGGTGATTTTTGGGGTCCGCTCGGCAACGAGACGCGCTCGTGGCTCGATCATCTGGTCACCGGCGCGCCGACCGTGCACACGACACCGGAGCAGGCGCGCATTACGCTCGAGACGACGATTGCTATCGAGCGCGCGGCAGCGACCGGGCAGGCCGTACGCCTGCCGCTCGAAACGTAGGATTGAGGGTGCGTGCATTGAGGATTGAAGGCCCCGGCGCGACACTGGTGATTGCAGTATCGCTGTTCACTGGCAATGCCGCCGCGCAGGAATACCCGTCGCATCCCGTGCGCCTGATTTCACCGAATCCCGCCGGCGGCGCGAACGACACGATTGCGCGCATCGTCGTCAATAAATTGACCGAAGTGCTCGGGCAGCAGGTTGTCATCGACAATCGCGGCGGGGCAGGCGGTGTGATCGGCGGTGAAATCGCCGCGCATGCGACGCCCGACGGCTATACGCTGCTCGCCGGCTCGGTCTCGACCCATTCGTTTGCGCCGCTGATCCATCCGAAGCTTGGCTACGATCCGGTGCGCGACTTCGCGCCGGTTTCGATTTTCGCGATCGCGCAGAATCTGCTTGTCGTGAATCCCACCGTGCCGGCGGCGAACGTGCGTGAATTGATCGCGCTCGCGAAAGCGAAGCCGGGTGGCTTGAATTACGCGTCGGGCGGCACCGGTTCGACGAGCCACTTCGCGATTGCGTTTTTCGTGAGCGCCGCCGACATCATGAAGCAAACCGTGCACGTGCCGTATAAAGGCGGCGCGCCGGCGATCACTGCAACGATTGCAAATGAAACCCAGTTTTATTTCGGGCCGATGGCGGGCGGCAGCGTGCCGCACGTAAAAGCGGGCCGCCTCAAAGCGCTCGCAGTCGGCGGCGAGAAGCGTTCGCCCGTGCTGCCCGATGTGCCAACCGTCGCCGAATCCGGCGTGCCCGGTTACAAGAACGCCGGCTGGTTCGGTTTGTTCGCCCCGGCGCGCACGCCGGCGCCCATCATCACGCGCCTTAATCAGGCGGTCGTCAAAACAATGAATTCCGCCGATGTGACGCAAAGATTCGTCGAGCTCGCCGTCGATCCGGTCAGCGGCACGCCCGAAGAATTGCGCCGCTTCGTGGCCGAACAGCTCGAATTTCACCGTACAATGGTTGCAAAGCTCGGCATCAAGTTCGACTGAGCGTTTGCTTCAAGGGAGAGTCGCCATGCGTTACGCGTCGATTGCGTTCATCACGAGCTTCGCCGTGTCATTTGCGTTCGCACAGACGCCTGCCGACGAGCTGCAGCGCGCCCAGCGCAAAGCCGGCACGGCATTCAGCGATCTGCAAAAAGTGGAATCTGAATCGAAACTGGCCGAACAGGAATACAAGCAGGCAGACGATAATCACAAGACGACACAAAAGCGCGCGGATGAATTGAAAACGCAGACCGACGGCGCGCGCAAGAAAATGGATGCGGCGAAGGCGCGCGAAGCATCGGCGCGCAAGACGTACGACGCTGCGGTCGAAGCAGTCGACAAGGTCTCGAACGCCGGCCGCAAAAAGTAGTCGCCCGGAACGGTGCCGTGGCAGTGCGGTGCGCACCGTACGCGCGCATTCGATTTTCCCTATGAGAAAGAGACTGCCGCGCGTTTGACACCGGATGGCAGCTAGATTATAAATCCCCTGTAGCTCGTATCCCGCGCACGCGGGTCGCGGCAAAACTGCCGCCACCATTCAGCGCTTCCAAATTCTCCGGAGAATCCGTTTGGGCCGCATCGGTTTGCTCGTTCCATCTTCCAATACCACCGTAGAGCCCGAGTTTTATCGCGCGCTGCCCAAAGAAGTGACGCTGCATGCCGCGCGCCTGCGGCTCTCGCAGATTGCGGCGGATTCAATCGAAGGCATGGTCGACGACATCGAAGCGCGTTCGCGCGATCTCGCGACCGCTGACGTCGATGTGATCGTGCTCGGTGCCGCCGCACCGAGCTTCCTCAAAGGCCTCGGCTACGACCGCGAGATGGCAAAACGGATTGAAGCCGCATCGGGCAAGCGGGCGACGACCACCTCGACGGCGCTCATCGAGGCGTTGAAACATCTTGGCGTATCGCGCGTCGTGCTCGGCGCCGCGTACGACGATAAGGTCAATGCGATCGCGAAATCATTTCTCGAAGCGAACGGCTTCAATGTACTTTCGGCGCACGGCCTGGGCCTGGTCGACAATCTCGTCGTCGGCCGGCTCGATGCGTCGAGCGCGTACGATCTTGCGAAAAAAATCGACCGGCCCGATGCCGAAGCGATCGTGCTCGCGTGCACCAACTGGAAAACCATGGACGTCATCGACCAGCTCGAGCGCGAGCTCGGCAAGCCGGTGCTTTCGACGACGCAGGTCAGCGTGTGGGCGGCGCTGCGCGCGATTGGCCGCATCGAGGGTGTGCCGGGCTATGGCCGATTGCTCCGCGATTTGACGGCGCCGGGCAAGGAAACGCAGATTGCCTGACACTTTGAGCCACAGATCCGTGGCTATAACTGTTTGAAATAATTTTGGAGAACTAAACATGTACGGATGGCGAGGCAGGATCGGGTTGTTGGTACCGTCGATCAACACGACGATGGAAACGGAATTCTGGCGCATCGCGCCCCCGGGTGTGTCGGTGCACACCGCGCGCATCGCCGGCGGCCGCGAAGGCACGCCCGAAGAACTGCGCAACATGGAAAACGCGAGCAAGAAGGCCGCCGAGGAAGTCGGCATGGTTGAGCCGGACGTCGTCGTTTATGGTTGCACCAGCGGCAGCTTTTTCGAAGGCCCGGCGTGGAACAAGAAGATCTGCGAGCAGCTGACTGACATTACGAAGGCGCCGACCATTACGACCGCGGGCGCGATGGCCGCGTGCCTGATGGCGAATGGCCACAAAAAAGTCGATGTCGTCACGCCCTATGTGCAGGTGACCAACGAGCGGCTCAAGCAATTCGCCAAAGCGCATGGCATCGACGTCATGAAACTCGGCACTTTCGACATGCTCGACATGTTCGACCACGCGAAGATTTTGCCCGAGGAGATTTACGCGAAGGTGAAGGAAATGACGACACCCGATTCGGAAGCGGTGTTCGTGGCGTGCACGCAGCTGCGCGCGCTCGAAGTGCTCGACATGCTCGAGCGCGATCTCGGCAAGCCCGTATATTCGGCCGTGCAGGCGTCCGCATGGCAGGCGTATGCGGCGATGAACGTCGATCCGAAAATCATGGATTGCGGCAGCCTGCTGCGCAAACTGTCCGAGCCCGAGGCGCAAAAGATCGCGGTCAAGCATCTGCGTTCGGCGTAACGCGCGTATTCGTCAGTCAACCGGAGCATCGAAATGTCATTCAGCAAAAAATTAACGCTTGCAGCCGCGCTCGCGCTGGCATGCAGCGCAGCGCATTCAGAAGTCAACGAAGTCAAAATCACCAAGCAGTTTGGCGTCGGCTTTCTGCCGCTGATGGTGATGGAAGACCAGAAACTGGTTGAGAAGCAGTCCAAAGCGGCGGGCCTGCCCGAAGTCAAAGGCGTGTTTTTGACGCTGTCCAACCCGGCGGCCATGAACGACGGATTGTTGTCCGGTCAGGTCGATTTCGGCACCAACGGACCGCCGGCCGTGATTACGATCTGGGCGCGCACCAAAGGCAGCGCCAACGAAGTCAAAGGCGTGGCCGGCATGGTGTTGACGCCGATGTGGTTGAACGTCAACAACCCGGCGATTAAGAGCATCAAGGACTTTACCGAGAAGGACAAGATCGCAGTGACGGCGGTGAAAGTGTCGATTCCCGCGATCATCATGCAGATGGCCGCGATGAAAGAATGGGGCAAGGAAAGCTACGCCAGGCTCGATCCGCTGACCGTGTCGATGGCGCATCCGGACGGCATGGCGGCGTTTCTCTCGAAGCGTGACGTGACTGCCCATTTCACGTCGCCGCCGTTCATGTACAAGGAACTCGAGCAGCCGGGTGTGCACCGCATCCTGAGTTCGGACGACGTGATGGGCGGGCCGACGACGTTCTCGAATCTGTATTCGACGAGCAAGTTCCACGACGCCAATCCGCGGGTTTACAAGGCCGTGCTCGCCGCGTTCACGGAAGCCATCCAGCTCATCAACAAAGACAAGAAGCAGGCGGCCGAAATCTATTTGCGCATATCCGGCGACAAAAAAAGCTCGGTCGCCGAAATTCAAAAACAGCTCGAAGACCCGAACCTGGTCTTTACCGAAGTGCCGCGCAACATTCAGAAGTACGCGGATTTCATGTTCGAGGTCGGCTCGATCAAGACCAAGGCGGGTTCATGGAAGGACATCTACTTTCCCGAGATTCATAACGTGCCGGGAAACTGAACGAGGCGATCGATGGCGGAGCAGGGCGGGCGTTGTGCCCGCCTTTTTATTGCCGTCGATGCGGTAGAAACTGAATCCTGCGGTTGCGAGATCGTTTTACCGGTTTAACGGAGGAATCATTGACTGAAGCAACATTGACCGACGTAGTCGTCGTCGGCGGCGGCGGCACGGGGCTCGCGGCGGCATCGGAAGTCGCGCGGCTCGGGCGCAAAGTCATTCTGCTGGAAAAAAATCCGCACACCGGCGGCTCGACGTCGTGGTCGGTGGGCTCGATCACCGCGGTCAATACGCCGCACCAGAAAAAAGCCGGCATTGTAGATTCCTCCGACGAGCATTTCGAGGACCTGGCGCTGCACGCGGGCGCGCTCGCGCCGCGCGACAATCTGAAACTGCGCCGCATCTTGGTCGATCACACGACTGAAATGCTCGAATGGCTGATGTCACTTGGCGTCGTGTTCGTCGGGCCGATGCCGGAACCACCGCATCGCTATAACCGCATGCACAACGTGGTGCCGAATTCGAAATCGTTCGCGTATCACCTGACGAAACACTGCCGCGCGCTCGGCGTCGACATCCGGCTCAACACGGCGACGCAACGCCTGATCACCGAGAACGGCCGCGTCGTCGGTGTCGAAGCGCGACTGGACGACGGTACGATGCACGAGTTTCGCGCGAAGGGCGGCGTCATCCTCGCCGCGGGCGACTACAGCAATGGCCGCGACATGAAACAGCGATTCGCTTCGCCCGACGTGGTCGAAGTCGACGCCGTCAATCCGACCGCGACCGGTGACGGCCATCGCATGGCGCTTGATCTTGGCGCGACGGTCGTCAACGGCGACATCGTGCGCGGGCCGATCATGCGGTTCATTCCACCGACGCGTGCGAACCTGATCCAGAAACTGCCGCCGACCAAAATCGTCGCGCAGCTCATTGCCTGGGCGATGGGACATCTGCCGCAATGGATATTGCGCCCGTTCCTGATGAGCTTCCTGACGACGGCGCTCGGGCCGTCGCCCGACCTCTACAAAGAAGGCGCGATTCTCATCAACAAGAACGGCCAGCGCTTTACCGACGAACTGGGCAAGCCCAATCTGCATACGGCGAAGCAGCCCGACCGCATTGCGTGGATCGTGTTCGATCAAAAACTCGCGCAGAAATTTTCCGGCTGGCCGTACTTCGTATCGACGGCGCCCGGCGTTGCGTACGCATATCTCGCGGATTACCGGCGCAACCGCGCCGATATCTATCATCAGTCCGATACGATCGAAGGCCTCGCCGCGAGCATGGGTGTCGCAGCGGAAGCGTTGAAGCGCTCACTCAATGAATACAACGCGACGCGCGAAGCGCGGCCCGCCATCGACCAGGGCCCGTACTACGCGCTCGGACCGGTTAAAAGCTACGTGGTGTTCACCGATGGCGGCTTGCGCGTATCGACGAATTTCGAAGTCGAGCGCGCCGATGGCAGCGTCATTCCCGGGCTATATGCGGCGGGTTCGACCGGGCAGGGTGGATTGCTGCTCGAAGGGCACGGCCACCATCTCGGCTGGGCGTTCATCTCCGGCCGCATCGCCGGACGCAACGCAGCGAACAGCGTGCGCGCATGATTTTCAACAGCCAAAGCGGCATCACCGACGATTCGCGTCACGCCGACTGGGACGCGTGGTATCTGGAGCACTTGCGCATCATGGCAACCGTGCCGGGCGTGTCGTCCGCGCAGCGGTTCAAAACCGATACGCCGGGCGCGTCGCCGTCGCTCGCTATCTATAGCGTGACTTCAGCGGATGTGTTTAAAGATCCGTATTACCTTTCAGTGCGCGGTATGGGCGAGTGGCTCGCGCTGATTGATCGCCGCTACTACAAGCGAAATCTGTTTTCGGGTCTCGACCATGCGCCGCAGGTGGAAGACACGCAGGTGATGCTTGTCGCCGACCGCGAGCGTGCCGAAGGCAAGATCGCCGACGTGGAGTTTACGTGGCTCAAGTGCGAAGGCATCGATCGCTCGACCCCCTACCGCGGTCTCGCGATAGTCAATGCCGCTAATTTGCCGACACTCGACGCGACGGTCGCCGTGTATCGGCCAGCTTCGCCACGGATGACTCCGCCACAGTAAAGAGGTGCATCAATGAATTTTTTCTTTTCCGTAACTGCTGCTGCGCTGATTGCAATTTGCGGAGTCGCCGGCGCGCAAACCTGGCCGAACAAACCGATCCGCTGGATCGTTGGCTTTCCGCCGGGCGGTGGCGCCGACGTGCTGTCGCGCATGCTGAGCCCGAAAATCTCCGAAGCGCTCGGCCAGCAGGTCATCATCGACAATCGCGGCGGCGCGGGCGGCAATATCGGCGCGGAGATTGCCGCCAAGTCGCCGCCCGACGGGTACACGATCATGTTCGCGTATTCGGGCACGCATTCCGTCAACCGTAGCATCTACAGCCAGATGCCGTTCCAGGAAAGCGATTTCGCGCCGATCATCTGGACCGCTGCCGTGCCGCAAATACTGGTCGTGCATCCTTCGCTGCCCGTGAAGAACGTGAAGGAATTGGTGGCGCTCGCGAAATCAAAACCCGATCAACTCATTTACGGTTCGACCGGTAGCGGCGCGATCAATCATCTCGCCGGCGAACTTTTCAAGCTGATGACGAATACGAAGATGATCCACGTGCCGTACAAAGGCGGCGGTCCGGTGTCGATCGCACTGCTGTCAGGCGAAGTCAGCATCCTGTTTGCGGAGCCCGCCACCATCGTGCAGCACATCAAGGGCGGCAAAGTACGCGCGCTCGCAGTCACGACGCCGAAACATTCGCTCGCGATGCCCGAGCTGCCGACAGTTGCTGAATCGGGCGTGCCCGGTTACGACGTCACTTCATGGAACGGCATGCTGATCCCGGCGGGTACGCCGTCCGAGATCGTCAAGCGCTATAACGCCGAATTCAACAAGGCGATCAGTGCGCCCGATATGCGCAAGCGCATGATCGAGAATGGCTATGAGCCCGTCGGCGGCGAGCCGGAGAAACTGAGCGAACTCATTCGCGTCGAGACGGCGAAGTGGGCCAAGGTCGTCAAGGCCGCCGGGATGAAGGTGGACTAGAATTTTCTGGAGGAGAATGTAATGCAAACTTCAAAACTCATGGCGGCAGCGCTCGCGCTGTCCGCGAGTGCCGCACTCGCGCAATCCTATCCGTCAAAGTCGATCCGTTTTATCGTGCCGTGGCCGCCCGGCGGCGGCGCGGATGTGCTTTCGCGCATCGTGGGCCCGAAACTCGGCGACGTGCTCGGCCAGCAAGTCGTGGTCGACAATCGCGGCGGCGCTGCCGGCAATATCGGGGCAGAGATGGCGGCGAAATCGCCGCCCGACGGTTACACGATTGTGTTCGCGTACGCGGGCACGCATGCGATCAACCCGAGCATTTACTCGAAGCTGCCGTTCAAGGAAAGCGATTTCGCGCCCATCATCTGGACTTCCGAAGTGCCACAGGTGCTCGTCGTGCATCCATCGCTACCGGTTAAAAACGTGAAAGAACTGATCGCGCTCGCCAAGGCGAAGCCCGATCAGCTTTCGTATGGATCAAGCGGCAGCGGCGCGATGAACCATCTGACGGGCGCTTTGTTCACGATGATGACGAACACGAAAATTACGCACGTGCCGTACAAAGGCGGCGGGCCGGCGGCGATTGCGTTGCTGTCGGGCGAGATCAGCATGATCTTCGGCGAGCCGGCCACCGTGGTGCAGCAAATCAAGGCGGGCAGGGTCCGCGCGCTCGCGGTGACGAGTCCGAAACGCGCACTCGCGCTGCCGGACCTGCCGACGATCGGGGAGAGCGGCGTGCCGGGTTACGAAGTCACCTCGTGGAACGCCATACTTGCGCCGGCCGGCACGTCGAAAGAGATCATTGCACGGCTCAATACGGAACTGAACAAGATCATCGCCATGCCCGACATGAAGCAGCGCCTGATCGACAACGGTTTTGAACCCGTTGGCGGCACACCGGAGAAAGCCGGCGAAAAAATTCATTCTGAAATCGCGAAATGGGCGCCGGTCGTTAAAGCCGCGGGCATTAAGGTCGATTAATGCAGATTGACCGCCGATAAATCGAAAGCGATAAAGTCGCCGCAATTCGCCGCAACTGAAACCCGTGTCAAACTTCCGGCGAGAGTCTGCATTGGTCTTTGAAAAAATCTGCATTCACCGGCGCTTATCGGCGGTGGCCTTCGCTATCGTTCTGGCGCTTGGCGCGACGCAGGTTTGCGCCCAGACCCAATTCCCGGCCAAAACGATCCGCATCGTCGTGCCGCTTGCGCCCGGCGGGCCGTCGGACTTGCTGGCGCGCACCTTGGGCCAAAAGATGTCCGAAGCCTGGGGCCAGCCGGTGGTTATCGACAACCGCGCCGGCGCGAACGGCGTCGTCGGATGCGAACTGGTCGCCAAAAGCCCGCCCGACGGTTACACATTGCTCATGGGCACGAGCGGTACGCACGGCATCAACGCCGCGCTGTATGCAAAACTGCCGTACGACACGATCAACGATTTCGCGCCAATCGCGCGCGCCGGTGTGGCGCCTTACGTGCTCGTCGCGCACGCTTCTCTGCCGGTGCGCGACGTGCAGGATTTATTGCGGCTGGCGAGAATGCGGCCGGGCGAAATCACGATCGGCGCGGGCGGCAGCGCGTCGCACCTCGCTTCCGAACTCTTCAAGAGCATGGCGCGCGTCAACCTGCTGCTGATCCCCTACAAGGGCAATTCGCTGGCCGTCACAGCCGTGATGAGCGGCGAAGTCTCGCTCGTGTTCGGCAACATCGCGCAATCGGTGCCGCAGGTGAAGGCCGGACGCCTGCGCGCGCTTGGCGTGACGAGCGCTCGCCGCTCGCCGGTCATGCCGGAAGTCTGGACGATCGCCGAGTCGGGTGTGACCGGCTTCGATACCTCAACCTGGTATGGCATGCTGGCACCGGCCGGCACGCCGCGCGCGATCGTCGAAAGAATCAACACCGAAGTCGTGCGCATCCTGCAACTACCCGACGTGCGCGAACGGCTGTCCGCCGAAGCATTCGAACTGCCTGCCGATACGCCCGATCAGTTCGCAAGCATCATCAAAGGCGAGATGGCGCGCTGGGCCAAGCTCGTCAAGGAGACCGGCGCGCGGATCGAGTAGCAGCCGGGTCGCGGCTGATGAGCGTAGTCCGACCTTTGAGATTGAAATCCCTTGAGTTTGCGCCGGGAAGGGGATGAAAAGGGGGTGCTACCATAGGAAACATCACCGGCGCTCGCCAGTGACTTCGCATTTCCCCCATCAACTTTTGCAAGGAAGCTCGTTATGCCAAGCGAATTGTTTAACAAAGGTCTCGTGGTGCGTAAGGAAGTACTCGGCGAAGCGTACGTCGACAAATCGATCAAGGGCGCGGACGAGTTCGCGCTAGCGATGCAGGAGTTCGCCACAGAATCGGCGTGGGGCGCGATCTGGACGCGCCCCGGCTTGCCGCGCAAGACCCGCAGCCTGCTCAACATCGCGATGCTGACGATCATGAACCGCCAGCACGAATTGAAATTGCATATCCGCTCGTCGTTCACCAACGGCGTGACGAAAGACGAAATCAAGGAAGTGCTGCTGCAGGTCGCGGCTTATGCCGGCGTGCCCGCAGGTATCGATGGGTTTCGCCTGGCGCGCGAGGCATTCGCGGAGATGGACGCGGCGAAAAAGTGACTTGGCCCGGAACGGCGACGTTCCGGTGAGCGTACAAAGCAAAGCGGCGTCCGCTGATTGACGCGACCTTCGCGCCCGCGCATTCTTTTAACCTTCCAGACGGCGTGTCCGTGCATTGACTTCGGCAAGCGCATGCCGCCGCGCATGAAGGTTGAAGACAATGAAATTGAATGACCATTTCGAGCGGATTCGCATCATCAATCTGGCTCAACGCAAAGACCGGCGGACCGAGATGGCCGAGCAGCTTGCTCGCGTCGGTTTGAGCTGGGACGCGCGCGGCGTTGAGCGGTTCGATGCGGTCCGCCCAACCGACACTGCCGGATTCCCGAGCATCGGCGCGCGCGGGTGCTTCATGAGTCACTTAGGCATCCTGCGTGCCTCCAGCGAAGCGCGCAACGTGCTTATCCTTGAGGACGACCTCAATTTCGCTTTATCCATAGGCGGCTTGATGGAGCCGGCACTGAAAGCTTTGCCGCCCGGCTGGGGCATCTTCTATGGCGGCGGCAAGGCTGAGCTTGGGCAAAACGGCTCGGGCGTCGTGACACGAGCGCCTGCTGGCACGCGGATCGAAACGACGCACTTCGTTGCGTTCAATGGTCCGGTGATTGCGCGCGCGGTGTCTTATCTCGAGGCAATCCTGAAGCGTCCGCCGGGTCACCCCGATGGCGGCCCCATGCACGTCGACGGCGCCTATTCTCGTTTTCGCGCAGACAATCCCGACATCGAGACTTGGGTGGCGATTCCGGAACTGGGCTATCAGCGGCCGTCGCGCACCGACATCCACGCGCAGCGCTGGTTCGACCGCGCCCCGGTCGTCCGCGACGCGGTGGCCGCATTGCGCAGGTTGCGCGCGCGCCATCGACATTCTCCATAGACCGGCGTACGGTTGCATCGCTGCCGGCAAGGCCGGGCAATGGTTATGCCGACGACATGTAATGATGTCCGGATATCAGGAGGTGCAACGAAGACGCCACTATATGTGCACCGGCCGTCGTCGCCGGATCTGCGCTAGTGCGCTAAATTGGCACACTTTTAGTGCTTTTCGAGCTGTTTTGAAGCAAGGCGGCACGGTAATGGCCGGGCGGCTGTCAACTGGCTCCATTTTCGCGCGTTATTAGGTTCATCCGGATCACCGGATCAACCAATGGAGAGAAAAAAATGAACAAGCTGTTAGCCACCCTGATTGCCACGGTCTTTGCCGCGACTACCCTGACCGCCGTTGCGGCCGACGCGCCGAAAGCTGCTCCGGCGGCACCTGCAGCCCCGGCTGCAGCGCCGGCAGCGCCTGCCAAAGCTGAAGCGCCGAAAGCAATGACGAAAGAAGAGAAACAAGCGGCCGCCAAAGCGAAGAAAGAAGAAAAAGCCAAAGCCAAAGCCGATGCGAAAGCCAAAGCTAAAGCCGACGCAGCAGCGAAGAAAGAAGCGAAAGCTAAAGCTAAAGCCGATGCGAAAGCTTCAAAAGCAGCATCTTCAGCCGATGCGACGAAGGGCAAAGCTGACGTTGATGCGACCAAAAGCAAAGCCGACGCCAAGACGGATTTGACCAAATCAAAAGCCGACGCAAAAGCCGACGCAACGCCGATGAAGAAGTAAGTTTCACCAATTCGCGCAGCACGCGCGAACGGCATCGTCAAAAAGGCGGGGGCTTCCCCGCCTTTTTGTTTGCTGCCTCCAGTTG
>JAQGMI010000088.1 GCA_028292435.1 Betaproteobacteria bacterium
GCCTCGGCGTTCATGAACAGAGTGTCTGCATCCACCCCGTCTTCCGGGAACAGCGCCACGCCGGCTTTGACGGCGATACTGAATACGGATTCGTTCAGCCGGAATGGATGATCGAGGAAAGCGTCCAGCGTCTTCTGCACCAGATGCTCGACGTTGCCTTCGGCCTTTACCACCGGCAGCACGACGGCAAAATGATCGGCGCCCACTCGCGCCGCGAGATTTTTGTCGCCCACGTTTTGCGTAAGCCACACCGCAACCTGTTTCAGCAGCGCGTCGCCGGCCGGCTGGCCGAGGCTGTCGTTGATGTTCTTGAACCGTTCCAGGTCTAAGAGACCGACGGCAAGCTTGTGCCCGCCCGCGACCGCGCTGCGCATGTACTGTGCGACGCGCTCTGTAAACAGAGTGCGATTGGCCAGGCCGGTGAGCACATCATAGTAAGAAAGGTATTCCAGTTTCTTCTGCTTCTCGATCGACTGCAGCGCGAACGAAACATCCGACGCCAATTCGGTGAGCAGGGCTACCTCTTCGTCATCGAAGTAGTTCTGGCCAGCTGCGAACAGAATGATGGCCGCCACGACGACGTCATCTACCATGAAGGGGATGCATACAGTCGAACGATAACCTTTCGTCATTGCCTCCTCGCGCAAAGCGCCCGCCCGCATTTCTGTATCCAGATTGTTGCGAACGGCCACTTTGCGGGTGCGCATGACCTCCGCGAGAGTTACGCCCGGCCGGTTGAGTCTGTCCCAAGTCAAATCGTGCGCGGCTTCGGTCGAGAATCCTTCCCACGCAACCGGCTCGATGTGCTGGTTTGCATGGTCCACCGTACCGATCCACGCCATGTCGAACTTGCCGTGCTCGACCGCGATGCGGCAGGTCTCGCGCAACAGCGCCTCACGGTCGTTTATACGCACGATGGCAGCATTGATCTCGCTCGATACGGCCCGGATCCGCGACAGCTTATCGAGTTGCTCGCGGCGCGCGATCGATTGCAAGGCCAGCGAGATGTCCGAAGCCACCTCGCTGAGCAAAACCAGCTCATCCTGATCGAAAAAATTAGTCCCGTGCGCGTAGAGAATGATGACGGCCTCGACGATTTCATCGACCACCAGAGGTAGACTGACGGTTGAAAAGAAGCCCCTTTTAATCGCATCTTCGCGCAGCACGCCCGAGCTCGCCTGCGCGACGATATCGTTGCGCACCGACAATTTTGTGGTGCGGATGGATTCAGCGATGACCCCTTTTGCCCCGCTAATGGCTTTCCAGTCGACCGCGTGCGCAACTTTAGAAGGGAATCCGGCCCACACAACCGGGCGGACTTTATCCGTCTTGCGGTCGAGCGCGGCGATCCAGACCAGCTCGAACTTGCCGGATTCCACGGCAATGCGGCAGACTTCTTTCAGCAACGCATCGTGCGTCGTAACTCGTACGATGGCGGCATTGATCTGACCTGACACCGCGCGGATGCGCGACAGCTTTTCGAGTTTCTTCTGGCGCTCGATGTTTTCGAGCGCGAATGAAATGTTGCACGCCACTTCGTTAAGCAGCTTCAACTCGCCCTCGTTAAAAAACACGGCTTCGCTCGCATACAGGGAAAGATGCCCGACTACGGTATCCGCGATTACAAATGGCACGACGACTAAAGAATTGAAGCCTTTGCGTATGGCTTCGGCACGTCGCCGGGTTTGCACAACGACGCCTGATGCTATGTCATTGTCGAAAACCGCTTGTTTTTCCCTTATCGCACGGCTGACAACGCCGCTTCCGCTGACGACGTCGATGGACGAGACCGCTCTGGCGCAAGCGAGGCTCTCTCCAGCGCGCCCCGCCCAGGCGACCGGCGTCACCTGCTTGTCCTGAGAGTCAAACGTGCCGATCCACGCCGTTCCGAACTTGCCCTCGTCGACTGCAATGCGACATGCCTCGTTGAACAACTCCACTCGGTCGCGCGCGCGCACAATCGCGGAATTGATGCCGCTCATCAAAGCCTGAATACGGCTCAGGCGGGCGATCTTCTCTTCTTTTTCGAAATTGCCGAGCGCGAACGAGACGTTCGCCGCAACTTCATTGAGCAGCGCGACTTCTTCGTTGTCAAAAAACCCCGCGCCCTGCGCATAAAGCACGATCAGGGCCGCCAATTGGTCGGCCGCCATCAGGGGCAGACATACCATGGACAAATAGCCTTGCTGTGCCGCTTCGTATCGAAGACCGCGGGTGCGCGTTTCGACATTCGCATCGCTGCGCATCGACGGTTGCCGCGTCCGAATCGCCTCGGCTAGCGTTCCACCGACAGCGCAGATGCTCGCCCAATCGATTTTGTGCGCGGACTCGGGCGAGAATCCGTTCCACGCTACGGTCCGGATTTGCTGTTTTATCTCGTCGACCGCTGCTATCCATACGAAGCGGAATTTTCCATGTTCGACGGCGATACGGCAGACTTCCAGCAGCAGCGCATCCCGGTTGAGAGCGTGCACGATGGCGACGTTGATTTCACCCGATACCGCGCGGATGCGTGACAACTTCTCCAGTTTTTCCTGGCGCTCGATGTTTTCGATCGCAAACGAAATATTGCCAGCCAACTCTGTGAGCAGCGTGATTTCCTCGGCATCGAAAAAATCGGGCTCGCTGGCGAACAAGGAAAGGGTTCCCAGCACGGCGTCCCCGGCGAGCAGCGGCAATGCAATCAGCGAGCGATAGCCGCGCCGAATCGCCTCTTTGCGCCCGCCGCCGCCGATGTAGGGCTTGTCAGTGAGATCGTTTTCGAAAACCGCGGTTTTCCCCCTGACCGCGCGCGCGGCGAGCCCCTGGCCAGCCGGTGAATCCACGCGCGTACAGCGCCGCGCATTCGTTTCGTTGGCCTCGATTCCGGCCCATGCAACCGGCGTTATCTCTTCAGCCGCGGGATCGAACTTGCCGATCCACGCGATGCCGAATCCGCCGCTTTCGACGGCTATACGGCATGCTTCGTTGAAAAGCTCCTGACGATCGCGCACGCGCACGATCGCGGAGTTGATGCCGCTCATGAGTGCCTGAATGCGGCTGAGGCGCGCGATCTTATCTTCTTTTTCGAAATGCTCGAGCGCAAAGGAGACGTTCGCCGCCACTTCGCTTAACAGCGCAATTTCTTCATTGTCGAAAAATCCCACGCCCGGCGCAAAGAGCACGACGATCGCCGCCGCTTTGCCGGCAACTAACAGCGGCAGCGATATGGTAGACCGGCATCCCTTCTCTAACGCTTCGTGGCGCAGTCCGCTAGACTTTTTTACTCCCTCTATGTCGCTGCGTGTCGCCGGCTGGCGGGTCGATATCGCTTCCCCGAGCGTTCCGGCGGCGGCTGTAATGCTCGACCAACTCACCGCGCCGGCGGTTTCCGTCGAAAATCCCTCCCATGCGACGGGCCTGACCTCCTGCTTTGCCGCATCGAGCGCGGCTATCCACACCAGCTCGAACCTGCCGTGTTCGACAGCGATTCGGCACACTTCCCGCAGCAATGCGTCGTGCTCGGGAATGTGCACGATCGCGACGGCGATTTCGCGCGAGACCGCGCGGATTCGCGACAGCTTTTCCAGCTTTTCCTGGCGCTCGATATTTTCGATCGCGAACGCGATGTCACCGGCGATTTCATTGAGCAACTTCAACTCGTCGGCATTGAAAAAATCAGGCTCTTTCGCGAACAGCGTAAGGCTGCCGACTGCCGTCCCCGCCACGAGCAAAGGCAGAACGATGCTTGACCGGTAGCCGCGCCTTATTGCCTCCCTCCTGCGCTCGCCCCCCACGTCGGCGCTGGCGGTAAGGTCATTGCTGTAGACGGCGCTTTTCTCTCTGATCGCGCGGCCAAGTTCGCCCTCGCCCAGCAGGGAGTCCGACCGCGCCGTGGATTTGTACTGCAGCAGAAACTCCGACTCAACGCCGGCGCAGGCTAGTGGCGAAACCTCCATGCTCGCAGGATCGAGCTTGCCGATCCATGCCAATCCGAAGCCGCCGAGTTCAACCGCGATACGGCAGGCTTCATTGAACAATGACTGCCTGTCCACGATGTGCACGATCGCCGAGTTGATGCCGCTCATGAGTGCCTGGATGCGGCTCAGGCGCGCAATTTTTTCCGCCTTGCCGATATGGTCGAGCGCAAACGAAATGTTTTCGGCGAGCTCAGTAAGAAGCGCAACCTCTTCTTCGACGAAGAAGTCCGGCTCCATGGCGTACATCGTCAGCGTCCCCACGACCGGGACGCCTTCGAACAACGGCAACGTAATCTGCGACTTGAAACCGAGCGTCACAATCTGCTTGAGACGCGGTCCGCCGAACGGGTGGTTGACAATGTCATTGTTGAATATCGGGGTGCGTTCATGGATGGCGCGCGCAACTGCGCCTTGTCCCTGCGGCGTGTCGGTCCGCGCGGAGGACTTTGTCCGCGTAAGTTCTTCCGCGCTCTCGCCCGCCCAGGCGACCGGCGTGACGTCCTGTGTCGGCGGGTCGAGCGCGCCTATCCACGCCAGCCCGAGCTTGCCGTCCTCGACCGCGATGCGACACGCTTCGTCGAACAGCTCCTGGCGGCCCTTGACGTGCACGATCGCGGCGTTGATGCCGCTCATGACCGCCTGGATCCGGCTCAGGCGCGCGAACTTTTCCTCTTTCGCGATATGCGCAATCGCAAACGAAATGTCGCCGGCGAGTTCTGCGAGCAGGGTCAGCTCTTCGTGGTCGAAAAATCCGGCCTCGCCCGAATAGAGAGCAAGAATGCCAACCGCGTCGCCGTCGACGATTAACGGCAACAGCGCCATCGAACGGACCCCGGCTTCGTTAAACGTCCTGCTGAAGACGACCCTGGGGTCGCTTTGTGTGTCGTTGGAGATGACGATCTCTTTGTTCTTGATCGCCGCCGCGGCTAGGGAAGTCTTCAGCGACGCGTCCCCGGTCAACGACAATGAAAAGCGTTCCTTGATTGCGTTCAGGGTTTCGTCATTCACGCCGGTCGAGGCGACCGGCACCAGGTTCATCTTGCAGCGATCGAGAATGCCTACCCACGCCATCTGGAATTTTCCGTGCTCGACGGCGATGCGGCACGCCTCCGTGAAAAGCCCGGCACGGTCGGTAGCGCGCACGATGAGCGTATTAATCCCGCTCAGCACTGCGTATACGCGGTTCAGGCGCTTGATCCGGATTTCGGCGCGTTTCTGCTCGGTGATATCTTCGCCGATGCTGGCTGTTCCAGTCACCTCACCGACACCCGACCGCAATACCGAGTTGTTCCAGCGTATCAGCCGGCGCTCGCCGGAACGCGTGAGAATTTCATTCTCATTGTGCGACGCACTGGACACATCGGCCAGCAGCGCCGCGAAAACCGCTTTCATTTCGCCGGCTTCGGGCGGAATGAAAACCTCAAACCAGTCGCGGCCGATCACGTCGTCCTGCTGCCAACCGGTCAAACGAAGAAAATATTCGTTGCAGTATGTAATACGCGCTTCGCTGTCGATCATCACCGATACAAGTTCGACGTTTTGCAGCAGGTCGCTGAAGCGCCGCTCGCTTTCGAGCAATTCCTGGGCGGCGTATTTGCTGGCAGTGATATCGACCGCAAGACCGGCGATCCGCTGCAAGCTGCCCATATCGTCGCGGATCGGGTAGCCGCGCACTCGGACCCAGCGCTGCGCGCCGTCCGGCCGCAGGATGCGGTATTCATGATCGAAATGTCCGGTGACGGCTCCCGCGGCGAGGGTTTGATCGACGCGCGTGCGGTCTTCCGGATGGATGGCGTCGTTCCACGACTGCGGATCCGCATAGAGGCTTGCGCAACTGCGTTCCCAGATTGCTTCGTACGCGGGGCTCACGTAGAGCATCCGCTGGTCATCCGCGCTGATCAGAAAAAAGACATCGCGGATGTTTTCGGCCATCTGCCTGAATCTCGATTCGCTTTCGCGCAGGCGCTCTTCGATCTGCCGCGCGACCGTGACGTCAAGATGCATGATCACCGCACCATTCGGACGTCCCTCGGACAGCGGGATTACCGTCAGCTGAAAGCGGCGTTTTTCGGCCGGGAGGTGGCCCGGATATTCGAGGGCGAAGCGCTTCGTCTCGCCATTCAATATCGCGCGGATGCCGGCGGCGACATCATGAGCTTCGGGCGCGTCTTCGCCGCGCGCCGCATCGCATGCGTCGAGGTAATTGACGCCGATCGCGTAGCCGGGATCCTGAATGGCATTCGCGCGCACGAAACCCTGCCATGCCTCGTTCACCGAAATGATGACACCTCGCGGGTCGAGCAACGCGATATGCGCAGGCAAGGCGTTGAGAATTGCGGCCTGCCTGGCTGATTCGATCTGGCGCAGTTGTTCTTGGGCGCCACGCAGTAAAAATGCCTTGCCATCGTGACCCGCGACTGCATCGACCTCGCCGGCGGTCAATTCTTCGATGCGTTGCCCGGTTTTGTGCAGCGTCGCAATTAACGCGGCAACTTCCGCAGTCGCCCCGTCTGTGAGAATCGACTCTACGGTCATATTGATTGCCCGAATGGCGCGGAGCGTGTCGGCATGCGTTTAACTTTCCCCGCTATTCGGCGGCCACCAACCCGAGGGCCAGCAACACCGGCCCGGTCTGACTGAGGGTTCCGACGATTCGGCGTGGCGACGGCGCGGGAGCGAGCTTGACTAGCGTAGGCGTCATCAGGATGCCATCAGCGAGCGCGCGCTTGGGCTCTCGAAAGACGTTGACTAGTTCAACAGAATGCCGATCCGGCAAGTAGGCGCGGCACAGCGCGGTCAGATTGGCTACCGCTTGTGCCGAATTCTGCGCGTCGCCGGCGACATACAGGCGAAACCGGAACTTGGCATGCACGTTTCTGGCTTTAGTCCGTGCTTTCATTTGCGCCCCGCAATCGCCACGTCGGCGCCGCGCAGTTCCTCCATTTGCGCACGGCCACGCGACAGTTCTCCCGCCCGGACTTTTGTAGTGCTGATCAGCAAGGCTTTCTCGACCTGCTTGGCCTGCAACTCAACCTGCAGCGACTTCACCCGCACTTCGAGTTCGGCCTCTTCGGCATCAAGCCTGACGCGCTTTAACTTGCCGGCAACCTCGGTGACTTCGGTCGCGACACGCTCGGCGCCTTCCTTCTCCCAGCGCAGCGTCCCCATCAGTACTTCGCCGCCCGCGGTGTAGGTATCGGCGAGCGTGACACCCGAATCGCTCAGAATCAGTTCGCGCACCTGATTGGAATGCGCCGTGCCGCGGGATTTGATGATCGACAATCCCCGGTTGCGCTCGCCGGCCTGCATCAGATAGCTCAGTTGAATCCAGGTGTCGGCCAGCGTCGACATCTGCAATGATGTTCCGCTTTCCGCCTGACCCGCCATCTCGTCGGTCAGGCTGGTGCACACGAGGGTGATGCCGTTGGCCTTCGACCAGTCGGTCAGGCGCTCAGCCACGCTGTGCGCATTGGAGTCATTGCCGGACTTCGACCATGTCGACATGGGGTCGATCACCAGGCAACGCGCCCTGTGCTCGGTCGCAAGCGTCTTGATGCGCACCAGATAAGTCTCCGCGCTGCCGGTAATGCTGCGCGCAGACGCCATGCGCAGGCACCCGCTTTTAACGTAACGCCCGAGCTGAATTCCCACCGACGCAAGGTCGCGGATCACCTCGTTCGAATCGGAATCGAAGCTGATAAAGAGCGTGCGCTCGCCGCGCCGGCACGCGGCCTCGGCGAAAGCGCCGGCCAACGTCGTCTTGGCAGTGCCGGGGAAACCGGTAGTCAGAACGCAGGCGCCGCGGTAGTAGCCGCCACCCAGCATCGTATCGAGCCGCTTGACGCCGCTCGATACGCGCTCGTTGCTTACCTTGGCGATCACGCGGTCCGGAGTACGCGTGCCGTCGACCTCGAGTCCGCGCGCGCCGATCAGGAACGGCGATTCGTTCTCGTCGAAGCTGGAGCCGCGATACTTCTGCACGCGCAGATTGCGCTGCGAAACGCCCTGCACCACGCTGTGGTTCAGGATCACCGCGCAATCGACCATAAATTGCATGAAGCCGAATTGTTGCTGATTGAACGAGCTCACGTCATCCCCGCCCGCTTTGGCAGTGATGAGACCCGTTAAACCGCGCGCCAGCAACCACTCATGCAGGCGATAGACCTCGCGCCTTTTCGCCGCCGCGTCGGGCAGCAGCGCCAATACGACATCGAGCGCATCGAATACGATGCGCTTCGCTCCCATAGCCTCGGTCTGGGCCTCGAGCATGGCCAGCATCCCGCTCAGATCAAAACTTCCAGACTGGACCATGTCTGACAACGGCTGGGCATCCATGAAATACAATTTTTTCCGCCGCAAACCATCCAGGTTCCAGCCGAAGCTTTCAGCATTGGCCACGATGCGCTTGGCGGATTCTTCGAAGGCGACGAAGACCCCCGGCTCTTTGCAATGCTGCGCGCCATGCACGAGAAACTGGAGCGAGAGTATCGTCTTGCCGGAGCCCGGACCGCCCAGCAACAGCGTCGTGCGGCTGCGCGGCAATCCCCCGCCGGTGATTTCATCAAACCCGATGATGCCCGTCGGCGCTTTCGCCACGGCGTGGCTTTTTTTCCCGTTAGTCCGTTTCATTATTCTGTTCCTGTTGGGTATGGACGTCATTTTTCGACAGTGGCTGATTCGTCACTTTGGGTTTCGCGTTCTCGCTGGCCAGATCCGCAATGAGTTCGCGGATTTTTTCCGCAAATTCGCGCTTCGGAATCAGGCCGTCAGCGCCGTTTTTTATCGCCTCGGCCAGAAAATCCGCGGAATCATGCATGGTGATCGCGTACATGACCGGCACCACGGCGCAGTCACGCACAGCTCGCAGCACTTCGAATCCGCTCATGCCCGGCATCATGACGTCTACCAGCATGAGGTCTGGACAAAATGCGGCGAGCTTGGCCAACGCGTCGGCGCCAGACCTCACGTACTCGGCGCATGCCACTTCCGGAAGCACTGATAGAACATTCCGTGCCGCTCCAAGAAACAGCGCGCTGTCATCGACGACCAGTACGCGCAACTTGCGCATTAGCGGGGCCTTTTATTCAGTGGGATTTTTAGCCATGCCATAAGGGCAGTGATCGTGCGCCCGGCAAGCGTTCAAAGCTATCGGTGCAGCCCCTGTGCGGCACTGCTAAATACCTTAGGCTAGCCCCGATATTCGGTGTCCCGGCAGTTGCGGGCGGGTCCAGCGAATCGCGCCGGAGGCGCCAAAAATTTAACTGTCGGCGCTGATCAACCCGCTGCGAATCGCGAAGCGCACGAGGCCGGCGACATCGTGTATGTTCAGCCGCTCCATGATCTGGGCGCGGTGAGTTTCGACCGTTTTCACGCTCAGCCCCAGACGAAATCCAATATCTTTGGTCGTGTGCCCGCGTGCGATCGATTCCAGAATTTCGCGCTGGCGAGGTGTTAGCAGATCGAGCGGCCCGGCAACCGCTTCTGCGTTGCGCATGTAACTTTCGACGACCACGCGCGAGATCTGCGGGCTCAAATAGATCTCCCCGCGCATGACCGCGGTAATCGCCGCTTTGAGTTCGGTCACCGCCGAATCCTTGAGCAGGTAGCCCACGGCGCCCGCTTTCAATGCCTGCTGCACATAGTCTTCCGAGGCGTGCATTGAAAGTATGATTACGCGCGTCTCAGGCAGTTCGCGCCTGATCTGGCGAGTCGCCTCCAGACCATTCAGAGTCTTCATCGTGATGTCCATCAGCACCAGGTCCGGGTGGTGCTCTATGGCCAGTTTTAATGCCTGGGCGCCATCGGTTGCTTCGCCGACAAGGATGAACCCGTCGATTAAATCGCATACGGAACGGATGCCGGCACGCACCAGTGCGTGGTCGTCCGCCAGCAAAATTCGTAAGGAGGTCAAGCCGCGCCAGAGGGCGATTGCGTCGGCCCGCGGGGAAATATCGCGCGCACCGTAGTGCCCTTACCGGCCACCGTAATGAACTCGATGCGGCCATCCGCGAGCGCTGCGCGTTCTTCCATACTGAGTAAACCGACGCTGTCGCCGTGCAGTGCAAGCCGGTGCGCTGTTGCCAGGTCGAAACCGATGCCGTCATCGCGCACGGTCAGTATCAGTGAATGCGCTTCCACGGCAAGCTCGATCCATACATTGCGTGCGCGCGCATGGCGCAAAACATTGGTCAGCGCTTCCTGCATGATTCGAAAACATACGATGTCGAGCGTTTTCAGAGCTGGCGGCGGCACCGCCGGCCCTTCGAAATGCAGTGTGACACCAGCCGGGGCAAGCAAGCGCTCGGCGTGCGAGCGCAGAGCAACGGGCAGATCGAGCTCGTCAAGTTGCGGCGGCCGCAGATCGAACACCAATGTGCGTACCTGCTGTATTGCGTCGTCCGCGATCTGAACGCATTCGCCTATCTTCGATGCAACCGGCTTTGCGGCGGGCTGGCGGCCAATGACCTGCAGATTAATTTTGAGTGCAGTCAACGCCTGCCCCACCTGATCGTGCAGATCGCGCGCGAGACGGCTGCGCTCGTCTTCCTGCACCTGGAGGAGCTTTCGCGACAGCGCTAACAATCTGCTCGAATAATTGCGGACGTCTTCCTCGGTCCGTTTCCGCTCGGTGATATCGCGGCCCACTTTTGACGCTCCTACGATCTCGCCGGCCTCGTTATGGAGGGGCACGGTCGTAATCACGACATCGACCAGGCGTCCGTCCTTAGCCACCCGCACAGTTTCAAAGTGCTCGATGCGCTCGCCGCGCCTGATCCTCGACAGAATGAGCTCTTTCTCATCGCTGCGCGCCGGTGGAATCAACTGCGCAATCGAGCGGCCGATCATCTCATCAGCCGTATATCCGAAAAGTCTTTGCGCACCGGCATTCCAGCCGGAAATTACCCCGTTGAGATCCTTGGTAATGATAGCGTCATCTGACGATTCGACCATTGCAGCCATGCGGGCATCGCTGCGCGTCGCGCCCGCTGCCGCACGACGCTGCCTTGCCAGGGCGTGCATCAGCAGGAGAGCGAAGCCGATTATCACTGCGGTCGCCGCTGCGTTTGCCCGCCAGTACTCGGTCTGGCGACGATAGAACTCGGCCATGACATCCGACTCTGCCGTCCCGACGATAGCGGTCAGCGGATAATTGGCCAGTGCCCGGTAGCTATAGAAGCGGGGAACGCCATCGACCGAACCGGCGGCGAAATAGTTGCCCGCGGTGCCCGCCGCCGTTTTGCCGGCCGGCACGCTGCTGCCGGTATCTCCCTGCCAGCTTGCCGACGAGCCCCTTGAGAGCGCCCTGGCGATGCCGTCGGCGCCGACGAGCGAAATCGTGTCGAGGGTGCGCATTTCCGAGACCTTCAGAAAGTCCATGAAACGGACAGGCTCCAGCAACGCCATTGCGACACCGCCGAACGTGCCGTCGGCGTTGTTGATCCGGCGCGTGACGGGGATCAGGGGCCGCCCGCTGATGCGACCAGTAATCGCCGGTTCGATAAACACCTTGCCGTCATTGCGATTGACGTGGGATTTAAAATATTGGCGGTCGGCCACGTTGAGAGATTGCGAGGCTGCCGGATAGCCGGCAGTCCGGGCGTTGCCCCACTCGTCTGCCAGGGCCAGTCCGGACAGCCTCTCGCTCGCGACGGCGTATTCCGTATTGGATTTGCCCATGTCCATGTGCCGGCCAACACGCGCGTATTCACGGATCATGTAGCGGATAGCTGCGTCCGCATTTTCGATGTTGCGAACGGCGTAGAGCTCGAACGAGATTGCAAGCAAATCGTTCTTCTGGATCGCAGCGCGGATCGTGTCCGCGCGTTCCACCCGCAATGTCGCGAACATGGACGCCCACAAGGCGCCGATGAGCACTGCGTTGAAAACTACAATTAAAACGTAGATTCGGGCATTGGCCGGAATAAAGCGCTTCAATGCGAGGAAGGGATTCATCCGCGGCGCCGCCGAGATGGGCACGCTTTGCAGTTAAAGTGATGGAGGCCGCAGGCCGCGAGCGCGGATACAGCCGCGTCAAAAAGGATCGCCAATCCTGAGCCTGGAGCGCCGGTACTAATGTGGTGATCTCCTCAAAGGAAAATCTGACGGCGTAGATCAGGTGCTATCGGCGGAAGTGCGCGCGGAAACATAACGATCCGCATCCGCTTAAGACGGTTTGCGCCCGGCCGGCCGGTTAAAGCAGTGCAGGGGTTGTGGCGGTTTGAGTATAGGCCGGTTCATCGGCGCTGTGTCCCGCCCCGCGCACAAGCGACGATGGCAACCCAGTGTGATATGTGGGCGTCACGAGAAGATTTATGCAGGAGAACCGGCGGGTCTTTTTCACGAATCTCCGCGGCTTCAGTTCCCAGCAAACAATTGAATGAGCTCCCGCGGGTCGACCGGTTTGGTGAGATGGTGGTCGAAACCGGCGACCAGAGACAGACGTTTGTCGTTCTCCTGGCCCCAGCCGGTCAAGGCAATCAACAGCATGTTGCTGCCCCAGGCTTCGAGGCGGATCCGTCTTGCGAGGTCATAGCCGGTGATGTCGGGCATGCCGATATCGAGGATTGCGATGTCAGGCCGTACGCGCGCGGCCAGCGCGAACGCTTCCTGGCCGGTATGCGCAATATGAATCTCATGGCCCTCGAGTTTAAGAAACATTCCCAGCGTATCGGCTCCATCCACGTTGTCGTCGGCAATCAGCACGCGCTTCGCGACTTGCGGGCCGCTGTCAACATGCAGCGCGGCGGGGGTTGCGAGCGGTTCGTCAATCACCAGCGCGCGCGGCAGCGAGACCACGAATTCGCTACCCTTGCCGAGCCCTTCGCTGTGCGCCTCGATGCGGCCGCCATGCAGCTCGACGAGCCCTTTGACAAGGGCCAGGCCTATGCCCAACCCGCCGTCGGCGCGGCTGCTTTCGGACTCCACGCGCGCAAACATCGAAAATATCTGCTTGCTCATTTCCCGCGCAATGCCCGCACCGTTGTCGCGCACGAAAATGATCACGGCGTCGCTCTCGATGCGCCATCCCAGCACGATCCGGCCCTTCTCCGGCGTATATCTGACAGCGTTGGTCAGGAGGTTAGTCACCACTTGAGTCAGGCGTATGGCGTCGATTTCCATGATCACCGGTTCGGCCGGGCGCTCCATGCGCAGTATATGCCCGCGCGTATCGATCGCCGGCTGCACGGCTTCCACGGCATCTTCGATCAACCGTTCAATGTCGACATAGGTTTTTTTCAACGCTAAAAAGCCGCGCGTGATGCGTGATAGATCGAGCAGATCGTCGAGCAGGGAGCTCATGTGGACGACTTGCCGCGATATCACGGCCCGGCACTGGGCCAATTGGGCATTGGAGAGCTCAGCGGACTCGAGCAGGCGCGCCGCGGTCCTGATCGGCGCCAGCGGATTGCGCAATTCATGCGACAGGGTGGCGAGAAACACATCTTTGCGCAGATCCGCTTCGCGCAGCGTGGTTTCGGCCTGCACGATACTGGTCACGTCGAGAAATGTAATCAGCACGCCGCTGACCGTGCTGTCGGGCTCGCGATAGGGCAGGATCCGCATGACGTAATGCGTGGACTTGTCCTCGCGCGCGATCCGCCGCTCCAGCGGCTGCATCGTATCGAGCACCCGGACGACATCCTCGCGCACGCCGTCGTAGCGCAGCTTGGTCACGATATCGGTCAGCGGCCGGCCGAGATCGCTGGGGATCAGGTTGTAGAGCGCCGCGATCGCCGGCGTGAAGCTGCGCACGAGCAGGTTGCGGTCGAGGAATATGGTCGCGATTTCCGTGCTGTCGAACAGGTTGCGCAGGTCGGAGTTGGTGGCATCGAGCTCCTTCACCTTGTCGGACAGCCGCGCATTGACCGTTTGCAGTTCTTCGTTGACCGACTGCAATGCGTCCTTCGACGTTTCCAGTTCCTCGTTGGTCGATTGCATTTCTTCGTTGACTGACTGCAGTTCCTCGTTGGAGCTGCGCAGCTCTTCGAGCGCGGTCTGGTGCTCTTCAGCCAATGCCTGCAGTTCCTCATGCGAGCTCAAGAGCTGGAATCGCAGGTGATGGATCTCCGGCGTGCCCGGAAAGATACGCCGCCACAGGACGCCGATGCCCGACAGCCGCGCGGGAGGTTCGATCACCGGTACTGCCTCAGGAGGAAGCTCCGGTTTGCTGCGACGCTCGCTCGTGCCGAAGACCGCTGAACGGTATTCCGGGCTGCGCGCATAAGCGCTGGGCGGATGCGCCGCGCGCGAGCCCGACCTGCTGGTTGCGAAGCCCGGCGAGGTGAGATCGAGGGCGTCGGTCAGCAGGTTCAGTGGCGGGCTTCTACCCTCCCGCCGCTGAAAGATCCGCGATCGCTTGTCGATCGGCGCGAAGAGTTCGGCGTGCTTGGACGCCGATTCGGCGCTGCCGAGCAACAGAATGCCGCCGGGCTCCAGTGCATAGTGAAAGACGGGAATCACCGCTTCCTGCAATGCCGCGTCGAGATAAATAAGCAGGTTGCGGCACGAGACCAGGTCCATCCGCGAGAACGGCGGATCGCGCAGCAGGTTGTGTGCAGAGAAGGTGCAGCACTGGCGGATATCCCGCGCGACCGCGTAGCCGTCCTGCGTTTTGTTGAAAAAACGTTCCAGTCGCGCAGGCCCAAGACCTTCGACGAGAGTAGACGGATAAATGCCCAGACGCGCGGTAGTGATGGCCGCGTCGTCGATATCGGTGGCGAAGATCTGGACTCTTGGCGGCCCGACCACGTTATCCATATGCTCATGCAACAGCATGGCCAGCGAATACGCTTCTTCGCCGGTAGCGCAGCCGGGAACCCACAGGCGCACAGTACTGTCGGCGCGCTTGCCGGCGAAGAGACGCGGTATGACCTCGCTTTGCAGGACCTCGAACGTCGCCTTATCCCGGAAGAAACTCGTAACGCGGATCAGGAGATCGCGAAACAGCCCAATGACTTCAGCGGAGTCAGCGCGCAACCGGATTACATACTCGCCGAGCGTGCTGATGTTCACCACCTGCATGCGCCGCCGCACGCGGCGCATGAACGTTTTGTCGCGGTAGCCGCTGAAATCGTGCCCGAGCTGGTGGCGCAGAATCGCGCAGATCGTGAGCCGCGCCTCATCGATCTGGCGCGCGGAGTCGGCGGGGGTGGGCAGCGTCGCGAGGCGGCCGCCTTTCATCCGCAACAGGTGGCCGGCGATATCCTCAATGGTGGCGACGAGGTCGACGGCGCCGGTCGCAATCGCGCGGGCGGGCATTTGATCGTTGACGGCGGCGGCGTTCGCCGTCAACTGCGCAAGCGTGAGGCCGCCGCATTCCTTGATGGCCTTGATGCCAAGCGCCCCGTCGGCGCCGGTTCCGGACAGCACGATTCCCACGGAATGTTCGCGCCGCTCCTTTCCCAACGCATCGAAAAAAGTATCGATCGGACGGAAGGTTTTCTCCTCGTTGCGCTGCGGCGGCCTGACCCGGAGACACCCATCCTCCAGCGTGACGGAGGTATGCGCCGGCGGGACATAGACGCAATTGGCTGCGATGCGCGTACCGTTCGGCGCGTCGAGTACCCGCATCGAGGTCCAGCGCGCGATTATTTCGCGCAGCATGCTCGTGCGCTCGACAGGCAGATGCAGTATCACCACGAATGCCATGCCGGAATCGGCCGGCATATTCGCGAAAAAAGTATGGAACGCTTCGACGCCGCCGGCGGACGCGCCGATGCCGACAACGGGAAAGCTGACCTCATTCATCGACGTTTCCGGATCATCCATGTTTTTTGGCTCCGCCGTTGCGGCCATCCCCGGGCGCGCCCGCTGCCTCCTGTTTCGACAGCCAACGGCGAGGCTACATGGTAGCGATGACGCAATCCGGGGTCAAAGCTCGCGGTCAGGCGCGGGCGGCCTCGGTTTTGTTTGCCGCATGGTCGAGCGCTACGTCTAGCGTCTCCATGAACTCATTGACCTTGATCGGCTTGGTCAAATACCGGAAGAAGCCTGCCTCCAGGCCTTTTTCGATGTCGTGCGGAATCGCATTTGCGCTCAGCGCCACGATGGGAATGTGCGCAGTGCGCGGGTCGTTGTGCAGAATCTGCATCGCGTCTATGCCGCTCATGCCCGGCAGATTGATGTCCATCAGGATCACGTCGGGGAGCACGTTGTACGCGAGTTCGATGCCGAGGGGGCCGTTCACCGCCGTAATGAGCCGCATGTCGGAACGCCGCTCGATCAATTGCGCGACGAGTTGGAGGTTGGCCGGATTGTCCTCGACATAAAGCAGTGTGTGCAATGGCGCGTCGTGCTTCACATGCGTAACGGCAGCGGCTGGCAACTCGCGGTTGGCGTTCTCGAACGCCGGAGCGCTCGCCGAGTTGAGCTCGACCCAGAACACGCTGCCGGTGCCTACCGTACTTTCGACGCCGATCACGCCGCCCATCAGTTCGACCAGCCGCTTGGTGACGACCAGGCCGATGCCGGTGCCTTCCTCCGCGCTTGCCTCCTGCCCGAGGCGGTTGAAAGGCTGGAACAATTGCGCAAGCTTCTCAGGCGACAATCCGGCCCCGGTGTCTCTGATGCTGATGCGAATGTTGCCGGGCGGACTGGCGGCGCATTCGACGACCACCGAGCCTTCGTTCTGGTTGTACTTGATCGCGTTCGAAAACAGGTTGATCAGGATCTGCTTGACGCGCGTGCGGTCCGCATAGACGAAATACGCGTGGTCGAAATTGGGAAAGCTCATGCGAATGCCGCGCTTGGTTGCCTGCGGCTCGATCATCGACTGGCATTCGAGCATCAGCTCGTTCAGGAAAACGGGCTCGCGCGATATCGAGAGCTTGCCGGACTCGATCAGGGCGAGATCGAGAATTTCGTTAATGAGCTCGAGCAGATACCAGCCGGCTTGCAGGATCTGGTCGATACTCGCCTTCTGCGCCGGGGTCGGCGCCGGCACATCCGACTCCATCAGCTGACCGAACCCGAGAATCGCATTGAGCGGCGTGCGCAATTCGTGACTCATGCTGGACAGAAAATTGGACTTGGCCAGGTTGGCCTTGTCCGCCGCTGCGATCGCGCTTTCCAGCGCGACGTTGTTTTCCTGCAGCGTGAGCTCGAAGCGTTTGCGCTCGGTGACGTCGCGCGCCGCGGCAAACACGCCGCGCAGCTTGCGATTACGGTCGTGGAGCGTCGTCGCGTTATAAGACACCACGGTTTCCTTGCCATCGCGCGCGCGGGCGGTCAATTCGTAATTGGTGACCTTGCTTTCGCGCAGAACCTGTTTGATGCCCGCCTCGGCCCGCTCGGGATCGGTGAAATAGTTCTTGAACGGCGCGCCGATCAGTTCGTCGCGCGTGCAGCCGGTGAGCGCCTCCATCTGCTGATTGACGTCGGTGATAATGCCGCGCAGATCGGTGGTCATCAGCGCGTCTATGTTGGATTCGATCAGCGAGCGCGTATAGAACTGCTGGTCGCGCAGCCGTTGATCGAGCAGCATCTGCTCCGCCTCGACCTGTTTGCGCGCGGTATTGTCGGTGCCGATCAGCAGGTAGCCGATGATGCCGCCCTGGGCATCGCGCAGCGCGGTGACGGAGACGACGGCCGGAAAGCGGCTGCCGTCCTTGCGGATATAGGTCAGTTCGTAAATGTCTTCGATGCCGCGCGACGCCTTGAAAACGAGCGCCTCGAAGCCCGGCGTGATCGGCGTGGCCAGTTCCGCCGACAGCGCATTGGCACGCACGATCAGTTCCTGCGGATCCGAAATATCGGCCGGCGTGATCGTGTTCATGACTTCGGCCGCCGTGTAGCCCAACATGCGCTCGGCGCCCACGTTGAAAATCTGGATGACGCCCTTGGCATCCGTCGCGATGCTCGAGAAATTGGCGCTGTTGAAAATCGCGCTTTGCAGCGCGCCGGCTTTGACCAGTGCCTCTTCCGCCTGCTTCCTTGCAGTGTTGTCCGTCCCGATCAGCAGGTAGCCGATGATGCCGTCCTGGGCATCGCGCAATGCGGTGACCGAAACAACGGCCGGAAAGCGGCTGCCGTCCTTGCGGATATAGGTCAGCTCGTAGATGTCTTCGATACCGCGCGACGCCTTGAAAACGAGCGCCTCGAAACCCGGCGTGATCGGCGTGGCCAGTTCGAGCGACAGCGCTTTAGCACGCACGATCAATTCCTGCGGATCCGAAATATCGGCCGGCGTGTTCTTGTTCATGACTTCGGCCGCCGTGTAGCCCAACATGCGTTCGGCGCCGACGTTGAAAATCTGGATGACGCCCTTGGCGTCCGTCGCGATGCTCGAGAAGTTGGCGCTGTTGAAAATCGCGCTTTGCAGCGCGCCGGCTTTGACCAGCGCCTCTTCTGCCTGCTTCCTCGCAGTATTGTCGGTGCCGATCAGCAAATAGCCGATGATGTCACCCTGCGCTTCACGCAGCGCCGTGACGGAAACAACGGCCGGAAAGCGGCTGCCGTCCTTGCGAATGTAGGTGAGTTCGTAAATGTCTTCGATACCGCGCGACGCCTTGAATACCAGCGCCTCGAAGCCCGGCGTGATCGGAGTGGCCAGCTCGGTCGACAGCGCTTTCGCGCGCACGATGAGCTCCTGCGGGTCGGAAATGTCGGCCGGCGTAATCCGGTTTACTACATCGGCCGCTGCGTAACCAAGCATGCGCTCGGCGCCGACGTTGAACAACTGGATGACGCCCTTTTCGTCGGTCGCGATCGATGAGAAGTTCGCGCTGTTCAGGATCGCGTTCTGCAGCGCGCCGGTTTTCAGAAGCGCAGCTTCGCGCCGCACCTCCGCAATGACTTCGCCGGTTCCCGCGTCATCGTCGTGGACATCGGACTCGAATACGCTGGTGGACATGGCCCCTTCCTGCTGCGTGACTGGAAGGCGCTTTCGCCTTGCCGTCATATTGGATTACGGCCTGGTGAATACCCGGACTCGTTGACACTGGTTCATGCCTTGCGGTTGTGACCCAAGGCTCGTCTTGTTATACACGATCGGTTCGTTTGAATAAGAGAAAGTTTTGGGTCGGCCGCTTTCGGTATTGGCGCAGGCAGACACTAGGACGCCGCTCCGGCCAATTTTTCCGCGGCCAGCACGACCTGATTGCGCCCGCCGCGCTTCGCCTGATAAAGCGCAACGTCCGCCGCCTTGATGATCGCTGTTGCCGCGTCCGCATGGTCGGGAAAAGTCGCGACGCCCAGCGAAATCGTAATGGCACCGAGGTCACGATTGGCGTGCGTCACGCTCAACAACGCCGCACCTTCGCGGATCTTCTCGGCGCGCTGGCGCGCGCCCTCCACCGTCACCGGCGACAGAATCAGGATGAACTCTTCCCCGCCGTAACGACAGGCGACATCGCTGCCGCGCACGTGCTTCTTGAGGAACGCGCCGAGCGCGCGCAACACCGCGTCCCCGGCATCGTGGCCAAAGTTGTCGTTATAGCTTTTGAAGTGGTCGATATCGATCATGATTACCGCCAGCTGCAAATCGGCGCGCTTGCTGCGATGCAGTTCCTGGCCCAGCGCCTCTTCCATGTAACGGCGATTGAAGAGGTCCGTCAGCGGATCGCGGATCGAAAGGCTGCGCATCGACTCGCGAAGCTTGAGATTCGCAATGCCCAGGCCGATGTTGTCCGCAAGGATCTTGGCGAGCCGGCTTTTGTCGTGCATACGAGCTTCATCAGCCGGACCGTTTTTCGCTGCGCCGTCGAGTATATGCAGCACGCCGAGCGTTTCACCTTGCGCCAGCAGCGGCAGGCACACATACATGTGCCCGTCGTCATTGACGTGGGGACACTGGCGCTCGTTGTTCAGGGCGACATGCGCCTGGCCGCGCCGATGGCCCCAGCACTCATTCGGCGGAAAAATCACATTCGCCGGCGGCAAGGGGCCCCACACCGCCGCGGCTTCCAGCATGCTGCGCGAGGCACTCAATACGAATACGGCGCCCGAATCCTCGGGAAACAACTGCGTCACGACGTCCGATATGACGGCATACGCCTCGGCCTCGGTCGTGCTCGTCTGCAGAAAATCGTTCATCTTGCTGAAGAGCGAAATTTCCTGGTTGCGCCTGGACAGCTCGGCCGCTTGGGTTTTAAGTTCGTGGTTGGCTCGCCGCAAGTCTGCCGTGCGTTCTTCGACCTTGACTTCCAGATTCGATTTCTCCTGCGCGAGTTCCGCGGTGCGCTCCGCTATCAAGGTCTCGAGCCCGCGTCCGTAGGTGAGCAGCTTGTCCTGGGTGTCCTTAAGATCGGCGGCACTGCTGCCGAAGGCGGCAGCCAGCGTGCCGATCTCATCGCGTGGCTGAGTCATCGACGGTCAGGCGCCGGGCTGGCTTTTTGCGCCGCGAATTCAAGCGCCACATCGAGCGTCTCCATGAACTCGGCGACTTTGATCGGCTTGGTCAGGTAACGGAAAAATCCGGCTTCGATGCCGCGCTCGATGTCGCGCGGGATGGCGTTGGCGCTCAGCGCCACCACCGGAATGTGCGCGGTTGCCGTATCGGCGTGCAGCGTCTGCATGGCCTTGATGCCGCTCATGCCCGGCAGATTGATGTCCATCAATATGACGTCGGGGCGCGCGCTGCGCGCGAGCGCAATCCCGAGCGGCCCGGTACGCGCGCTCAAAAGCCGCATATCCGGACGGCGCCCGATGATTTGTTCGACCAGTTGCAGGTTGGCGGGGTTGTCTTCCACATAGAGCAGGGTGCGCGGCGGCGCATCCGCGGCGATCGCGGGCTGTGCGAGCGCAACGAGCTGGGCGTCAGCGGGTGCAAGTTGCGGCGCCTGCGCTGCAACCAGTTCGATCCAGAACACGCTGCCCTTGCCGACATGGCTGCGCACGCCGATAGAGCCGCCCATGAGTTCGACCAGCCGCTTGGTGACGACCAGGCCGATGCGTGCATCGGGCGCGGCGCTCGTCTCCTGCCCGACGCGGCTGAACGGGCGAAATAGCTGCTCAAGCTGAGCGGGCTGCAATCCCGCGCCGGTATCGGTGACGCTGACGCGAATGCGTTGTGCGTTGCTGGCACTGCATTCGACGACGACCGAGCCGCCGGGCTGGTTGTACTTGACGGCATTGGACAGCAGGTTATCGAGCACCTGCTTCACGCGGGTCCGGTCGGCCTTCACGAAGCACGGCGCGTCGAATCCGGTAAAGGACATTCGTATGCCGCTTTTTTGCGCCTGCGGTTCAATGCCGGCCTGACAGTCGAGCATCAGATCGGCGAGCGAAGTGGGCTCCAGCGACCAGGCGAGACGCCCCGCCTCTATCGTGGCCAGATCATGTATTTCGGTTGCCAGCTCGAGCAAGTACCATCCCGCCTGCTCGATTTTGGCGATGCCTTCTTTTTGCGCGGACGTGGGCGGCGGCGAATCGGTCCCCATGAGCTGCGCGAAACCGAGAATGGCGTTGAGTGATGTGCGCACTTCATGACTCATGCCCGATAGAAACTCGGCATTGGCAATCTGGTTTTTTTCCGCGAGTGTTTTGGCGTTCGCCGCGGCGGCCTCGGCTTCGCGTCGCTCGGTCAGATCACGGCTCAGTGCTCCGAATCCGCGCAATTTTCCGAGCGGATCGCGAATCGCGGTAACCGCCACATACGCCCGGAATTGCGTGCCGTCTTTACGCACGCGCCAGCCCTCGCCATCGCAGCGCCCTTGTGCCGCGGCCGCGTCGAGGTCGCGCTGCGGGACGCCGCCTTCGACATCCGCATTCGCATACAAACGGGAATAATGGCGGCCGACGATTTCATTCTCGGGATAGCCGTGCAGCCGTTGAGCGCCCGCGTTCCAGCCTGTCACCATGCCTTGCGGGTCGAGCACGACGAACGCGCAGTCGGTTACGCTGTCAACGATCAGGCGAAAACTTTCTTCGCTCCAGCGCAGTTGCTCCTCAACCTCTTTGCGCGTTGAATTGTCGGCGCTGACGAATAAGTAGCCGATGATTTTTCCGGCCAGGTCATGCAACGCGCTGACCGAGACGATGGCAGGCACCCGGCCGCCGTCTTTGCGGATGTGGGTCAGTTCGTAACTGTCATCACTGCCGCGCGCGGCCTTGAAGACCAGTGTCTCGAAGCCCGGCGAAACGGGCGCGTCCGCCTCGCGGCTCATGACGACGGCGCGTGCCAATACTTCAAGCGAATCGGAAAGAATGGCCGGCGTGCTTTTATTGATGAGTTCGTCAGCCTGGTAGCCAAACATGCGCTCGGCGCCGGCGTTGAAAAGCTGAATGACGCCCATCTCGTCCGTGCAGATGATCGAGAAAGCGGCGGTATTGAAGATCGCGGCTTGCAGCGTGCCGGCTTTAAGCAGGGCGGCAGAGCGCAGGCTTTCCTGAACGGGCGCTGGCGCGGCGCCAGCCATGCTGAGTACGGCGGAGTCCAATTGGGTCGCGGGCATGATTTGATTCCTTCATGAAGTGAGCGGGCCGGGGCGGCACGTTGGAAGCCTTGCTGCGCTTCCGCCGCTCACCGCCTCCGCGCACGCTGTGACCGGATGTCAAGTCGCGCACCGTGCCCAAGTTATACGCCGCCGCCTTAAGAAACCTGCGTTCGGTAGCGCACCCTTAGGGGCGTTTTTTCGGTTCGCGAGCGTGCGAGGCGGCTGGCCGGTACTGACGCGGCTCAGTTTCCGAACTCGATTGGAATGAGTCTGATGCCCGAGCCGATGCGGTCGAGCGCGAGTTGCCGCTCCGGTGCGCTCAGTTGCACGCCTGAATCGGGCGCGCGCACGCCGGCTGCATCGCTATCGGCAAGCGCGCGATCATGTCAATTGCATACATCCCGGAGAAGGAATCACTGCTTCGGCATAAGGCGGGGCGCGCCGGCCACGCAGTTCGTTTGGAGTGGTGCGCCGGCGATTGCACAGAGGCCGCACGGTCAGTGCATGCCCCTCTGCAAAATACGGCTAGGTGCCGCCCTGCAGCAGCGCCCGCGCGAGCGCGGAGAATGTCGCATTTTGCGTTTGATTAATGCCGGCGCGGGCATCGCGCTGATGGTTCTTGTCTGCCAGCGACTTGATCAGACCATCAACGCCGCCGCTGCGTACTCTTTCCGCGAACGATTCCCGATACGTCGTGATCAGGCTCACGCCGTCGATCTTGATGTCATAAACCTTCCATCCCGACGGCGTTTTTTCCATGTCGTAGTCGATGGTCAGCGGATCCGTCCCGGATTGCTTGACGACCGATTTAACCGTGACCTCCGTATCGCCGGGCGCCGCGCGCAGCGGCTTGAATTCGATGACCTGGTCGCGATAGCTCGACAGCGCGGTCGAATAAGTGCGCACCAGCAGCGTTCTGAATTCGGTGGTAAGCGACGCCTGCTGTTCCACGGAAGCACCTTTCCAGTTGCGTGCGACTGCGAGACGTGTCATGTGCGCGAAGTCGAACAACGGCAGGATTCGCGTTTCAACGACGTCAGCGACCTTCGCCGGATTGCCCGCCTGAATTTCCTTGTCCTGCCGCACGAGCGCGATCACGTCGACCGTTACGGCTTTCAACAGCACATCGGGTGCCGCGCCGTCGGCGAAAGCCGCCGGCATCGCAGGAACGAGAATGAGCGCCAGTGCTAATCGAAGATGGGTTTTGAAGTTCATGCTTCCTCCGGTCGTTAACGCCCGTCAAGGGCGTGTCTTTTTAATTACAGGTCGGCAAGCGCGAGCTGCGCACCGTCATGCGTAAGCTTCTTGCCGGGCGGCAGCTTGAGATAAGCCGCCGCTTCGATGGGTCCGAGCCCGTACACGAAGCTCAGCGAGCTGAGAGCGGAATTACCCGCGCCAAAGCCGGTGAACGTCGACAAACGCTTGAACTGAAAGGTTGCCGCTGTGCCATCGCTGCACGCCAATTGCCCGCTGCCGCTTTGCGCGGCATTCGACGTAAATTCACCGCGGCAACTGACGGCCGGATTGCTTTGCGAGCGCAGCATCAGGGTTCCGGCGCCGCTGAGATGGCCGACGGCCTCGCCGATATACAACTCGTCGGCGACGATCGCGATGACCGTGCGGGTCGCCGACAACATGTCCGCGCTTGCGCCTGATGGCAGGCCGCCGATTGCGGCAACCGCGATGAGTAGTGCAACTGGAGAATTCAACATGGCGCACGCCTTTATTATTTTTTTGTCCGACTGCAGAGCATCTGGCACTCGACTGGTGACCGAGTATGGCCTTCGCCCGCGCAATTACCGTGCGTTGGCGTACGCAACTTCACGATAGTTGGCGAGAACACGCCGAAAATCACCGAGAGACGACGTGCTCGCTGCAGATGAACGAACGAGAGCCGCGATCTGATCGCGGCAGAGACGCGCTATATAAAGCCGACTGGAAGCAAGCGCGCCTCGAAAGGAGAGCCGTTTGCAAGCGAGCGCTGGTTCGTTAAGGCAAGCGGACGCAAGGGCGAAGACAGGTTACGCAGGTGGGCAGCGCCCGGCAGCGGATCACTCCGCCTTGATACCGGCGTCGTCCATCACCTTCGCCCATTTTGCGTATTCGGATTTGAGGTAAGCCGTGAATTGCTCGGGCGACGGACTCGCCTGCAGCTCAACGCCCTGGCTTGCGAAACGATTTCTGATTTCCGGCGTAGTCGTGAACTTCACAATCTCGGCATGCACGCGAGCGAGAATCTCAGGCGGCGTGGCGGCGGGTGCGACCATGCCGTTAAAAATGCTCATCTGATAGCCGGGCACCGTCTCGCTGATGGCGGGCACGTCCGGCAGCAGCGCGCTGCGCGTCGGACTCGTGACGCCGAGCGCGCGCAACTGGCCGGCGCGCACGTGCGAGAGCGCGGTGCTCACGTTGTCGAACTTCATCGGCACCTGGCCGCCGAGCAGATCGATGATTGCGGGCCCGTCGCCGTTGTACGGAATGCGCGTGATGCGCACGCCCGCCATACGGTTGAAGAGTTCGAGCGCGAGATGAGAGCCGGAACCGTTGCCGGATGAACTGCAGTTCAGCTCGCCCGGCCGCGCCTTGGCAAGCGCGACCAGCGCTTTCACGCTCGTGATGGGCAATGATTTATGAACGACGAGCAACTGCGGTAACGTCGCGATCAAGCTGACGCCGGCGAAGTCGCGCACCGGATCGTACGGCGGATTGCGCATCATCATCGCCGCGATCAAGCCGCTTTGCGCGAGCATGACGAAGGTGTAGCCGTCGGGCGCGGCGCGTGCGACGGCGCCCAAACCGATCGTGCTGTTGGCGCCCGGACGGTTTTCGACATACATGCGCTGACCGAGACCTTCGCTGACTTTTTCCGCAACCGATCGCCCCATCAGGTCGAGGTTGCCGCCGGGTTGCACCGAAACCACGAGCCGGACCGGCTTGGCCGGATACGTTTGCGCGGCCGCATGCGCGGTCCAGCAACACGCAGCCGCGATGGTCAGTGCCGTTCGCACGTGATTACTTCTTTTTCTTCGCGGCGCCACCGTCGGCCCGCGGTGACAGCACCATCTGAGTCTGCGTGACGACGGCGACGACACGGCCATCCTGGTTCTTCAACGTCGTCTGCCATACGTTGGTGCTGCGTCCGATATGTAGTGGCTTCGACACGCCGGTAATCACCGGTTCAGCGCCTGCCGCAAAAAAATTCGTCTTCGATTCGAGCGTCGTCGTCAGGTGGCCAGGCGGCAGGTTGGCGACCGTGCCGACGGCGCCCATCGCATCGGCGAATGCCATCAGCGCGCCGCCGTTCACGCGGCCATTGCGATTCATGTGACGCTCGTCGACGCGCATTTCGGCAACGACTTTTTTAGGCGACACCGAGAGCACGCGCATGCCGAGCGTGCGCGCCACGCCGTTTTGCATCACGCGATGCGGATCGTGCGCCGGCGCCGCCGCTTTTTTGACCGGCTTTTTTTTCGTCGTTGTCATCAGATTTGCCACCCCAGCCATTCGCACACGCCGCGGCCCATGATCCACTCCTTGTCGCCGGACGAGAGCCACGAAATTTCTTCCGTGAACATGGTCACATGCTGGCGGTACGGAATCGGCGAGCGCGACAAGTCGGTGCCCCAGAACATGCGCTGCGGCCCGAATGCGTCGTACACGCGGCGAATGTAGCCCTGCAATTCCTTGTACGGATATTTGCCGGTCGAGTACGACGGCAGCGCGCTGACCTTGGCCGCGACATTCGGCCGCTTCGCGATTGCGAGCAGCAGGTCGAGATCGCGGAACGCATCGGCGTCTTTCTTGCCGCTCGGTATCGACAAATGGTCCATCGTCAGCTTGAGGTGCGGATATCTTTCCGCGACCTTGTCGATCAGGTGCACGAGCGGTTGCGGCACGAGCACGTAAATCGGCACACCGGCGTCCTCCGCCTCGCCCCATACCCAATCCATGTGGCCTTCAGTCAACAGCGTGACGAGCTCGGGAATGTGAAACGTGAAGCGCAAACCGAGCATGCCCGACTGCTGACGCCAGGTTTTGAGCTGCCCGCGCGATTTCGGATCCTGCGGATCGAGCCGTCCCATCACCGCATAGCGATTCGGACGCGCTGCAGCGGCTGCGATGCCGAGGTCGTTGCGATCGCCTTCCCACGACGGCGGCACGATGACGACGCGATCGACGCCCGCTTCATTCATTTCGCGCAGCAGATCGTCGGCGTCGAGTGGAATCGGCCGCTGCGCGGCGGCGCGCTTCGGCCACGGACGCTGCGGGGTGTCTGCGCCCCAGATGTGAACTTGCGAATCAACCACCAGCATGCCGGCTCCCTGAAATTTTTTGATTGGACCCGCGGAGTTTAACGCAACCGCGCCGCCAAAAAATCAGCACGCGAAAACTTACTCGACTTTCAGGTTCGCCAGTTTGATAGCCTGTCCGAAGCGCGCGTATTCCTCGTTGATAAATTTTATAAACTCGACCGGCGTGTTGGTCGCCGGATCGCCGCCCTGCCGTTCGAGCAGTTCGCGCGTCGCCGGCTGATTGACGACTTTGACGAGCGTTGCATACAGCTTGTCGAAAATGGGTTTGGGCACACCCTTCGGTGCCATCAATCCTGCCCAGCCCGTCGATACATAGCCGGGGACGCCGGCTTCGCTGATGGTCGGCAAGTCCGGTGTTTGCGGCGAACGCCTGTCGCCGCCAGTTGCGAGTGCGCGCATGCGCCCTGAGCGCACATGCGCCATCACAGAAGGTCCGGGCGCAATCGTGAACTGCGATTCGTTGCCGATCACTGCGATCAACGACGCGCCGCCCTTGTACGGCACCTGATGCACGTCAATGCCCGTCGCGTGCATGAACAGCACGCCGGCGAGATGGCTTTGAAAGCCCGCGCCCGCGTTCGACATATTGAGCTTGCCGGGATTCGCCTTCGCGTAGGCGATCAGTTCCTTGACGCTGGTGACCGGCACGGCCGGGTTGACGACGAGAATGTTTTGGGTGACCGCGAACAGCGACAGCGGCGCGAAAGATTTTATCGGGTCGTAATTCAGTTTCTTGTAGATCTGCGGCGTGATCACCTGCATACCGGTCGAACTTATCAGCAGCGTGTAGCCGTCCGGCGGCGAATTGGCGACGATTTCCGCGCCTATCAGCCCGCCCGCGCCGCCGCGGTTGTCGGATACAACTTGCTGGCCCAACTCTTCGCCGAGCCGCACGCCGAGAACGCGCGCCAGGGTATCCACCGACGTGCCGGTCGTGTTCGCGATGATCAGCCGAATGGACTTGGTCGGGAAATTTGTCGCCGGGTCAGCCGCCATCGAGTGCGTTGCAATCGCTGCAAGGACCGCACTGATCGTGCGCCGGGCAAGCGCTGTCATGATCCGCTGTTACCCACCACGACCGACAACATGCTGATCGACGCGTTCTGTATGCCATCGACCAATACGCCCGCGGATTCGCCCGGTTGCTGTGCGCCGAGCACGTACAAGAGCGGCAGATAATGCTCGGGCGTCGGGATGGCCAGCTTGCCGTCGGCGCCGAGCTTTGGATAATCGACAAGCGGTTCGTGCTCGCGCTGCAGAATATGCCCGCGCACCGTGTCGCTGAAACGCACGGCCCAATCATGCGCAGGCGCTTCGTCTTTCCAGTTCAGCATGCGCAGGTTGTGCACGATGTTGCCGAGGCCGACGATCAAAATGCCTTCGTCCCGCAGCGGCGCAAGACGTTCACCGAGGTCGTAGTGGAATGACGGCGGTTGCATCGAATCGATGCTCAACTGCACCACGGGTATTTCGGCCTGCGGGTACACATGCGTCAGCACCGACCAGGTGCCATGATCGAGGCCCCATTCCTCGTCGGCGCGCACCGCGAGCGGCGCCAGCAGTTCGCTCACGCGCTTTGCCAGCGCCGGACTGCCCGGCGCGGGATACTGAAAATCGAACAGCGCCTGCGGGAAGTTGCCGAAGTCGTGAATCGTCTTGGGCTTAAGCATTGACGTCACTGCGGTGCCCGGCAGAAACCAATGCGCCGATATCGCGAGTATCGCCTTGGGACGCGGTGCGGTCCGGCCAAATTGCTGCCACGCTTGCGTATATTTATTTTGCGCGAACGTATTCATCGGACTGCCGTGTCCGATGAATACTGCCGGCATGCGCGCTTGCGCCATGGATTGATATACTCCTGAACACACTTCTAATTGGAGCGCCGGCACCTATGCAGCCATGCCGCCCGTTGCTCCCAATTAAATCGTATTCTAAAACTTGAATTCCGCATTGTCGTGTTGTTTAGTCGCCGGCGCTGTTCTCATCGCAGCGCCGCTCGCGCGCGCGCAAACTCCGGCGTGGCCGAATAAACCCATCCGGCTGATCGTGCCGGTCGCACCCGGCGGCGGCACCGATATCGTGGCGCGACTCGTGGCGCAAGGTCTCACCGAGCGCTGGGGCCAGTCGGTCGTCGTCGATAATCATGGCGGCGGTGGCGGCGTGATTGGCGTGTCGATGGTGACCAAGGCGCCGCCGGACGGCTATACGATGCTGCTCGGCAGCAACGGGCACATTACGTTCGCGCCCGCGCTCTATCGTAATCTGCCGTACGACACGCAAAAAGATCTCGCGCCGATTTCGCTCGCGGCGAACCAGCCCTTCGTGCTCGCCGTGCATCCGTCGCTGCCGGTACGTTCGGTCGGCGAACTCATCGCACTCGCGAAAAAAAATCCCGGCCGCATTACTTACGGCTCGGGCGGCAGCGGCGGCGCCTCGCATCTCGGCACCGAACTGCTGCAGATCACGACGGCAACGTCGCTGGTGCATGTGCCATATAAGGGAACAGGCCCGGGCATGACGGCGCTGCTTTCAGGTGAGGTGCAGATTTCAATTATCGGCGTCGCAACGGTACTCCCGCACATGAAGACCGGCAAAATTCGCGCACTCGCCGTGACCGGCGCCAGGCGCTCGCAGGCGGCGCCCGACCTGCCGACGATCAGCGAAGCGGGTGTCGCCGGCTATGAATTCGACGTGTGGTACGGCCTGCTGTTTACCGCCGGCACGCCGCGCGACATCGTAGTCAAAACCAACGCGGAAATCGCGCGAGTGCTGAAAACACCGGCGGTCGCCGAACGCTACGCGAGCGCCGGCCTCGAGCCGGTCGTCACGACGCCGGAAGAGTTTGCCGCGATGATCAAAAACGAAATCCCGAAGTGGCAGAAGGTCGTTGCCGCGGCCGGACTCAAGCCCGAATAACGCATCGAAACCAACGAGGACAACGCGATGAATGACAAGCTGGCAGACCTGATGAAAGACGAACTTTTCGCCAAGGGTTACGAAATCCGTCGTAGAGCCTTCGGCGACGAGGTCGTCGCGGCCGACACCGACAAGCGCATGAACGACGAGTTCCAGCAGCCGATGTGGCAGCACGGCGTGCAAGCCGCGTGGGGCCTGATCTGGTCGCGGCCGGGGCTCGATGCGCGAGCACGCAGCATCGCGACCCTGAGCGCGCTCGTTGCATTGAACGTTCCCGACGAAATCGAAAAGCACGTGCGTGCGGCCGTCAGCAACGGCGTCACTGAAGTGGAACTGCGCGAACTGCTGCTGCATCTTTCGACTTATTGCGGATTTCCGAAAGCAGCCGCGGCGTTCAAGATTGCGAGTGAGGTCATGAAGGAGCCGGCGGTCAAAAAGCGCGCCGCGGAAAACGCCGGCCAGAAAAAATAAACGGCTTCAAGCCGCGACTTCGCCTTCAGCGGCAAACTGCAATCTCGCGAGATGCGCGTAGAGCCCGTCCGCGCGCAGCAACTCCTGATGGGTGCCAATCGAGTGTATGCGGCCGCGCTCGATCACGACGATGCGATCGGCGTTGCGCACAGTCGCAAGCCGATGCGCGATCACCAATGTGGTGCGGCCGCTTTCGAGTTTTTCGAGCGCCGCTGCGACGAGCCGTTCGCTTTCCGCATCGAGCGAACTCGTTGCTTCGTCAAGCAGCAGAATCGGCCGGTCGGCCAGCAGTGCGCGCGCAATCGAAATGCGCTGGCGCTGGCCGCCGGATAACTTCACGCCGCGTTCGCCGAGATCCGTCTCGAACCCCTGCGGCAACCGCTCGATGAATTCCATTGCCTGCGCCGCAACACATGCATCGCGGACTTCGGTGTCGCTCGCATCCGGCCGCCCGAAGCGCACGTTCTCGATCACGCTCGCCGCAAAAATGACTGGATCCTGCGGCACCAGCGCAATCGCGCGCCGCAGTTCAAACGGATCGCAATGCCGGATGTCGGCGCCATCGATCAGAATGCGCCCGGACGCCGGATCGTAAAAGCGCAAAATCAGCGCAAACACGGTGGACTTGCCGGCGCCGGAAGGACCGACGAGCGCAACGCGTTCGCCGGGATTGACACTCAACGACACGGGTCCCAGCGCGACCGTATTGGGCCGCGTCGGATACGCGAACGTCACGTCGTCGAAATGAATCGATCCGCTGACCCGCGACGGCAGCTTAAGCGCGGGCTCGGCGACAACGATAGACGGCTTCACATCCAATAATTCCATCAGCCGCTCGGTGGCGCCGGCGGCGCGCTGGATTTCACCCCACACTTCCGAGACGACGCCGGCGCTCGCCGCGACAATTGCCGCGTAGAACACGAATGCGGACAGTTCGCCCGCGGTGAGCCGCCCTTCGAATACGTCGTGCCCGCCGATCCACAGGATTACGCCGACCGCGCAGAAGCCGATCAGCATCACGAGCGAAATCAGCCACGCTTTCACGCGAATGCGATCGACGCCCGCGAGATACGCCGCTTCTGTCGCGGCGGCGAAGCGCGCGTTGGTGCGCTCTTCGTGGCGATACGCCTGCACCGTGCGAATTTCGTGCAGCGATTCGTCGATGTGCGCAGACACGTCGGCGACGCGATCCTGATTGACGCGCGATAGCCGGCGCACGTGCCGGCCCATCAGCAGAATGGGAATCAGCGTCGCCGGCACGCCGAGTACGATGAACGCAGCGAGCTTGGCGCTCGTCGCGAACAGCATCGCGAGCGCGCCGATCATCATGAGCCCGTTGCGCAGGAACATCGAGACGCCAAAACCGATGACCTGGCGCATCTGTTCGCTGTCGTTCGTCAGGCGGGATGAAATCTCACCCGTGCGCGACGCATCGAAAAACGCCGGCGACAGCGTCAGCACGTGCGCAAACCCGGCCTGGCGGATATCGGCGATGACACGCTCGCCGACGCTCATCATCAGGTAAAAGCGCGTCCACGTCGCCGCCGCGAGCAGCAGCGCCACGCCGACCACCGCTGCGAGCGCGATGTTAAGCAGGTTCGGGTCGCGGCTACCGAAGCCGGCGTCGATCACATGCCGCAGTCCCTGCCCCAGCGCTAAAACGCAGCCGGCGGCGGTGACGAGCGCGATGAACGCAATCACGAGCCGCCAGCGATACGGCGAGAGGAAACGCCACAGTCGCATTAAGTGCGCGACATCGCCTTTAGGCGGCGGGTTGGCGATCACCGGCGCATTACTGCGGGCTTGCAGCCGGCTTGATCAAGAGCGCTGACGTGATGCCACACGTGCCATCGATCAAAGCCGGAGTTCAGACAAGCCCGGATGATCGTCCGGACGGTGGCCGGACGGCCAGTGAAATTTTCGGTCGGCCTCTTTGATGGGCATGTCGTTAATGCTGGCGATGCGCCGCTGCATGAGCCCCTGTTCATCGAATTCCCAGTTTTCGTTGCCGTACGAACGAAACCAGCTGCCCGAATCGTCGCGCCATTCGTACGCAAAACGCACGGCGATGCGCGCGCCGTCGAATGCCCACAGTTCCTTGATCAGGCGGTAGTCGAGCTCGCGCACCCATTTGCGCTGTAGAAATTGCACGATCGCCGCGCGTCCGCTCAGAAATTCGGCGCGATTGCGCCACGTGCTGTCGACGGTATAAGCGAGCGAAACACGTTCGGGATCGCGCGAATTCCAACCGTCCTCTGCCATGCGCACTTTCTGCACCGCGGTTTCTCGGGTAAACGGCGGCAATGGCGGACGGCCGGTCGTATCGACACTCATAGTGATCTTTCGCGTTAAATTTATTCCGAATTCAGTCTACAACAAAAAACTTGGCGCCTTTGCGCGTGAAGTTGCGATGCCGCTCCGCATTGTCCGCCACCTGAAAGCTCATGCCCGGCGTCAGCACAAACTTGCGCCCGTCTTCGAGCTCGATTTCGAGTTCGCCTTCGACGCAAAAGAAAATGTGCCCCTTCGCGCACCAATAGCCGGTCAAATAGCCGGGCGAGTATTCCATGATGCGCACCCGCACGTCGCCGCATTGTTGCGTGCGCCAGAACGAGGTGCCGGTGGCGCCCGGATGCTCGGTGCGCTCGAGCTTCGACCAATCGATGACGGAGAAAGGAAAACCGGAAAGCTGCATGGCCTCGATTCCGCGAAGAAAGATCGCTGATTATGACAGCTGACCGCGCTCCGCTCGACCGTGCACGACAACTTTGCGATACTAGGCGCTATAAAAACTGGAGGGTTCTGGATGAAGAAGCTGTTTCGTTTCGCCTTGGCGCTGATTGCGGGCCTGATCGCTTGCGCGGCTGCCGCACAACCATTCGCATACGTCCCGAACGAAAAAACCGGCACCGTCTCGATCATCGACACCAATAAGGACACGGTCGTCGGCGAAATCAAGGCCGGTGAAAAACCGCGCGGCATCGCCGTAAGCCCGGATGGAAAAACGCTCTACGTCAGTGATCAGCCGCAACGCGCGCTGATCGTGATCGACATCGCCAAAAAAGCGATCGTCAGCAAGATCGAGCTCGGCGAATCGCCGGAAGGCGTGGGCATTTCGTCCGACGGCAAATGGGTGATTGTCGCGGTCGAGGAAAGCAACAGCGTCGCATTTATCGATACCGCGAGCAACAAGCTCACGCTGAACCTCAAAGTCAAAGGCAAGAATCCCGAGCACGCGGTATTCAGCCCTGACGTCAAATGGCTGTATGTCAGCGCGGAAGACGGCGACGTCGTCGACGTCATCGATGCGCGCACGCAAAAGCAGGTGACTTCAATCAAGCTCGGTCAGCGTCCGCGCGGCATTGGATTCCTGCCCGATTCGAGCCGAGCGTACGTCGCGGCTGAAGAAGCGCATATGGTTTATTCAATCGATACCGCCAAACAAACGGTGTTGAAGACCATCAAGGCCGGCCAGCGCGCGAACGGCGTCGCCGTGCGGCCGGACGGCAAGCGCGTGTACATCTCGAACGGCACGGATGGCACCGTGTCGGTGATCGACACGGCCACTGACGAAGTGATTGCGACGGTTCCGGTCGGCCGCCGGCCCTGGAACATGGCCATCACGCCGGACGGCAAAAAACTTTACGTCGCGAACGGCCGCTCGAATTCGGTTTCAGTGATCGATACGGGCACGAACCAGAAAATTACCGACATACCAGTCGGGGAACTGCCGTGGGGCGTGGTTATTCGGTAGCCCGTGTAAACCACATTCGCCGCACGACGCCATCGCGGTCGACGAGCCAATGCTTGATTGCGGCGGCGACATGCAGCGCGATCAGCGCAATGAAAATTGTGGCGGTTATCCAGTGGACCTGGCTACTTAATTCTTTGAGGTCCGGCGCGTCCCAGCCCCATTGCGGCAGCTTGATGCCCCAGTAAAGTATCGGATACTTGGTGAACGAAGAACCCAGGTAGCCGGACAACGGCATCACGATCATGCAGACGTACAGCAGAATGTGATTTGCCCTGGCGGCCGCGCGTTCCCACGGCGGCACCGATGCCGGCAACGGCGGCGCGCGATGCGCCCACCGCCACAGCAAGCGCAAAATGATAAACGCCGCGAGCGTGATGCCGATCGACTTGTGCACGTTGAACCAGCCGGCGCGCACGCCGGGCGGGGCCTTCGGAATCGTGATCATCCATAGCCCGAGCGTAATCTGCGCGAGCACGCACACGCCAACCAGCCAATGCAGTATCACCGCGGTGCGCGTGTAATTCTGCGTTTCGGTCATCGCGTCCACCGTCTTGCAGATGCGCTTTGATTCATGGTGACCTCCGTTGTGTGCATGGCCTGCGAATCGTTCGGCCTGATCGCGATGCCACGAATCGCGGCATCCGAAAAAAGCTTAACACTGCTGCGCCCGCGGCACCAACAAGCAGCATTCGACGGGCGAAACATGGACTAGCGCTTTTTTTCTCCGGCCATCACGTACGCCCACAGAGATTCGATTTCATCGGCGCTGAACAGCCCGCCCCACGGCGGCATGCTGTTCTTGCCCTTCGTGACCGAATTCAGAAAGCGGTTTTTCTGGTCGGTCGGAAAAGTGCGTAAATCGAACGCGCCCTCGGGGTCTGCCATGCGCGGCCCATGACAGGGGGCGCAATGCTGCGAATACATACCCGCGCCTTGCTTGATTTTTTCCGGCGCAAATTCCTCCTGCGCCGCTGCACTGGTGCCGATCATTGCGACTGCACATCCGATTGCAAGACTGAATTTCAATTTCATTGTTCCTCTAATGTTTAATCCGGCATGAGTGCGAAGGTCCACACCGAGCCGCCGAGCGGAATGTCGAGCATGCCGCGGCGCTGTGAAACGGTGCCGGCGCTGCCCGAAAGAATTGTCACGTACTGTTTGCCATTGCGCGTCCAGGTGACGGGCTGCGCGTTGACCCCGGAAGGCGTTCTGAACTGCCACAACTGTTCACCGTTGTCCGCATCGAGCGCGATGACTTCGCCGCTGTGCTTGCCGGTGAACAGCAGGCCGCCGCCGGTCGCGAGGATCGCCGAGCCGGGCAATTCGCCCATGATCGGCGTGCGCCATTTTGGCTTCGCAGTGATTGGATCGATCGCCTGGAAATAGCCGCCGACGGTCTTCGGCGTGACCGGCGAATACGTCGCTTCAACGGCCTGGTACCGGAAGCCAGGTGTAAACGGCTCGACCTTGATCAACTTGTAATTCGAATAACCTTCATTGGTCGCGGCATACAGCAAGCCGGTATTCGGGTTGAACGCCGCGTGCATCCAGTTTTTGCCGCCGCGTATGCTTGGATAAAGCTGGATCTGCTCGCCCGCGCGCAGCCGCTTTGACGTTTCCGATTCAACCGGCCGGCCGGTCTTCATGTCGATGTGCGTCGCCCAGTTCACTTCGGTGAACGCTTTCGCCGACAGCAGCTCGCCGGTTGCGCGGTCGAGCACGTACAGAAAGCCGTTGCGATTCATCTGCATCGCGACCTTGCGCGTTTTACCGTCAACCTGGATGTCGGCAAGGATGATTTCCCACACGGTGTCCCAGTCGTATATGTCGTTGGGTACAGCCTGGTAATGCCACACGATTTCACCGGTCTTCGGCCGCACGGCGATGATCGATGCCGCGTAAAGGTTGTCGCCCTTGCGGTTTTCCGGATTGTAAGGCGCCGCATTACCGGTGCCCCAGTACATGAGATCAAGCTCGGGATCGTACGAGCCGGTGATCCAGGTGCTCGCGCCGCCGTGCAGGTAGGCTTCGGACGGCGTCCAGGTTTCATGGCCTTTTTCACCGGGGCCCGGCACGGTGTAGCGTCGCCACAAATGCGCGCCGGTGTCCGGGTCCCAGCCATCGAGGAAGCAGCGCGCGCCGAACTCAGCACCCGAGCAGCCGGTGACGACGACGCCGTTCGCGATCAGCGGCGCCAGCGTCAGCGAATAACCCTGCGTCCAGTCGGCGACTTTCTGCTTCCATAAAAGCTGGCCATTTTTCTGGTCGAGCGCGATCACGTACGCGTCGATCGTGGTGCGGATGACCTTGCCGTGATACAACGCAACGCCCTTATTCGACACGCCGCAGCAGACGATCCGCGCCGTGTCGGGCGGAAAATCGACCGCCGTGCGCCAGAGACGCTTGCCCGTCACCGCGTCGATGGCGACCGTCCACTGCGCATCGGCGATATACATCACGCCGTCGAGCAGCATCGGTTGCGCCTGTTCGCCATAATTGCTTTCAAGCGAAAGGCTCCACACAGGCACCAGTTTCTTGACGTTGGTCTTGTTGATCTGCGCGAGCGGGCTGTAGCGATTTTGCGAGTAGCCCATGCCGTACGTGAGCACGTCGTCGGTATTGCGGCCGTCGGCTTTGAGATCATAAGCACCGGGGCCCAGCGCGCACGCGGCAAGTGTCAGCGCGGCGATCAGCAAGAGTAGCGTTCTAATCATGGTTTTCTCCATTGACTGCTTGATTGCACGTGAGCCATCGGAACGCGCTATTGGTCCATCAGCGCGAATACCCACACCGAGCCGCCGCGCGGCACGTTCTTCAATTGCTCGCCCATACGCACCACGTTGACGCCGCCCAGCCCCGACTGAATCGCGACGTACTGCCTGCCTTTGTGCGTGAACGTAATCGGCTGCGCGTTGATGCCCGAGCTGGTCTGGAACTGCCACAGCGTTTTGCCGCTATCCATGTCGAGCGCAATGAATTCGCCGGTTTCCTTGCCGGTGAACAGCAGGCCGCCGGCGGTCGCCAGGATCGCCGAGTAATGCGGAATATCCATGATCGGCGCGCGCCACTTGTGCTTGCCGGTCAACGGTTCGATCGCATCGACATGCGCAATCGGCGAACCCGCCTCGCGCGGCGCCGGCAGATTTTTGAGACCGACGTAGCGCTGGCCGACTTTGTATTCGACGGGTTCGAACTGGACCAGCCGCGAATTGTGCATCGTGTTCGCGTAGAGCAACCCAGTTTCCGGATTGAACGCAGCGTGCGCCCAGTTCTTGCCGCCCCACTGGCCCGGCCATAATTCGATTTGTTCGCCGGCGCGTACTTTCTTGGCGACGTCTGACTCGATAGGGCGTCCGGTCTTCATGTCGACGTGTGTCGCCCAGTTGATTTTCTCGAACGGTTCGGCGGACAGCAGTTCGCCGTTGGTGCGGTCGATCACATACAAAAATCCGCCGCGCGAGAAATGCATGGCGACTTTGCGCTTCACGCCTTTGACGTTGATATCGCCGAGAATCCATTCCCACACCGCATCGAGGTCGAACATTTCGTTCGGCACGAGCTGGCGGTGCCACACGACCTCGCCCGTCTTCGGCTTCAACGCAAGCACCGACGCCGTGTACAGATTGTCGCCCGGCCGCCCGGCGGGCGCCCAGGGTCCTGCATTGCCGGTGCCCCAGTACACGAGATCGAGTTCGGGATCGTACGAACCGGTAATCCACGTCGACCCGCCGCCGCGCAGATACGCATCGCCTGCCGGCCACGTCTCGCTGCCTTTTTCGCCGGGCGCCGGAATCGTGTAATGCCGCCACAATTGCTTGCCGGTCTCGGGATCGAGGCCGTCGAGAAACCCGCGTACGCCGAACTCGGCGCCGGAGATGCCGGTAATCAACACGCCGTTGGCAACCATCGGTGCCGAGGTGATCGAGAAACCCTCTTTCCACTCCGCAATCTTGGTCTTCCAGAGTTGCTTGCCGGTCTTTTGATCGAGCGCAACGACATGCGCATCGAGCGTGCCGCGGTAAACCTTGCCGTTGTAGACCGCGGGACCTTTGTTGGAAATACCGCAGCACACGACGCGCGGCGTCGCCGGATCCCACTCAACCGCCGTGCGCCACAGTTGCTTGCCGGTCGCAACGTCGATTGCGACGGTGAATTCGGCGTTGGCCACGAACATGATCCCGTCGTAAACGAGCGGCTGCGCCTGTTCGCCGTAGTTGCTGCCGAGCGACGTGCTCCACACGGGCACCAGCCGTTTTACCGTTTGCTTGTTGACCTGCTTCAACGTGCTGTAGCGGTTCTGGTTGTAGCCCATGCCATAAGTCAGCACGTTGTCAGTGCTGCCGCCGGCGCCGTCGCGCACGAGGTCCTGCTGCGTTTGCCCGAACGCGGCGACACTGCAGCCCACCGTGAGTACAGCACTCAAAAGCAGATTTCTCATTGCATTACTCCTGAAAAATGGCGGTGCTCATTGCGGCCGCCTCACGGCAAATCAATTATCGAACAGTGCGAACGTCCACACCGAGCCGCCGACCGGCACGTTCTTCAGCGCCTCGCGGCTGCGGGTGCCGTAAAGCCCGCCCAATCCGGACAACACCGTCAGGTACTGCTTGCCCTTGTGCGTCCAGGTGACCGGCATCGCGTTGATGCCGGAGCTCGTGCGGAATTCCCACAGCTGCTGTCCGGTGTCGGCGTCGAGCGCGAAAAACTCGCCGGTGTGCTTGCCGCTGAACAAGAGGCCGCCGCCGGTCGCGAGCATCGCCGACGCAATCTGATAGTCGCGCACTGGAATACGCCATTTCGGCGTTGCCGTCATCGGATCGATCGCTTCGATATGGCCGACGATGTCGCCGGGATGAACGGTTGGATATGTGTTCTCGACGCCGACGTAGCGCGCACCCGGCTTGAACGGCGCGAGGTCGAGCAGGCGCACGGTCGACGGCGTGTCGTTGGTGTTTGCGTACAACAGGCCGGTGTTCGGATTGAACGCGGCGTGCGGCCAGTTTTTCGCGCCCCGCACGCTCGGCCACATCGTGAACGGCTCGCCCGCGCGATACTTTTTGGCGCCTTCGGATTCCACCGGACGGCCCGTCTTCATGTCTACGTGCGTGGCCCAGTTGAGATGGCCGAAGGCTTTGGCAGACAGCAATTCACCCGTGGCGCGATCAAGGACGTAGAGAAATCCATTGCGGTTCATCTGCATCGCGACCTTGCGTACGACGCCGTTGACGTTGATTTCGCCGAGAATGATTTCCCACACCGAGTCCCAGTCGTAGATGTCGTTCGGTGTCGCCTGGTAATGCCAGACGATTTCACCGGTCTTCGGCCGCACCGCGATGATCGAAGCGGCGTAAAGATTGTCGCCCTTGCGCACCGACGGATTCCACGGCCCGGCGTTACCGGTGCCCCAATACATAAGGTCGAGGTCCGGATCGTACGAACCGGTTATCCAGGTGCTGCCGCCGCCGTGCTCATACGCATTGCGCGGCTCCCAGGTGTTATGTCCCTTGTCGTCCGGGCCGGCGGTCGTATAACGCCGCCATAAATGTTTGCCGGTGTCGGGATCCCAGCCGTCGAGAAAACCGCGGATGCCGAATTCAGCGCCGGATATGCCGGTCACGAGCACGCCGTTCGCAATCAGCGGCGCAACTGTCTGCGAATAGCCTTCAGTCCACTCGGCGGCCTTCTGCTTCCATAACTCTTTGCCGGTTTTCTGGTCAAGTGCGACGACGAATGCATTCAACGTTGTGCGGAACACTTTGCCGTTGTACAGCGCCACGCCTTTGTTCGATACGCCGCAGCACACGACGCGCGGCGTTTCCGGCGGAAAATTGACTGCCGTGCGCCAGATCTGCCGACCGCTCAGCGCATCGAGTGCAACCGTCCACTTCGCGTTGCTCACGTACATGACGCCGTTGTGAATAATCGGCTGGGCCTGCTCGCCGAATTCATTTTCGAGGCCTGCTGTCCACACCGGCACCAGGCGTTTGACGTTGTTCTTGTTGATCTGCGCAAGCGAGCTGTAGCGGTTTTGCGCATATCCCATGCCGTAAGTCAGCACATTGTCGGGATTCTTGCCGTCGTTTTGGAGATCGTCGAGCGTCTGGGCCGATGCGGTGGCGATGCCGAGCAGCATGAGCGACGCCGTGAATGCAGTTTTTTTCAAGAGACCTCCAAAGTAGCGCGACGAGCTTGCGCTGATTGCCGCTTTTGCTGAGGGCTGCGGCTTTTAAAAATAGTAACAGTTACGCCGACTGAACGCCAACAAGACGGCGCAAATTCAAACGCCGGCGCTCAGGTTTTCCAGCGCGGCAACAGACGCAGCGCGTTGCCGCGCTCGATTGCCTCGAGTTCGGCAGCTGAAAATCCATAACCGGAGATGCCCTCAACTTCTTCGGCGCCCGGCCGAAACGGGTAATCAGTGCCGAACAAGACCTGCGAGAGCGGCGTAATCTTGAGCAGCGCCTGAATAGCGCCCGCATGATTGGCCTGTGCGGTTTCGTAGTAAAACTTTTTGATTTCGTACGCAACGCCATTCGGCAGATACTTGGCGCGATCCTTCATTGCCGCTTCCTGCCGCGTGTAGCGGCTGTAGACGAACGGCAGCACGCCGCCGCCGTGCGAGAAGATCCAGCGAATGTCGGGAAAGCGCGCCGCCGCGCCGGTGAACAACAAGCTCGCGATCGTGCGCGACGTATCGGCCGGATATTCGATCGCCGACGCAGACAGCAGCGATGGAATCGGATTCTTGCAGCACGCCGGCTGCAGCGGGTGTGTATACACCACGGCGCGCCGCCGGTTCAGTTCCTCGAGCACCGGCCAGAACGCAGCGTCGCCGAGATAGCGCGTGTCGAAACTCGTCATCAGCGCGAAACCGTCGGCTTTAAGCACGTCGAGCGCATATTCGATTTCTTTCAGCGAGCCTTCGACATCCGGCAGCGCGAGCGTCGCGAACAGGCCGTAGCGTCCAGGGTAATCGCGCACGAGCTCGGCGCCGTAATCGTTGACCATGCGGCCGAGGCGTCGCGCGAGCGCGACGTCGCCAAACCACACGCCTTCCGGAATGATCGAGCCGATTGAAAGCGCAATGCCGTTGCGGTCCATGTCTTCGAGCGACAACGCCGGCGTCCACGCCGGCGGCGTGCCGGATGCGCGCGCCCGCGGGATTGCGGCCAGATAACCGGGCGGCACGTAGTGATGGTGAACGTCGATGCGCCGCGGCTTGCCGGCGGCGAGCGCGCCCGGCGCGCTGTCGGTCGCGCAGCCGGGCAGCAGGGTGCCGGCACCTAACGCAGCGAGGCTCGCCAGAAACGAGCGGCGCTGCAATTGGCCGATCGACGACGGGACGATGATGTTGCCGCGCGATGCCTGAATGAATTTTTTTGAATCCTGCATGTTCTCCCCTATGAAACAGGTTTTTAGTTGTGTCGCAAGAATAGCCCAGACGCATCTCAAAGACCAGACATCTGCGCCGGACCGACTTACGCAATTGCCGCCGCGTGTCCTGCCCGGAAGCCGCATTCTTCTTACGGGAAAATCGGGGAGCACCTTACAGTTAAATATGCGGACGAGTGACATTCTTGATCACCGCCCTTGCCGCATGAAGTACGATGAACCGGTTTTGTCTTTGGGTAAGTTTTTTGTTCGCGACCGTTCCTTTGCATGGCAACGCGGCAATCTATAAGTGCACCGGCAGCGGCGCATCGGTGGTCTATCAGGACAAACCCTGCGTGAACGGATACGCCTCGGAACTCGTCGTCCCCGATTACCGGCCTGAATACCGATCTGGCTACCGGCCTGAAACCGAAACGGCCGAGACGACCGAACCGCCGAGCCGGTCTTTGTTTCTAAATTCCAGGCTGGCACTCGGCATGTTCGACACGCAGGTGCTGAACCTGCGGGGCTGGGGCCGTCCCGCCAAAATTACACGCGCAAGATTGAAGCGCGCGTGGCACGAAGAATGGACCTATCCTTCGGCGACGGACGGTGAACGCCAGCTGCAATTCGTCAACGGCCGCCTGGCGGCGATTACATCCTCGTCTGGCACGCTGGTGCTCGCGACCGACTAGAAGCCGCGTGCCGATAGGCGGCGAGATGACGCGAGTGGCCGGTGGTGACCGCCCGCGCGCCGTGATACGCTTCACTCGCCGCGATCGTCAGAGTCGCCGCGAGGAGGCTCCATGCGAATCACGTTGCGTACTATCCTGTTCGCGGCCGCTGTACTTGCCGCCACGGCGCATGCACAGCCATATCCGAATCGGCCGGTGCGCGTCTACATTCCGTTTACCGCCGGCAGCGCCGCCGACATCATCATGCGCGCGCTCGAACCGCAGATGCGCGAAAAGCTCGGTCAATCCTTTATCATCGACAATCGCGGCGGCGCCGGCGGCAATATCGCCGCTGAGTTGACGGCAAAAAGTCCCGCCGACGGATACTCCGTCATGATGGCGACCGTCGGCACCCACGCCATCAATCTCGCGCTGTATTCGAAACTGCCGTTTCACCCGCAGCGCGACTTCACACCGGTCGCACTCGTCGGCGAGAATCCGAACATACTCGTCATCAATCCGGTCGTGCCGGCAAAATCGATCCAGGAATTGATCGCGCTCGGCAAGGCGCGGCCCGGACAACTTAACTACGGCTCCTCGGGCTCAGGCACGACCGTGCATTTATCGGGCGAACTCTTCGCCAGCGTGGCCGGCATAAAAATGGTTCATGTGCCTTACAAAGGCGCGACCGAATCGTTGACGGCATTGCTCGGCGGGCAGCTCGATTTGATGTTCGCGAGCCTCTCGTCGGCGATTCCGCTCGTTAAAGCAGGCCGCCTGCGTGCATTCGGCGTGACGGGCGAACGCCGTTCGCCGTCGATTCCGGAAATGCCGACGATTGCTGAAGCCGCGTTGCCCGGTTATTCAGCGAGCGCGTGGTTTGGCATCGTGGGCCCGGCCGGCATGCCGCCGGCGGCAGTCACTGCGTTAAGCAACGCGGCACTCGCGGCGCTGCAAACACAGGAAGTGAAAGACCGCTTGTTTGCTTCCGGCGTTGAAGTGAGGCCAATGCCGGCGGACGAATTCGCACGGCTGATCGACAGCGAAATCAAAAAATGGGCGCAGGTGGTGAAAGCATCCGGCGCAAAAGTGGATTAACGAGCGGGCTCGCGGATCAAAGCATTGGGGATCAAGGACATGCAAAAACACTTGAACAGAAATTTCATTGCGATGGTTATTGGATTTTTCGGCGTTGCGATTGCCGCGTCCGCGCAACAATATCCGAGCAAGCCGATTCGGCTCGTCGTCGGCTTTGCCGCGGGCGGCCCGAGCGACGTCGCGGCGCGCACCATCGGGCAGAAGCTCACCGAAAAATGGGGCCAGCAAGTCATCATCGACATCCGGGCGGGCGCCGGCGGCAACATTGCAACGGAGATCGTCGCCAAAGCGCCGGCCGACGGCTACACCTTGCTCGAACCGGCGTTCGCGCACGCCGTAAATCCTTTCCTTTACAGCAAACTCCCGTTCGATGCGGTCAAGGATTTTGCCCCGGTGCTGTTGTTCGCATCGATTGCGAACGTCCTCGCCGTGCATCCATCAATTCCCGCGCGCTCGGTGAATGAATTGATCGCGTTCGCGAAAGCGCATCCTGGTCAGTTGACGGCCGGGTCTTCGGGCAACGGCACCGCATCGCACCTTGCGATCGAACTCCTGAACATGATGGGCGGCATCAAGACCACGCACATTCCCTATAAGGGATTAGCACCCGCGCACACGGATTTGATGGGCGGCCAGATCATGATGCTGTTTGACGGCATCGTCACCGGCATGCCTGCAGTCAAAGCCGGGCGCCTGCGTGCACTCGCCGTCACGACGGCCAAGCGCTGGCAGGGCACGCCGGACATTCCGACGATGGCTGAATCGGGACTCGCGGGATTCGAAGTCAATTCATGGTACGGACTGCTCGCGCCGACCGGCACGCCGCGCGAAATCATCACGCGGCTCAATTCCGAAGTCGGGCGCGCACTGCGTGAGCCCGACGCGCGCGAGCGGCTTTACTCGATCGGCGCCGAACCGATGAATGGCACGCCGGAAGAATTCGCCGCTTACATCCAGGCCGAAATGGCGAAGTGGTCGAAGGTCGTCAAGACGGCTAACTTGCGCGCAGATTGATGCTGACGCGCCAATGCCTATAAGCTTAATCTCTGGCTTGTCCGAATCCTTAGCAATAAAAAAGCCGCGTCGCCGCGGCTTTTTTGGATGCACAACCCGAATCAGAACCGATACAGCAAACTGCCGCTGACGAGATTCACGTTGACCTCGCTGTTGATACCATCGCTCACGCGGTAACGTTCCCACTCCGCGCGCACGCCGATGTTCTTCGTAAAATCGTATTCCGCGCCGGCCCCGTACTTGTAGCTGACCTTGTTTTTGCTCGGCGACGGGTTCGTGAGCGCGGTCGCAGCGCCCGTGCCGTTGAATAAATCGCTGGTCTTCGAGCTTTGCACGCCCACGCGCCCAAGCAGCGAGAATTTGTCGTTGAAGAGCGGCAAACTGCCAACCGCATCGAGATTCCAGCCGGAGCGGTTTTTGTAACTGCCGTGCAGCGTGCCGGCGGGTGTCGTCGTCGCGTCGAACGTGAAGTCGCCGAGCCGGAAATAGCCGCCTTCCGCCGCGATGTACTTATTAAACTGGTAACCAAGGAATGCTTTCGCACCGGTTGACGTGCTGTCGCCGCTCGTGGCAACTGAAGTAACCGGCGTGCCGACGACAACCGCTGCGGTATTCGGCGTATCTGCGCGCGCTTGACCGGCGCCGGCGCCGATATACCAATTGCCGATCGTTTCGGCGGCCGTGGCGGGCAGCGCCGCCGAGCCGGCAATCAGAATCACTGAATTTAGAATCTTTTTAACCTGCATATCGCCTCCTTGGCACTGCGTGAAGCCTGAAAACGCAAGTGTACCCCAAATCAACGCCGCGACCCGGATCGCGCGCGAGTGAGTTCAGCGCGCACGATTGGGGCGCCCGCGGCAAGTGCTTTCATTTTGCCCAGGGCGACTGCGCGCGGCAGCGGCACCATGCCGCAGTTGGTGCATGGGTAAAGCTTGTCGGCCGGCACGTATTTCAACGCCGCGCGGATCGTGCGCGCCACGTCGGCGGGCGATTCGACCTTTTCGGTCGCGACGTCGATTGCGCCGACCATCACGTCCTTGCCTTTGAGCAGGCTGATCAGCTCGAGCGGCACTTTCGATTGCGGCATTCGAGCGAGACCTGATCGATGCTCGAGCGCGCGAGCAGCGGAAAAGTGCTTTCATACTGGCGCCACTGCGAGCCGAGTGTTTTTTTCCAGTCGACGTTCGCCTTGATGCCGTAGCCGTAGCCGTAACAGATGTGGACCGCGGTCTTGCAGCGCAGGCCTTCCGCCGCGCGCTCGAGCGCATCGATGCCCCAATCCCTGACATCGTCGCGGTAAGCGTCGACATTGAACGCCGGTTCGTCGAACTGAATGACGTTCGCGCCAAGCGCGGCGAGTTCGCGCGCCTCTTTGTTGAGAAGAGAGTAAGTATCAGGCCAGCGTCTCGTAAATGCGCTGTGCCGCTGCGAACAATGCACGGTCCTGCCCCGGTTTGCCAACGATTTGCGCACCGACGGGCAGGTTGTTGGGCCCGCGGAACAAAGGCATCGTTACTGATGGCACGTGCAAGGTCGTCCAGATCAGGCAATTATTTGCGTTGCCTGTCGCATTGAGCCCGACGGGCGCTTCGCCGGTCGCCGAAGCCGTGAGCAGCACGTCGTAATCGGCGACGACTGAGGTGAACGCGCGCCGGCACTCGACGGCAATCTCACGCGCTTCCTGATAGCGCTCGAAGCTGCACGCAAGGCCGCTCTTCAGGCGGTTTTCGCGCAAGGTTGTGCTGATCATTTCCCAATGATGCTGGATTTCGTAGGTAAAGTTGCGCGAAAATTCGAAGCTTGAAATTGCAAGATGCGCATCCATTAGCTGCTCAAAATTCGCCGGCAGTTCGACGTCGCGCACCTCAACACCGGCGCGTGAGAGGTTCTGCGCCGCCTCTTCGAGCAGCTTTTGAGTCGTCGGCTCGACCTGCGGCCACACATGCGTGCGGCAAAAGCCAACCTTCAATGCGCCGGTATGCTCTTTGACCGGTTGCGGTTCGACGCCAATCAGCACATCGCGGTAAAGCGCAATGTCGGCGACCGAGCGCGCGAGCAAGCCGAGCGTATCGAGCGAGCCCGCCGCTTCGCGCACGCCCGAGCAGCGCAGATCGCCCCACGTCGGACGGTAGCCGAACGCGCCGCAAAACGACGCCGGGCGTATGGTCGAGCCGGTCGTCTGCGTACCGATTGCAAGCGGCACCATGTGGTCACCGACCGCCGCAGCGGAACCGCTCGACGAACCGCCGGGCGTGCGCGCGGGATCGAACGGATTGCGCGTTTTGCCGGGATGCCGGTTGGCGAATTCGGTCGTAACGGTTTTTCCCATCAGCAAGCCGCCCGCCTTGCGGGTGAGCGCAACGCAGGCTGCTTCGTTTTTCGGCTGATTGCCTTTGTATATGGGCGAGCCGTACTCGGTGGGCATGTCGGCAGTGTCGATGATGTCTTTGATGCCGAACGGCACGCCGATCAACGGCCCGCGCCTGCCGCTCTTGTCGAGCGCAATTGCCTGTCCCAGCACCTGTTCGCGGTCGAGGTACTGCCAGGCCTGCACTTTCGGCTCGCGTATCTGAATCTGCTCGAGACAGGCGCGAGCGACGGCTTCGCAGGTCGTGTCGCCGGCGTTGATGGCAGCGACGATTTCGGTGGCAGTCAATTCGTTAAGCTTGACTGCGGTTTTTTTGAGCGACGGTTCCATTGTGACGTTTTCCCTGGTATCAGTTAATTGCGGCGCCGCGCAGCGCGGTACGCTCGCTGGACTCAGCACGCAAGTGTAGAACAAAAGTCACCCGCGCGTTGACGGCCGCCGGCGCGCTGCGTCTTTCACGGCAAGGAATTTTTAAAGCGTGATGCATTTCCTGCGCAAATTAATTTTGTCCGTTTAAAGTACATCGATGCGAGTGACACGTAACATTTACAATAACAATTCGAAAGGGAAACAATGAAGCTGTCCCGCTGCATGGCGTTTTTATTTTTGTTCGCCGCCGGCAACGCATTGGCGCAAACCGAAGCGCAAGACGAAGTAAGGCTCATGTTCGACCGCTACATCAAAGCCGAAAACGAACACAATCTCGCCGCGGTAGGGCAGGCGCTGCAGGATTCCGCCGAAATGTTGTGGGTAGCGCCGCGCAGCATCCCGGTGTGGGGCCGCGACAACGTCATGATGGAACTGACGAAGCGTTATCAAGGCGCATGGAAACTAGAACCCGAGATGGCAGCGTTGAAGCTCACTGTTTACGGCGACACGTCGGCGCGGCTGGTCGTGCCCGTCTACTATACGAGCGGCCCTTCGGCCAGTCGTGAGCGCTATCTGCTTCAGCAAACGTACGTCAAAACACCAATCGGCTGGCGAATCGCGGCGATGATTCCGGCGCCGCTGCCGACGCCCTAGACGGGTTGCGGCTCACACGCTGCGCACGATAATTTTGGCGTCGGCTTCAACCACGATTTCATCTTGCTGGTTGCGGCATTCGCCTTTGAGCACCACAAGGCCGCCGCCGTGTTTGGGCTTGTCGTGCTTCTCCGCGATCGTCCACCTCGTGGTTAAGGTATCACCGGGCCGCACCGGCGCGGTGAAACGGCAGTTGTGCTCGAGATACGCAATGCCGGTGCCGGCAAAGTAAGTGCCGACCGGCCCGCCGACGAGCGCGCCCGTGAACACGCCATGCAGGACGCGCCCGCCGAAACGCGTCTGTTTCGCAAACTCCTCGTTGATATGCAACGGATGGCTGTCGCCAATCAGTCCCGCAGCGAGCACAAGGTGCGTCTCGGTGACGGTGACGGCGGCGCCAAAGCTGTCGCCAATCGCGATCTCGTTGTAGCCCTTGCCTGGAAACACAGTCATCGCCCGGCTCTCCGTTCAATATCAAATACCATCATGCCGGACCTTCGCGCACGACGGTTGCGATGTTCCACCGCTTGAACTCCGCTTCGAAATCGGGCAACGCGAGAAATCCCATGCAGGGGAAGGCGCCGCGCGTCGCGATTTCGCCCTGCGCGAGTTTCTGCGCAAGCATGATCGCCGCCATGCATGGAATCTCCGGACCGTGATTCGATTCGGCGGTCAGATGCCATTCAATGCGCGCGCGGCTGCCGTCGTGCCGCGTGCCGGCAACGCTGACGGACATGCCGCCGCGATCGCTGCCGAATACATTCAATGCGTTCACGACGCGGCCCAGCGCGAGCACCCAGCGCTCGAGCGGTAGCTCATTGTTCCGCCGCCGCAACGCCGCGGCGCACCACAAACCGAGATGCAGGATTCGCAGTTCAAGTGCAGCCCGGAATTCGACCGTGCCAACACCGGGATAGCGTGCCGGTAATAGCGCGAGATCCGGCACATCGCACGCTGCCGACCAGCGCGATCGCAAGCCATCGAACCCGGCACGCCGCAATTCCTGCCAGCCATAAGCATCGACCCATTGTCCGCCCGATAACCATTTGAATGGTTTGCCGGCGTAGCTCACAACGCCGGCGAGCGTCGCTGTTCCACGCGTTCCGCGCTGTGCCGGCGCGATCACAATGCGAATTTCGTCGACGCGGTCCAGGCGGCGCGCAACGCTATCGACAACGGCCGACGATAAAGCGGGCAGCGTGCTTGCGCCCGACACGGCGAGTACGCCGGCCGCGCGCGCCGGTTTGTTCATGCGCTCGGCGAAATTGGCGACGAAATCGCGCCCGTCGGCAAGATCGATGTAATGCGCGCCGGCCAGCAGTGCGGCTTCGGCGACATGATAGCCCTGCCCCTGAAACGGCCCCGCGCAATGCACGACGATCGACGGCGACAAATCGGCGAGAGAACCGGCGAAATTACGCGCGCCGAGATCGAGTTTCGCGCGCCCGATACCCGCCGGTAGCCGGCTGCCGTCAGGATCGCGCCCGGCCGCGATGATCTGCGCGCCGGAACGCTCTGCCAGCGCGCGGCAGATGCGCGCGCCGAAATTTCCGTATCCACCCAATACAACTATGCGCATTGCATGTTGTTTATTATCCGAATGCAGACATTGTACAGGTTCGTTCTGCCTGCGCCTTGTGTATGTGGATTCGCCCGCTTAGACTGGCTGGAACTTCTCGACCTGCGGAATCTTTATGCACGTTCGCCTGCTCTTATGTATGTACGCCGTTGCTTCGCTGTTGAGCGCGTCTGCATTCGGCGCTTATCCCGACCGGCCGATTCGTTACATCGTGCCATCCGCAGCCGGCGGCGGCGCCGATGCGCTCGCGCGCATCCTCGCCGGCGAACTCACGAAGCAGTTGGGGCAGCAGGTGGTCGTCGACAATCGCGCGGGTGCGAGCGGCGCAATCGGCATGGACATGATCGTGCGTGCGCCATCGGACGGGTACACGATCGGCTACGGCAATACACCGCTGCTCGCGATCAATCGCAGCCTGCTTTCCAACTGGCCGTATGAAGCGGGGCGCAATTTGCAGCCCGTCGCACGCCTGACCAACTCGCAAAACCTGCTTGCGGTGACGCCGTCGCTGCCGGTCAAGTCGGTGCGCGAACTCATCGATTACGCAAAAAGCAATCCGGACAAGCTTGCTTATGCGTCGCCCGGCAGCGGCACAACGATACACTTGAGCGCCGAACTTTTCCGCCAGATGGCGGGTGTACGCATGGTGCACATCCCGTACAAAGCGATTACCGTCGCGCATACGGAAATGATCGCGGGGCAGGTCCAATTGATTTTCGACAATCTGACTTCTATCACCACGCTCGTAAAAGCGGGACGATTGCGCGGGCTGGCGGTCACCGGCACGACGCGTGCCGGCCCGTTTCCCGAGCTGCCGACGATCGCTGAAGCCGGTTTGCCCGGCTACAACGTGACGGTCTGGACAGGCGTCACCGTGCCCATGGGCGTGCCGCCGGCGATCGTCGCGCGGCTCAATACCGAAATTAACAAGGCGTGCTCGTCACCGTCGCTGCTGGAAAAATTTGCGACGTTCGGCAATAACTGTCTCGGCAGCACGCCGGCTGAATTTTCGGACCTCATCAAGAAAGAAACCGTGAAATGGGCCGAGGTCGTGAAGATTTCGGGCGCCAAGGCGGATTAGAGCTCACTGGATCAAAGCTTCACCGCAAAGGACGCGAAGGACAACAACATTTAGCTAGGCAGTCTGGGCATTGATACCATCGACCAGCCCATGCATCTTTTCGAGATTAATTACTGTTGGTTTCCGTTGCGTCCTTTGCGTCCTTTGCGTCCATTGCGGTTCCAGGGTTATACCGGTGCGGCGAGCTCGCTGATATTAGCGAGCTTGGCGCCGATTTCACGCAGCACCACTTCAGGCCGCTGATCGCATTCTTCCGGCGTGCGCAGTTCGGGCGGCTTCAATTGCGCTTCGATATAAGCGCCGAGCCGGCGCGAGCGGGCAACGACACGCGTGCCGAATATACGGCGTTCCCTATCGTAGTTGTCGAGTGCCGCATTGAGATCGTCAGGCGCCGCGGCGATTGCCTGCGCCAGCGATTGCGCATCGAGCGCAGCCTTGGTAACGCCCATGCCGACATGCGGCCGCGCCACGAACGCGGCGTCGCCTAACAATACGACCCGGCCGACGGTCATGCGCGGTGATTCGAGATCGAATATCGCCTGGAAAAACGGCTGCGGCGCGCGCTCGACGATTTCGTATATCTGCGGCGCGAGCAATGCTTCGGCCTCGGCGCGCATCTCGGCGATGACTTGCGGCGTAATCAGCGGCGGCGGAATCGCAACACCGTGACAGCGCCCGCTCGCATCAGTGGCGAGCCGAGGCAGTTTCTTATCGAAGTCGACCGGCCGGTACCAGACAAAGTTAGAACTGCGTCGTCCCGGTTCGACTGCATTGTCCCGCCCCGGCACCGGATAGACGAGCATCATTTCGCCGACCGGCAATCCGAACGCATAGCGCTCGAAGATTGCCGCATGCGTAGCCGGCGAGACCGCCGACTCGTCGACCACGCCGCGCCACGCGACGTAGCCCGCATAGTGCGGCTCCGCTTCGGGCATCAGCTGCGCACGAACGGCTGAACGAATGCCGTCGGCGGCGACGAGCAGGTCGCCGCGTGCGCTTGTGCCGTCGGTGAAATGCGCCGTCACGCCCTTTGCATCCTGCTCGACGCGCGCCAGGTTGATGCCGAAGTGATAATTCGCTGCTGGCAGCAAATCCTTTAGCGGCCGGTAAACGCGCGCCCACGCCGTCATCATTTGCGGCAGTGCGACGCGGTGCAAGACTGCGCCGGAATGATCGAGGCAGATTCGCTCGCTGACTTCGACGCCGATCGATGCGTCCACCTCGATACCGAGCCGGCGCATCACCGCAAATAGTTCGTCATGCGTGCCGATGCCGGCGCCCCGCGTCGCAAGATCGTCGACAACGCGCTCGAACACTTCAACGTGCCAGCCGATCGCGTGCAGCATATTGGCGGCGAACAAACCGCCGAGGGAACCGCCGACAATCAGCGCGCGCTGTTTGCTCATCGCGTTATCATAACGACAATTCATAAACGGCGGGATGAACATGGACGTGTGGCACGGCAGCAACGACGCGGCGTGGGACCGCGCGCAGGAGGAATTGTTTGCGGCGGGCGTCACTGACGGCCTGCCGGTAACGCCGCCCACGCGCGAACGCGTTGAAGCGATGCTCGCGCATTGCGGCATCGAAGGCGATCAAGTTATCGGCATGCTGCCGCCCGCATTCGGCGAAGTGACGTGGCGCGACATTGCGATCAACGCGGTGATGGCCGGCTGCCTGCCGGCTCATCTGCCTGTCGTCGGCGCAGCGGTGGATGCGCTTGCTGCGTCCGAGTTCAATCTGATCGGCGTGGCGACGACGACCGGTTCGGCATGGCCGATCATCATCGTCAACGGTCCTATCGCGGCCGAACTCGGCATGAACGCCGAGGGCAACGTGCTTGGGCCCGGTAATCGCGCCAATGCCGTAATCGGGCGCGCCATGAATCTAGCGCTGCGCAACATCGGCGGCGCGCTGCCTGGCGAACTGGACATGGCAACGCTGGGTCAACCCGCGAAGTACACGTGCTGTTTTCCCGAGAATGAATCGGCAAGTCCGTGGGCCGCACTCCACGTCGAGCGCGGCTTCAGCAAAGAATCGAACGTCGTGACCATCGTGGGCATCGCCGGTTCGGTTGAGATCGTCGACTCGGCCAGCAACACGCCCGAGAACCTGGCCCAGACCTTCGCGCAATCGATGCTGATTGCGGGCAGCGCAGGCGGCGGCGGATTCGGACTTTTGGGCGGCGGCGAGCCGCTGCTGCTGATGCCGCCTGAAATCGCCAACACGTTCGAGCGCGGCGGCTGCAACAAAGCTCAGGCAAAAGCGCTGATCTGGGAACGCGCCGTGCTGCCGCTCGACCGGCTGTCGCCCGCGGTTCGCGAACATCAGCGCGAGCTGCGAGTCGCCGCTGAAGACGGCACCGTTGACGGTCCATTGCGAATCGCACGCAAGCCCGACGACGTCATGATCGTCGTCACCGGCGGTGTCGGCATCAAAGCCGCGTACATGCCGACGTGGGGCGGCACGACGAAAGCAGTGAGCCGGCTCATTCGCGAAAGCCGTTAACTAGTCTTCACTCGCTTTCCCGAGCGGATTTAACGCGGCCAACGAACGACGCGATTTATTTGTTCAGCGCCGCGCCCGCCATCCACCCGACCGCGCCAAGCGTAGTTTGGGCGGCGTTCAAGCCGAGACGGAAATCGTGATCGGAGTACGAGCTATAGCGATCCGTCGGCTGATGATAGTGAGGGTTCCAACCGGCGCCGATCTGCATTCCGCGCTCGTTCTCGCGCACGCTCAGCGATGGCGCGAAATCCTCGAACGCCGTCGAGTCGGTATTGCTCATGTGATGGCCGACTGCGGCCGGATAGTCGGTCGCGTAGCGTTCGTTGGCGTCGCGCATGACGACCGCGAGCCGCATGGCCTGATCCGCGAACTTCGAGTTCGCCTGATATTCGATGTTGACGTCCGCCTCCGGCCGCTGCTCGGGGCTCACCGTGCCGTCGGCGCGCGGCATGCCGTGATCCCACAGCATCATGTCGTGCTGAATCATCACGAGCCACCGCGGTTCCGGATAACGGCCTGATTTGGGCGGATCTTCGTTCCCCTGCAACGCGGCGCGCTGCTCAATATAAGCACGGGCGCCGTGAAGGCCCGTTTCCTCGTTGTTCCACAGCACGAACCGGATCGAACGTTCCGTCGTCACGTCAGGACTGCTGAAAGCACGCGCGAGTTCCATTACGAGCGCGGTGCCCGATGCGTCGTCGTCGATCGCTTCGCCAAAACCGCGCCCGTCCATATGGGCGGCGACGATGAACATCTCATCCGGGCGCGTCGCGCCGACCTTGGTGCAATACACCTGCTCGCGCGGACCGGCGACCGGCGCCTGCGAGTCGAGCGCGCGCAGCGCGGCATCCGGTAGTGCGTTCGGATCGTTATTCGGAACGACGGACCGCGTCATGCCGCGCATGCGCGCCCCGCCGACGCCCATGCGGATTTCTCCGCTCGCAATCCTGCTCGCGGGCGTCGGCGCGGCGATGGCCTGCGCCGGCGCCTGATCGAACGAGAACTTCATGCGCTCGACGGGCGCGCATCCATAGCTTTTGAGTTGAGCTTCGATCCAGTTCACCGCCGCGCGATTGCGGTCCGTGCCGTGCAGCCTGTCGCCAAACCGGGCAAGGCCTCGCAACGTGCTCTTGTACTTTTCGAGGTCGAGTCGGCGGACGAGCACCCCAACGGAATCGCCGGTCGCGCTGCCTGCCGATTGAGCTGGCGCATCGACCGCGGCGGCGACGCTGATTCCGGCGATTACGACCAACTGCGCCGCAAATCGAAACGGTTTCCCTTGCATGACTGACCTCCTGGCTTCGCATGGCCGGGGGCAAGACAACCCCATACGCCTTAACTCACCGCAAAGCGCCGCACGCGCGCTTCGTCGACTTCGATGCCGAGGCCGAGACCGTCCGGAACTTGCGCATGCCCGTCATTAATAATCAGCGGGCACGCGAGCACATCTTCGGCGAGATACTGGCTCGTCAGCGACACGCCCCACGCTAGCGACGGCACCGCGGCGGCGAGGTGCAAAACGGCGGCAGTCGCTATGCCCGATTCTGCAATCTTGCAGGCGAGATTGACTTGCATACCGAGCTCGTCGCACAGCCTGGAAGCGTCGTACATCGTGCGCAATCCACCAAGCTTGATGGCTTTGAGACTCACGCCGCTTGCGGCTTGGCCGGCATGATGGCGGCGGATGTCGGCGAGAGTGTGCACGCCTTCGTCGCAGCCGATTGGAATGCGCGTCGCCGCCGCGATCTCGGCCATGCCTTCGAGATCGCCCGCCATGACCGGTTGCTCGAGAAAATTGAGTGAAGTCGCGGCAACCGCACGCACGTATTCGAGGGCCTGTCCGACCGTCCAGTTCTGGTTCGCGTCCGCGGACACCAGCACATCGTTGCCGAGTGCTGCGCATACCGCTCGCGTGCGCTGGATGTCGTGTTTGACGGGCCCGGCGCCGACTTTGATTTTGTATGCGACGAAGCCGTCCGCTTTGCAACGCTTCGCTTCAGCGGCGTCGGCGTCCGCATTGCCCGAAGCAATCATGCGCAATGCAGAGATGCGGTTGCGGCGCTTTTCGCCGAAGAGCTGATACACCGGCTTGCCGAGCAGTTTGCCGAATGCGTCGTGCGCAGCCATGTCGATCGCCGCCTTGGCGCCGGAATTGCCGTAAAGATTGCCGTCCATCAAACGTGACAGCTGCGCGATATCGGTGATATCGGCGCCGTTCAAAAATGGCGCGAGATGATTGACCGCCGCAACCATGCTCGCGGTAAATTCACCGGTCATCGTCGGCGCCGAGCCCGCCTCGCCCCAGCCGACGACACCGTCGGCTTCGATGCGCACGAGCACATTGTCGGCAGTGGTCAGCACGCCTTTCGACCGCTTGATCGGCTGGCTGAGCGGCAGGCTGACCGCAATGGCTTCGATGCGCTGTATTTTCATCGCAAGCGGCGCGCCGGCTTCAGATACGCTTTAGCGACGGCGAAATTCTTCGACCGACTTCGCGAACTTGCCGTCGTGCGTCTTCAACGGCAACGTCACCGGATGCGTCGCACCGAAGGTCGGCACATAAGCCGAATGCTTGCCGGCGCCGCCGATGACGAACACGTACGCGTTGTTCGGGTCTTTCATCACCGGCACCAGACGATCGAGACCGGCTTCCGCAAATTCGCCATTGAATACCGGCCATTGGCGAATGCGGCGTTCGATGTTCTCGTCCGAAAGCGCGCCGAGCGGCACGCGTCCGTGCTCGAACAGATATTTCTTCACATCGGCCTTGGAATAACCGTCCTTCGCGATGGTCGCCGCATGCTCGGGTCCGAAAATGAACGCGGGCGCGCCGTCGAAGTACAAGTTGTTAGCGCCGGTCGTGGCCACGACACCTGCCATCATCTTGAGCAGGCCGATTCCGGTGAGGCTCTCGTGATCGTTCAGATTGTGCGGGCTTTCCGCACCGAAGACGCTGACGGTGCTGGTGTCCCGTGAAAAGCCGAGTTCGACCTGCAGCGGCTCCCACGGACTTTCATCTTCATTCTCCGCGGCGCAGAAAGTGTATTTCGACGGCGTGCCGAACGTCGCCATATCGCCTGCGGCGGGAACCGCGCCGGCGATGTTCAGCATGGCGAGGCGCACCGCGCGGCCGATCGTCGCGTTCGCCTGGTTGCCGGGGCCAAATGCGTTGTGGCCCGAATTCATTTTCAGTTCTTGGGCGACCGGCCCGTTGACGATAATCATCGTCGCGCACGGATGCGTGGTCGCGTTCACGCCGTAAAGATTGTATTTTTCATCCGCGAGCGCGTCGATCGCGAGCATCACCAGCGGAAAATATTCAGGCTTGCAGCCGGCCATCACTGCGTTGGCGGCGAGCCGTAGCGGTGTCGCCTCGCCGTAACGCGGTGCGAGCAGGCCCATTGCTTGATCGAGCGGCCGGTCACAGTAGCCGAGCATTTTTTCGACGCGCTTCGCGGTTGGCGGCACGATCGGCAAACCATCGCCCCAGCCTTTTTCGATGTACAGCGCGTTGATACGCTCGAAGTCGTCTTCGGCTTCAAGGCCGGCGCCCGGTGCTTTTATCAAGTCGCTAAGGTCGCTCATGACACGTTCGCCTTCACGACTTTGGCGAATTGCGGCGCCGCTTCACCGGCGCGCGATTTGACATCGTCGATTGAGATGCCGCCCAACGGATGGGTTATTTCGACCAGCGGCAGTTCCGGCACACCAAAAGTGCGCGCCTGATTGCGGCCGAGCTTTTCGAACGGCCCCGAGTAAATGACGGCAGTAACGAGACCGCGCTTTCTCAGTTCACACATGTCGTGGACACTCCACGACGTGCATGACCCTCAATCGCCCATCGCGGAGATGACGAAATCGCACTCCGCAGTCAGGCGATCGAGCACGGCCGCCGGCGCCGGCGTGCTGGGATTGTTTTTGCGCATCACGAGCACCGACGAAATGTTCAATACCTTTTGCAGGTTCTCGACCACGAATGCGAGCAGATGATCGGCGTTACCTTTCGTGTTATCGAGCGTGCCTAAGCGAATGCCGCCCGCTTTGATCTTGCGCTTGTCGCCCGCGCCCGCAAACTGATGCGGCGGCGCTTCGGGCGAAATCAGAAAAACCGTTCCGCTCATCGCTCTATCCTTCATCGTGTATTTGACTGGCGGATTCTAATGGACTTTGTCGCGCAGGCGCAAAGAACGTATATTGATTGCACGCAATCATGCGGACGCCCTCATGAAATCAGTAGTCATAAAATTCGGCGGCTATCAGCAACCCACTTCCATCCATACGCGCGCTGCCGCGCGGTTCGGCGAGATAGTGAAGTCGCGGCTGGGCAACCGCGTCGAGTTCGAATTGATCGCGGACGTGCTCGCGCTCGGGCGCGGCTCCGGCGATCTGTTGCCGATGGTCGAGCGCAGCGAGTTATCGTGCTGTTATATATCGACAGTGCGGCTCACGACCGCGGTGCCCGATTTCAAGCTGCTCGAACTGCCGTTCATCATAAAAAGCCGCGCGGCCATCATTAACGCGCTCAACGGCGAACTCGGCGGGCACTTTAAGCGCCGGGTTCACGCGTCCACGCCGTTTCACATCGGCGGCTTCTGGGACAATGGTTTTCGCCATTTCTCGAATCGCGTGCGCGCGATCCGCACGCCGGACGACTGCCGTGGCCTGCGCATCCGCACGCAAATGAGCGAGCTGCACGGCGAAGTGTTTCGCCAACTCGGCTTCGAACCGGTCGCGGCGGACATCAAGGAATTCGTCGCCGAAATTGCCGCGGACAAGTTTGATGCGCAGGACAATCCGCTGACGAATATCTACAACTTCGGCGTGCACCGGCATCATCGCTACCTCACGCTCTCTGGCCATTTTTTCGGCGCCAGCGTACTGGCGTTCAATGCGCAAACCTATCAAAGCTGGCCACCCGACGTTCGGATAGCGGTCGACGCTGCAGCGCTCGAAGCCACCGCACTTCAGCATCAACTTGCCGCCGCCGAAGATGCCGAAATCATGGCGAAGTTCGATGCGCGCACGAATGAAGTCATCCGTTTGACCGCGACCGAACGCGCGGCATTCGTTGATGCGGTCGCGCCGGTCGTGGCGAGACACCGCGGCGAGATCGATCCGATGTTGTTCCGTCATATCGAAGGCTAGGCCCGCGGCGCCTGCCGGCGCTTTTTTCTTGTTTTACGCGTGCGAGCGTTTGGATTACGCTCTTCGTGCACCGACTCGAAACATCACAACTCGAACATTCAGGAGGACGTATGCACAAACTTCAATCGATCGTCGCTTGCATTCTGCTGCTGGCGGTGCCGGTGGTTGCGGTCGCGCAAACCGCCGCGCCGCAATCGAGCCGCAAGGCGCTGATGGCGAAGGACCTGTCCGATTTCCCGGGCAAGGAAGCGATGGTTTATATCGTCGAATATCCGCCCGGCACCAGCAACGTGCCGCACCGGCATAATGGGCACGTGTTCCTGCACATTCTCGAAGGCCAGTTGAACGCGCAGGTCAAAGGCGGTGAACTGACGGTATTGAATCCAGGCGACACGTATTACGAATCACCGACCGACATTCACATCGTCTCGCGCAATCCGAGCGCGACCACGCCGGCCAAGGCGATGGTATTTTTAATTCACGAAAAAGGCGCGGCGCTTTCCGTTCCTGTCAAAGAGTGACGACGCGCGCAGGCGTTATCCGCTTGCGCGCGAATTTAATCGCTACTCAGCGCGCGCGCCTGACGCCTTCACCACGATGGCCCACTTGCTGATTTCGGCTTTGAGATAAGCGCCGAATTGTTCAGGCGTGCCGCCGACGGGATCGAGCCCCTGCCCGACGAAACGTTCTTTGACCGCGGGCTGCGCCAGAATGCGCGCGATCTCGGCATTGAGTTTCACCACGACATCGTGCGGCGTCGCGGCCGGCGCCAACACGCCGTGCCAGGTGCTCGTTTCGTAGCCCTTTAATCCCGCTTCGGCGATGGCCGGCACTTCCGGCATCAGCGCAGTACGGCGAGCGCTGGTCACGCCCAGCGCGCGCAATTTTTTCGCTTCGACGAGCGGCAAGGCCGCCGGCACCGTCGCGAAATAGAGGTCAACCTCGCCCGACAACAGCGCCGTGACAGCGGGGCCGGTACCCTTGTACGGCACATGCACGATGTCGACGCCGGCCAGCGACTTCAATAATTCTCCTGACAGGTGCGTCGCGCTGCCGCCGCCCGCCGACGCGTAGTTGAGCTGCCCCGGCCGCTTTTTCGCCAGCGCAGTCAATTCCACGGCGTTCTTCGCGGGCACCGCCGGATGTGCGAGCAGCACGTAGGGCGTCGTCGCGAGCTGTATCACCGGGGTGAAGCTTGTGACGAGGTCGTAGCCGAGCTTCGGATACAACGTCGCACCTATCGCATTCGCTACGTTGACTTGAAACAGTGTGTAGCCGTCGGCAGCGGCACGCGCCGCCGTTTCGGCCGCAACGTTACCGCCTGCGCCCGGCCGGTTCTCAATCAACACCGGTTGACCCCAGCTTTCCGTCAGTTTCTGTCCCACCAGCCGGGCGACGATATCGGTGCTGCCACCCGGCGGAAAAGGCAGAATCAGCCGGATTGGTTTCGCGGGATACGCTTGCTGCGCGCTGGCCGGTAAATGCCACGTGAGGACGACACATCCAGCCAACACTGCGCTGCGCCACATCAAAGGCGCTCCGGCTTACGTAACGTCACTGCGCTTCGATCTTTGCCGCGCGCACGATATCTGCGTATAACTTGATATCAGCGGTGAAAATTTTCCGGAATTCTTCAGGCGAATCGGCGCGCGGTTCGTAACCGCCGGCGATCAGGTAGTCGCGAAGCTTCTGGTCTTTTAACGCATCGCGAATCGCCGCATACAATTTGTTGACGATGGCAGGCGGCGTTTTTACCGGCGCGAACCACGCGTGCCAACCCGAATCAAAACGATAGCCCAGTACGCCGGCTTCGGCGATCGTCGGCACGTCGGGCAATGAGGCAACCCGCGTTGCGCCGGTGAAGCCGAGCGCACGCAGCTTGCCGGCTTTCACATGCGATGCGCCGACGGCGACGGCGGGAAACGTGATCTGCACTTCGCCGCCGAGCACCGCGTTGAGCGCGGGACCGCCGCCTTTATACGGCACATGCAGCAGTTGTATTCCGGCCTTGGTCGCGAACAGTTCGGCTGCCAGATGCTGGCCGTTGCCGATGCCCGGCGTGCTATAGCGCAATCCCTCGCTGCTGCTCTTTGCAAGCGCGATGAGTTCCCTGACCGACTGCGCGGGCACCGAAGGATTGACCGTCAGCAAATAGCCGAGTCCCCACGCAAAGTTGGTGATCGGCACGAAATCCTTTTCGCTGTCGTACGGCAGTTTTTTATACATGCCGGCGTTGACGACGAACGCAATCGAAGTGCCGAGCAAGGTGTAACCGTTGGGCGCCGCTTTGGCGACGAGATCGGCGCCGACGATGCCGTTCGCACCGCCGCGGTTGTCGATGACGATCGGCTGCGCCAGTTGAACCTCGACCTGGCGCGCGAGCACGCGCGCGAACGAATCGACATTGCCGCCGGGCGGAAACGGCACGACGAGGCGGATCGGTCGATCGGGAAACGGCTGGGCTGTCGCAATCGACGCAAATGCAAACGCCGCCATCGTGATGGGCATAGTACCGTGTCGCATGACTTTCTCCTCGAACCCTCGCGCCGTATTACTCGGCTTTTATTTTTGCTTCGCGTACCACTTTGCTCCACAACGCGACCTGGCTCCTGATGTACTCCGCACACGCCTCGGTAGTGCCGCCGGCGATCTGCACGTCCTGGCTTTGAAATAGTTTTCGGACTTCGGCAGTGCCGAGTATGCGATTGATCTCCGTATTGAGCCTGGCCACGACGTCTTTCGGCGTCGCCGCCGGCGCGACTGCTCCCCACCACGTGTTCGCTTCAAACCCGTTAACGCCGGCTTCACTCATGGTTTGCACCTCAGGCAGCACTTCAATACGTTTAGGCGCGGTAACCGCAAGTGCGCGCAGCTTGCCCGATTGCACGTGCGGCAATCCGTTGGGCAGGTTGGCGAACATGATCGGCACCTGTCCGCCGAGCAGATCGATCATCGCCGGCCCATTGCCCTTATACGGCACGTGCACCAGCGACGTTTCCGTCAGCGACTTGAAGAGCTCCATAAAGAGATGCGCCGACGAGCCGTTGCTGGTCGATGCGTAGAGCAGCGTCGCCGGTTTTGCTTTTGCCGCGGCGATGAGTTCACGCACGGTTTTGTACGGCATAGCGGAATTGGCGACGAGCAGCGACGGCGCATAGCCGACGTAATTGAGCGCTGCGAAATCTTTGACGACGTCGACCTTTGACGCCGGGTACAAGGCGTTCATCACTGAGAAGGGAAACGATACGACCAGTACCGTGTAGCCGTCGGGAGACGACCTGGCGACGAGCTCGGTGCCGATGACGGTGCCGGCACCCGGCTTGTTGTCGGCATAAGAGCCCGGCGCGAAACCGTCATTGAAGCCCTGAACCAGTACGCGCGTGACGACGTCGTTAAACCCGCCGGGCGGATACGGCACGACGACGCGGATGGCTTTGTTCGGAAACGGCTGCGCTGAGACGGCGGCAACAGCCGCGCATAACAGCGCCCCGGCAAACCAGCGCGCGGCGTGGAGGCTCACCTTAGCTGCGCTTGTTTTTTTTCGGCTTGGTTTTAGTATTTTTTTTGCCGGTCCCGGGTTTCCAGTCGGTGACCTGCATCAGGATATTGATCGCCTGACGAAACGGCGGCGAACCTACCGGCGTCAATGCAGTCTCGAGCGCTTCGAGCAATTCCTGTTCCGTGCAGCCGAGACGCAGCGCGCGCTCCATGTGCGGTTTCACGCCCCACATGCGCGACTGCCCGATCATTGCGGCGATTGCGACGAGTTCACGATATTTAGCCGGCAGTTGCTTGCCCTCGGTCGGAAAGCCTTCGTGCAGCAGGCTCAATCCCGAAAGGCGGTTATATGCATCGAGAAAGACCGGGTCCTTCTCGGCGAGGTATTCCCATTCCGGATAACTGTATCCGCGTGTCTTGGCCAGGCGTTTGGCAACTTCTGCCGGTTTTTCCTTCAAAGCGGTTCCCCCGTTAGATGATCATTAGATGTGTGTTATTGCCGCGCGAAACGCGGCAACGGGCGACATCTTATCAAACGTTGGACGCCGGCAGGCGAACGCGCCCGTCGCCGGCACGCCGGCCGCGCCGCCGACCTGACAACTGCTGCGGCGCTACTTCCAGCGCATGCTTCGATTGACGGAAATGGGATCGTCGACGAAGTGCGACCCGTAGTTCTCATCGACGTATTTGGCAATCGGGTCGGTTTGCGGGGCAACGCCGGCGACCGGCGCGTCGCCGCGCACAAACGTCAGAATCGCGTGCGCAATGACCCAGGCGAGCGCGACAAATACGCCCAAAACAATAAGGATTTCGATCATAAGGCCTCCAGCGGTGACTGCGAGGATCTCGCCAGGAGACCAGAATATTCGGCCGGTGCTGCATGCACCAGACGACTGATGGCCTATTGCCGCTATGACCTAAGGTTTATTGACGACCAGCTCGAACAAATCCCAATCGCCGCGCACCGGTCTGCATGCAGACATTTCATCGCTGCATTGCGCCTGATCCATGTAACCGGAAGTGCGTTCGAGGCGCACCGCGCGGCCCAATGCCGGCGCATACCACTCGGTTTCCGTGATATTGGTTTCGGAACGCGTGCCGTCGAAATCACCCGCATAAATCCGGCGCTTGATCTTGACCGTATCGAACGCACCGGCGGGCGTCGTGACCTGCTCGCTGCCCAATACTTCGCCATCGACGCGCACGCTGGCACTGCGGCCGCTTGCCGCGTTGACGGCTTTGACGCGCAACGACCATGACTTGCCCGGCGTGAGAGGAAATTCGTAAGCGGGGTAAGGCTGCGCGAACTCGTATATCACCGGTTGATCGTGATTGATCAGCGGGTGCTTCAACCATCTGCCGTCGCTGGTATACACATCAATTCGCGGCAGGCCGAGTGCGACGACGTCGCTCGACACCGCCACGGCGAAACGGTCCGCGTCGACTTTGTCGACGCGATACTCAACGTTGCCGCGGACTTCATTGTTGTACCGATTGACGACGCGATATCCCCAGCTGTCGCCGGCGGTCGGCGCGGCAGCCGTTGCGCTGACCGATGTCGCCAGCAGTATCGCGCCGGCGAGGTAAAAAGACTTTAGTGCTTGCATTGCATTCCTCCGTCGGGGCGGGGCAGGGTCGGATCAGGCGGGATTTGCTATTATGCCCGCCACTGCAGGTGTCAACACTCCATCCATTGGAATTATTCCTGACCCGATTAAGCCACGAACGTCCCGCCCGGGCGGTCGCTCGTTTTCGTTCTCATTCATCAAACAAGAGGGAATCATCATGAACCATACCGAACAACGCAAGCGCCTGCGCGCAATCCTTGCCGGATCGCAATGCCTGTCACCGGCGAGCGTATATGACGCATTGTCGGCCCGCGTTGCCGAGGCTGTCGGTTACCAGATCGGCATGCTGGCGGGCTCGACCTCGTCGAGCACGACGCTTGCGGCGCCGGATCTCATCGTGCTGACGTTAACCGAATTTGCCGATCAGGTGCGCCGCATCATGCGTGCCTGCAATCTGAGCCTGATCGTCGATGCCGACCACGGCTACGGCAATGCGCTCAATGCGATGCGCACGGTGCAGGAGCTCGAACACGCCGGCGTTTCCGCGATGAGCATCGAGGACACCGTATTGCCGACACCCTTCGGACAGACCAAGGAAACGCTGACCTCTATCGCCGAAGGCGAAGGCAAGCTGCGCGCGGCCGTCGCCGGTCGCAGCGATCCGTCGCTGATCATCGCGGGCCGCACGTCATCGCTCAAAATCGAAGGCGTCGAAGGCACGCTGGCGCGGGTCAAGGCCTATTCAAAAACCGGGGTCGATGCGATATTTATCGTGGGTCTCGAGAAACTCGATCAGCTTGACGCAATTCATGCCGCAACGAAATTGCCGATCATCATCGGCTCGGCGCCCGCATCGCTCAAGCGCGAAGAACTCGCCGCGCGCGGCGCGCGCATTGTGCTGCAGGGCCATCAGCCTGTCGCGGCGGCAGTCAAAGCGCTGCACGCGTGCTACTCGCACCTCTTCAATGGCGGCGCACCGGCCGACCTGACAGCGACGATCGCGTCCGCTGAAGAAATGGAAAAGGTGACTCGCGCGGCGGACTACAAACAGTGGCAGAGCGATTACCTGCGCTGAAGACAGCTGGATTAACGCCCGCCGAAAGGCGGGCGGCTGCGCCAGTTCTGAATCAGCAGCCACGCGCCGAGCATGCCGCCCAGGTGAGCGAAATGGGCGACGCCCGCGGCGGTGCCGGTGACGCCGAAGTAGAGTTCGATCAATCCATATAGCGTGACAAACAGCCACGCCGGCATCGGGATCGGCGGGAACAACAGAATCAAAGTCCGGCGCGGAAAGTACATGCCGTAGGCCAGGAGCAATCCGAATACGCCGCCCGAAGCGCCCACCGTCGGATACGGATCGCCGCCCGCCAGCGCGGAAAAAATGAGTTGCACGATGGCGGCCGAAATCACGCTGACGAAATAGAGATTGAAGTAACGCCGCTCGCCGAACAATCTCTCCAGCTCGCCGCCAAACATGAAGAGCGCGAACATGTTGAAAAACAGGTGCGTGAGACTGCCGTGCAGGAAACTATAGGTGACAATCTGCCATGGCTGAAAGCCGGCGCTGCCGCCGGTCAGCGACATGGTGCCGACCGGCCACAAGGCCAGATGCAGAATCAGCGCATCGCCGACCATTTCAGTGAGCAAATACATCGCCGCATTGGCGATGATCAGCGCGCGTGTTAGCGGAGGAATTGAAGCAAACACCGATACTGCCTTTCGTGCGTGAATTAAAACTGGAGCCGAAACGGCTGCGGGTTAGAAATCTTTTCGCGCAAGCCCGAGTTCGATGAAAATCGCTTTGGCCTGCTCGTAATCGGTTTTGAGAAAGCGCGCGTAGTCGGCCGAATTCAGATATTCGGATTCCCACAGATTCTGTTCCTGGTCGCGGCGCCATTCGTCCGTTTTAACGATCCGGCCAAAAACAGTGTCCCAATACGCAACTTGCGCCTGACCGAGCTTCGGCGGTCCGAAAACACCCTGCCAGTTGGCCAGCACGACATCGACGCCCTGCTCTTTCAAAGTCGGCGTCTGCGCGAGCGCCCCGCCGAGCCGGCGCGGCGCCGAGATGCCAAGCATACGCAGTTTGCCCGACTGCACATGCGGCAGCAGGTTTGAACTCACCGTGGCAATCGCATCGACATGGCCGCCCAGCCCGGCGGTCATCAGTTCCGCGCCCTGAAATATCACCAGCTTGAGCTTTTTCGGATCGACGCCGAGCGAGCGCGCGGAAAGAGCACACATCATGTGCAAGTAACTGCCGAGGCTGTTGAGCCCGATCGAAACCGATGCGGGATCGGCGCGCAGGCGGTCTGCGAGGTCGCGCAGGGTCTTGAGGGGCGAATCGGGACGCACCGCGAAACCGATGTACTGATTGCCGAGCAACGCGAGCGGCGTGAATTCGGTATGCGTATGCTGCGTCGTGCCGATGATGTAGTTCGTCAATATGGTCGGCGACGCAATCTGCACGAAATGCGCATCGCCTGAATGCGTTGCCAAATAATTCCACGCGATATTGCCGCCACCGCCCACGCGATTGACGACGGTCATGTTTACGCCCAGCAGGGCCTTCGCCTGCGCAATGCTCTGAATTGCGCGCGCCCCGCGATCCTGCGAACTGCCGGCTGTCAGCCCGACGATGATTTCGACGTTTTTTTCGGGCTTCCATGCGCCGGCTTGCGCGAACGCCGGCGCTGCTGCGAGATGCAGGGCCGCGGCAATTACCGTTGCGGCGAACCCAATCGTGATGCGGGCGGCATTCATTCGAGACTCTGCGCGAGTAATTGCAGCGCGCCAGCGGCAAACGCGTGCATGTTGGCGAAGCGATCGCTGCTGCCGGTTTGGACGGTCGCGGCGCGCTCGACATCGCCTGCGATGGCAATGCACGCCAGACCAGCGGGGTTGCCATAGCGCCCGCCGGTTGGTCCCGCAGCGCCCGTCTCCCCTATGCCCCAGTCGGCGCCGAATTCAACGCGAATAATGCGTGCGCGCAGCTGCGCGTTGATTTCGGTTGCCGGCGTCGTGCCTTCGAACTGTTCGTCGCGAAACTGCCTGAGCGCGCGCCAGGAGATGCGCGTGTACAACACGGCGCCGCCGACAAAGTAAGCCGACGCGCCGGGCACCGCGAGCAAAGCCGCGGCGATCAGGCCGCCGGCCGAAGACTCGGCAACGGCGACCGTCTGCTTGCGCGTCTTCAGCAGCGCGCCGGCTTTTTCTGCATAGGGCATGAGTTCGCGCATGGAATATCCTTTATGATGCCAACGGGCACGATAGAAAAAAGCGACAACGCCCGCGTCAGGCGCGTGCAGTGGTTCCTGCGACAACTCTTATATATTGATTTGTCGGAGGCTTGCAACAGCAAACAGCGCGTCCGGACGTCAGAGATCACGCACAAGCGCAGGGGACGATCAAGATGGCGGCCGACTGGCGAATGATAGTGCTCGACAGCAAGGCGATCGCGGCAGGCGAACTCGAAAAAATTCGCGCCGAAGCGGCGCGCTATTTCGTGTCGCACGATCCGGGTCCCGGTCTCGCCGTGTTCACGCGCCGCGCCAAAGCCGGCGGCTGCGAAATATATCTTTCACCCGGCAGCGAAGTCTACGCGGAATTCATCCTCGAACAATACTGCGCCGTTACGACTCGTGCACCGGTGTTGCTCGGCACCACGTTGCTCGTTGGTTATCCGGAGGCAGTCGGCGGCCTGCTCGGCAAGGGATCGAGCGTCGAGTCGCTTTCGGCCGCCTCGCGTCAATCAAAGAAACCGGCGGGCGCTGCCGGTAAGCATGCGTTTCTGCGCGTCAAATCCGATTAGATTTGCGCGGGCGCGCACCCGTCGTCCGGCTATTTACACCAGACGCTGATCGCTTTGCGTTGACGCTCGGCTTCATCGCTGCGCTCGGCGTCGCCGTAGTTGACCCGCTCGCCGGTGGCCGGATCAAAGCGCATCATTCTTTGTCCGCCCTCGACCGCCTGTAACTGAGTGCGCGCTTCCTCGCAATTGCGCGCGCTTTCTTCGGCGCGCAATTTCAATTCCTCGGCAATTGAGTCGGCCTCCTGGCGCTCGAGCGTGCGCTGCTTGAATTCCGCACCCTGCAACTCGACCGACTTTGGCCCTGCGCCCGCGTTTGTCGGAGCCGTGCGTCCGGCCTCGCCCGCCGCTTCACTGCCTTTGCTCACCTGGCGCTGCTGCACCGTTCCCGGCGGACAGAATTGAGCGAACTGCTTGATGCCGGCGGCGTTCGTGCATTCATACACCTGCGCTGCGGCGATCGAAGTGCAGCCTGTGAGCGCACATGCCAGCAATGATCGCGATATATTCAAGCGTGGTTTTCCGTGACGGCCGAAACGCCATTGTATGCCGTTATTCGGCTTTGATGCCGGCCTGCTTTACGATGCGCGCATTGAGTTTCAATTCCGCGTCGAGGTGCTGCGCGTACTGTTCCGGCGTGCCGCCAACGACCTCGAGTCCTTGCGAAAAGAAGCGGTCTTTGATCTCCACATTGCCGACGATCGAGTTCAATTCACGATTCAGACGCGCGATGACTGCCTGCGGCGTTTTGGCGGGTGCAAGCATGCCGGACGCCGTGGTCGCTTCATAACCGGACACACCGGCTTCGATCATCGTCGGATATTCGGGCACCAGCGCCGAGCGCTTTGCAGTACCGACGGCAAGTCCGCGCAGTTTGCCAAGCTTGACCTGCGGCAGCACGGTGGGCAAATTGTCGACAACCATCTGAATCTGGCCCGCCAGCAGATCGACAAGCGACTGTCCGCCGCCTTTATACGGCACATGCGTGATCTGCACATTCGCGAGCGCCGTGAATTGCTCGCCGGCAAGATGGGCGACCGAACCGTTGCCAGCAGAACCGAAGTTCAGCGAATTCGGCTTGCTTTGCGCCAGGGCGATCAACTCCTTGACCGATCTGGCCGGTACCGCGGGATTGACGACGAGCATGAACGGGCTGATCGTCGTCAACGCAATCGGCGCGAAATCGGCGAGCTTATACGGCATCCTGGGCGTGAGCACCGGATTGATCGTGAGCGGACCGGGCGTGCCCATGACGAGCGTATAGCCGTCGGGCACCGCCTTCGCAACCAGATCGGCGCCGATTACGCCGCCCGCACCCGCGCGATTGTCGACGACCACCGATTGACCGAGTGCTTCGGTCAGGCGCTGGCCCAGCGTACGCGCTATCAGATCGGTACCACCGCCTGGACCGAACGGAACGATCAAGCGTATCGGTTTAGTTGGATACGTTTGCGCGATCGCCGGGACACCCGCGCCCGCCGCGACAAACAACGCGCCCGCCAAAATTCTTTTCATCTTCACGTCTCCATCAATCTCACGCCGGGCTTTTCGCTTACTTTCCTGCAGATCCGAATCAATCGCCCCACATGCCACCGTTGACGTCGAGTACCTCAGCGGTGATGTAACCCGACGCCTCGTCCGCCAGAAACAGGCACGCGCGCGCCACTTCGTCCGCAGTGCCCATGCGCCCGACCGGAATCAGGTCGCGCAGCCGCTGCGGAAAATTTTGCGTCATCGCCGAGGCGATCGGCCCGGGCGCCACCGCGTTCACCGTGATACCGCCGCCGGCGAGCTCGCGTGCAAGGAACATTGTCATCGCATGCACGCCGGCTTTCGACACGCCGTATGCGACGTTTGACGCATACGCCTGTTCTGCGGGGTCGATCCATGGCCGAGCGTTGCCGCCATTCTTACCGAGAATCGAGCCGATATTGATGATACGGCCGTACTTGCGCTCGCGCATCGGTGCGATCACCGCCTGGCAGCACAGGAAGCTGCCTTTGAGGTTCACTCCAAGCACGCGATCCCACTCGCTTTCAGCCAATGCCTGCGCGGAGCCGAACGATACGGTACCGGCAACGTTCACGAGCATGTCGATTTTGCCGAATGCCTTCAAGGTTGACTCGACAAGCGAGCGGATCTGCCCCGACTGCGTAACATCAGTCGGCGTATCAATAACGCGACGACCGCTCGCACGCAGTTCATCTGCGAGCGCAGTGTCGGGCTTGAGGTCCGCAAGGCTCAAATCGGCGCCGGCTTGCGCGAACGCGCGTGCAACCGCGCTGCCGATGCCGCCGCCCGCGCCGGTAATCAGCGCCGTTCTGCCCGCAAGGCTCATCACGGCTTACCGGGTGCGAGCCTCGAAATGCCGTAGAGATCGAGCAATTCCTTCACTCGTTCGCGCGGCGGCTTCTCCATGAAATAACCGCGGCGCGACGGCGAAAGTCCGGAGCTCCGCTTCAGATCGACCATGGTTTCGGCCATCTTGATCGTCGCGCCGAGCGCATCGATGATCGGAACGTCATCGACCCGGTTGACACCGTTCCTGGCGAGCAGCACGCACAGCGGCGCCTCGCCCGGAATGATCACGTCGGCACCGTCGCGAATGAGCGCGCGTGCGGATTCGCGAAATTTTTCGAGCAGCGGTTCCGGATGCTCAAATGCCTTCAGCACATCGTCGAACGTGAAGCCGACCGGGCGCACGCCCGCGAAGCGGTGAGCGGCGATCACGCGTTCAGCATTTTCCCGAATGACCGGCGCCATTTCCGTGATGAAAAGCAGCACGCCGACTTTCTGGCCGAGCATCGTCGAGGCGAGATAAGAACTCTCGCCATAAGCGACTACCGGAATATCGAGCAGGCTGCGCACTTCGCGCAGCGCCGGCTCGGGAATCGTCATCATCGCGTAAGCATCAAAGCCTGCTTCTTCGGCCGCAAGGCCGCCCATGACGAACTGCTGCCCGTGCAGGTACTGCATGTAGGCGTAGCGAATGTCGCTGCCGGGATAATTCGTCAGATAAGTCTCGTCGTGCATGCCGTGCATGACGACTTCGGTATCGGCGCGCGCGACCTTTTTGAAATGCGCCTGCAGCGCCGCCGCATAAGGAGGCAGCTGGCCGAGGACGGTAAAACTCTGGTGCCAGATTTTCATACCCATGGGTTCGGTCCAATGCCTTAATCGATTTGCGCGCCGGATTCCTTCACGACCTTCGCCCACTTCGCAACTTCGCTGCGATAAAACGCGGCGAACTGCTCAGGTGTGCTGCCGACCGGCTCGCCGCCAAGCGCGAGAAATCGCTCGCGAATGTCCGGCTGTTTAAGAATCTTGCTGATTTCGTTTTGAAGTCGGCCGATCACCGCATCCGGCGTACCGGCCGGCGCGAACACGCCGAACCACGCATTGGCATCGTAGCCGGGGACGCCTGATTCGGCGATGGTCGGCAAATCCGTCGCAACGCGCGAGCGCTTCGCCGTCGTCACCGCCAGCGCGCGCAATTTGCCGGCGCGCGCGAGCGGCAGTGTGGTCACGATATTGTCGAACATGAAAATGGTTTCGCCTGCCAGCACCGACGTTGTCGCGAAAGACGCGCCGCGATAAGGCACGTGGACCAGCTTGATGCCCGCCATGCTGCCGAACATCGCGGTAAACAAGTGCCCGCCGGAACCATTGCCCGCCGAGCCGTAGTTGAGTTCGCCCGGCTTGGCCTTGGCGAGCGCAATGAACTCCTTGACGTTTTTCACCGGCAGGGATGGATGCGTGACGAACATGAAAGGCGTGTCCGTGACCTGAGTGACTGCTGCAAAATCTTTGAGCGCGTTGTACGCGAGCTTCTTGTACAGACTTGGGTTGATCGCCGTCGAGACCGTGCCCATGAAAATGGTGTGGCCGTCTTTCGGCGCAGTGGCGGCGATTTCCGCCGCGATATTGCTCGCCGCGCCGGCTCGATTGTCGACCACGACCGGCTGCCCGAGCACTTCGGAAAGATTCTGGCTGATGGCGCGCGCGACCACATCCGTCGCACCACCTGCCGGAAAGCCCACGAGGAAACGAACCTGCTTTGCCGGATAAGTTTGTGCGAACGATGTGCCGTTTGCGAACAATGCCGTAGCAATCACAGCGAAAACAATGCGTCGTGAAATCATGGGTCGACTCTCTTCAGTATAGAGTTGCAGCGTCGGCACCGGCGAGACGGCCGAAGACGGCGCCCTTCAGTACCGACGTCGCACCGGTGTAATTGCGATAGTAGCTACCGATGATTTCGCCCGCCGCATAAAGACCCGGTATTGGATCGCCTTCGTTGTTCAGCACGCGCGCGCGGCTGTCGACTTTCAAGCCGCCGAACGTAAACACGTTCGACGAAATGATCGGATACGCGTGAAACGGCGCGCGATCGATGCGATGCGCCCAGTTTGACTTGGCCGGCGAAATTCCCCGCGTCGAGAGGCCGTCGAGCACAAGCGGTGTGTAATTGCCCCCGCTGCAGGCCCGGTTGTAACGCGAGACGGTTTCGTTCAGCGCATCCGCGGGCACGCCGATTCTATTCGCGAGCTCGCGGATGCCGTTGCTGACAATCGGCGGCTGATCGGTGCGCAGGCCCAGTTTGTAATTCGGAATCTCGAGATGGCGCGCGTCGAGAATGACATAAGCGATGCCGTTAGCCTGATTGAAGATCTGGCGCGTGACGCGCTCGTACCACGCATCGACGGTCCCGGGCGCTTCGTCGGTGAAACGCACGCCGTCGCTGTTGACGAGAATGCCGTACGGGAAAATAAACACCGACGGTTCTGCGATGCCGGAGCGAGGATCTACGGGCTCAGCGTGATAACTGCCGAAGTCGCCGCAGGGTGCGGCGCCAATGTCGAGCGCCATCTGGATGCCTTCACCTTTGTTGTAATAACCGCCGCGGCACACCGGCCGCAAAAAATTCGAACGCGGACCCATGTAGCGCGTCAGCATTTCGGCGTTGCCTTCGAAGCCGCCACAAGCGAGCACCACGGCCTTACCGCTGAATTCGCGCATGAGGCCGCCCTTGCCAGTCGCGCGCACGCCAATCACCTGGCCTGTGCTGTTCTGTATCAAGCCAGTCGCCGCGGTTTCATACTCGAATTTTGCGCCCGCCTTTTCCGCGGCGGCACCCAGTGCCTCGATCAACGCAAGTCCGCCTCCGACCGGCAGCAGTCGCGGCTGCGACTTGGTCAGGAATTGGGTCGGCAGAAAATCGAACTTGAGGCCGAATTGTTTGAGCCACTGGATCGTCGGCCCGGCGCTGTCCGCGAAGGTCGAAATCAATTCGGGATCGCTAAAGCTCAGCGACTTGACGATGCCCGGCCAGCTTTCACGCGGCCCGGCAGTCGCGTGCACGAGCGAAGGATCGAGATAGCCGGATGCGTTTTCAGCGAGGTGCGCCTCGAAGTCGTCGGTGACTTCGTGCTCGCTCTTCATGCGCAAATAGGCTTCCGTATAGCGCGTCTGGCCGCCGCGCTCGTCATGCGGCGCGCGTTCGAGCACGGTAACCTTGGCGCCGCTTTGCAAAGCGGCGACGGCCGCCGCCATGCCGCCGATGCCGCAGCCCGCGACGATGACATCTGATGTGCTGTCTGCCACCACTCTCCTCCTGGCGTTTGCGCCTGATCGTGGTTGTAAATTGGTGGGTCGTGTTGGACTCGAACCAACGACCAAGGGATTATGAGTCCCCTGCTCTAACCGACTGAGCTAACGACCCCTGACAGTGCGTATAGTCATGAACTGCGTGCTGCGCGTTTCATGACGTCTGACGCTCTATGCGAGGCCGCATTTTACCAGCGTCGACACCTGGCCGTTGACTCCATTCCAGCGGCTGGCGATGCGATCCCTTGACCGCGTATGAGCGCTTCACGCCGAAGCGATGGTCTGTTCCCACATCTGGCGGTACGCCGCTTCGAGATCGCGCACCCGCCCTTGCGTATCGAAAAACGGGGCGGTGCGTGCCGCGAGTTCGCGTTTGCCGGCGGCGAGTTCAGCGCGCTCGCGGCCCATGCGGATCGCAGTATCGATATAGTCACGGCGGTCCTGCCGCACGTATTGCGGCAGACCCGCCGCCGTGACGAGGCTGGCGGAGACGCGATTCGCGAAATGTTGCCCGGGCACGGTCAATACCGGCACTGCTGCCCATAATGCATCGCTTGTACTGCTGTGTCCCGTATGCCAGCCGATCGTGTCCAGCATCAGGTCGGCGCGGTTCAGGCGCGACAAATGCTCACGCTTGGTCGGCACGCGCTGCGCGAAGACGATGCACGGCTGCTCGAGACCGGCCGCATTCTCCATTGCGCGCAGGTTATCGACCATCACCGGATTGGCGCCCTGCAGCCATAACACGCTGCCAGGCACGCCATCGAGTATTTGCAGCCACGCAGCGAAATCCTCCCGCGTAATGCGCGAACCGTTGTTGAAGTTGCAGAACACTATCGCGTCCCGCGGCAACTGCGTTTCCGCGGCATTTCTCGCTTCCACTGGGGGATTCAGCGCGTCGGCGCCATCGCTCACCATGAAGGAATGCGGGACGTACGCAACCTTCTCGCTGAATGCGGCCGCCATTGACGGCGGCGTTGCCACTGCATCACTGATGTAGTAATCGATGTAAGACGCGCCGGTGGTTGCGGCAAACCCCAGGTAATGCGTTTGCACCGGTGCGGGGCGCCGCGCGAGCACCGGCATGCGGTTACCGGTCGTATGCCCGGCCAGATCGACCAGCACGTGAATGCCGGCTTTCGCAATCACGGCTGCAAGCTCGTCGTCAGTCATTGCTTCCGCATCGATGAAGTGATCGACGCCGCGGACAATGTCGCGTCGGTAGGTACTGCCATCGTCGCGGCCGAATGAAAATGCGTAAACCTCGAATTGGGCGCGGTCGTGCAGCGCCAATGCATTCGCGAGCAACTGTCCCACTGGATGATTCCCGAAATCGCGCGACAAATAACCGATCCGCAGTCGACGCGCATCATCTATTGCCTGCGCGGATGCCGGACGACGAGGAAGGTGTTTAATATCGCGCGCACATTCTTTGGCGTGGAAAGCGGCGACCGCTTTCACTTCCGCTGGCGGAAGTCCCAGCTGCAATGCGGTCAGCGGCGAAACGTAACGCATCCATGTCGCGGCGGGTTCGCGCGCAATCTGGGCGTGTATAGCTTTCGCAACTTGCCCGGCGCGATCCCAATCGCATACTTCAAGCAAACAGTTCATGAGCTCTTCGCGCGCATGCCCGAAACCGGGATCGGCGTCGATAGCGCTCTCATAATGTTCGATCGCCGGTTTACGCTGCCCGGACGCGCGCATGACATTAGCGAGATTGAAATGCGCCGGCGCGCAGCGCGGATCAAACTCGATTGCGCGCTGCAGCCATGCGACGCCGTGCTCGGCCTGATCTTGTTCGAGCAGCGCGACGCCGAGATTGGTGGCGACTATCGCATTACGGGGAAATTGAAGCGCGGCTTCGCGCAGCAGCTGCTCGGCTTCGTGCTGACGGCCCTGCTTGCGCAGCGCGAGGCTGCGATTGACGAAACTGTCGGCGCGCGGGCGCCGGCTGAACGCCGAGCGCAGGATTTTCCACAGCATTAACTAAGAGTGCCCAATATCGCACGCGCGCGCAACCGGCACACGGACGAACGACAACACGCAAGGGAACGAGCCGCCGCCGGTCAGGCGGCGGCAGCCGAATCAGCTTTCGGTATCCAGGAAGCTGCGCAACCGCTCCGAACGCGACGGATGACGCAGTTTGCGCAGTGCTTTGGCTTCGATCTGACGAATGCGCTCACGCGTCACGTCGAACTGCTTGCCGACTTCTTCGAGCGTGTGGTCGGTATTCATCTCGATGCCGAAGCGCATGCGCAGGACCTTGGCTTCGCGCGGCGTCAGCGTATCGAGCACGTCTTTGGTCGCGTCGCGCAGGCTCGCGTAAACCGCCGAATCCGAAGGCGCCATGGTCGCCTGATCTTCGATGAAATCGCCCAGGTGCGAATCGTCGTCGTCGCCGATCGGCGTCTCCATCGAAATCGGCTCTTTCGAGATTTTGAGGATCTTGCGGATCTTCTCTTCGGGCATTTCCATCTTCTCGGCGAGCAGCGCGGGGTCGGGTTCCTGCCCGGTCTCCTGCAGTATCTGGCGCGAGATGCGATTCATCTTGTTGATCGTTTCGATCATGTGCACCGGAATGCGGATGGTACGTGCCTGGTCGGCGATGGATCGCGTAATGGCCTGGCGGATCCACCACGTTGCATAGGTCGAGAATTTGTAGCCGCGGCGATACTCGAATTTGTCGACCGCTTTCATGAGGCCGATGTTGCCTTCCTGGATCAGATCGAGGAACTGCAAGCCGCGGTTGGTGTATTTCTTGGCAATTGAAATCACGAGGCGCAGGTTGGCTTCGGTCATCTCACGCTTCGCGCGGCGCGCTTTCGCCTCGCCGGTCGTCATCTGGCGATTGATTTCCTTGAGATCCTTGATCGGAATGCCGACTTTTTTCTGCAAGTCGAGCAGCTTCTGCTGTTGCTCGACGATCGCCGGCTCGAAACGCTCGAGCGTTTCGCTCCACGGCTTGCGCGCGGCGATCTCATTGGCGGCCCAGCGCAGGTTGCTTTCCTTGCCCGGGAACTCCTTGATGAAATGCTGGCGCGGCATTTTTGCCTTGTTGATCGACAGATCCATGATCTCGCGCTCGTGACTGCGCACGCGCTCGACGAGCTTGCGCAAACCATCGCACAGCGCCTCGACCTGTTTCGCGCCGAAGCGGATGTTCATCAGTTCGTTGGAAATCTGGTCGCGAGCCTGCAGATACGCCTTGCTGCGCGGACCGTTCTTGGCCAAAGCGCGCAGCATCTTGTTGTAGAGATTGCGAATCACCGCAAAGCGTTTGAGCGCATCGCCCTTGAGGCGTAACAGGTCAGCAGTCTGCACCGCGGCCTGTTCCTCTTCGCTCATTTCCTCTTCTTCGGCGGCTTCTTCGCCTTCTTCTTCAGTTTCTTCGTCCGCGGCTTCGGCGGCGAGTTCGTCAGCCGTCGGGTCTACCAGACCGTCGACGACTTCATCGACGCGGATTTCGTCTTTTTCAATGCGATCGGCGAGCGCCAGGATTTCCGCGATCGTGGTCGGGCACGCGGAGATCGCCTGGATCATGTGCTTGAGACCGTCTTCGATGCGCTTGGCGATTTCGATTTCGCCCTCGCGCGTCAAGAGTTCCACCGAGCCCATCTCGCGCATGTACATGCGCACAGGATCGGTCGTGCGGCCGAATTCCGAGTCAACCGTCGACAGCGCGGCTTCGGCCTGCTCGACGACGTCTTCATCGGCAACCGCCGGCGCGGCATCAGACATCAACAGCGTTTCGGCATCAGGCGCTTCGTCGTAAACATGGATGCCCATGTCGTTGATCATCGCGATGATGTTTTCAATCTGCTCCGCGTCCATCATGTCGTCGGGCAGATGGTCGTTGACTTCGGCGAACGTGAGATAGCCGCGCTCCTTGCCAAGCACGATCAGGTTTTTCAGGCGCAGGCGGCGCGCCTCGGCTTCAGCGGGCGACAGTTCCTTGCGCTCGAATTCACGGACCAGCGCTTTTTCTTTCGCGGTCAGGCGCTGGCGCGTCTTCGGTACGGCCGCAACCGAAGCCGCATCAGGCGCAGCCTTGCTCGCCTTGAGATCGGCTTTCGCTTTGGCCTTGGCTTCTTTCTGTTCGGCCTTGAGCTTCGCCGCAAACTGCTTGGGCGTTAATGCTTTGGGCTGCTTTAGCGCTTCCGCTTTTGCCGGTTTCGGCGCGGCGACCTTGCGCGGCGCGGCTTTCTTGACCGGTTTGTTAGCTTTGGCTTTTTTAGGGTTGCCCTTCTTCTTTATTGCAGCCTTTTTCTTGGCCGCGGGCCGTGCCTTCGTCGCTTTTTTGGGTTTTGCCATAGCCAATCTCACCTCTCGGGTGTTTTACGCCGAAAAACCGGAAATTATACCTTACTTTCGGTCACTTATCACGACGCCTGAGTGCTTCTCTGCGGTTGCAACAGTGCCCGGTACTCGTCTTGCTCTTCCGCACTAAGCGCCTGTTTTTGAGCCAATTTCTGTTGAAGTACCGCGCGCCTGTCGTGACGGACTTCGGCCTCAATCGCGAGGTGCAGGTTGTGCCAGTCATCCGCGAACTGGTTTTCAAGCTCGGCCGCATCGAAATCGGCCTCCGCGCTCTTCAAAACACTCGCTTCGATCTCGCTCACGACAGCTTCAAACTCGGTGCCGCGAAAATGCTCGCCCACTCGAGTGGCCGTCGATTGCTCGTAAACGTCCAGCAAGGATTCGAGCAACGCAATTTCATCCTGTCGGATTGTTCCGACTCCGTGCGCTCCCGCAAGTTCCCCGCGATCAGCGAGCGTGTGGAGCTCGGGCCGCAGCACCAACAATTGGATCACCTTGCGGGCCGGGCCGCGCACCGGTGTTGCTGCGCCGCGCGCGGGGCCCGCCTTCACCGGCCGCGTTTCCTTGATCCCATACTCGCGTTCGAGGTCCTGTACGTCGAGGCCGGCGACCTGCGCGAGATTTTGGCGAATGATGCGACCCAGAAAGCGGGCCGTAATGCGCATGACTAATGGCTTGGCTTCCTTCAGCAGCGCAGCGCGGCCTTCGCCGGTCGTCAGATCGACGCGGGACTTCAATTCATCGATTAGAAACTGGGACAGCGGCTTGGCGTCGCCGAGCATTTTTTCGAATGCGTCCTTGCCGAGCTTGCGCACATAGGTGTCGGGGTCTTCGCCCTGCGGCAAAAACAGAAACGAGAGTTGCTTGCCATCGGCGAGTTGGTCGAGACTGTTTTCGAGCGCGCGCCACGCGGCCCGTCGTCCGGCGTCGTCACCATCGAAACAAAACACCACGTCATCGACCTGACGCAGCAGTTTCTGCACGTGCGTGGGCGTCGTTGCGGTGCCCAGCGTGGCTACGGCATAACCAATGCCGGACTGAGCCAGCGCGACGACGTCCATATAGCCTTCGACCACGATCACGCGTTCCGCATCGCGAATCGCACGCCGTCCCTGATATAGCCCGTAAAGTTCGCGTCCTTTTTCGAACAGCGGCGTCTCGGGTGAGTTCAGATACTTAGGCTCGCCCTTATCGAGCACGCGCCCGCCGAAGCCGATAACGTTGCCGCGCTGGTCTACGATCGGAAACATCACGCGGTCACGAAAGCGATCGTAGCGCTTGCCTTCGTCACCCTGGATGACGAGCCCGGCGGCAACGAGTGCCTTCGAGTTGTAGTCGGGGAATTCCGCCTGCAGGTTCTGCCAGCCATCGGGCGCATAGCCGATGCCGAACTCCTTGGCGATCTCGCCGGACAAACCGCGCTTCTTCAAATATTCGATCGCATGCGGTGCATTTTTGAGTTGCCCGCGGTAGTAATGCGCGGCCTTCAGCATGATGGCGTAAAGATCGTCGCCCTCTTCCGTCTTACCGTGCGGCTTCTCGGCTTTGAATTCCGGCATTTGCATGCCGGCCGATTGCGCGAGGTCTTTGACGGCGTCGATGAAGCCGACGCCCCCGTACTCGATCATGAAACCGATCGCGGTGCCATGCGCGCCGCAGCCGAAGCAGTGATAGAACTGCTTGCTCTGGCTCACGGTGAACGACGGCGTCTTTTCGCCATGAAACGGACAGCAGGCGACGAAGTTCGCGCCGGCCTTCTTCAAGGGAACGTAACGCTCGACGACATCGACGATGTCGACGCGGTTCAGGAGGTCTTGAATGAAGGATTGAGGGATCAATGCCGGAGATCGAAAATCGAGGACGCGGATTGAGCAACTGATCCAACCCGCCTTGCCTCCACACTCTGAATGATAGTCGAATCCGCCGCGAGTTCCAGCGGGTGCGAAATCGGCAACTACCCGGCCAGTTTGGCCTTGATAAGCGCCGAGACCTTGGCCATATCCGCCTTGCCGGCAAGCCTGGGCTTGAGCACTGCCATCACCTTGCCCATGTCGGCAATGGCTTTCGCACCGGTCGACTGCATGGCGGCGCCGATTTCCGCTTCGATCTCGGCGTCCGACAACGCCTGGGGCATGTATTCCTGCAACACGCCGACTTCGAATTTTTCCGTTTCGGCGAGGTCCTGCCGGCCGCCTTTTTCGAATTGCGTGATCGACTCACGGCGCTGCTTCAACATTTTGTCGATGATCGCCACCACATCCGCGTCGGACAGCTCGACGCGTTCATCGACTTCCTTCTGCTTCATGGCCGACAGCAGGAGGCGGATCGCCGACAATCGCGGCGCGTCCTTTGCCCGCATTGCGGCCTTCATGTCGTCGCTGATTTTCGTTTTGAGTGACATATGAGTCAGAATTGAAATTGAGAATGGCAGTTAAAAACAAAAAGGGATCGAGCTTACCCGATCCCTTTTACTTATTGTTGTAAGGCGCAGTGCTTAGAACAGTTTCGGCGGCAGCATGTGTGAACGAAGGCGCTTGTAGTGGCGCTTAACCGCGGCGGCATGCTTGCGCTTGCGCTCGGACGTCGGTTTTTCATAGAACTCGCGCGCACGCAATTCGGTCAGCAGACCGGTCTTTTCAACCGTGCGCTTGAAGCGGCGCATCGCTACTTCAAACGGCTCGTTCTCTTTGACTCTTACTGTCGGCATACCGGTCTGTTCCCGCTTGGAAATTACGAAAGGCGCGTATTATAGCAGCGGTATTTCCGATGTCAAAGCATTGAATTAGGCGCCTTTTTTCCCTCCCTTTATGCTCGTTTTAGGCATTGAAACGTCGTGCGACGAGACAGGTGTCGCGCTGTATGACAACCAGCGCGGCCTGCTTGCCCATGCGCTCTACACCCAGGCCGCGCTGCACGCCGATTATGGCGGCGTCGTGCCCGAACTTGCTTCGCGCGATCACATTCGGCGCGTACTACCGCTCACTCGCGAAGTTCTGGACAAAGCTAGCAGGCCGCTCGCCGACGTCGGCGCGGTTGCATACACCCAAGGGCCCGGCCTCGCGGGCGCATTGCTGGTCGGGGCGAGCGTCGCTCAAGGTCTGGCTTATGCGCTCGGCGTACCGGCGCTTGGCATTCACCATCTCGAGGGGCATCTTCTTTCCCCGTTGATGACGAAGCCGGCGCCTGAATTTCCATTCGTTGCGCTGCTCGTATCGGGCGGACATAGCCAGCTGATGCGCATCAACGGCATCGGCAACTACGAAGTGCTCGGCGAAACGCTCGACGATGCGGCGGGCGAAGCCTTCGACAAGACGGCGAAATTATTGGGCCTGGGTTATCCCGGCGGCCCTGAACTCGCCGCGCTCGCGCGCAAGGGAACGCCGGGACTCGTCAAACTGCCGCGGCCGATGTTGCACAGCAAAGATCTCGATTTCAGTTTCAGCGGTTTAAAGACGGCCGTCGTCATGCAGGTCAAGGAGCGCGCGCTGGATGCGACGGCGCGCGCCAACATCGCAGCGGAGTTTCAGGCCGCGATCGTTGACGTGCTAGTGGCCAAATCGCTGTCGGCATTGGAACAATGCGGCGTTTCTCATCTCGTGGTTGCCGGCGGCGTTGGCGCGAACACCGAATTGCGCAGCCGCTTGAAACACGCCGGTGAGCGCGGCGGATTCAATGTGTATTTTCCACCGGCCGAATTTTGCACCGACAACGGCGCGATGATTGCGTTTGCGGCGGCGTTGAGGCTGCGCGACGCGCGAGGGACGTTACAAAAAACCGACGGCGCTTTTTCGGTCAAACCGCGCTGGAATCTCGCGAGCCTGCCACGCGTTTAGGCAACGATGTCTTTTTTCTCCCCGATGCGGCTTTCGGTGCCGGCGAGCAGCTTGCGGATGTTCGTCCGATGCCGCCAGATCAACAGCAGCGAAATGATGCTGACCGCAAGCGTGAACGGGTGAATCTGATACAAGAGATAGCAATACACCGGCGCCGAAACAGCCGCGATCAACGCAGCAAGCGACGACACGCGGAAGAACAACACGATAATGATCCACGTCGAGGCCGCGCCGGCACCGAGCCACACGTTCAAGGCAAGCAAAACGCCGAGTGCGGTCGAAACGCCCTTACCACCCTGGAATCGATGAAATATCGGATACATGTGGCCGATCACAACCGCCACCGCCACCGCCGACATCTTGTAAGCGGCGGGCACTTCGGTGGAATAGAAATGATCGACCAGATAAACGGCGAGCCAGCCTTTTCCCGCGTCACCCAGCACGGTCAGCGCAGCCGCAACTTTTTTTCCGGTGCGTAAGACGTTGGTCGCCCCCGGATTCTTCGAGCCATACGTGTGCGGGTCGGGCAGACCCATCGCGCGGCTGACGACGACCGCAAACGATATCGAGCCGATCAGATAAGCAAACGCTGCAAGAACTATGGTCATCGCGCAAATTCAAATAGAATATGCGCCGATTCTAACCAAAAACCGCCTCACTCATATTTCGTCGTTTTACTGCTTCCGCCTTCCGGGATTCCATGGACATCATCTTCGTCAGCGAGCTCAGGATTGAAACGCTGATCGGCATTTACGATTGGGAAAAAACCGTCCCGCAGACCATTCAGCTCGATCTCGAGGTCGGACTGCGCGGCGAGCATGCGGCGAAAACCGGCAAGATCGGCGACACCATCGATTACAGCCGGGTGGTCGGCCGCATCGAGCAACTGTTCAAAGAACAGCATTTCCTGCTGCTCGAAAAAGCGGGCGAAGCGATTGCCGACACCATCATGCGCGAGTTCAAGACGCCGTGGATCAAAGTGAGCATTGCGAAGCTTGCGCCGCTGCGTAACGTGAAAAAACTGGGCGTGGTTATCGAGCGCGGCGCGCGCGGTTAGCCGCGCGGGTGATGCTTCGAATGCAACTGTTTCAATCTCTCACGCGCCACGTGCGTATATATCTGCGTCGTCGAAATATCCGAGTGGCCCAGCAGCAGCTGTACGACGCGTAAATCGGCGCCGTGATTCAGCAAATGCGTGGCGAACGCATGACGCAAGGTGTGCGGCGAAATCGGCTGAGCTAAACCTGCGTGCGTCGAATAGCGCTTCAGCAGATGCCAGAACGACTGGCGCGTCATCGCATCGCCGCGGCCGGTGACGAACATCGCATCGGCTGCGCGCCGCTGCAGGATCTGTGGACGTCCTTCTTTTAAGTAGCGCTGTAACCAGCTCAACGCTTCCTCACCGAGCGGCACCAGTCGTTCCTTGGCACCTTTGCCGACGATGCGCACAACGCCCATGTCCTGGCTCACCTGAACTACTTTCAGCGTAACCAGTTCCGACACCCGCAGTCCGCTTGCGTACAAGGTCTCGAGCATCGCGCGGTCACGCAGGCCTAGCGGGTCTTCGACGTTCGGTGCCGCGAGCAGCTTCTCCACATCCTGCTCGGTCAGCGTCTTAGGCAAGCCGCGTGGCAATTTCGGCGTATCGATATTGAGCGATGGATCAACTGCGATCGTGCCCTGCCGCAGCGCGTACTGATAAAACCGCTTGAGACTCGACAGCAGGCGGCTGGTGCTCGTGGCTTTCGATTTACCGGCAACCCGGTGCGCGAGATAAGCGAGCAGATCGGCATGGTTCGCTGCAAGCAATTGAACACTGCGCTCGTGTTCAAGCCAGCGCGCGAATTGCGTTAAATCGAGCCGATAACTCGCCAGCGTATTACGCGACAGCCCGTCTTCGAGCCACAGTGCGTCGCAGAACTCGTCAAGCTTGTTGTCATCCGGCATTTTCGTGCTTCAAAAGCCACTGCTTGATTTGAATGGGCTCGCCGCCGCGCGCGTGCATGAACCCGCCGATACCGCCGCTTGCAACCACGCGGTGACACGGAATGATCAGCGGCAAACGATTCGCGCCGCATGCACCGCCAACCGGTCGCGGCGCGCTTTTCAAGCGCCGCGCGATGCCGATATACGTCAAGGTCTTGCCGCTCGGGATCGAATGGATCGCACGCCATACTCGCTGCTGGAACACCGTTCCGCAATAATCGAATGGCAGGTCGAACTCGAACTCGGGATCTGCGAGATATTTGTCGATCTGGCGGCAGACTTTGGCGGCAAGTTTGGTGGTCGGATCGAGCGTCGCCACGCCGCGCGGCAGGTACTCGATGCGCGTTACGACGTCGCCGGCCGTGCGTATGCCCAGCACCGCAAACGGCGTGGCGAGCTTTGCATCGAACAATTCACCGGGCGCCGCGCGCTCGATCTTGATGCGGCTTTGCAGCTGCAGACGGCCATCGCGTAGTTCAGGTGGCAGCATGCGCGACCTCTTTGCGCAGTTTCTGCATCACAATCACGATCACGATGAGCGCTACCCCGATATAGTCGAGCATGGCCTTAGGATATACCAGCGCGAGGCCGGCGATAATCAGCAGCCAGCGTTCGGGGGAAGTCGTTTTGCGGAACAACCAGCCCTGCACGCCGGCGGCAAGCGCCGCGATCCCAATCATCGCCGTCGCACTCACGACCGCGATTTCACCCCATGGCGCGACCGAAAGTTTTTTGAACGAACCCATCAGCAGCAGGCCAAGACCCGCCGGATCGAGCACGAACATGAAGGGCACCAGGAACGCCGGCATCGTGTACTTCCACGATTGCAATGTCGTCTTATACGGATCGCCGCCGGTGATTGCAGCAGCCGCGAACGGCGACAATGCGGTCGGCGGCGAGACTTCCGACAACACGGCGTAGTAGAAAATGAACATGTGCGCGGCGTAGTCGGCGACGCCCAGTTGCATCAACGCCGGCGCGGCAATCACCGCGCAGATGATGTAGCTCGCGGTCACCGGCACCGCGAGCCCGACAATCCACACAATCAGCGACGTCATAACCGCGGTCAAGAGGAGCTTCACGTCGTGCAGCAAACTCGCGGTCTGCTCGAACCCGATTGCGCCGAGCGCGCTCATGATGAGCCGGGTGCCCGAATCCGCGTATTGCAAAACAATCGAGCTGAATTTGAGCCCAAGGCCCGTCAGCGTCACGACGCCAACGATAATGCCGGCCGCAGCACAGGTCGCCCCCACGCTCAACATGCCGACAGAACCCGCTTCGAGCGCTTTGACGAGGCCCGAATTCCACAGTCCCCGGCCAAGCGGCGCCCTGCCGCGCAGCACGTCGTATGGAATCAACGCGCAATCGACGTGAAGGAAGCTTGAGGCGAACGCAACCATCGTCGCCCAGAACACCGAAACCGCGGGCGAAAACCCGATCGCCATGAAGAAGATAATCGCGACGAGCGACAGAAAGTGAAACCAGTAATTTCTGGTGAGCATGCCGATCGTCGCGTGTTTTTCAATCACGACGTTGGGCATGCCGAATTTCCGCGCGTCGATCTCGACCATTAAAAACAGCGCGAAATAGTAAAGAAGCGTCGGTATTGCCGCCATTAATATGACGTCGAGATAGGAAATATTGAGGAACTGCGCAATCAGGAATGCGGCGGCGCCGAGCACCGGCGGCGAGATGATTGCGCCGAGCCCGCCGGCGGCGAGTAAACCGCCTGCCGCATCTTTGCCGTAGCCCGCTTTGACGAGCATCGGGTAGGCAACGGTGCCGAGCGTGACGGTGGTCGCTACACCGCTGCCCGATGGACCGCCCAGCAGGAAGGACGCGAGCACTATCGTGCGGCCTGCGCCGGTCGGCTTGCCACCCATCGCTGCGAACGAGAAATCGATAAAAAACTTGCCGGCGCCCGAATACTGCAGGAACGCGCCGTAAATCGTGAACAGGATGATCAACGACGACGAAACGTCGATGGCGACGCCGAAGATGCCCTCGAGCGTCATGTACATGTGGCCAACGATGCGGCCGAGGTCCATGCCGTAATGCGTCCACGGCGGCGGCAGATACTGGCCGACTACCGCGTAGGCGATGAAACCGATACAAATCGCGGGCATGATCCAGCCCGAAGTGCGGCGTGCCGCCTCGAGCACCATGACGATCAGGGCGACACCAAGAATCTTGTCCCACGTATTCGGTTCGATCGCGCGTTCGAGAAAAGCGTCGCCGCCGAACAGCATGTTGCAAACGACAACCAGCGAGAAAAACGCCGCGAGCCAGTCCCACCACATGATGCGATGGCGAAAACGCCGCGTAACCGGAAACAGCAGAAAGCCCAGAAACAAAATGAACGCGACGTGAATGCCGCGCAAGACGTGCGTCGGCATGATGCCGTACGCCGCATAGAGGTGAAACACCGACATGATCACCGCGAGCGCGGTGGCCATCACACCGAGCGCGCCGGGCAGCTTGTTGATCGCGCCCTCTTCCTCCTCGATGTACTCCTCGGCTTTGGCAAGTGCCTCCGCTGAAACGACGGGCTCTTCGACAATCTTGTTATTGGTTGGCGCCATCGAGCCCTCCGCTTATGAAGGATGAATCGCTAAACGGCGCCGATTCATCCTTCATCTTTGCCATTAATTCAGCTTGACGCCTTTTTCCGCGAAATACTTTTTGGCGCCGGGATGAAACGGCACGACTGCGGCGCCTGGGAGTTGATACTTGTAGTCAAAGTTTTTGGCTTCGGCATGAACTCGAATCAGATCGTCCTTGTGGTCGAACACCGTTTTCACGATATCGTACGCCATCTGGTCGCTCATTTTTTCGTCAGCGAGCAGCACGTTCCACACGGTCGTGATCTGATTTGCAGCGTCCTGCCCCGGATACGATTTGGCCGGGATGTTGTCCTTCACGTAAAGCGGTCCGTATTTCTTGACCATGGCTTCCTGCGCGTCGGCGTGATCGATGAGCTTTAACTTGAGGCCGGGCGTCGCGCCCAGATCGGTGACCGCCGGTGTCGGCACGCCGCCGACCCAGAAGAACGCATCCAGCTTACGGTCCTTGATCGCTTCGGCCGACTTGCCCGGATCGAGCCGCTCGCGAATGATGTCTTTTTCCGGATCGATGCCATACGCTTCGAGCACGCGATACGCCATGATCTGCGTTGCGCTGTTCGGCGCACCGGTGGAAACGCGCTTGCCTTTGAGGTCGGCCATTTTGTTAATGCCGGTGCCGTCAACCGTCACGATATGCATGCGGTTCGGATACAAAACCATCAGCGCGCGCACGTTGACCGGCTTCTGAAACTTGCCCTGCCCCTTATAGGCGTCCCAGCTCGCGTCCGCCATCGAGAACACGACGTCGGCTTTGCCCTGGCCCATGAGCAGCAAATTGGCCATCGAGCCGTCCGTTGTGCCGGCTGTCGCATTCAGATTCGGCATGAATTTGGTCAACACGTCCGCAAGCCCGCCACCCAGCGGATAGTAAACGCCCGACGTCGGGCCGCTTGCGACAAAAATATTGACCTTGCCTTGAGCGAACGCCGTCGCCGCACACAACACGCCGGCCATCAGCGCAAAAAACTTGATCAGCCTTTGCATAACTCCTCCTTCTTATTAGATAGAACCTGCGGGTGCCAATGATACGGGGTCGCGTCTGGCGCGCCAAGGCGTCATTTGGCGAAGAGTTTTGCCGGATCTGTGAACGCCTTGAACTCGATTGCATTGCCCGAAGGGTCGGTGAAAAACATCGCCGCCTGCTCGCCGATCGTGCCTTCAAAACGCAGTTGCGGCTCGATGATGAACTTGGTACCGGCAGCAACGAGCCGGTCGCGCATCTTTACCCAGTCCGGCATCGGCAGCACGAGGCCAAAGTGCCGCACCGGCACTTCGTCGCCGTCAACCGGGCTTGTGATCCGTTTGCGCGCTTCACCGGGCACCTGATACGCGACGATCTGATGGCCATAGAAATTGAAGTCGACCCAATGTTCGTCGGAGCGGCCTTCGCTGCAGCCTAAAACGCCGCAGTAAAAAGCGCGCGCATCGGTTAAGTCGTCAACCGGAAATGCGAGATGAAATGAGGAGAGTGTCATACCTGGTCGCCCTGAAAATACGTGAACGCCGCATTTTAAAGGTTTTCCGCGCGTCCGCCGGGACTGAACGGCCGCGCGATTGGTGCGAAAATAAACGTTGTGCTCGCGCGGCCGTGCGGGCACCGCAGGCCGCGATCGGAGGATTAGTGTTCAAGACTTCACATCTGGCAAGGCTGGCAATTGCATGCGCATCTGCGCTCGGCGCCGTATCGGCGAACGCGCAAAATGCGTCATATCCGGTCCGCCCCATCCGCTTCATTGTTCCTTTCCCCCCGGGCGGCAGCACGGACATCTATGCGCGCATCCTCGGTCCGCGCCTGGCAGACGCAATCAAGCAGCAAGTGGTCATCGACAACCGGCCGGGCGCCGGCGGCGCGCTCGGCGCCGACCTCGCCGCCAAGGCAGCGCCCGACGGTTACACCATCTGGCTCGGTCAAACCAACAATCTCGCGATTGGCCCCGCGATGCGCACGAAAAATAGTTATGACCCGATACGCGATTTTTCGCCGATCACGCTGCTGATGAGAGCGCCGCAAGTGCTTGTCATCAACGCGGGTTCGCCGATTAATTCGATCAAGGATCTGATTGCGGCCGCCAAAGCGAAACCGGGCACGCTCACCTTCGCGTCGGCCGGCATCGGCAGCTCGGGTCATATCACCGGCGAGCTCTTTAACCAGATGGCCGGCGTGAAGATGACGCACGTACCGTACAAGGGTGCTACGCCGGCCATGATCGATCTGCGCGGCGGCCGCGTCACCTATTTGCCGACCTCGCTTGCATCGGCGGCGCAGTTCGTCAAGAACGGCACAATCAGGGCAATTGCAACGACCGGCACAACTCGCGCGAGACTGATGCCCGATGTGCCAACGGTGATCGAAGCGGGCGTGCCGGGTTTCGAAGTCGATTCGTGGCATGGAATGCTGGCGCCGGCCAAGGTGCCGCGCGAAATCATTGCCAGACTGAATCGCGAAATCGTCGCCCTACTCGACAGGCCGGAAGTCCGCGAAGCGCTGCTCTCCGAAGGCGGCGACATTACGCCGGGCACGCCGGATCAATTCGCCGCATTTCTGAAGACCGAAGTTGCGAAGTGGGCGAAAGTCATCAAGGAAGCCGGCATTACGGCGGAATAGCGCCTTATCAAGCGGCGCATCAATCAAGGAGCGATATAGATGTCGGAGCAATCTTCAGCGGCGGGCGGCGCAGCAAACGAGTTGCCGCTTGCCGGCGTGCGTATTCTTGAATTCGGTCATACCGTGATGGGACCGTCGTGCAGCATGGTACTCGCCGACCTGGGCGCGGATGTCATCAAGGTCGAACCGCCCGAAGGCGACCGCACGCGCGCCAACGTCGGCTTCGGCTCCGCGCTGTTTCCGGTTTTTAACCGCAATAAGCGCAGCCTGTCGATCGACATCAAGTCGGACGCCGGCAAGGCGGTCATTCATAAAGTGCTCGCCGGCGCGGATGCGCTGATCGAAAACTTTGCGTACGGCACGATGGATCGGCTTGGCCTCGGTTACAAAGCGCTGTCGGCAAAATATCCGCGACTCGTCTACTGCGGACTCAAAGGTTTCTTGACGGGACCTTACGAGAAGCGCGCGGCACTCGATGAAATTGTGCAGTTCATGGGCGGCCTTGCCTATATGACGGGGCCTTCCGGCATGCCGCTGCGCGCGGGCGCATCGGTGGTCGACATCATGGGCGGCATGTTCGGCGCGCTCGGCATCATGGCGGCACTGCGCGAACGCGAACGTACCGGCCGCGGCCAGCTCGTGCAAAGCTCGTTATTCGAATCGACGGCGTTTCTCGTCGCGCAGCACATGGGACAGCAGGCCCTGACCGGCAAAGCGCCGCCGCCGATGCCCGAGAAAGCGAGTTCATGGGCGGTCTACGATCCGTTCCAGACGGCCGACGGCAAAACCGTATTTGTCGGCATCACCAGCGACAATCACTGGCGCAGCTTCTGCAAAGGATTCGGCGTCGAAGAACTGCTCGACGATCCGGCGCTAAAAAGCAATCCGCAGCGGGCGCAGCAGCGCGCGAAGATCATGCCGATTGTCACGGCCAAGTTCGCGGCTGAACCTTTCGATTCGCTCGTCAAAAAACTCGAAGAGTTGAACCTTCCGTTCGGTCCGCTCGCCAAACCCGGTGATTTATTCGACGACAAGCAGTTGAACCATGACGGCCGCATGCTCGACGTGCTGTTACCGACGGGCAAGCGCGCGAAATTGCCGGGACTGCCGCTCGAGATGGGCGGGCGCAAGACGCGCGTGCGGCATCAGCCGCCGGCGATGGGCCACGACACTCGCGCGGTGCTCGCAGAAGCCGGCTATACGGAAAGTGAAATCGAAGAACTGATCGACAAGGGTGTCGTGATCAGCGCCGGCGCCAAACAAGAAACCATGAAAGGCTAACGCAATGCATTCGAAAGTCGTTCTCTACAGCGCCATCGGCGACGAACTCACGCATTACGACGTCGATGTCGGGACGATGACGCTGACCAGGCGCAAAACGATCAAAGTCCCCGCCGTCGTTCAATATGCATGGCGGCATCCCTCGAAGCGCACGCTGTATGTAACGACGAGCAATCGCGGCAAAGGCATGAAGGGCGATCAGAATCATGTCAGCGCTCTTAAGATCGACCCCGCGACCGGCGAGCTTTCGCATTTCGGCGAGCCGGTGCCACTGTGGACGCGCGCCGTGCATTTATGTTTGAGCGCAGACGGCCAATACCTGCTGAATGCGCACAATTTGCCGCACGCAAGCATTACGGTTCATCGCATCAATCCGGACGGCAGCATCGGCGCGGAAATCAAACAACCGGACGACCTCGCGTTCGGCATTTATCCGCACCAGGTCATGGTGTCTGCTGCTGCCGGCACGGTGATGCTGATCGATCGCGGCAACGATGCGAAAAAAGACAAGCCCGAAGATCCCGGTGCGCTGCGGCTCTTTCGCATCAGCAAAGACGGCGTGCTTTCAAATCTGCAGACCGTCGCGCCTGACGGCGGCTACGGGTTCGGGCCGCGGCATATCGATTTTCATCCGACGAAGCCATGGGTTTATGCGTCGCTCGAGCGGCAGGACCAGCTTTACATGTATCACATGCGCGGCGAGCGCCTCGACGCTGACGCTGCGTTTAAGCGCCCGACGCTTGCGCGACCGGTCGACAATAAAAAACGCCAGCTCGCCGGCCCGATTCACGTGCATCCGGGTGGACGGTCTGTTTACGTCGCCAACCGCAACGATCATACGATTGAATATGCGGGTCAACAGGTGCACGCAGGCGGTGACAATACCTTCGCGGTTTACGCAATCGATCAATCGAGCGGCGAGCCGACGCTGATCCAGAATGCCGACACGCATACGATTCACGTGCGCACTTTCGCGTTCGACCCGACCGGCCGCATGATGGTTGCCGCAAGCATCGACGATATCAACGTGCGTGAAGGCGACAAAATTGTCAAAGTGCCGGCAACGTTGTCGGTCATGCGCGTTGCCGACGACGGCAAGCTCGAGTTTGTGCGCAAATACGACGTCGAGACCAATGGCAAAATCCACTACTGGATGGGCATGTTCGCGCTCAATTGATTTCAGTACACACCACCAATTTCCACATCCGGGAGAACTCTATGACCACTTACACAGGAAGCTGCCACTGCGGCAACATCGCATTCGAAGCCGAAGGCGACCTGACCGGTGCAATGGCCTGCAATTGTTCGATCTGCTCGCGTAAGGGCTCGCTGCTGTGGTTCGTGCCGCGCGACAAGCTTCGGCTGTCCGCAAACAGGGATGTCGGCACCTATACATTCAATAAGCACGTAATCAAGCACCATTTCTGCCGCACCTGCGGCATGCATCCGTACGCCGAAGCGAACGACCCCAAAGGCAACGCGATGGCGGCGATCAATATCCGTTGCCTCGAAGGGATAGACCTGAAGTCGATTCCGGTTAAGGAATTCGACGGGCGCGCGATTTGACGGCCCTGTGCAAATCCGGACGGATTAGAAATGAGTATTAAAAAGACTGTGCGCGACAAAAACAAATCGCCGCCCCGGTTGATAGACGGCAGAATCAAGGAACTCGGCGACTGGCGGGGCAAGATGCTGTCCCGGCTTCGAACATTGATCAAGCAAGCCGACCCCGACGTGGTCGAAGACTGGAAGTGGCGAGGCGTTCCGGTGTGGTATCACGATGGGATGATCTGCACCGGCGAAACCTACAAAAGCGTCGTCAAGATGACTTTCGCCAAAGGTGCGGATCTGAAAGATCCATCGCGCCTTTTCAATTCCAGTCTTGAAGGAAACACCCGGCGCGCGATCGACATTCACGAGGGCGAAAAGATCAACGAAAAGGCATTGAAGACGCTGATTCGCGCTGCCGTGATGCTGAACAAGTCCAAATCCCGGCGTTAATTTTCGGATTGCGGTCGCGGCGCGCGGCTACACCGGCAATGGCGGCCGGCAGACAGCCGTTTATTCTCTACGCCGCGCTCGCGGCTCCAGTACGGGGTGCAAACTGTTCATCGTGCCGGCGAGCTTGCTCGAGATAGTGTTCGAAAAAAAGCGCATAAAAGCGTTCGCCGACGGCGACTGCTTCGTCGTCGAACTCCGCGCGCGGCGACGGCGTGAGATCGAAATTGCCGTGGTCGCGTCCGCGCACCAGCAATGCGGGCAGCCGGTATGAACCCGTCGGCTTTACATGCGCGGGAATGAAACTGATGCCGTAGCCGATGCGCCGATGCGTCGCCCCGTTGGGCGCAGAGCGGTGCGGACACAAGGTGTGATGCATCGACATTTCGCCGGCCTTCAGCTGCATCGGGGTAATACCGGTTTCATTGAGCGGCTCGACGATCACCTGCCCCGCCGCGTTAATGCTGTTCGGCAGATTCGCTTTGGCATGATGGTACTGGCGCGGCTTGCCGTTCGGTGGCAGCACGTCCATGCAGCCGGCGTCACTGCCTGCGTCGGTAAGCGCGATCCACGCGGTCACATGCTCGTGCGGGTCGAGCCCGAAGTAAGTCGAGTCCTGATGCCATGCGGTATAAGCAGGCGAACCGGGTTCTTTCACAAAAAACGTTCCCCAGAACACGAGGATGTCGGGACCAATGACATCTTCCACTGCGTCGAGCACGCGCGGATGCCGGCACAGCGCCTCGACCCACGGCAAGTAGGTATAGCTGCCGGATCGATATTTCTTGTGCGCGGCCGAAAGCTGACAGCCGATGCGTGCTTCGAGGCGCTCAATGTTGCGCATGTTTGTCGCAGCCTCTACCGGCGTCAGCACCGGAATCGGAAAAACGAAACCGTTGCGGCGATAGTCGCTGACCTGTTGCTCGCTGAGTGACTTCATGTATCGCTCTCCACCGTTTATGTCTTTGCCGATTGCGGTCTATGGCATGATAGTTGCATCGTAATCCTCCGCAAAATCAGTGTCCAACGTTTTACCTCTAACATTTCTTTGCACACGACATAGGGAGCGCACGCAATGCAGATCGCCAGTTGGACGGTAAGCGAGCGGACGAAAACGTTCGTGCTTGCATCTTCTTTGCTCGCTGCGATGCTCCCGACCGGGGCAAGCGCAGCAACCGCAGACGGTTATCCACAGCGGCCGATCCGGTTGGTTGTGCCAGTACCGCCCGGCGGCGCCGGTGATTTCACGGCGCGGCTCGCATCAATCAAGATCGCGGACGCACTCGGCCAGAACATCATTGTCGAAAACCGCGGCGGCGCGGCCGGCGTGATTGCTACCGAATTCGTGGCGAAAGGAACGCCGGACGGCTACACGCTGCTGCTCTCTTCAAGCACGACGCACGGCATCGGCCCGGTGCTCTACAAAAAACTGCCGTACGACGCGCAGAAGGATTTCACGCACATCGGTTTGATCGCGACGATTCCCGGCGTGATGGCAGTGAATCAATCGGTGTCCGCCTATTCAGTCAAAGAATTCGTCGCGCTCGCCAAGGCGAAGCCCGGGCAATTGCTGTTCGGCTCGTCGGGCAACGGCGCGCCGCCGCATTTGATGGGAGAACTCTTCAAGGCGACAAGCGGCGCACCAATCGTGCACGTGCCTTATAAAGGCAGCGGTCCCGCAGTGCTCGATCTCGTCGGCGGCCAGATCCAGGTCATGTTCGACGGGCTGCCTTCGCTGCTCGGCCAGATTAAAGGCGGCAAGCTGCGCGCACTCGCCGCGGTGAGTGCTGTCCGCTCGAACGTGCTGCCTGATCTACCGACGATGGCAGAAGCTGGCTATCCCGGCGTCGAAGGCGGATTGTGGTACGGCGTTTCGGGGCCGGCCGGCGTGCCGCCCGCAATCGTCGAACGGATCAGCAAAGAGATTTTCGCCGCGGTGGCGCTTGCCGAAGTGAAGGAACGCTTCGCCGGTCAGGGCGCATTCGTCTCACCGCTGCGGCCGCGCGAATACACCGAGTTCATCCAGAAAGAAATGAATAAATGGGGCCCGGTCGTGAAGGCCTCGGGCGCGACTATCGATTAGCGAACCGCGCGAACGCGCTTCAATCGTCCGGTTTGACGTTCGCTTCCTTGATGACTTTTGACCAGCGTGCAAGATCGCTGCGTAGCAGAGCGGTCGCCTCTGCGGGTGTTCCCAATACAAGTTCGGCGCCTTCGCTGCCAAGTATCTTCACGGCATCGGGCTGCTTCAGTCCAGCCATGGCGTCGCGGCTGATCTTCGCAACAATCGCAGGCGGCGTATTTGCCGGCGCGAGCAACATGTACCAAGTGCTCACGTCGTAACCAGCAACGCTCGATTCAGCGATCGTCGGCGCATCGGGCAACGCCGGCGAACGCTTCGCCGACGTCACGCCGAGCAGACGCAGGCGCCCGGTCTGCACGTGCGGCATGGCGGCGAGCGGCGTCGTGAATAACGCCTGCACGCGGCCGGCAATCAAATCCTGAATCGCCGGTCCGCCGCCTTTGTACGGAATGAAGTTGAGCGAAGTCCCCGTCATTTGCGCAAAGAGTACGCCGGCCAAATGAGGCCCTGAGCCGATGCCGGTGTTAGCGAGCGCAATCTCACCCGGCTTTGCTTTCGCCTGCGCGATCAATTCTTTTGTACTCTTGACGCCCGCGGCCGCCGATACCACGAGTACGAAAGGCGCACGCAAGACTTCCATGACGGGCTGCAGGTTTCTCCCCGCGTCATAATTGAGCTTGGGATAAAGGCCCGAACTAATCGCGAGCGCATTGTTCGTCAGCAGCAGCGTGTAGCCGTCGGGCGCCGCACGCGCAACGATTTCGGTGCCGATCGTGGTGCCTGCGCCGGTTCGATTGTCGGCGACGACCTGCTGCTTCCAGGCTTCGGTGAGCTTTTGGCCCAACACGCGCGCAGTGGCGTCGACGCCGCCGCCGGGCGGAAACGGTACGACCATGCGAACGGGACGCACGGGGTAATCTTGTGCGGACGCTACACTCGTTATGAATGCCGGGATAAGAGCGAGCAACACTGAACGCGCGTTATATCGAGTAGCCATAGACTCCAATTTTTCTTGATTCTTCACAAAGCGACGCGCTATCGCAAGCCGGATTCTACAATGATGTACTCGCCCGACAGACGATGTTATCGCGGAACATATTTCGTTAACCAGCGTGAAGTCCGGAACAATCGAGGAGTTAGCTACAATTGACAGTAAATGGTCTTCATCGCGGAATCATTTTTGCTGTAGTTCGGTCCGGGTTTCGTGAAAATTTCGTCAAGCAAAACCAGTTTTGTGATCTTCGATACATCAAACAACGGCTCGCGTTGCACGCCGCCGGCTATTTGATGCCCGCGCAGCAACTCAGTCCCTTTGTTTCCGATGCCATAGCATTGCGGCTCAACAAGTCGGGGTTTGTCACTGTAAATAAAACGCAGCCTGCGCTTCTCACGAATAGCTTGAACAATAACCGGGTTCATAGTGAACTTTCTCCACATCCTGTTCCAAAGTTCTAAATGAAGCAAAACGATATACCCATGGGCCAATTCGGCTCAACCGGCAGCCTGGTCGTTTTCCGATCGATTGGCATTTCACGCCCGACAGGCTGTAACGATTTCTATTCTCCGCTGTCATACTAGCTAGGTCTGGCAACTTACATTGACGAACCTTCATGACTATCCATCTTGACCATTCAATCGTTCCCTCGCGCGACAAGGTTGCCGGGGCGAAGCTTCTTGCGGAACTTCTCGGCGTTCCGTGGGCTGAATCCAGCATCGGGCCGTTTGCGCCGGTGTTTGTGAATGACGGCCTGACGCTGGACTTTATCGATACCGACGAAGACTTCCCGGTCTACCATTTTTGCTTTCGCGTCAGTCAGCCGGAATTCGATGCAATTCTGGCGCGAATCCAGGCCGCCGGCATTAAATATCGCAGCAATGTGCACGGTCCCGTCGACATGCAGGTCGGCGCCGAGTACGGCAACTTTTACTGGAACGAGCCCGACGGGCATCAGTGGGAGCTATTGACGGTGAGTTATGCGCGACAGTCGCGCTGATCCTCGCGCGCACGACGACGACCGTCGAGTCGGCCGCTTGCTCACCCGCCGTGCCGCCCTGGCATTGCTCGGTACCACTGGCGCGGCTTTGCTTTCGGCCAGCGCTTCACGCTTGTTCGCGGCTGAACCGGCAGGCGGCTGCGTCGTTACCCCGGAACAGACGGAAGGCCCTTACTTCGTCGACGAACGCCTGAATCGCGCCGATATCCGTTCCGATCCGGCGGATGGCTCGGTCAAGGACGGCGCACCGCTGACACTAAAGCTGGTCATCGCCGGAATCGCCGGCGGCAGATGCGCACCGCTCGTCGGCGCAGTGGTCGATATCTGGCATTGCGACGTGGCCGGTGCATATTCCGAGACGCGCGATCGCCAGTTCGACACCCGCGGCAGGAAATTCCTGCGCGGCTATCAGGTGACCGACGCCAACGGCGGCGTGCAATTCACGACGATATATCCGGGTTGGTACGAAGGCCGCGCGGTGCACATTCACTTCAAGGTGCGCGGCACCACGGCGCAGAAGCGCGGCTACGAACTGACTTCCCAGTTCTATTTTGACGACGCGTTCAGCGACCGCGTGTTCTCGCGCAATCCGTACGTTAATCGGGGACGCCGTGCGGTGCGCAACGAACGCGACGGGCTTTTCCGCGACGGGGGCAATCGTTTGATCATGCCTGTATCCGAAACCGGCGCGGCTTACGCGGGCAATTTCAATATCGGGATTGCGCTCTGATCAAGCGGCGAGGTCGCCCAACTGCTTGAGCGCTGCATCCGGCACTTCGATGCCATTCGCCCGCGCTTCGGCCACGAGTTTATGTCGCCGCTCGCCCGGTAGCCGCACACCTTCGTCCTTCAGCATTTCAGTCACCAGCGTTTCGACGCGCGCTTCATAAGCCACGCTGCCGGCGAGCGCACCGGGATCGATTGCGAGCAGCGCATGGCCGAGCGAAGCAGGCCGCCCTGGCTCGAAGAACGAATCGTTCTCGAAACCAAATTGCGCGCCGGTCACCGCACAGCACAAGAGTTCGACCATGAGCGCGAGCAGCACGCCTTTCACGCCGCCGATTGCCGCCATGCTGCCGGTCAGGGCCGCCTGGGCATCGGTCGTCGGCTTGCCGTTACTGTCGAATGCCCAGCCCTCCGGAATCGGCTTGCCTTCTTTAGCGGCGACCATGATCTTGCCGCGCGCGACCTCAGTCAGCGACAAATCGATGATCAGCGGATTTTTGTTTCTTTGCGGAAATACCGCGGCGACTGGATTGGTGCCAAACAGCGGCTTCTTGCCACCCCACGCGTTGATCGCCGCCGGTGAATTCGTGAAACCGATGCCAACCAATCCCGCTTCTGCAAGCGGCGCCAGATGGAAATCCATAGCACCGCAGTGATGGCTGTGGGTGACGCTGCAAAACGCGACGCCGAATTCGCGCGCACGCCGCAGCGCTTCGTTCGTCGCCAGTTCCATCGCCAAATAAGCGAGACCGCCCTGCGCGTCGATCAGACACGCTGCGCCCTTTTGATTAGCGATGCGTGGCTCTGCCGTGCCGCTCGCGCGCCCTTCCCTGACATGCTGTGCATACAGCGCCACGCGCGATAACCCATGCCCGCCAAGGCCAGCCATCTCGGCCGCGACGAGCGAGCGCGCTGTGGCGTCGGCCATCGCGCGTGAGGCGCCCGCCCGCATAAGCGCGGCGACGACCAGCTCAGTCACTTCATTGACGGCAAGTTTTGCCACTGACTTATTTAAGCAGCCGAGGTTTCGACGAGCAGGCTCTGCCCGGGCTTCACGCGGCTGAAGACCACCGGTTTCGTGTCAACCTGGAAGCGGCCTTCGTCCCACGTTACACAGGTGAAGCGCGAGTTCTCGAGATCGCGCACGTTGGGAAAGTCACTGCGGTAATGCGCACCGCGCGAATCTTCCCGCGCCATCGCCGCGAAGTTGATCGATTTGCTGACCATGATCTGGCTTTTGAGATTCAACCAATCGTGCCACGTCAGATTGAACGCAAGATTGCCTGCGTCTACGCCGATGCCGTCGAGGCGCGCATCGAGTTCATCGAGCTTGCCTTCAGCGCGCTTCATGCTCGCCGCGTCTCGCACAATGCCGACGTCGTCCCACATGACGTCGTAAAGCGTCTCGCGCACCGCATTGAGATCGCCGGCCGGCCGGCCGAGCGGCGCACGGCATTGGGCAACTGCGCTGTCGATCGCGCCTTGGTCCGGCGCTTGAAATGCGCCGTTCGCCTTGACCCAGCCCGGAATCAGATCGCCGGCGATACCGCCGAACACGGTTGAGTTGGCGACGCCATTGCCGCCGAGCCGGTTCGCGCCATGCACGCCGCCCGAATCTTCACCCGCGACGAACAATCCGTGCAATGACGTAGTGCAATCGGCTTTAAACGCTATGCCGCCCATCATGTAATGCGCGGTCGGCACGACTTCTACAAGCCCGCCGGCCAGATCGAAGCCGCAATCTTCACAGCGCTCGACCATGCCCTTGAAGTTTTTTCGATTGTTGTCGGCGCCCAGATGACCCATCGCGATGTAGACGCCGCCGTTTGGCGTTGTGCGGCCCGCCCGCATTTCGGCGAAAATTCCGCGCGAAACGATGTCGCGCGTCGCGCGCTCGAGTTTGGCATCGTAATTGCCCATGAAGCGCTGCTGGTCGCCGTTCAACAAATAGCCGCCGGCGCCGCGCAATCCTTCTTCGAGCACCGTGCCCGTCATGCGCGTCCCCGTGCCGGCGAGCAGTCCAGTAGGATGGAACTGCACCATTTCCATATCACGCAGCGTGAGCCCGGCGCGCAAAGCCATGGCCATGCCGTCGCACGTCTTGTCGCCGGACGGCGTGTGATATTTATACATCGTCGGTCCGCCGCCGGTGCCGAGCAACACGGCCTGCGCCTGCACGAACACGAGCTCACCGGTACGCACATCGATCATCAAAACGCCGGCAAGCGCATCGCCCGCTTTGTTCTTGATCAACTCGACCGCGCGATGCTCTTCGAGCCGATTGATGCCGCGCGCCCAAACTTGTTCGGCAAGACGATTGATGATCTCGATACCCGTCAGATCACCCTTATGCACCGTGCGGTCGAACGTCTGGCCGGCGAATGCTTTCTGGTGGATTGTGCCGTCGGGATTGCGATCGAAGAAGCAGCCAAGCTCGTTCTCGAGCTCGTGAATGCGCTCGATCGCGACGTTGACGAGCGTCCACGCGAGATCCTGGTCGGGCAGCCATTTGCCGCCTTCGATCGTGTCCATGAAGTGGCGCTCGATCGAATCGCCCGCGGCGAGCGCAACGTTATAGCCGCCTTGAACCATGCGGGTACAGCCGCATTTGCCCAGCAGACCCTTGACCGCGACGGTAATCGATAAGTTTGGATTCTTCTGGTGCGCGTGCAGGGCGGCAAACAGGCCGGCGCCGCCGGAGCCGAGGATCAGAATATCCGTTTTGATTGTTTTCATCTAAAAATTCTTTAACCGCGAAGGGCGCAAAGGACGCGAAGGAAGAACAAATTTAAAGGGGGGGTAATTAACGTAGTTTCTTGTGATGCATGAATTCCTTGCCGTTGCTTTTCCTTTGCGTCCTTGGCGATCCAAGATTTAGCTTTTGACGCCTAAAGCAGCGAGCACCGAAGCACGCTTGTCGCGCGCGGCATCGTTGACTTTCGTGTACAGATTCCCGCCGTGGCTGTCCATCGCAACCAGCAGCGGACCGAAACCCTTGACGCGAAACTTCCATAACGATTCGGGATTCAGGTCATCGAGATCGACGTCTTCTATCTGCTCCACCCAGGTCGTCTCGAGCGCCGCGGCGCCGCCGATAATCGCAAGATAAACGCCGCCGACGTCTGTAAACGCAGCCTGCGAGGCGGCAAATAAACCACCTTTGCCGATCACGATACGCACACCATATTGTTCCATCAGCGGGCGCGTGAACCGCTCCATGCGCGCGCTGGTCGTCGTGCCGATGCAAATCGGTTCATAACCCGAGGGATGCGCAACTGTCTCGCCGACCCACTTGACGTTCGGCGCCGTATGAATGACCGCATGCCCTTTGAGATCGAAGCGCGTCGTGCGGCCACGATCGAACATGTGAATCAGCGTTGCATCGCGGATGCCGAAGAGCGTCTGATTCAAGGTGACGGTATCATTCACCTTCAGCTTGCGCACGTCGGCTTCGGACACCGGCATGTTGAAATCGTAGTGGGCCATGGCGTGATTTCCTAGAAGCCGTAGCTCAAGCCCGCGGGCGTGAACGTCGCGCGAGCCCGCCGCGCCGAGTGGCATTGCATGTTCACGGCAACCGGGTTCATCGTGATATGCGTCGCCGCGGTCTCCACATGCACCGCGAACGAGGTCGAGTCGCCGCCCAGCCCCTGCGGTCCCACGCCGAGTTTATTGACCACGCCCGACAATTCCTTTTCCAGCTTGGCGCCTTCCGGATCGCTGCATTGCGAGCCAAGCGCTCGAGTCGCCGCGACTTTCGACAGATGTACGCAAAGGTCCGCAGTGCCGCCGACGCCGACGCCGACAATGGTTGGCGGGCAGGTTTTGCCGCCGGCGTCGAGCACGCAATCGATGACAAAAGTTTTTACGGCGTCGACGCCGTCGGCGGGTATGGCCATCTTGAGCCACGAATTGTTTTCGGAGCCGCTGCCCTTCGGGATCATCTCGATCGACAAAGTGTCCTGCTCGTCCGAAAAATCGATGTTGATGACCGGCACAAGACGACCGCAGGACGTGTGCTCGTTCTTGCGCGTGACCGGATGCACGACCGACGACCGCAATGGATGCTCTTTGGTCGCGCGTGCGCAGCCGTCCGCGATCGCTTTCTTCAGCGCGTGACCGTCGACTTCGATGCCGCGCCCGATTACGACGTTGTAAATCGGGATCCCGGTGTCCTGGCAGAGCAGGTTGTTGGTCGCTTCCGCAACCTTGATGTTCGTGATCATGGTGCCGAGCACCGACTTGCCGGTCGCGTCGGTCTCGGTCTTATCGAGACGGCTGAAACCTTCTTTGATGTCGGGCGGCAACAATTTCACCGCGCGGATATAGAGTTCTTTACACGCGTCTTCGACTTGTTTCAAATCTACTTTCATTTGGACCTAGCCTTGCATGCCCCACTTGCGGACGGTTTTCAATTCAATGTTGCGGAAAATAAAATTTTCAACGAACAGCCCGATGATGATCACCGAGAACAATCCGGCAAACACGTTGGCAATTTCGAGCTGGTTCTTGTTTTCGTAAATAAACCAGCCAAGCCCGCCCGAGCCCGACGATACGCCGAACACGAGCTCGGCCGCGATCAGGGTGCGCCACGCAAACGCCCAGCCGATTTTCATGCCGGTCAGGATGTTCGGGAACGCCGCCGGAATCAGGATTTTCATTACGTAGCGCGGCCCGGTAAGCCCGTAATTGCGGCCGACCATACGCATTGTCTGCGACACCGACAAAAATCCGGAATGCGTATTGAGTGCGACCGGCCACAGCACCGAGTGAATCAGGACGAAAACCAGGCTGCCGTTGCCGAGGCCGAACCAGATCAGCGCGAGCGGCAATAACGCGATGGCGGGCAGCGGATTGAACATCGCCGTCAGCGTTTCGAGAAGATCATTGCCAATGCGCGACGTAATCGCGAGCGCCGTCAGCACGGAGGCTAAGAACATGCCCGCGAAGTAGCCCATCAGCAGTACCTTGATCGAGAACCAGCCTCGCTGGAGCAGCACGCCGTTCTGGATGTTTTCGTAGAACGCGGCCAGGGTGTCGCTGAATTTCGGAAACAGCAGCGGATTATTGAGCACGCTCGAGTAGATTTGCCATGCCGCCGCGAGCAGCAGCAACAGGATGCCTTTGCGCACCGCTGCGTTATTGAATATTTTTTCCCAGGTAGTCAGCGGCTTCTCGACGACGCCGAATGCGCTCGTCTCGACTTCGCACACGAACTCGGGACGCTGGACTAACACGTTATCAGCCATGAGGCGCTGCCTCCTCTTCAATCTTATCGGCGAACAGCATGTCGTGGATGCTGTCGGACAATTTCTTGCCATTGGCGCCGACATGATCGGTGCCGTCGCTGTTCAGTTCAGCCTTCACGCGGCCCGGATGCGGCGAGAGCAGCAGGATCCGATTGCCGACGAGTACCGCCTCTGGAATCGAGTGCGTGACGAACAACACCGTGAAATGGGTGTCGTCCCATAACTGCAACAGTTCTTCCTGCATTTTGCGGCGTGTGAGCGCATCGAGCGCGGCGAATGGCTCATCCATCAGCAAAACGTCGGGTTCCATCGCCATGCCGCGCGCAATCGCCACGCGCTGCTTCATGCCGCCCGACAGCGTGTGCGGATAACTATTTGCAAACTGCGTGAGCCTGACTTTCTCAATGTATTGCATGGCCTTGTCGGCGGCGGCCTTGCCCTTCAGGCGGCCGCTCGCAGTCAACGCGAACATGACGTTCTCTTTGACCGTTTTCCACGGCAGAAGTTGGTCAAACTCCTGAAATACGAACACGCGGTCGGCGCCTGGCCGGGTAACGACCTCGCCGTTCAACCGCATGCTGCCTTCGACCGGCTGCATATAACCGCCAACGGCTTTGAGCAGCGTTGATTTACCGCAGCCCGATGGCCCGAGAATTACGAAGCGGTCGGATTTATAAACTTTGAAGTCGATGCGATACGTCGCGGTGACCAGATGCTCCTTCGTCTTGTATTGCAGCGTAACGCCGTTGACTTCGAGCAGAGCTTTAGCTGAATTCATTTTTTATATTCCTGCAATCGCAGTGCGTTTCAATCAACCTGCAATTTGCGTTCTTTCACGATTTTTGACCAGCGTTCGGTCTCCTCGCGCACATACTTCGTGAAGTCCGGCGGATTGCTGCCAACCGGCACCATGCCCAGCCCTTCGAAGCGACTCTTGATGTCAGCTGCCGCCAGCGCCTTGCTGGTATCGCGATAAATCTTCTCGATGACGTCTTTGGAGGTTCCGGTCGGTACCATGAAACCAAACCAGCCCAGGTTCTCGAAGCCCGGCAACGTCTCTGCGACCGCCGGCACGTCAGGCAACTGCGGCGAACGTTGCTTGCTCGTGACACCGAGCGCGCGCAATTTTTTCTGCTGAATGAAATGGATGGCGGCGGCCAGGTTGGGTGTCGAGAACGGCACCTGGCCGGCCATCGTATCGACAATTGCCGGCGCTTCGCCTTTGTACGGAATATGAATCACTTCGATCTTTGCCGCATACAAAAAGTTTTCGGCGGCAAGATGCGTCTGGCTGCCGAAGCCTGCCGAGCCGTAGGAAATCTGGCGCGGTTTCGCCTTCGCGAGGTCGATAAACTCTTTGACGGTTTTCGGCGGGAATGTCGGCGTTACGATCAGCACCTGCGGGCCGCTCGCAACGTTGGTCACAGGCACTAGGTCCTTCTCCGGATCGAACGGCATCTTCTTGTAGAGATGCTGGTTCGCTGTCACGATTGAACCGGAAGTCATGAACAAAGTGTAGCCATCAGGCGCGCTGCGCGCCGCCAGTTCGCCGCCGATGTTGCCGCCGGCACCCGCTCGATTATCGACCACAACCTGTTGAGCCCAGATCTCGTTCAGCTTTTGCGCCACCACCCGCGTCACGATATCGGTTGCGCCGCCGGCCGCGAACGGGACGATGATCCGTACGGGCTTGCCCGGATAAGTTTGCGCGACGGCGGATGCCGATGCAGATACAGCGGCGCATAGCGCAAAGCACGGCATGACACGCATGAATCCTCCGGTCGGCAGGGAAGGCTTGAAAAATACCCCGCGTAGTTTACATCGTTCCATCGCAGCGCACGTCAGTGGAAGATGTAGATCGGACTCGACCAGATCAGGTGGCCGTCTTCCTGCGTCACGCATACATATAGCGCGTTGTCGCCGGTATCGGTCAACGCAATGCGGCGTTCGATTTGAGCGCGCGTCTCGGTGTTTTCATCCGGCAGCCTGAACACGCGCAGCTGGCGCTTGATGCCCCCGTTAGCGAAGACCCGGTCTTCAAGCCCGATGTCGGCGACCTTGATTTCCGTCTTGACGAGCGGCGTGTCGATTTTCAAAGTGCCGGCATTGGCATCCGTGAGCCAGGCATCAAATCCCGCGAATCCCCCGGTCGTGAGCCCGCCCCATCTCAGCTCGCCAGGTGCCGATTGCTCAAGCTTCTTGTCAAGATTCCAGAAGTTGATCGTGCGAACTTTTTCAAAACGGTTGCCCGACAGCGTGCAGCCGCCGTCCCATACGGTTTGGCGCCCGCGCCCGCGATACTCGGAACCTTCCCAGATCACGCGAATGCGGCGGCCTAGCGATTTCTGCTCGAACGGACGAAAGGTCTCGAGCGTCTGCAAACGGTTACGAATTTCAATGCGCTCGATCGGCGCCGACGCGTGCACGTCAATGTTAAACGTCACTTCGCGTTCGGCCGAACGCACGATGTCGCCCATCATTGCGGTTTTTACTTTGCGGCTGGTGGTGGGGCCGAGATTGGGGTCGTCGGCATAAAGCTCGGCCTCGCCAGCGAAATTTACGCGCGTGTCGAGCACCATA
>JAQGMI010000110.1 GCA_028292435.1 Betaproteobacteria bacterium
ACAGTTGACTGTGACTTGATCCGAGTTCGACCCGCTCTGGTTGCTGTCACCGGAATTTGCGTTTGTATTCGTTCCGCCGGTGGTGGATGCCGTGTTCGAGCTTGTATTTCCAGAATTGGCTGTATTGGTATTGGTCGAACCCGAGCTGCCGCCGGTGGTTGTCCCCGTGGTGCTCATGCCTGTTCCGCCCGTCGTGCCGCCCGGATCCGTGGATCCGGTTGACGCGGTCGTAGTGCCGCCCGGACCTGACGGTCCGGATGGACCGCCCGTTGATCCAGGAGTGCCTGGAGTACCGGTGCCTCCGGGACCGCTGGGATCGGGTGTTCCAGATGGCGTTCCGCCGCCTGGAGTAGTCGGCCCGCCGGTGCCCGGACCGCCAGCGATCGGGCCGGGTGCCGAAGGATCGGAGGTGCCGGGAGTAGTCGGTCCACCCGGTGTTCCGGGCGGCGTGGCGCCAAGGTCGCTCGGTGTAGTCGGTCCGCCAGTGCCGGGACCACCAGCAATTGGACCCGGCGCAGATGGATCAGAGGTGCCCGGTGTAGTCGGTCCGCCCGGAGTTCCGGGTGGCGTGGCGCCAGGGTCGCTCGGTGTAGTCGGTCCGCCAGTGCCGGGACCGCCCGCAATCGGGCCGGGTGCCGAAGGATCAGTGGTCCCGGGCGTAGTCGGTCCGCCCGGAGTTCCGGGTGGCGTGGCGCCAGGGTCGCCCGGCGTAGTCGGGCCTCCGGTGCCGGGACCGCCCGCAATCGGGCCGGGTGCCGAAGGATCAGTGGTCCCGGGCGTAGTTGGTCCACCTGGAGTTCCGAGTGGCGTGACTCCAGGATCGCCGGGCGTAGTCGGGCCGCCAGCGATTGGACCCGGCGCCGAAGGATCGGGCGTGCCAGGAGTTGTCGGTCCAGGAGTTCCGGGTGGCGTGACTCCAGGGTCGCCGGGCGTAGTTGGACCGCCAGCAGTCGGACCCGGCACAAGTGGATCGATAGTTGTCGGCGGAGGCGTACCGGGGTCGGGCGGAGTAGTGCCCGGACCGCCAGCGATCGGACCTGGCGCAGATGGGTCAGACGTGCCGGGTGGACCGCTGGGATCAGGCGGTGGAGTTATGGGACCGCCAGCGAATGGATCGGGTGTCACCGGCGTCGACGGATCGGGCCCGCCGGGATCAGGAAGTATGGGACCGCCAGCGACAGGATCCGGCGTGCCGGGCGGTGTCCCTGGTGTGCCGGGTGTTACCGGCGTCCCCGGCGTCGTTGGATCGGGGCCGCCGGGATCCGGCGGTGGAAGTACGGGGCCCAAAGCAGTCGGATCCGGTGTTCCTGGATCGGGCGTACCGGGATCCGGCGGTGGAAGTACGGGACCGACAGCGGTCGGATCCGGTGTTCCCGGATCGGGCGTGCCCGGATCAGTCGGTGGAAGTACGGGACCGACCGCGGTTGGATCTGGCGTCACTGGTGGCGTCACCGGCGTCACTGGATCAGGCGGGGTGGTTGGCGTCGTGCCCGGGTCCGGTGGAGTCGACGGGTCGGGGTCCGGCGGCACATAAGCAATCACGATCACGCCCGGGTCGCCCGGGTCTGTCGTCGGTGTAGGGGGTGTGGGGCCGCCGGTGACAGGGCCGGGAGGCGTAGTGCCAGGAGGCGTAGTCGGGCCCGGTGGCGTCGTGCCTGGCGGCGAAGTTGGCGGCGGGGTTGTCGATGGAGGCGTAACAGAGCCGACGGGACCGGTGGTCGGATCAGGCGACGGTCCTGCAGTACCGGGACCGCCGGGTCCGGTGCCGCCGGGTCCGGGACCGCCGGGTCCGGGACTGCCGCCACTTGGTCCACCGCCGCCCGGCACTACGCCGGTACCCGGCGTCGGCGTTCCGCCCGCTGTCCATGCCGTGATACCGGTGGGAATCGTGCCGCTCGTTCCGCTCGAGCCGGTCGTAATCGTGGCCGCGGTGTGCGTAAAGATCGTGCCCGTCGTTGACACGGTAAGCGTGCGGCTGCCGATGTTGAATGGTGTCACGCCGGTGACTGAATCCGATCCGGTGTGAACGTTTCCTGTGAGCGTATTGCTGCCGCCGGTCGTGCCGCTAATTGTTATTGCCGCGGTTGGATTGAACTTGTTGAGCAGGTCGAGCGCGTAATTGGTGTTGATTGTCTGCTTCGTTCCGACCAGACCGACGAGCGCACTCGAAACGGTTGTCGAAGCGTTGCTGATCAGCATGCCCGACAACGCAGGCAGCGCGCTGACTGTGGTCGACAAGAGGGCGCCGGCAGCGCCCGCGCCGGCGACGGTAATCGTATCGCCAACGCTGATGCTGGCGTTCGACGCAACGATCAACGTGCCCGTCGCTGCGTTGATGGTTCCGGTGGTCGTGAAGGGGATGCCCAATCCGAACGCGGGTGTGATGGTTACCGTGGCATTGGTTACCGTAGTCCCGGCGTTCAGGTTCAGCCCCACCTGCGGACCGAGGGCGGTGATCGCCGCCGTCAATGTCCCGCCGCCCGGTCCGGCGCCGTAGACATCGACGGTGTTGCCGACGGCAAAGCCGCTCGCGCTGTTTACGGTGATTACGCTCGAACCTGCAGTCGCGCTGCCGACTGTGTTGGTGTGGTAGTCGATCGAGTTATGAACGCCGATGACGTTCGAGAGCGTGAACGGCTGCAATGTAACCTTGACGTTTGCCGCCGTCGTGTAATTAGAGGCGGCGCTGGGCAACGCGAGCGAATTCGCCTTGAAGAGGAGATTGGCGCCGGTGCTGTCTAGCGCTTCGAGCGAAATGCCGCCCGCGCCCCCCGCGACCAGCGCGAGATTGCCGACTGTGCCGACGTTGTGCGCCACGATGTTGCCGGTGGTCGAGACATTCAGATTGCGCGCGCCGAGACTTAGCGCACCATCGTTACCTATGAATACGTCGCCCGTCTGGCGCGGTGTTCCGGCGATGCCAACCGGGAAAGTCGGCGGGAACGTGCCGCTGGTATCGCCGCCGATCGTGATATTGGCCTGCGGATGAAACTGGTTTAACAACGCCGAAGAGTAGTTCGTGGCGCCCGCGCCGACCGCCGCGTTGGTGACGGCAGCGGCTGCTACCGTCGCGGATGCCGCGTCGTTGATCGAGACCGTCGTACCCGCGATCGAAATAATTGAAGTCGTCAGGGCCGTTCCGCCGGCACCGGCACCGGCAATGACGATGGTATCGCCGACCGCAAAGCCGGTCCCGGATGCAACGGTCAGCATTTTCGAATCGACGGCAATGTCGATACCGCCAGTAGTGGCCTGATGCGGCAATTCGGTTCCGGTCGCGTTGTGGATGCCGATTGCATTGGTGGTCGTGAAGGGCTGAAGCAGGACGTTCACGCCGGGAGTAGTGAGCGCAGTGGTGATCGTTAAACCATCGGCGCGCAGCAGGATGTTCTGGCCCGAACTGCTCAACAGAGTGATTGTCTGTCTGGCGCCCGCGGCTTCAGAACTCAGCGCAAGGTTGCCGGTGACATTGATCGACGCCGCGCTCAGGTCGCCGCCGGTGCGCAATGTTACGTTACCTGCGCGTAAATCCTTGTTCTCGCCGATCTTGTAAGTCGATGTGCTGTCGGGCACCGTCGTCCACGTGCTTGCGATGATGATCTTGTGCGCGTCGTTGCTGACGATGGTTGCAATCTGACCAACACCCGTGCCGCCGGTGATTTCGATTTTTCTGCCGGCGTGCTGGTTGGTTGCGAACGTGTGGTTGTTATCGGTGAGGGAGGAGGCGGGAACCGTCGCGCCGCTCGACGCGGTACCGGTGCTTGCGACGTCCTGCACGCCCAGCGTAAAAGCCGTCAACGGGCCGGTGTGAGCGGTGTTGTCGATCGTCGCGTCCTTGCTGCCGTTCAGCAACAAGGAGCCGACGTTGGTCTTGAGATCGAAAGTGCCTTTTGCCAGTTCGGCCGAAAGGTTAAGCAGGCTGCCCTCGAGATTGCCGGAGCCCGAAGTCACCGCCTTGGTGTCGGCAACGAGGAAGAGCAGCAGCTGGCCGGTTCGATCGGTGGCCAGGTACGACGGATCATCGGCGAGCGTTGGCGCGTTTTTGATACCGGCCACGATGGGCTGATTGATCGAGAGCGCGGTGGTGCCGGCGGCGAGCGACGATGTGGCGTTTGTCGACAGTGAAATGTTCGCGTCGGTGTAGTTTGCCTTAGTGTTCGAAGTCGCAGGCGCCACCAACATGGCGCGCGTGGTCAGGCCGGTGACGCCGCCGACCGTGCCGACCGTGACAGCGCCCGTGTCGACGTAACTGATGCCGCCGGTGACATCGCCCGCCAGCGTGGTGACGTGGTTCGCTGATCCTGTTCCATTGAGGTTGTAAGGCCCGTAGCCTTTCATTACCAGTTGGCTCGCAGTCAGCGAGCCGCCCGTCTGCGTGTAGCCGCTCGGCAGCTTTGAATCAAGCGTGACGGTACCGACAGCGACGATGCTCTGGTCGGTGTGATACACGTTCGCGTTGGTTACCGCCGTCTGTGCGGCGGCTGCGAGCGTAATCGTGTTGCCCGCAATGCTCGAGATCGTCGTTGCAAGATCGGCGCCGCTCGCGCCGGCACCCGCCACGAGTATTGCGTCGCCCATCGCATAGCCCGCGCCCGATGCGACCGTCAGCGTCGTCGAACTCGCGCTGGCGGTGCCGGTCGTCGGCGCGCCGCCGATGAACGTCGGCTTCGCGACGAATGCATTAATTACGGCTGTCGAAGCGGCTGTCGCGAGAGTAATCGTGTTGCCGGAAATATTCGAAATCGTAGTCGCGAGGTCTTTGCCGTTTGCGCCCGCGCCCGGGACAACGATGCGGTCACCGATGGCGAGTCCGCTGGTCGATGCGACTGTGAGTGAAGTCGAACTTTGCGCGATGGTGCCTGTCGTGGAAAGCCGCGTCACGACGGCGCCTGCGACGGTCGCGCCGGCGGAGCGGCCTTTGGTGACGTTGACGCCGGTAACCGACGTGGTCGCGGGATTGGCGAGCGTTAATGTCGTGCCTGCAATCGCCATGATCGTGGTTGTCAAGGTGGCGCCGGCATCGCCGGCGCCGGCTATCGAGATTTGATCGTTGATGTTCAGGCCGGTGGCTGAGCCGACCGCGAGGGACTTTCCGTCGGTGACGATATTGATTGTGCCCGTCGTGGTGCTGGACACTGTGATCACGTTGCCGGCAATTGCGGTAATGACGGTGTTCAAATCCGTACCGCCGGCACCGGCGCCGGCAACGACGATTCGATCGCCGACTGAGAGACCCGCGCTCGATCCGACCGTCAAAGTGTTGCCGCCGGACACGATGCTTCCGGTCGTGGTGAGGCCGGTCGTCAGCGTGACATTGTTTGCGTGGATTCCTTTGATGCCATCAACCGTCGAAATGCTGAATGAATTCAGGTTGCGCAGATTTACGTCGCCGGTCGTGTTGATTGCGACCGTGCGCAAGTCGTTGTTGACCTCGGTCAGCGTAACGTTGGCAGCGCCGGTTTGCGCGGCAAACCCGCCGGGCGTGACGACTTTCGTATTGACAGCTTGCGTGATTGCGCCAGTCGAATTGATCGAGAATGCGCCCTGCGTTGACGTCAGCACCATGTCGCCATCGAAGGTGACGGTGCCGGCCTTGCTCGTGCTGCTGCCGATGCGCAACGTGTTGGTACTGACGTTCAATAGTTCTGCCTGACTCAATCCTGCGCCGGTCGCGCCGAGTCCGAGCGTGAAGGCCGTGCCCGCGGTCTTGGGCTGCAACGTGACCGTGGTCCCGGAAATCGCCGCATTCAACCCGAAGTCGTCCGCGCTTAGTGTCGTGGTGCCGGTGCCGTTCGGGGCGATCGCCTGATTAACGGTGAGAATCGGCGCGGAAATACTGATGTCGCCGTTTGCGGCCGTGGTGCTTACGCCGGTGGGACTGCCAACGATTGAGACGCCACCGATGTTGAGGGTGCCCGCAGTTTTCGCGACAAAAATGCTCGCCGGCGCCTGCGCGACAAAATTCGCCGCCGCCACCGCGAGTGGGGTGCCTGAACTGCCGATGCCGCCGGTGCCGGTTTTCAGCGCGAGACCATTGGCCGTGACGGTGCCCGAACCGGTGATTGCGCCGCCGCTGTTGAGGAACACGTCGTTGGTAGCAGCGCCGACCGCTGCATTGACCGCAATGTTGTTGTTGCCGGTCGTCGCGAGCGTTACGCCACTGGCGCCGCCGGCGGAAATGCTACTGCCGGCTGTAAGCGTGCCACTGTTCGCTGTCACGCTCACGTTGCCGCTGACGGCGGTGCTGACGGCGCCGGTCACATTGACGGCGCCGGTATTCGATACGTTGACCGAGCCGCCGCCCGCCTGGGTGATGCCGCTAACGGTTAGTGTCGTGGCGGTATTGGTCAATGCGATGTTGCCGCCGGTGATGTTGTTTGCGCTGAAATTGCCGATGGTGTTGGCATTGCCGAGCGCCAAGCCATTGGCGGTGCTGGCGATGACAGCGCTGGCGTTAATCAAGGTGGTCGCGTTTTGGGTCACACCGTTGCTGATGTTGTTGCCAGCGCCAATGACTACGCGGCCGGAAGTTGCATTGATGTTGCCCAGCGCTGCGGTCGTCGCATGGCCAATGGTTACAGCTGAATTCGACACGCTGGTGGTGGTAAGCGTGCTCGCGTTAAATTGCGCCGCGCCGGTTCCCGCATCAATGGTGATCGTGCCGGCGCCGGCGTTAACCGTGGTTCCGCTGGCCGCAGTGACGCCGCCGGAACCCGACGTCAAACTGATTGAACCGCCGCCCGTATTGATGGCCGCATTGGCGACGATCGCGCTGCCGGCCTGGCCCGTTACGGTTAGCGCGCCGCCGGATGTCGTAATTGCGCCGAGGGTAATGTTGCCGGTGTTGGCGAGAACGCTTGTTGCGCCGGTACTGTCGGATGCCAGCGCGCCGCTGCTAATGGTCACGCCCTGACTGGCGCCCGTGATGGCAGAACCGCTGGCCATGAAAAATTGCGCGGCGCCGGCGTCACGCTGCGCCGCAGTCGCGGCACCGTCGTTGACTGTCGCGCTGAATGCGCCGCCGTTCATCGCGACCGTGACGCCGCCGCTGCTCCCGGCGATGTTTGGTGTTGCGGTGGCGACACCGAGGATGGTGCTGGCCAGAATGATATTGCGGCCGGCCTGAAGGGTCAGAGATTTGTTAACGGTGGCGAGACCGCCTGTCGTTACATCGACATTAGTCTCTACCGAAATATCGGTGCTCGCCTGCAGCGTCACATTCGCGGTGCCGAGTGCCGTGACGAGGTTGGCCGCGCTGAGCTGCGATATGCCGCCCGCGTTTTCGGCGAACTGGTCATTGGTGGCGAGCGGGTCTACGCCGCCGTTAATGCGAATATATTTGGGATCGAGCAGCAACGTGCCCGTTGTTCCCCACGCAGCGCGCAAGTCCACGCTGCCGTTGAAGACCAGCGACTCTTTGCCCGACACCTCGACCGCTCCGCCGTTGCCGGACTGGGCGCCGCCGCGCGCACTAATGCTGCCGAAGTAGCGCGTGACGTCGTCCGCCCAGACGATGACTTTGCCGCCGTCGCCGGTTTCGCGCGCATCGGCGTTTATCTGCACATTCGATCCAACGTATGTGCGCTGCGCGTTCTGAACCGCGGCGTTTTGGCCCTGATAATCTCCGCCGATCAGAATCGAGCCGCCCGCGGTGCGACCTGACGCATCAATGCTTGCGTTGTCCGTCAGGCCGACACGTTCGCCGAGCACTTGTACTTTGCCACCCGCGCCGCTATCGCCGCTGGCAGTGACGACGCCCGAAACCGATGTCGTGCCGCTGACGGCTTGCAGGGTCACTGCACCACCGCGCGGACCGCTCGCATCGATGCGACCGCCGGCAATCACGTCGCCACCGTCGCCGGTGAGGAAAATTGCGCCATCGCGCTCGGTCGTGCCGCGAGCCTGCACTATGCCACTGTTGTTGACGACGGTCGCGCTCAAGTCGCGTGCGACAGAGGCCGTCATCAGGACGCGCCCGCCGTCGGCCAGAACCTGGCCCGTGTTGGCAACGCCCGCGAGTTGCGCGAGCGTTTTCTCGTTGACCGCGAAGTTGATGAGGTTGTCGCCCGCTATGTCGAGCGTGAACTTGCCGGCGGCGGCGAGCACCGAAGTGCCGAGCCGCGCTTCAACGATGCCGTTGTTGGCGGCGTAATCGCCGGCCAGCACGACATAGCCACCGGGTGTCGCGCGGATCACGCCGTCATTGATTACCGCGGCGCGCGCGGGTGATGATGGATCGCGGCTGAAAATATAACGGCCTGCCATGAAATCGCTGTCACGGATGTTGAGCGTGGTCGCGACGATGCCGGTTACGTCGACTACGGCGTTAGGTCCGAAATAGACGCCGTTCGGATTGACCAGAAATACCTGGCCGTTCGCCGACAGGCTGCCAAGTATCGACGACGGATTGGCGCTGATGACGCGATTCAGAACGACGGAACTGGAACTCGGTTGTACGAACACTACCGAGTTCGGCGCGCCAATCGAAAAATTCTGCCAGTTAATGACGGCTTTGTCGGAGCCTTGCGTGATGCGTTGCTGCGTGGGGCTGACGTTGACAATCGAAGCGGTGCCCTGCGTGACCACGCCGCCGGTCGGCACTTGCCCGAATGCCGCGCCCGGCGCGAGCGTGACCGCGAACGCGAGCAGTCCCGCATTGCTTAAGGCGAGTGTGAGTGGCCGGAGCCTGAATTCAGCGCGTTTCATGTCAATTTTTTGCGCCAAAGTGAGCGGGAAGTCGCGTCATCGGCGAGTCCGCTAGAAACTTGCGCCGGCAGAAATCCATACTCTCCCATTCGTACGTCCGTCACCGGCAACAGTGTTGCTTACCGGCACCGCAAACTCAAGCTTTATCGGCACATTTCGAAGTGGGAAAAAAGTCACATTTGCGCCCGCGCTCATCAGCGTCGCGCTGCCGTCGATGAAGCCGGGCGCCTGAAATTTTACGATGCCGGCATCATAGAAAAAGCCGATGATTCCCAGCGTGTTGAACAATGTGATCTGGCGGCGCAACTCGACGGTAGCAAGCCAGCCCTTGTCGCCACGCAGTTCTGAAGAACGATAGCCGCGTATGTTGCCGGGGCCGCCAAGCGCGAATTTTTCGCTGTCTGGAAGCGTTTCGCTGCTTTGCGAGATGAGAGCCCGCGCGAAAAAATCCCAGTTTGGATTGAGTCCACGCAGATGCGTCGCGTCGAGCTCATATTTGAGGCGTTCGGCGTCCTGGCGAGTGCCCGAAGTATTGGTCCTGAAATTTGAATACAACTGAGCGCTAAGCGTGCTGATCGACGCGTCGGTGCCGATCTGGCTGTAGCGCAGGCCCGCATTGTAGAGTCCGATGCTGTTGTCCGAAATCTGCGTGCCAAGCGCGGTCTGGCGCAGGCGCGTGTTGCGGTAGCCGACGTTGGCCGCCAAGGTCTGACTGCGGCTGCGCAGGAACGGATGGGTCAGGCTCACTTCGCGATTACGCACATCGCCTTCGATGTCGAGCACCGCAAGATCGTTGCTTAGACTGTAATTCGTCGCCGAATACGCGAATGCCAGTCGAGTGCCCTGATTCGTGAGCGGCACGCTGTAGGCGACGTACCCGTAATGCAGCAGATTCGATTGCGATGCTATGCCCTGAATGCTCAACTGGTCGCCGAAGCCGAGCAGGTTGTTTACATTGAGGCCGCCGTCCGTGCGCCAGCGACCGATTTCATCGCGGCCGAAGTTGTTCGGTTGAATGTACCCCGAGAGCGTTTTTTCCTCGACCCGGATACGCACGTCCGTGGTGCCGAACACCGCGCCTGGTTCGAGCGTCGCGCGCGCCGTCAATCCGGGCAGGTCGTTGAGGAGCAGCATGTCGCGCTCCATCGCCGCGGTGGTAATTAGCGCTCCGGCGGCAAGCCCGGGCATCCGGCGCAGCAGGGCAGCCTCCGAATAACGCTTGTTGCCTTCAAAGATCAGCTTACCGATCCGGCCTTCGATGACTTCAATATGGACGATGCCTTTCTCGACTTTTTGCGCGGGTATTACCGCGCGTGCAACGAGATAGCCATCATCGCGGTACAGTCTCGTGACAATGTCCGCAGCGCGCGTCAGGTCGTACAAATTGAGCTGTTGATCGAGATAGCGCTCGACCGCACGCTTTAAGGTGCGTTCCGGATACACGGTGTTGCCCGTAAATCGGAATGAATTGATGGTAAACCGCTGTGCGTTGCGGTCGTGCTCGATCTGCGGCGGGGCGACCGGAAACACGAGTTGTGCCGGCGCCGTTGGTGCGGGCGCTTTCGGTGGCGGAATCGTATCCTGCACCGCGCCCGGCGTAAGCGCGCCCGGCGGCACCTGCGCATGCAGCCCGCCGCTGAACACGCACGCGAGCGTGCAGCACAGCACGGCGCGCAGAATCGCCAGACCGGCGCTGCTTGGCGCGAATCCGGCCGGCGGTTTGCCGGTCGGCGATTTTCCCGTGCGATCTGGAATAATTATTGAAGGCGCTCTGTCGGCTGCTTGCACGCTTACGCTTCCCTTTAGCGCTTTAGTTCTTGATCATATTAACAACGCACTGGCGTGCCGCGACGTTGTCCTGCGAGCCCCAAATTTTACCTCAAGAATGTGCTTTCGATGTTCCGCAAATGCGTAAAAATTCGGCAGTCCGGAAATGCGACAATGACAAGTCAATAGCCGTGAGTAAATCGCCTGCCACTAATGTTAGAATTCATTCCGGTCGCTCGTCGACCGCAGGCGGCTTTACGGATTGACCAGGGTGAATTGCCCACAAATTATTTAAACAACCCGAACTCAGCCAATGGAAAAAGTAATGATCGCGGAGCTTGCCACGCGCTTTCCGGCGCTGGCAGACGAATTGGGGCCGGCCAATCTGGCAACCCTGCTCGAGGCGACGACGGTGCTCGAATTGCCCGCTGGACGCAAAGTCATCCGCGACCGCATGCCAGTCGACTCGCTTTATCTGATTCTTGACGGCAGGGTAAAGATTTCGGTCGAGGAATACGGCCAGTCGATCACGCTCGGTCAGCTGGGCCCGGGTGAATGGCTGGGTGAAGTATCGGTGCTCAGCGGCGAAACCCTTGCGAGCTCGACTGTCACGGCTGAAACGCCAATCAAATTTTTGCGCCTGCGCCACCAGGCTTTCGAAGAGCTGATCGCAACCAACGAAGAAATCGCCGGTGTTTTGTTGCGCCAGCTCGTGTTGATGCTCGCCGACCGCCTGCGCAAGTCCGGTTCAACACTTAACCAGCCGGTAACCATCAACGCCGTTAACGATTCGGCAGAATCCGGCAGCGGGCAGGACCGTGCACCCGCACGTAACTGGCTCGAAGCTTTCTTCAGCCGGCCCAATAATAATTAGGATCTAGCCGTGGACCTCAAGGGATTCTTAAAGTCGCTGCCTGGTTTCGAAAATTTTTCCGCGCGCGACCTCGATACGCTTGCCGCCGTGATGCAGGTCAGGCTTTATCCAAAAGGCCACCAATTTATTGCGCAGGGCAATCAAGGGCAGGCGCTGTTCATCATTATGGAGGGCGCGGTGATGTTGACGCGCGCCGACGAACGGACGGGCAGAAAGCAGGAGCGTGAATTGCGCGCAGGCGAAACATTCGGACTTTTGTCGCTGATCGACAATCTGCCGGCAGCAGCGACATGCAGTGCGATCGAGGCCGTGTCGGCAGTGTCGTTGCCGCGTATCGAATTCAGCGAGCTCTTCGACGCGGCGCCGCGAGTCGGACACCATCTGCTTTACATGGTGGCGATCCAGCTTGCCCGGGACCTGCAGGACCGCAACATGTCGCTGCGATCACTGCTTCGTCAGGAAGCGCATGCAAAGACCATGACCATGCGCGCGTACAACCCGTCAGCGCCGTAGACGCCTAAACGGCGGAATCTGTATAACTTATTCCGCTGGTATCACTCCTCATCGCTGACTTACCCCTCGGGCGTGCATCGCGGTACTAAGATTTGCCGCGGGCAGGAATTTCACGGAGCCCCCTTTGGTTGCAGGCGTTTTTTGGGTTCCCGTCTGACAGATGTCATGCAGCTGGAACGTTACGATTGCTTGCGTGTAACTCTGGCGACAGAAGCAGGTGATGCCGCCCAATCGTCAAATTTTCGGAGGAGAACTTGTGAACATAAAGAGTGTGCTGCAGCGCATGTTTTCTACGTCGTTGCTTTTTGCGTCCGCATTCCTGAGCGCCGCGAACGCGGCTCCGGTTTCAGGCCAAGGCACGTGGGAAACCACGTTGGTGGCTCGAGACATCAATGGCGACGGCAATGTCGATGCGTTCTACGACACGGTGCTGAATGTTACCTGGTTAGCCAACGCCAATGCCGGCGCCGGCTCAACCTTCGATAACGGTTTAAGCCCGACCGATGGGCGGATGACCTGGGCCAACGCAAATGCATGGGTGGCCGCTCTTAACGTTTTGGGCGTGACTGGATGGCGATTGCCCGAAATGTTTCCGTCGTCGACGACGAGTTCCGAGCTTTCCCACATGTACTATTCGACGCTCGGCAATTTTGGACCCGGCAATCCTTTGACCACGACCGGGCCGGGCACTTGGGGTTTCACCAATACGGGCCCGTTCACGAATCTCGTCTCGGAATTTTATTGGACCGGAACGCCGGCAGGCGCGGGCCTCGCATGGGTTTGGGCTGGCGATCCGATCTCCGCCTATCACAGCGCTGAACCCGTAACTTCCAGCAATCGCGCCTGGGCCGTTCATAGTGGCAATGTTTTAGCGGTGCCGGAGCCCGGGCCGTCCGCGATGTTGTTTGCCGGCCTCGGTCTGCTTTTACTGGGTGCGCGCCGGCAAGATTAGGCGAAGTACGAAATGGCGGAAGGTGTGAGATTCGAACTCACGAGGATCTTGCGACCCTGCCGGTTTTCAAGACCGGTGCATTCAACCGCTCTGCCAACCTTCCACGGTTCGTTGCGTCCGCGAAGGGCGCGATAATACCATGCAGTATCAACCGGTTGCAGAAATCGTGAAATGCTATTGCGATAGTTAATAATTGAAACTTTTACCCGCAGCGGGTAGTCTTACACCAGAGCCGGAACCCCGGCCAACCGAGGAGAAAGACCTTTATGCAACCGGAACTAATACCTAACCAGAATTCCTTTGGAACGCAGGTAGGTAATGAGCAACTCGTTGTCCAGCAGCAACGGGTGTTGCGCAACACGTATCTTCTGCTTGCGCTGACGTTGATTCCGACCGGAATCGGCGCCTTGCTCGGCGTGAATCTGAATTTCGGTTTCATGCGCGCAAGTCCGATCGTGTCGTCGCTGGTGTTGCTCGCAGTCATCTACGGCATGTTCTTCGCGATCGAGAAAAATCGCGACAACGGTCTCGGTGTGGCGCTGTTGCTTGCGCTCACGTTTTTCCTTGGCGTATTACTGGGACCGATCCTGCAAATGGCGACTGGTTTGCGTAACGGCGGGCAGCTGATTGCGCTCGCCGCGGGCGGAACCGCCGTCGTGTTCTTCGCGATGGCCGGCATTGCAACGGTCACGCGTCGTGATCTTGGCTTCCTGACCAACTTCCTGGCGGTGGGCGGCATCGTGATCATGCTCGCCGTGGTTGCGAATATTTTCTTCGCGAGCCCCGTAATGTCGCTGGCGATCTGCGGCGCATTCGTGTTGTTCAGCTCGGCGATGATCTTGTGGCAAGTCAGCCAGATCGTGCGCGGCGGTGAAAACAACTACATCTCCGCAACGCTCACGCTTTACATGAGCATCTACAACCTGTTCACCAGCTTGCTCCAGTTGCTGATGGCGTTCACCGGCAATCGCGACTGACCGGTTTTAACCCAAATAAAAAGGGCATCTGCGGATGCCCTTTTTTTATGTCCGCTTCAATTGATTATTCCGCCTGCAAGTTGAATTGCGAGGCGAGCCTGGTCCACACGGCTATCTCCGTGCGCACGAAAGCCGCAAATTGAGCGCTCGATGCAGTAAACGGCTCAGTGCCTTGCAACGCCATTTTTTCCTGCACCGAAGTATCGCGCACGACCTGGTCGACGAGTGCATGCAGCCGCTGCACGACCACTGGCGGCGTGCCGCGGCTCGCGAGCATTCCGAACCAATTGTTCACTTCGTAGCCGGGGAAGCCGGATTCAGCGACGGTCGGCAGATTCGGCATCAGCGTGGAGCGTTTGGCGGTCGTCACCGCGAGCGGCCGCAACCGGCCCGCTCTGGCATACGGCAGCACGGTCGCCATCGCGGCGATCGCGAGGTGCGCCTGCCCGCCGATTAAATCCGTCATCGCCGGTCCCGCGCCTTTATACGGGATCATCGCGACGTCAATATGGGCACTCGCCTGGAGCAGTGTCCCGGCGAGATGCGACGAAGTGCCTGCGCCCGGTGAAGCGAAATTAAGCGCCCCGGGTTTCGCTTTGGCGAGCGCGATTAATCCGGCGAGCGAATCGACCCCGAGCGAAGGATTGACGACCACGACGTTCGCGACGTTCGCAATCGGCGCAACCGGCACGAAATCGCGCAGAGGATCGTACGGGAGTTTTTTGAACAATGCCGCGTTTATGGAAAAATTCGCGTTTGCGAGCAGCAGCGTGTAGCCGTCGCCCGGCGCGTTGGCGACGAGTCCCGCGCCGATGACGGTGTTGCCGCCGGGCCGGTTGTCGACGACGAATTGCTGCCCCGCGAGTTGGGTGAGGTTGGGCGCAATCAAACGGCCGACGATGTCGGAACCGCCGCCCGGACTAAATGGAATGACGAGGCGAACAGGCCGCGCCGGATAAATCTGCGCGTCGGCTGCATAAGCACAAATGCCGGCGCAGAGCGGCAGCCAGAGGCCGATGTTGGCAAATGTATTCATATCTCCATGCCCCGTTCTTCATCGCCGGCCGAAGAGCCGAGCGCGTGATTTTACGCCGTTACTCTTGAAGGATTGAGACCGGCTGGACGCCGCTGATAATGAGTTGACCGCCAAATCGCTGCCGGGAACGCCGCCGGCAACCATGCTGTCGAACCTGATCTCCACATGCTGAAGTGTCGAACCGTGTAGCGATACGGAAAGAGGAGGGGCGGCCGGTGAAAATCGCGTTTATCGTTCACATCGAGTATTACACCGAGCGCGTGCTCGACATGTTCACGTCCGTCGACATTGATTACTACACGCGCTGGGACCAGGCGAAAGGCAAGGGGCACGGTACTGATCCGCACCTGGGCGCGGGTGGATTTCCCAGCACGAATTCGGTTGTGATGGTCGCATTCGAAGATGAGAAGCCGCTCGAGCGGCTGATCGATGCGATCAATCATGCGAATGCGGACATCAAGCGGCCGGCCGATCGCATACGCCTGTTCCAGGTGCCGCTCGAGCGGATTGTGTAAGTCGTCTCGCTGTCGCGATCTCACGACGTGATGCAGTTGTTGATCAGCGCACTCATACTGCCTTAACCGTTGTAATTTTCACAACGCTGTGACGGGAACCAGCCTCGCAGGCGGGTGTCCATCCTATTCGGCGATGCAGGGAGCGTTCAGCGTGAGCCCGGGCGCGCTGTGACCGGTTCCCGGTGTTCGATTCGTCTTTCCTATATGCATGCTGACAAATCCCATCAAGTTCGATCTCATCAAGTTTGCGTTTGCCCATCTATTGCTGTTGTTCGTCGCAACTGCGTCGGCTGCGGACGTTCCCGTCGTGGGCGACGAAGCCACGTTCAAATTCAAGTTGACCGTCGAAGCGCCGTCTTCACTTCGCGATATGCTGCAAAACGGGCTCGACCTCGCGCGCTGGCAATCGTACGAGAGCATGACGCTGTCTTTACTCGAGTCGCTGGTGACCGATGCCAAAGCGCAAGCGCTCGAAGCAGCCGCCACCGACGGATTTTTCAACGCGCAAGCTGAGGTCTCGATCGGTGAGGTGGAGCGCGGAATGCGCACCGTTCGCTTGAAGATCGTGCCGGGTGTCGCGGCGAGGGTCGCCGACACTTCGATCAGATTAAAGCCGCCGGATGCGCGCGCCGAAGCGCGAGTGGGCCGCGAATGGCCGCTCTTGTCAGGTCAGTTGTTCACGCAGCCGGCATGGAACGCAGCGAAGAAAAGCGCCGTGGACGAGCTTTCAAGAGAGCGCTATTTCGGTGCCGCGGTCGCCGAAAGCCAGGCCACTATCGATCCTGTTAAAAACGAAGCGAATCTCTCGCTGGTGCTCGATCCGGGCCCCGCGTTCGGGTTTGGGCCCGTGAGCGTGACCGGGCTTAAGCGCTATCCGGCTGAAATCGTCACCTACCTGGCGCCGTTCAAGCCCGGCGATCCGTACTCGCGCCAGGATGTCGAGGTCTTTTTACGACGGCTCAATGCCACCAACTACTTCGCCAGTTCACAGGTCATCGTCGACGGCAATCGCGCAACTGCCAGCGCCGCGCCGGTGCGCGTTTCCGTCATCGAAGCGCCGACGCGGCGGCTGGACGCCGGCGTCGGCTACAGCACCGACACCCTGTACCGCGCCAGCGTGGCGTGGCGCGACGTCGATGTGTTCGACAATGCATATCGATTTCACACCGAGCTGAGCGTGGAGAGCAGGGTGCAGCGTCTCGGCGCGACGTTCGAACTGCCGACCAACGCGGGCGGCTGGAACGATACGTTTGAATCGACCGCGTCGCGCACCGATATCGAGAATCTGGTGACGCGCGGCATCGTGGTTGGTGTGACCCGTCGCGACATTGACGAGCGCCGCCAACCCGCATTCGGTTTGTCTTATTACTACGAGTTCCAGCAACCGCTCGATGCGCCGTCAGACCTGGCGCGTGCGCTGTTCGCGCGCTATGAATACGTCTGGAGGACGACCGACGACCTGATTTTCCCGCGCAACGGCGCAATTGCGGCGCTCCGCCTCGGCGCCGGCCTGCCCGGCGGATCGACGCAGAAGTTCGCTCGCGCGGTCGGCCAGCTTGAGTGGTTTCACTCGTTCACGCGCCGCGATATCCTTGCACTGCGCGGCGAAGTCGGCAAGGTGTTTGCCGCAACGTCGCAAGGCATTCCCCAGGCATTGCTGTTTCGCACGGGCGGCGACACCACTGTGCGCGGCTATGCATACCAGAGCCTCGGCGTGCAAACCGGCAGCGCCATCGTCGGCGGACGCAATTATGCGCTAGCGAGCGCAGAGATGACGCACTGGATGGCCGATTCCTGGGGCCTCGCGGCGTTTGTCGATTCCGGTAATGCGACGGACAGTTTCAGCAACTTTCAGTTCAAGACCGGTTACGGCGCCGGCGTCCGCGTCAAGAGCCCGATCGGCCCGCTTCGTCTCGACGTGGCGCGCGGACAAGACGCGGCAAAAATCCGCCTGCACTTTTCGGTGGGCCTTGCGTTCTGATGTCGCGGCTTTTCAAATGGCTTGCGACCGGCGCACTCGCGCTCCTGGTCGTGCTCGGTGCGCTGCTTTGGTGGGCCGCGTCGAGCCCGACTGCATTGCAGTGGCTGGTGGCAGAAGCGGTCAAGCAGTCGCACGGCGCACTCACGCTTGAAGGCATCAGCGGCTCTTTGCTCGGGCGCATCCAGGTACGCAAGCTTGTCTACGCAACGCCGGACCTGCGCGTAACGGTCGAAGACGCAGCGTTCGAAATCTCGAGTACTGCACTGCGCGCCGGAAAATTCGAACTCACGCAATTTGACGCCGCTTTATTGGACGTCTACACAGCGCCTTCCGACAAAGCCCCCGAACTGCCGAAAGCAATCGCGCTGCCGATTAATCTGACGGTGAACCACGCGGCGCTTGCGAAGCTGCGTTTCAAAGACCAATCGTTCGAGCGCGTTGAATTCGGTTATGCGGGCGGCAAGGACGGCCATGCGTTGCGCGATCTCAGTGCGGATACCGCCTATGGGCACCTCGCGGGCGAATTGCAAATCAGCGGCGCGCGGCCATACGCGCTTTCAGCTCGCGCGACACTCGATGCGCCGGCCGAGTGGAATGCGCAGCTATCGCTCGGTGGCGATCTGGTTTTAACGAAGGTCAACGCTTCGGGCGCGATGCGAGGCTCGACGATGCAGCTCGATGCCGAAATTGCCGCATTTGAAAAAATCTGGCTTCGCCATGCGCGCGCCCGTGGGGAGCATATCGATATCGCGGCGTTCAAAGAAGGGCTGCCGTCCACTCTGCTGGCTGTCGATGTTCGGGGCGAAGGCAAGGCCGGCGGCCTGGCGGCGGGGACAGTTGCGCTCAGCAATTCGAAGCCAGGGCCGATATCGGCGAACCGCGTGCCGATTGCGCAGTTGTCGGCTGACTTCGCGCTTGATGAGTCCTCCGCGATGCGCCTGTCGAATATCGCGGCGAACGTTAACAATAAAGGCGGTACTTTGCGCGGCGACGCGCGCATCGGCGGCGGCGAAACGCAACTCGACGTGTTGATCCGTGGGCTCGACCTGCGTGCGCTGCACGCGCCGTTGTATGCGACCCGCCTCGACGGCAAATTGCGCGGCCGCTTTACCGGCGACATGCAAAGCGTGCAGGCAGATTTCGCACAACGCGGAATCCGGCTCGAGTTTGACGGGACTCGCCGAGGGGATGCGATCACGATCAAGCAATTTCGGGCGCAGGCGGGCGGCGGCGCCATGCAAGGCAGCGGCGAAGCGAACCTCGCGGGGCCGCGCCGCTTTCATGCGGCCGCGACGCTCGATCGGGTGAATCCTGCCGCATTCGGCGAATATCCGCCGGCATCGATCAATGGCCTGATCAACGTCGACGGCATGCTTGTGCCGGCGTGGCGCGCGAATCTTGCCTTGACGTTGAACGACAGCATATTTCGCGGCGTGCGCTTCGCGGGCGCTGCTGCCGGCGAGATCACGGCGGACACTGCGCACAGCATCAAGGTTGATTTGACCGCGGGCGCCAACAGCGTGCGGGCGCGCGGCGGTTACGGCGCGCCCGGCGAGGCGCTCACGTTTGCGCTCGACGCGCAGCGCTTGTCCCAGCTTGACGCGCGCTTGGGCGGCGCATTGACTGCGCGCGGCACTATTGGCGGCGAAGCGAAAAGGCCGCTGGTCGACGTCGATATCACCGGCAGCAATCTCGCCTGGGACAAAAGCGTTCGTATCTCCTCGCTTAGCGCCCATGCGAAAGGCACGCAGGCACGGCACACCGCGACAGTTGACGTGCGAGGCCAGGACTTCGACGTGAATGCGCGTGCCGAGGGCGGCTGGGAGGCCGGACGGGGCTGGTCAGGCTTGCTTAACTCATTCGAAAATGCCGGCGCTTATCCGGTTCATCTGATGGCGCCCATGCATGTCGAATACGGAAACCGACGCGTGATAACCGGCCCGGCGCAATTGACCATCGCCGGCGGGCGCGCCAACCTCGAGGCGCTCGCATGGCGCGATGGCCGGTTGGATACGCGCGGCAATATCACCGGCGTTCCGGCGTCGCTCTTGCTTGCGATGGCGGGCACGCCGTCGCCGCGCACCACGCTGCTGATTGGCGGTTCATGGTCGATTGCCGCCAACCCTGCTTTGAACGGAACCGTGACGCTCGCGCGCGAGACGGGCGATGTAGTAACGCCGGGCGATACGGCGTTGACGCTGGGGCTCGAACGCCTGCGCGCCGACGTTCGTCTCACCAACGATGCGGTCAATGCAACGTTCGAGTTGAACGCCAAAACGCTGAGCGGACGCGCACAGCTGACGCTGAATTCACTCGCGCGCGACGCCGTGCTGCGGGCCGACGGCCGCTTCGACGTTGCATCGCTGGATGTGTTGAATCCGCTGATCGGCACGCATGCACTGCTGCGCGGCAAGGCGAGAGCCGATCTCAAAGTGGCCGGCACACTCGCTGCACCGCAGTTGAACGGCACTCTTGCAGCGTCCGAGCTTGGGATAACTGCGCCGCAATACGGCGTGCGTTTACACGACGGCGCGTTGCGCGCCGAGCTAAACGATAAGGCCCTGACGGTCAGTGAGTTCGCGATTCGCGGTGATGAAGGAACGCTCGCCGCTACCGGCAGCATGGACCGCAGCGGCGGCGAAGCGCGCGTGGCATGGCGTGCCGACCATCTGAGCGTGCTCAACCGGCCGGACATGCGGCTCAAGGTTGATGGCAGCGGCACGGCGGCACTTGCGAACAAGAAGCTGGTGTTGCGCGGAACGCTCGCTGTTGACGAAGGCCGTCTCGCGCTCGATACGCCTCGTGTGTCCAAGCTCGACAATGACATCGTAATCGTTGGCCGGCCGCGGCCGGCTTCGCAAGCCGACACGCGCTCGCCGCTGCAAAGCGACCTGCTCGACGTGGACGTCGCGTTGGATGCCGGCTCAAAACTTTATATTTCAGGCGCCGGCCTTAACACTTACCTCGGTGGCAAACTCAATCTCAAGACCAATTCGCGTGGCATCCTCGAAGCGCATGGCGTGCTGTCGAGCGTGCGCGGCGTGTTTACCGCGTTCGGTCAGCGGCTCGAGATCGAGCGCGGGCGGCTGCTCTTCAACGGCGCGATGGACAACCCCGGACTCGATATCGTCGCGACGCGCAAGAATCTCGCCGTCGAGGCGGGCGTCGAAGTTACCGGAACGGTGCGTGTGCCCAACGTCCAGTTAAGGTCGAACCCGCCTGTGTCAGACGGTGAGAAACTGGCGTGGATCACGCTCGGTCACGGGCTCGACGATGTAAGCGGCGCAGACCTTTCGCTGCTGCAAGCCGCGGCCAGCGCATTGGTGCTCAAAAACGATTCGGTATCCATGACCCAGCGCATCGCCAAGCAATTGGGGCTCGATGAACTGTCGCTCAAAGGTGGCGGCGAAGTCGGCAGCCAGGTAGCGGCGGTCGGCAAGCGCCTGTCCGACAAAATTTATCTCGAATATCAGCAGGGGATGGCGGCAACCAGCGCTGCCGTGCGGCTGTCATACACGCTCACGCAAAGCCTGAGCCTGCGCCTGAACGCCGGCGTGACGAGCGGTATCGGGCTGTCTTTTTCCCGCTCTTACAAATAATTCTTCGACCTTATTTGGCGCGCACATCATGACCGATTTTGATTTGAGCAACCTGCGCCCGTGGCTGGACGAGCACGAGGCGTATGCGAATTCGATAAGCGGCCATGCGCGGGCGGCCGGCATAGCGCGGCAAATGCTGGCATTGATCGCGCAAGCGCGAAGCGAATTGCACCCGTCGGCTGATTCGACGGCGAACTACGTGCCGAACAAGGAAATTATCACCGGGCTTGGTTTATTGCGCGCAGAGGCCGACAAGCTGCTCGACACGCGCGCCTGAGGCCAGACGATCAATCCTACAAATCTTCTGCCAGCGCATCGGCCCAGCAGTTGGGCGTCTCGTAGAGCCTGACTTTTTCCAGCCGCAGGCGCGACCCGTATGCGTTGCCGAAGGCATCCGCCAACAAACGAAATGCAGTCAGCGCCAGATGTTCGGCCGTCGGCGGCGCGTCGAATACAACCGTACGATGGCCTGGAATTGAACTCAGGAAGTCGAGTATCGGCCGGTCCGCGGCGTACGCCAGAAAAGCGTGGTCCCACGGCGTGACGATCACTTCGTTGACGACCTTCTTAACGCCGGCGAAGTCAGCAACCATGCCGAGTTCCGGGTCGTGATCCGTGGTAATGACCGCACCGCTGACCGTCACTTCAACGGCATAGCGATGACCATGCAGGTGCCGGCACTGGCTGTCGTGATAGGGGATACGATGGCCGGCGTCGAATTCGAGCCTGCGAGTAATGCGCATGAGGAGTTCACAGCCGCAAAAGAGCGCGGGAGTATATCACCGCGCCGCTATCGGCCAGCCGCGACCCCGTGGTCTACCGCGAAGTGCGGCTGCTCTTGCGAACCTGATCCTTGAGGCGACTGTAGAGCGCCGGATTGGTGTTGCGCAAATGGCTCGCAATCTGGAAATGCTCGCCCCTCGCGCGCGACAGATCGATGCCTTCTACGTGAACCAGGCGCACGAGTTCGACAACCGGTTTGGGCATGCTGCGGCCGCTCTCATAGCGTGAGCCGCCGCTTTGCGTGACGCCGACCGCGGACCAGAACTGCTGCTGGTTCAAGCCCAGCCGCTGGCGCAGATTGCGGGGTTTGGCGGTTTTGGATGTTTGTGCCATATCAATTCCCTTGTGCGTTGCAGAGTATTCAATTGACATAAAAAAGCCGAAAAGGTTTCATCGGGTTCAGGATTGACGTGGTTTGTGCAACGCCTGCCCGGCAGGCTCGTTTTCTCGGCACAATTACGATAAAATTCAAAGCTTTTCAAAAATAACGCAGAGTCATGGCATTAATCGTACAAAAATACGGCGGCACTTCGGTCGGCAGTCCCGAGCGCATCAAGAATGTCGCGCGCCGCGTGGCGCGCTGGCAGGGGCAGGGCCACCAGGTCGTCGTCGTCGTCTCCGCCATGAGCGGCGAGACCAATCGCCTGATTGCGCTGGCCAAGGAGGTGCAGGCGAATCCCGAGCCGCGCGAACTGGACGTCATGGTCTCGACCGGCGAGCAGGTCACGATCGCGCTGCTGACTATGGCATTGGTTGATCTGGGGTTGAAGGCGCGCAGCTATACGGGCGGTCAGGTACGCATATTGACTGACAGTGCTTACACGAAGGCGCGCATCGTCAAGATCGATGAGGACAAGCTGCGCGCGGATTTGAGTGACGGTTACATTATCGTGGTCGCCGGTTTTCAAGGCGAAGACGAGGGCGGCAACATCACGACGCTGGGCCGCGGCGGCTCAGACACGACTGGCGTAGCGCTCGCAGCGGCGCTCAAGGCGGACGAATGTCAGATCTACACGGATGTCGACGGCGTTTACACGACCGATCCGCGCATCGTGCCCGAAGCGCGGCGGCTGAACACGATTACGTTTGAAGAAATGCTCGAGATGGCAAGTCTCGGCTCCAAGGTGCTGCAGATCCGCTCGGTCGAATTTGCCGGGAAATACCGCGTCAAGTTGCGCGTGCTGTCGTCCTTCGAAGAAGAAGGCGCGGGCACGCTTATCACGTTTGAGGAAGACGACAAGATGGAACAGGCCACTATTTCAGGCATCGCATTCAATCGCGACGAAGCCAAGATCACCATACTCGGCGTGCCGGATCGCCCGGGCATCGCGTACCAGATTCTCGGTCCGGTCGGTGACGCCAACATTGACGTTGACATGATCGTGCAGAACGTCGGCCACGACGGGCTCACCGATTTTTCGTTCACCGTGCATCGCAACGATTATCAGAAAGTGCTCGGTATCCTGAAGCCCGTGGCCGCGCATATCAAAGCGCGTGAAGTGCAGGGCGGCGACAAGATCGCGAAGGTCTCCATCGTCGGCGTCGGCATGCGCTCTCACGCCGGCATCGCGAGCACCGCGTTTCGCACGCTCGCGGAAGAGGGTATCAACATACAGATGATTTCCACTTCCGAGATCAAGATCAGCGTCGTCATCGACGAGAAGTACATGGAACTCGCCGTGCGCGTTTTGCACAAGGCTTTCGGACTCGATCAGCCGCAGTAAACGAAGGGCGTTGTGATATCCTTGCGCCTGACTTTCCGAGACGTGCTTGCAACGCAAGCCGGCGTGGAAAGGTAGGCGATTGATTGAGAAACGGTCGTTCATTACTGAAGTGGTTGGGCGACGAGACCAGGTAGAGTGGTCACGGCGCAAGCCGTCGTAAAAACCGGCGCCACGCGCCTTCGACCACTCGCTCGAGGTGTTATTAGCACGTAGCAGTGAGCATCACGATCAGGAATAACGGAGAGATGGCCGAGTGGTCGAAGGCGCGCCCCTGCTAAGGGCGTATAGGACAAAATCCTATCGAGGGTTCGAATCCCTCTCTCTCCGCCAAGAAATAGTCCAAGAAATTCCAGCAGCGTCCAAAAAACTCCAAGAACGGTGGTTACAACCCGTTCGACTATGACGCGTCGGCAGTAGCAAAAACGCGACGTCCCACGATACGATTTGTTGCGGCAAAGACGCGAGCAACTATTGCGTCATGCACAGTACTAAGCCCCGCGGGGCAACTTACTTACGAGTACCTCCAAGCCTTGCGGCCACCGGTTTTTCGGGAGATTCAACCGGTTTTAAGGGCGCTCTTGCAAGCAAGAACTGATGCGATAACGGGCATCAAGCGGGCTGAGCCAAAGAAATTCAATACTGTCCAGCATAGTCCAATGGCATATTCCGTCATGGTTTGCTGGGCGAGAACGCAATTCAGCAACGCGCCTCGCAGTTGACGCTGTGACTGTGGAATTGAATTGGGAGTTCCAGCGCCTTCGATCATCGATCGCCGGACAGAACTTGTCCCCACGGGGGACAGCCGAAGCCAAGCTGCGCGACTGGCTCCGTGCGAAAAAGGGGGGGGCCACGCAATACGAATCCACCGTCACCGCTCTTGTTTGGCCGTTTACAGTGAGTTCGTATCGTCATGATTGCCGCCTCTGCGACAGCATTTCGGTCATGGCCGTTGCAATTGAACCGGAGTACCGGGCTTGCCGTCCTTCACTGGCGCAATCACGAGATAGCGGCGCAGCGACGGCGCGTCGTGCGCGACGATCTGACGGATTGGACCGAAGGCATTGACGACTGCGGCGCCGGCCGGATTGGTTGAAAATGCGGCCAGTGGCTCGAGTGGCGGGTTCCCCAGTGGATTGTCGGCGAGCGCGATTACGTAAGCAGTCTTGGGCGTGAGCCCGGAAACGCCGGCTTGGAGAATCTGGGTCAGACCCTGATCGAATAAGGCAACGCTAGTAGCAGCCTCCTCAGCCCCGGGCGCAGAAAGGGTGAGGCGCGTCGCCATTGCGGCCAAACCGAGCGGCTGAAGATTGGCGCGTCCGTCACCTTGTGGCACCGCATTCGGGACATAGACCACAGCCTGCGCAGCCTGACCGGTGGCGATCGTTGCCACAACCTTCTGGAGATTGGTGTCAATTGCGCTTAACGCATTGCCATTTTCGATGCCAACATACATTCGCGTGCCGTCTCCCGAAGGCCACGCGCCATGTGGAAGCGGGCCAGTGGGGATGATTGCGATCCGCTCGAACGTATCGGTTCGAAATACTTGAACCTGATTCAAACCGCCGACTGTCACATAGGCGAGCTGCCTTTGGGCCGTCAGCGCAAAATTTACATGGTTGGTAATGGGTCCAATATCGATCTCGCGCAGCACGTTGAATGGCGGACGCGCATTGAAAGCAACGACCTTGCCGACATCCTTCAGTGTGAACCAAACCTGGTCCCCACGCGGCGTCGCCGCAATGTTCGGACAAAACGGCGATGGCTGCGTCACGCGACCGGCCACGCGCCGAGTGTGCGTGTCGAAGATTACCGTCTCGGGAGTGAAGCTTGAGCACACATATCCATAGCGACCATCCGGGGAAAAGATGACCATGCCAGGGCCGTTGGGTACGCGAATACGAGCGATCTCGTTGTAGCTCTTCGCGTCGAGCACTGCGATGTAATCCTCGCCGCGCACGCTGACCCATACCTCGCGGCCGTTGGGCGTGAAGAATGCCTCATGTGGTGACCTACCTACGTAGGTGATGTGTTTCACCGTGTTGGTAGCGGTATCGATGAAGCTCACCGAGTTCGAACCGATCGATACCGCGACGAGCGTGCGGTGATCGGGCGAAAAGCCGAGGCCGTGGACGAGCAATTGGCCGCGATACAGCGGACTCAGGTTGCCGGGTTGCGGGTCGCCGAGACGGATTGACCCGACCAACGTGTTGCTCGCGGGGTCGACTACTGAAATCGTGTTTGAGTACTGTTCGCCGAGATATACGCGGTCCCGCAAACTGACCGGTATGTCCGGAGCCGCAGCTGCAGCGGGCGCTTGGCCGGCTTGCGTCGATCCAATCATGGAAGCAAACAACACGATTGCTGATATGAGCGTACGTGTATTCATAGGATTCTTTCCCTTTAGGGTTTGAGATCGGTAACAAGCATCGCCGAATCGCCGGCAAGAACGCTGCGCAGCAATGCGACCTCCTGCATCTGCTCAACCACGATTCCTTGTGCGAGCCGGCGCAGGCGCGGATCGCGCCCGTGGAGGAGCTCCAGTCGCGCCATCTCGACCGCGCCCAGGTGGTGGGGAATCATTGCGCGCGCGAAGTCGCGGTCCGCGTCCGCACTGGGTGTGATGCACATTGCGGCACCCATTTCGATCATGACGACCTGTAGCGCGCGATGGAATTCGCTCGTCGCGGCGGGACGAGGAACGGCAAGGGATGGATTTATGAATTGCGTCGCGCGTGGGGCAAGCGCCAGCGCGAGCACGATGCCGACGACCAGTGCTGCGACGTGCGACGCGCCACTACGCCAGCAACGCGTCCAGCGAATGTGCGTCACGAGCGCTGATTTGTTCATAGGCCTCCTCGGCATTGACCTCAACGATTGAGACTGCCCAGGGGTGTAAAAAGTTTTGTGTAAACGGTCATTTGGCACCGAGGTATCCCCGAGTCTGATCTCCGCGGTCACCGAAGTGGTGAGCGCGGAAGTGAAGGCCTGTCAGGCCCGTCCACTGGATCCGCTGTGCCCGATTCTGTATCTCTCTCCGCCAATATGACTCCGCAAGGCACTGTTCCGGTTCCCATACCGGAGCGGGCTGAGTAGGCTATTCCCACCCAGATTACCCCCGCGACTGTTCACGCAACGCTGATCCTGCGCGACAACAGGCGCAAGCGTGATGCGCGATTTCGAAAACGACGAACCGATCATCGGCAGGATGACGATGTTTTACGTCGGCAAGGCTCACACCAAAGTCTTGAAAGTCGAAGCCGAGGCCATTAAACACGCGCACCTTAACGCCGGTAACGATCAAGCCTTGGACCACCTCCGCCCCGGCCGTTAATACCTTGGCGACAGCGACAGCGACAGCGACAGCGACAGCGACAGCGACATGCTTGCACTTCCAAGCGATAAGACGCCTGAACAGGTCTGTCCCGATCTAAGCCAGCAGAGGCACTACTCTATCCGCTGTAGGCTTTTCTACCGCTTCGTAGGTTATGTAGAAGCGATTGGGTGTTACAGATAATAGGTTTCTCCGCACGGTGCGCTTAACGTTCCCCGTGTAATCCGCAATCGAATACGGTGTGCATCGTATTGGCCGTCATCACGCTGCACCTCAAATAATTTATTGCCAGGAGAGACAAAAATGAAATTGAATTTTAAAGCAGCGTTGATCTCAGTTGCGTTACTGGCTGGACCAACAATGCCGGGCGCGGTGTATTCAGGCGATTTGCTCAAAGCCAACGGCGTTAGCACGCTGGACGATGCCAAAAAGTATTACAGCACTATCGACCCGAACGACCTGAGGCTGACCCAGGCTGCCTGGAGAGCAGTTAATGGTTTTGATGAACCCGGGAATGAAGTCGTCGTGGTAGGGGGGCACAAAAACGTCTCTGATCTGGGCTTCTGGCGAAGAATTGAGATGGTCATTGACAAGCGTCCCGGATACGTGGGGAACGTTGCGTTTACCACCTTCAACTTCGAGACCGAGCAGGATGCGTTTGTGAACGTACACCCGCTGTCCATCGTGAATATGGAATACTCCCCTGGCCCGAATGGTGACCGTATCACCAAGTTCTACATATACGATGCCGCTGGTAATCGCCAGACCAAAACTTTCTTTGATCCTGCCGCCATTCACGGTGCGAGAGAAGACCTGTACTTGCCAAACGGCTGTGCTGCCTGCCATGGTGGTGGAACCCATGGAGTGGACTTCAGAACTCATGCCGGTCGAACCGGCGGCGGGTTCCTTGCGTTTGACTTCAACGTTTTCGAATACGGCGTCCTGACATCCCGGGCAGATAATGAAGCTAATGTGAAGAAGCTCAATCAAGGGGTGCTAATGACGAATCCGCCCAGTGCCGTTAAAACTCTGGTAAGTGGGCTCTACGGTGGCAATAACCTGCCACGCGCCACCCAGAATTCGGCTTACAGGCCGAGCGACTGGAATACCGAGCCAGCACTCTGGAAGGTCGTCGTGACAGATTGTCTGGGCTGCCATACCCTGACCGAACAGGAGGTGCTGAGCCTCGATCACTGGAAGAGAAACGTCGCGTCGTTCCGTCAGATCATCCTCAAAGAGAAAGAGATGCCGAATGCACCTTTTTCAAACAGACGTTTCTGGAATACGAACAATCATCAGATCGTGGAGGATGCACTCAATCGCTTCCGCCATTGATCAGCATCTTGAATTTAGTCACTGTTCATAACTAGGTCCTGCGCCACGTGTCACTAAACAGGCGGCTGCTCCGGCAGCCGCCGGAGCGATAGCAGTAGTTTTTCTGGATTATGACCTCAGTGCAAGCCGGTAGCGGTGCAGCGCGGCGACGAGGATATTGTCTCCGCCAAAACAAAACAGGCCGTTACGGCCTGTTTTGTTTTGGTTTGCGACCAACACAACTGCTAATGACAATCGTCGCCCCTGAACGGGCGGCCATTTACGCGCCGGATATCCGTGCCGCCACAGTCGCCGCAGATGCACTCCGCAGATTCGCCGCGGTCCCAGGCGTCGATTAATTTATTCAAAAGCTCGCCGTCGGATTTGAGGACTTGATTTTCGGCTTCCAGCAGCTTGAGCCGTGACGTTAGTGAAGTCATCGTTTCCAGGTCCTGGCGCGCACTCGCAATGCGCTCCTTCCAGAATTCGGGCAGGTCATAGTACGAAAGCAGATTTTCCAGGCCGTCTAATTTTCCCATACGTCCCTCCGTAGTCGCGGCACGCTTTATTCTTTTATGACAACGTCACTTGAACGCATGGAAATTCTACGGCATGTATGAAATAGAATTCAATAGCGTCATTAAGATATTTGTTCAATGCGACGATGCGCGTTTGAATAGCTCATGGGAGGTAAGGGTATTCCTGGGTCATGACCTGCGCGGCGTTCTCTATCGGCAATCTCTACACACATCCGGCCCGAGTACCGGGCGAGGGCGACATCTCATTCTTCGCAAAAGCCCGGCCTGAAATATGGAAGAAGCAGCACAGCTGCGCTACGTCAGAGTGATCGAGCGGTGAAGCAAATGTCTTGGCGATCTCGACTGCAAGGGTGCGGTTGCGACCCCTCCGAGTTGGAATATGTCAACGGATACGAGTCGAGCGTGGTTGTCGAAGTCAAGCGCTCGCGCAACAAGGCTTTAAAGTCCGGTTTTGCCGGGTTCGCCCGATAGATTTGGGGTTGCCAGACGTGTTCTACAGTGCTGCAAAACCAGGACTTTTTGACTTCCGAGTGTGCGGTTTTCTATCATCGGTCACACACGCTATCCGCTATAATCGAACGACAACATAAACGCTCGTGCAGATGCTCAAAAAGTACGCATCTTAGAGCGATCGATTCGAAATTGCGGTTTAGGGATGGCCCACAATTTTTAATGATACGACAAGATAAGTCGATTCTTCACCAATCGATCCTCGCATTTCGACAGGGACGCTACCTCAAAATCGCGCTGATCCTGTGCGCCACGGCTATCGCAGTCTATTGCGGGCAGGATCTTCCCGCGGTGTATCGAAAACCATACGGCGGCACCTGGCTTGGCTACACGCTCGGCACGCTCGGCGCATTGATGATCCTGTGGCTGATGCTGCTGGGGGTGCGCAAGCGGCGCTATGCGTCAGGTGCGGGCAGCGTCCAGGGCTGGACATCCGCGCACGTTTATCTTGGCACCAGCCTTATCGTGATTGCGACGCTGCACTGCGGTTTCGAATTCGGATTCAATATACACACGCTGGCCTATGTGCTGATGATTACCGTAATCGCGAGCGGATTTTTCGGCGTGTATGCGTATCTGCGCTATCCGCAATACATGACCGCGAACCTTGCCGGCGAAACATTGAAGACGATGCTGCTCAAGGCGGCCGATCTCGACCGCAAATGCAAACGCATTGCGCTCGATCTGCCGGATGACGTGAACGCAATCGTGATGGCTTCATCGAAGCGCGCGGCGAAACATACCGTGCGTGGCGGCAGTTTCGCGTATCAGCTGGCTGGCGTGGATCCAGACGATCCCATGCGCCAGGCTCGCGATCAACTGCTCCAGATCGGTCGCGAAATTCCGGCCGGACAGGCGGAGAAATACAAGCAACTCGTGGAGGAAATGGCGCGGCTCGTTTCGCTGACGGATCGGGTGCGCCGGGATCTGCAAATTCGCGCAGTGATGCAGGTATGGCTTTATTTCCATGTGCCGTTGTCTTTCGCATTGCTAGCGGCTTTGAGCGCGCACGTCTTGTCCGTGTTCTTCTTCTGGTAGCGATCTGACCGGACGCGCTATGGAAATCCAGGTCACCTACATCACGGCGAATTCGCGCGGGCAACAGCAGCGTGATCAGCAACGAGTCAGCGGCGATTTGATCGAGATCGGCCGCGGCTCGCAGTGCCAGATTCACTTGAAAGACGTGCGGATCGCCCTGCAGCACGCGCGTCTCCAATTGACTGAATCGGGTGCGACGATCGAGGCGGAGGCCGGCCGCATTCTGGTCAACGGCCGTGCGGTCGAAGTCGCGAAACTCGCGGCTGGCGATCGGATTGACGCCGGGCCTTATCGGTTGGTCGTCGAAGAACCGCCGGCCGGAATTTCGCTTGCGCTTGCCGTGCAGCTGATGGTGCCGCTCGAATCCCGTGCCGACGCGCGGCGCTTTACGATCCAGGCGCCGCGTCTCTCCAAGCGCCGGCTGTCGTACATCGGATTTCTCGGCACGCTGCTGTTGTGCCTCGCGGTTCCGGTCGCAGCGGATTTTTTCGGCTATCCGGTAACGCTGTCTGCAAAGTCCGAAGTTGACAGCACCGGCGCTGTGGTTCGCCTGGTCTCTGAACGATTCCAGCAAGCATGGAATCCGGGCCCCGTTGCCGAGAGCCATCAGCCTTTTGCCGATGACTGCAGGAGCTGTCATCGGTTTCCATTTATTCAGGTACGTGATCTGTCGTGCGTCGCATGCCATACGACGATCAAAGAGCATGTGCCTAAATCGGAACTCACCGGCGAAAAAGGGCAGGAATTTCTGAATACGCGCTGTGCTGAATGCCATCGCGATCACAAAGGTCCCGTGATTGCGCCGCGCTCGCAGGAGCAGTGTGCGGATTGCCATCGCGATCTGTCGCGGGTCGCAACCGATGCGACGTCAAAAAAAGTGACGGATTTTCGCAGCGATCATCCGGCGTTCCGCGTTTCGCTGCTCGATGCGGATCACCCCGAGGCGATTCGGCGCGTGCGTCAAAGCGAGCGCGGAGAAAAGCTGTCGCCCGACATGGTCGAACGCTCGAATTTGAAGTTCAATCATAAGCTGCACGTCGATCCGGGCGGCGTGCGCGACCCTGAAGGCAAGCGCGATGCGAAAGGCGCACGCGACGCGCGAGGGAGGCGCACTGTGCTCAAGTGCGCCGACTGTCATCGGCCGAGCGAAGGCGGGCGGCTGATGGCGCCGATTTCAATGGAGATGCATTGCCAGCGCTGTCATTCGCTCGCGTTCGAACCGCAAGTGACGTCGCGCCAGGTCGTGCACGGCGACGCCGCCGCAATGGCGACTATGCTGCGCGAATTTTATGCGCGTCTGGTCCTCGGCGACGTTCCGCCCGGCGTAAACCCGCCGCGCGATTTGCCGCGCATGCGCCCGGGAGCGGTGCTCACTTATCAAGATCGCCAGGAGGCGCTGCGCATCGCCGATCAAAAGGCAAATTTGGTCTTGCGCGAGATGTTTGACGTGCGCCAGGTGTGCTCGACGTGCCACACGGTTTCACATCGTGGCGACGGCAGTTGGACGGTCGCGCAGGTGCGGCTCGCGCAGGTGTGGATGCCGCAGGCCTTGTTCAATCACGACAAACATAAAACCGAACCGTGCGAGAAGTGCCACAACGTGTCGCTGTCGACCGCCGCGAAGGACGTTGCAATGCCGGATATCGCAAACTGCCGCAAGTGTCATGTCGGGGCATCCAAAGTCGCGGGTAAAGTCACCTCCGATTGTGCGACGTGCCACAAGTTCCACAGCGGACGGGACTACTGGCATGGCGTCATTCAGGCGCAGATGTTGCCGCGGGGCACCAAATGAGAGTAATCATTTCATGTCTCGTCGCCGCTCTGTTTGTCGTCAGTTGCGGCGGGGGCACCGGAGGCGACGGCGGCCCGACGGCATCGCCGCCCGCATCGGCCGGTTGTTCGGGCGGTTGTTCCGCGGCGACGCCGACCGCGCTCACGGTGGCGGAAGTCAATCGAATCGTAAGCCAGGCGGTGCAGGAAGCGCAGGCGCGCGGCGCGCTCGGTACGATGGCGGTCGTCGACCGTTCCGGCAATGTGCTTGCGGTATTTCAGATGACGGGCGCCGGAACAACCTTGACGATTTCCGGCGGGCGAGGCGTGGTCGGCGGGCTCGACGGACAGGTGCTCACCCCAGCGGCAATCGGCGGCAACAATCCGGTCGCAGCCGCTGCCATCAGCAAGGCGCTCACCGGCGCTTACCTGTCCTCGGAAGGCAATGCGTTTTCCACGCGCACTGCCAGCCAGATCGTGCAGGATAATTTCAATCCCGGTGAAATCGGCTCACCCGGCGGCCCGTTGTTCGGCGTGCAGTTTTCTTCTTTATCCTGCTCTGACGTCGTCTTGGGCACCAGCGTCGGTCCGCGCCCGTCGCCGCTCGGGCTTTCCGCCGATCCGGGCGGCGTGCCGCTTTACAAGAATGGAATTCCGGTCGGTGGTTTCGGCGTGATCGCCGACGGTCTGTACTCGCTCGATCTGAACGTCAACGACGTCGACTCGGATCTCGACGAGTTGATCGCGGTGGCGGCGGCGACCGGATTTGCCGCGCCGGTCAATCGCCGCGGCGATCGCATCACGGTCGACGGCCGCACGCTTCGTTATCTGGATTCCGAATCGATTATTTCGAATCCGGCCGCGGCGCCGGCGTTGCCGGCGGGTGGGGCGCTGATTGCAGTTCCCGGCTACAAGCCTATCGCCGCCGTTACCGCCGGTGTCGCATTCAGTACGGCGGCCTCAGGCTTTCGCCTCGACACGACGACGCCTGAATTCGCCGGGCTCGGCGCTTACGTGCTCGACACCGGCGCCGGCGTTAATCGCTTTCCGCCAACGGCAGGCGCCGGCGGATTGACCGCAGCGGAAGTCACGCGGATTCTCGCCGAAGGTATCCGCGTCGCAAACCGCGCCCGTGCGCAAATCCGGCAACCGCTCGGCAGTCCTGCGCAGGTCACGATTTCTGTGGTCGATACGAATGCCGCCATTCTCGGCATCATCCGCACGCCCGATGCGCCCGTATTCGGCACCGACGTTGCCGTGCAGAAGGCGCGTAGCGCCTTGCTGTTCTCCAAAACGACCGCAGCCTTGTCATTGAACTCGGTCGCGCCCTCGGTCGTGCTCGGTTATACGATCAACGTTCCTTTCTACGTCACGGCAATGCAGACGTTGATTCCGGGAGCGCTCACGAATGGCATCGCGTATGCCAACCGCTCGATTGGCAATCTGGCGCGGCCGTTTCTGCCTGATGGCATTAACGGCAATCCGAACGGACCGTTATCCAAAACATTCGGCAACTGGAGCCCGTTCACCGACGGACTTCAACTGGACCTGGTGCTGCAAAAAGTCGTCACCAATCTCGTCACTGGCCCCGGCACGCCATGCAGCCCATTGCCGGAAGTCACCAACGGTATCCAGATTTTTCCCGGCTCCGTCCCGATATTTCGCGGTGCTGTGCTCGTCGGCGCAATCGGCATTTCGGGCGATGGTATCGATCAGGACGACATGGTTGCTTTTCTCGGGCTCGCCAATGCCGGCACGGCGCTCGGCACCGGCATCGCGAATGCACCCGCATTGCAGCGCGCCGATCAGATCGCCGTGCCCGGCGGCTTGTTGCGTTTTGTGAATTGCCCGGTCGCGCCTTTCCTCGATACGAGTGCGACGAATGTCTGCAATGGCATATAACTTACGCCGCCAGGTCGTGACCGCGTTCGCGGCATTGGCGGCCGGCGCTTGCCTGAGTTTTCCGGTCGCCGCGCAAACGGCGCCGGCGCAAAAGTCTGCACCTGAATTGGCGAGCGCCGGCCGCCTGCTGCTGCATGTGGAAGTGCCGGAGGTGCTGATCTACGAGAAGCCGGATGCGGCATCGCTGGTTGTCGGCCGTCTCGAGCAAGGCACCGACGTCGAAGCCGAGGAAAAAATTGGCGATTGGTACCGGATCAAGCGCCTGTCCGGTGATGACGGCTGGATACTGAATGCACCAGTTGCAACCGGTTCCAGTCTGGTTGCGCGGCCGTTTCCACCCGGCGGGCGTATCGATTACGAAGCGGCGACCCGCGACCCGCGCGTGCCCGAGTCTTTGCCGCCGGAAAAAATCGCGGAGCTCGAAGCCGCGCGCAAAAACGAAGAGCCGGCGATTGCGCGGCAGCGTCCGCAGGGCGCGCCGCTGGAACCGCGCCTGCCCGTCATCGATCCTTCGCGGGTGAAGCCGCCGTCGCCGCTCTTTCGCAGCGAAGAATTGCCGGTTCCCGACCGTTGGCGCATCGTCAAGGCGCTTGGACTGTTGCCCTACAAGCCGCTCGACCCCTACAACCCGAACGTGCTCAAGGGCGATCTGCCGGTATTGCAGAAGGAACTCGGTGACGACTGGTTCTTTAACCTGAGCGCCATTTCAGACACGGTGCTCGAAGGCCGCCGCCTGCCAACACCGGTCGGCGTGCAATCCACGGTCAATCCAGGCTCGAACGGAACGTTCGGCCGCGGGCGTCAGGCGAGCTTCATTGAAACGGGCATTTTCAGCCTGTCGCTGATCAAGGGCGACACGACGTTCAAGCCGCCCGAATACGAATTCCGCTTTGTGCCGGTGGTCAATTTCAATCGCGTCGTCACGCAGGAAGTTCGCGGCGTCAATGTCAATCCGGCATTCGGCACCAATCGTAATGACAGTTTCGTCGGCGTCCAGGAGCTTTTCGTCGACAAGCATCTGCGCGACGTTTCGCCGCGCTACGACTTCGACAGCATACGCGTGGGCGTGCAGCCGTTCAGCGCAGACTTCCGCGGCTTCCTATTCCTCGACCAGCCGCTCGGCGTGCGCCTGTTCGGCATACGCGAGAACAACCAGTATCAATACAATCTGGCGTGGTTCAGGCGGCTCGAAAAAGACACCAACAGCGGCTTGAACGACATCACGCAGCGCCCGCGCGCCGACGACCAGTTCCTGTTCAACCTGTATCGACAGGACACTTTCGTGCCGGGATTCACCGCCCAGGGTATCGTGCTCCACAATCGTAACCGGGAAGGCGACCGCTCGAGTTTTTACAACGAAAACGGTTTTCTCGAGCGTCCGGCAATTTTCGGCACCGGCCGTCCGCACAATTACGACGTCACGTACCTGGGACTCAACGGCGACGGCCACTTCGGCAAGTGGAACGTCACCGCGTCGGCTTACTACGCGACCGGCCGCGACGATCGCGGCATGATCTCCGGCCAGCGCGAAACCATCAGCGCAACGTTTGCCGCGCTGGAGTTGTCGCGCGATTTCGATTGGGTGCGGCTGCGCGCGAGCGGCTTGTATGCGTCGGGCGACAAAGATCCGTTCGATGGCAAAGGCGGCGGCTTCGATTCGGTACTCGAAAATCCGCAGTTCGCCGGCGCGGACACGAGCTATTGGATTCGCCAGGCCGTGCCTTTGATCGGCGGCGGCGGCGTTGCGCTGACCATGCGCAACGGACTCTTGCCATCGCTGAGCTCGTCGCGTGAATTCGGCCAGTCGAACTTCACTAATCCGGGGTTGCATTTGTTCGGCGTCGGCGCCGACTTCGACGTGAAACCGGGGCTGCGCGTCATCAGCAACGTTAATTATCTCGAGTTCGACAACCTGTCGTCGCTCGCGGTGTTGCGCAATCAGAAACTGAACAGCACGCGCATCGGCGTCGACGCTTCGATCGGCGTGCAGTATCGCCCGTTCTTCACGCAGAACGTCGTCATCAATGCATCGGTCGCCGCCTTGTTCCCGAGCCAGGGATTGCGCGGCCTTTACGGCAATGCGGTCGATTCCACGCAATACTCGGCGCTGATCAACATGCTGCTGACCTTCTGATGCGAATCCTGGTCGCCATCCTGTTGCTGCTCGCGGCGTCGATCGCGAGCCTGGCCAATGCGCCGGTTGCTGAAGAGGCGGCGAGCCCGCCTGCGCCGGAGAAGCAGACAGTCGGCGAAGCGGATCGGAAATCGAGCGGCTGCATCACTTGCCACACCGCGTCCGACCGTCACACGATGCATGCGAATCCAGCGGTGGTGCTGGGCTGTACCGATTGCCACGGCGGTGATTCTGCGATCGAGAGAGTGGCGGGTTCCGAATATGAGGGAGAGAATCAAAAAGAGTATCTGAACGCGATGAGCAGGGCGCACGTGCTGCCGCGTTTCCCGCTCGAGTGGAAAACGCCGGCCTCGGAAAATCCGGAGGGTTCTTACACGCTGCTCAACCGCGAGAGCGCGGGCTTCGTGCGCTTCGTCAATCCGTCCGACTACCGCGTCGCACGGGAAGCCTGCGGCGCGTGCCACCTGCCCGTGATCCAGGCTGCCGAACGCAGCATGATGGCGACCGGCGCCATGTTCTGGAACGGCGCTTCATACAACAACGGCATTTTGCCTTTCAAGCGCGGCGTTCTCGGTGAAGCCTATACAAGCAAAGGCGAACCGGCGTCCATCATGAATCCGGTGCCGCCCGACGAGTGGATGACGCAAAAGGGAATACTTGCGCAGCTATATCCGCTGCCGGCATGGGAAACGGTACCGCCGGGCGATATCTTCCGCGTATTCGAGCGCGGCGGCCGGATTATCGGCAGTCAGTTCCCGGAAGTCGCGATCCCGAACAGTCTCGGCAAATTGCAATTACTCGAGGAGCCCGGTCGACCCGATCTCAAGGCATCGAATCGCGGCCCCGGCACCGGCGCGCGCATCGCGGTGCCCCTCATCAACATCGCGAAGACGCGCCTGAACGATCCGTTGATGTGGTTTCTCGGCACCAACGAGCAACCCGGCGATTACCGCTCGTCCGGCTGCGCAAGCTGCCATGTCGTCTATGCGAACGACCGCGATGTCGCACGCTCGGGGCCGTATGCAAAATACGGCAACGAAGGCAAGTCAATCAGTGCCGATCCGACCATTCCGAAAAATAAGTCCGGCCATCCGCTCAAGCACGAGTTCACGCGCTCGATTCCGTCGTCGCAATGCATGATCTGTCACATGCACCAGCCGAACGTGTTCGTAAACAGTTTTTACGGCTTTACGATGTGGGACTACGAATCGGATGCGCCGTCGATGTGGCCGGAAAAGCAGCGCTATCCGACGATGGAAGAGCGGCGGCGCATTTTGAATCGCAATCCGGAAGGCGCCGCGGTGCGCGGCAACTGGGGCGATCCCGATTTCCTAAAGGATGTGGCCAAGCTCAATCCCAAACTGAAAGACACCCAGTTCGCCGATTACCATGGCCACGGGTGGAACTTCCGTGCGGTTTTCAAGCGCGATCGCAAAGGTACGCTGCTCGACAAGGACGGCAGCCCGGTCGCCGACGACGATCCGGAAAAATTCAATCCTGCCAATCCGAAGAAGGCGGTGCACCTGACTTCGATCCATCTCGATCTCGGCATGCATTGCGCCGACTGCCACTTCTCGCAGGATTCGCATGGCAACGGCCACCTGTACGGGGAAGTCGCCGCGGCGATCGAAATCGAATGCGCCGATTGTCATGGCACGGTCGACCGCTATCCGACGCTCTTTACTTCGGGACCCGCGGCCCGACCCGGTGGTACCGACATGAGCCTGATGCGCACAGCCGACGGCCGCAAGCGCTTCGAATGGCGTGACGGCAAGCTGATTCAGCGTTCGGCGGTATTCCCAAACAAAGAGTGGGAAATGTCGCTCGTGAAGGACAGCATCAACCCACGGCACGCACGCTACAACCCGAAGGCGGCCCGCGCGAAACTGGTGCCGCAGGGCGATTACGACGATTACGCGCAGCGCTGGGGCTTGAACGTGCCCGCGAACAAGCGCGCGCACGGCGACGACAAGATGACCTGCCAGACCTGTCATCTGTCGTGGACGACGAGCTGCGCGGGTTGTCATCTGCCGATCGAGGCGAACGAAAAATCCGACCGCAATCACTATGAAGGCGGTTCGTCGCGCAATTTTGCGACGTATAACCCGCAGGTCGTGCGTGATGACATGTTCCACCTCGGTCGTCATGGCCCGGTCAAAGGCAGCAAGATCACGCCGATCCGCTCGTCGTCGGCACTCGTGCTGTCGTCGACCAACGCGAACCGCGAAAAAATTTATATCCAGCAACCGCCCACATCGGCCAGCGGCTATTCGAGCCAGGCGTTTGCGCCGCATTATCCGCACACCGAGCGCAAGACGGAGACCAAGATCTGCTCGGATTGCCATTTGTCGGCGGACAACGATAACAACGCGATCCTCACCCAGACGCTGATGCATGGCACCGGTTACATCAACTTCATGGGCTACAACGCGTGGGTCGGCGAGGAGAAGCACGTCGAAGGTGTTCAAGTGACCGAGTGGGAAGAGCCGCAGGCGGTTATCGGCAGCTATCTGCATCGCTATGCATATCCCGACTGGTACGCGGATCATCTGAAACGCGGCCGCAAACTGCCCGAAGCCCATGATCATTCGACCGCCGGCCGCGCCAACTGCCTGCAACGGCGCGGCGAATACCTGTATGTGGCGGAAGGCGCGGGCGGCATGCGGGTGTACGACGTCGCCTCGATCGCAAACAAAGGCTTTTCGCAGCGCATCGTGACGGCGCCGTTTTCGCCATGGGGGCAGGACACGCACATTCGCAGCAAAAATGCGACGTGCGTGGTGCTGCCGACAACTCAGCCGGTGGCGCCCGCCAAAAATCAGGGCGACCTGATGCGGATAACCAATCAGGAGCAGGCCGCGCATCCGATTTATCACTACGCTTTGATTACGGATGCCGAGGAAGGCTTGATTCTGGTCAACGTTGACACGCTGCAGGATGGCGAAGCGCGCAATAACTTCCTGAAGCGCGCGTTGACGTGGAATGCGGACGGCATTCTCAACGGTGCGCGCCATATCACGATGGGCGGTTCTTATGCGTATATCACCGCCAGCGCCGGTCTGGTGATCGTTAATCTGAAGGATCCGCTCAAACCCGTCGTTGCCGCGGTCATTCCGGTTAAGAACGCACGCGCGTCGGCATTGCAATTCCGCTACTTGCTGATCAGCGATGACACTGGCGTGCGCGTCATCAATGTAACGATTCCAGAACGCGCAAAAATCGTCGAGGGTGCTTTTATCCCGCTCGCCGACGCCAGCCGCATACACCTTGCGCGCATGTATGCCTATGTCGCCGCCGGCAGGGAAGGTGTTGCGATCATCGACATCGAAAATCCCGAGCGGCCGAAGCTGTACCTGAAATACACGGCCGATGGCACATTGAACGATGTGCGCGACGTGACCGTCGCCTCGACCAACGCCTCGACTTACGCGTATGTCGCCGACGGCCGCAACGGGCTCAAGGTTATCCAGCTAACCGCGCCCGACACGCAACCGAAGTTCTACGGCTTCAGTCCCGAGCCCAAACCACAGGTGATTGCGTGGCATAAAACGCGCACCCCGGCGTTGTCGCTGTCGCGCGCGCTCGAGCGCGACCGCGCGGTGGATGAAACCGGCGGGCAGGTCGCAGTGTTCGGGCGGATCGGTTCGCGGCCGCTGAATCTCGAGGAACAGCGCAAGATGTACCTGAAACCCGACGGCACGCCGTGGACCGTCGTCGACAATCCGGATTCCGGGCGAAAGAAACCATGACGGCACACCTGAGATCGCTGGCGGCTCTGGCATCGTGGGCGCTGCTTCACGCGACGGGTGCGATCGCAGCTACCCCGTTGCCGCAGTATTCGCACGACAAGACCCTGGGCGTCGGCACTTGCGCGAACAGCTTGTGCCACGGCGCTATCGAGACATGGAAGGATTCGAACGTGTTGCAGAATGAATACATCACGTGGTCGCGCTCGGACAAGCACGCGCGCGCTTATCGCGTGCTCTTCAACGACAAATCGAAAGAAATCGTCAAGAAGCTGGCGCTGCCCGAGCCTGCGTACAAGACTGAGCTATGCCTCGATTGTCATACCCACAATCCGAAGCCGGCACAGCGGGGCGAGCGTTATCAGATGTCAGACGGCATCGCGTGTGAAGCATGTCATGGCCCGGCCGAGCGCTGGGTAGTGAGTCACGTCGGGCCCGAGGCGACGCATGCACAGAACGTCGAGCGCGGCCTCTATCTGACAAACGATGACGTCGCGCGCGCACGGTTGTGCCTGTCCTGCCATATGGGGACGCCCGAGAAATTGGTGACTCACAAGCTCATGGCGGCGGGGCACCCGCGCATGAGCTTCGAGCTCGACACATTTACGCATATCGGTCCCCATCACTTTCAAATAGACGCCGACTGGATCAGGCGCAAAGGATCGTGGGACGGAGTGCGCGCGTGGGCGGTCGGCCAGGCGGTCGCCGCGCAAAACCAACTCGCGCTGTTGTTGGGCCCGCGCGGGCGCGATGGTCTCTTTCCCGAACTCGTATTGTTCGACTGCCACTCCTGCCATCATCCGATGGGCGACAAGCGCAATACCGCGGCACGCCTGGGCGCCGGTCCCGGTTTCGTGCGACTGAACGATTCGAGCCTGCTCATGCTGCGTCAGATCGCGCGGCGCGTCGTGCCCGCGGAGGCTGATGCATTCGCCCGGCAGATCGCGCTGATGCACAAGGCGGTTGCCAGCGGCAGCGATGCGCTCGTACATGCGAAAACCGTCGAGCAGCTGATCGCCGACATGCTGCCCAAAATCAGCACGCGGCGTTTTTCCGGCGACGATGTGAAAGCCATCTTGCACGGGCTCATCGACGATGGTATCGCCGGCCAGTACACCGATTATGCGGGCGCCGAGCAGGCGGTGATGGCGGTCCAGAGCGTCGCCGAATTCATGGGCCGGCAAAAACTGCTGCGCACGCGGCCGGTGCAGCCTGCGATGAAACGGCTGCTGGCCTCGGTCGCGTATGATGAAAAGTTCCAGCCGCTCGTGTTCGAGCGTGCGTTGCGCGATTTGAAATCGAGTGTCCAGGCGGAGTCGAACCAATGAACACGAGCGTGCGAATCGCCATCATCGGCTCGGGCCCGAGCGGGTTGTCAAGCGCGGCCCATGCGGCCGAACTCGGCATCTCTCACGTGCTGCTCGAGGCCGAAGAGCATCCATCACACACGATTCACCAATACCAGAAGCGCAAGCACGTCATGGCGGAGCCGGCGATCCTGCCGCTGCGCAGTACAATTACATTCGGCGCCGGAAAGCGCGAGGCCATTCTCGCCAAATGGAGTGAAGAACTCCAGAAATACAAAGTCAACATCCGATATCGTGCAACCGTCACCACCATCGGCGGCGCCAAGGGCGCCTTCGAAATCAAGACGGCGGGCGGCGATATGCATCTGGCCGAGAATGTCGTGCTGTGCATCGGCCTGCAAGGCAATCTGCGCAAGCTCGGCGTGCCGGGCGACGGCCTTAAGGGCGTGCAGTATCAGCTCGACGACCCGGACGAATACAAGGGAAAAACGATTGTCGTCGTAGGCGCCGGTGACGCGGCGATCGAGAATGCGCTGGCATTGATCGAGAACAATCGCGTGATCATGATCAACCGCGTCGATGAATTCTCACGCGCTAAACAGGGCAACATCGATCTGGTTACCGCGGCGATCGAGGAAGGCCGGCTCGAGTGCCGTTTCAGCACGAGTACGGTCAAGGTTGAAGCGGTGGAAACCGAAGGCCGTCCGCTGTGCTATGTGGCGCAGACGCCGCAGGGCGTTGAGAACATCGCGTGCAACCTGGTGATCGCCCGGCTGGGCGCCATTCCGCCGCGCAAGCTCGTTGAAAGTTTCGGCGTTCAGTTTCCGAATGCAACCATCGAATCCATCCCCCAGTTGTCCGCCACTTATGAATCGAACGTGCCGGGCATTTATATTATCGGCGCGCTCGGCGGCTATCCGCTGATCAAGCAGGCAATGAACCAGGGCTATGAAGTCGTCGAGTACATCCTTGGCAACGCAGTCGAACCCGCCGACGAATCCTTGCTCAAGGCCAAGTTCAAAAATTTCACGCGCGCGAAAAACGTTTCTGATGCGCTCGCGCTGATCCAGAAAAACGTGCCGCTCTTCAAGGACCTGACGACGCTGCAACTGCGCGAATTCATGCTCGACAGCGAAGTGCGCACGCCGAAGCAGGGCACGATCATATTCCGCCGCGACGACTATTCGAACTCTTTCTTCTCGATCCTGAGCGGTGAGGTGTCTATCCTGCTGCCCGAGCATAAAGACGGCGTTGGCAAGACGGTCGGGTTGCGCCGCGGCCAGTTTTTCGGCGAGCTTGGGCTGTTGACGGGCCGCCGGCGCACCGGCACCGTCAGCGCCGGAGAAAACTGCGTATTGATCGAAACGCCGCGCCGTTCGATGTTGAAGCTGATCGCGAGCATTGAGCTCGTGCGCCGCCAAATCGATGAAACGTCGCTGCGCCGCGCCGTGCGCTCGCAGGTCGCACCGTTCGTGTCGCCGGACGACATGACCGAAATGGTCAAGGATGCGGTGATCAAGAGCTATCGCGCCGGTGAGACTCTGTTCAAGGAAGGCGACACCGCCGACGGCTTGTATCTGATCCGGCGCGGATCGGTAACGATTTCGCGCATGATCGGCGGCAAGGAAATCGTGCTTTCATATATCGCCGCCGGCAACTATGTCGGCGAGATCGCCTTGCTCGCATCGGACGCGAAACGTTCCGCAACGGTGCGTGCGGCGGTCAATTGCGAAGCGATTCTGCTGTCGGCGAAGACTTTCAATGATGTGCTGAGCCGCAACTCGACGCTGCGCGGCGGGATCGAAGCGCGCGTGCTCGAGCGGTTGTCGGATAACGCCGCCCGCGAATCCCAGCCCCAGCCCGGCAGCCTGATCAGTTTTCTGGTCGGCGAGGGGCTTGGCGAAGGCACCGACGTCCTGCTGATCGACGAGAGCCTTTGCGTGCGGTGCGATCATTGCGAGAAAGCGTGCGCCGACGTGCACGATGGCGTGTCGATGCTCGACCGCGAGGCGGGGCCGTCGTTTGCCAATATCCATGTGCCGACGTCATGCCGGCACTGCGAGAACCCGCACTGCATGAAGGATTGCCCGCCTGATGCGATACACCGCAATCCGCAGGGTGAGGTGTTCATCGACTCGACGTGCATCGGTTGCGGCAACTGCCAGCAAAATTGCCCGTATGGCGTCATTCAAATGGCGCAGTCCAATCCCGATCGTCGCCCGCCAAGCCTGTGGTCGTGGCTGCTGACGGGTCTTACCTCGGAGCCGGGTGTCGAGCCGGAATTTCACGACGAGAATATCGGTAAAAAAGCCGTTAAGTGCGACATGTGCAAGGACCTGCCAGGCGGTGCGGCCTGCGTGCGCGCTTGTCCGACGGGTGCGGCGATTCGCGTCAGCCCGGAAAAATTTATTTCCTACATGTCCAAATAGCGCCGGCCCAATCAACGCACGAGCTGGTTGATTTCGATAATCGGCAGCAGTATCGCCAGCACGATCGTGAGAACGATTGCGCCCATCAACAGAATCATCAGCGGCTCGAGCAACGTCAGAAACACGCTCAACCGGCGCTCGAGCGCCCGCGTTTCCAGCAGTGCGGCGCGTTCGAGCATCGGGCCGAGCTTGCCGCTGGCTTCGCCGCTCGCGATCAGGTGAACGAGCAGCGGGGGAAAAGCGCGCGTTTCGCCGAGTGCGCGCGCAAGACTCGCGCCCTCTCGCACGCGTGAGATTGCCCGCTCGATAGCACGCTCTATGGTTCGATTGGTGACTACGCGCGCGGTCGACGTGAGCGCGCCGAGCAGCGGCACGCCGCCCTTGACCAGAATGGCGAGCGTGCTCGCGAACCGCGCCGTATTGACGCCGCGGATCAGCGGGCCGACGCCGGGCAGCCTCAGCAGCATCGCATCAACGCGCTGGCGCACCGCATCGCGGCGCAGCGCAAACCGCGCGGCGACATAACCGCCGCATCCAAGCGCTGCCAGATATGGCCATGCCGCGCGCAGCAAATCGCTGAAACCGATGAGCATGCGCGTGAGCAGCGGCAGGGCCTGCCGCGATTGCTGGAATACCTGCACGACTTGCGGTACGACGTAGGCGAGCAGGCCGGTTACGATCGCGGCCGCGACCAGGGTCACCAGCATCGGATAAAGCAGCGCGAGCGTTGTCTTCTGTTTCAACGCTCCGCGGGCGTCGAGATAATCCGCCAGATGCTGGAGCACCAGCGGCAATGCGCCCGATTCTTCGCCGCCATGCACGAGCGCGCGATAAAACTCGGGGAACGTTTTTTCCTGGCTGGCGAGCGCGCGCGCAAGCGCGGCGCCGGCGAGGACTTCAGCCTTGACGGCGGACAGCACATCGCCCGTCAATGGTTTATCGGCTTCGTCGATCAGCGCCGTCAGCGTCTGCTCCATCGTCAAGCCGGATTCGAGCAGCGTCGCCATCTGGCGGGTGATCAGGCTCAATTCGGCGGCGGAAATGTCGCGCGCCCATGGCCGGCGCGCTCCTTGCAGATTTACCGGGTCAACGGCCGACGGCAACAGTCCCTGGGTGCGCAGCTGACTGCGCGCGTGGCGCGGCGTTTCGGCCTGCAGCACGCCGGAGACCACGCGGCCGGTGGCGTCGAATGCCTCATAGCGGAAAGCGGCCATGCTGAATCGCTACTCGCGCGTTACGCGCACGACTTCTTCGAGACTGGTCGCGCCTTGCGCGACCCAGCGCAGGCCGTCCTCGCGCAGCGACCGCACGCCGTTTTTTGCAACGTGCGCGCGCAATGTTTGCTCGGAGGCGCGGTCGTGGATGAGTTTGCGCAATTCATCGTCGACCGTCAGCAATTCGTAAATGCCGGTGCGGCCGCGATAGCCCGATTGATTGCACGCCGAGCAAGCGTGCGCCTGCCATGCGGATGCAACCGGCGAAGTGAAGCCGAGTGTGCGCAGTTGCGCGGGATCCGGCACGAAAGGCTGGCGGCATTCGACGCAGAGCTTGCGCACCAGCCGTTGCGCGCCGACGCCGATCAGGCTCGAAGCCAGCAGGAAAGGCTCGACACCCATGTCGACGAGTCGCGTCACCGCGCTGACGGCGTCGTTGGTATGCAGCGTCGCGAACACGAGATGGCCGGTGAGACTGGCCTGGACGGCGATTTGCGCGGTTTCGAGATCGCGGATCTCGCCGATCATGATGACATCCGGGTCCTGACGCAGGATGGTGCGCAGCGCGCGCGCAAAACTCATTTCGATGCGCGTATTGATCTGAGTCTGGCTGATGCCGTCGAGATCGTATTCAATCGGATCTTCGACGGTCATGATATTGAGCGCTGCTGCATCGAGCCGGGACAGCGCCGCATACAGTGTCGTCGTTTTGCCCGAGCCCGTCGGTCCGGTGACGAGCACGATGCCGTGCGGTTCCCGAATGAGACGGTCCATGCGCGCGAGCGCCACGTCATCCATGCCAAGACGGGTGAGATCGAGACGTCCGGCCTGCTTGTCGAGCAGCCGCAGCACCACGCGCTCGCCGTGCCCTGTCGGGATCGTCGACACGCGCACGTCGATCGGCTTGCCCGCGATGCGCAGCGTGATGCGGCCGTCCTGCGGCAGGCGTTTTTCGGCGATGTCGAGCTGAGCCATGATCTTGATGCGCGACACGATCGCCGCATGCAGGGCGCGTGCCGGCTCGAGCAGATCGCGCAGCGTGCCGTCGATGCGCAGGCGCACCACCGAGCGAGTCTCGAACGGCTCGACATGGATATCGGAAGCGCCGTCGCGCAGCGCCTGTGCAAACAGCGCATTGATCAGGCGGATGACGGGGGCGTCATCTTCGTTTTCGAGCAGATCCTCGATGCGCGGGATTTCCTGCAGCAGCCGCGACAAGTCGAGGTCCTGCGCGAGATCCACCGCGAGCGCCGCTGCATTGCTGCTCGCGCCGTTGTACAAGGTGGAGATGAGTTCGTCGAACTCTGCGACGGCATAAGCGCGCGCTTTAAGCGGGATCCCGAGCGAGCGGCGCACTTCGGCGATGGCCTGCGGTTTCGCATCGGCGCGCACGGCCACTTGCGCGGAGTCTCTGTCGATGGCGATGACCGCGATGCCGTTGGCCTTCGCGAACGCGTACGGTACGTCGCCGACCGGATTGCGCATCAGGACGTGGTCAGCGCGGGGCGTTGGCGGCTGGCGGCGCGGCGGCAGGCAGCGGCGGCAACGCGGGCAAACCCATGTCGGGGAGCACGCCGCCCGGTTTCGGCCTGAGCTTATCCTGCTCGCCGATGATGTAATCGTAGCGTCCGAATGTAACGCCGTCGGCGCTGTGGGGTTCGCGCAGCACGCTCGGCCGCAGGAACACCATCAGGTTGGTTTTCACGCGCGCGCGCGATTTGTACTGGAACAGGCTGCCGAGCAGCGGCAGGTCGCCCAGCACCGGCACTTTCTCGACGGTATCGCGATAGTTGTCATCGATGAGGCCGCCAATGACGATGATCTGGCCGTCATCCACCAGCACCATCGACTCGACCGAACGCTTGTTGGTGATCGGTCCTGCGGGATTCGTATTGTCGATGACGGTCGAAACTTCCTGGTAAATCTGCAGGCGCACTGAGCCGCTTTCGGAAATCTGCGGCTTGATGCGCAACGTAATACCCACGTCCTGGCGCATGACGGTTTGAAACGGCGTCGGCGTGGTTGCCGCACCGGAGACCGCATAGCTGCCGGTCAGGAACGGCACGTTCTGGCCGACGACAATGCGAGCTTCCTCATTGTCCAGCGTCAGCAGTGTCGGCGTGGAGAGTATGTTGTTGCTGCTGTCGGCGGCCAGCGCACGAATCAGAAATCCAATGTCGCTGATGGTGCCGACGCCGGGAATCGTGATCGAACCTTTGACCACGCCGACGTTCAGCCCGCGTCCGGCGGAGGTCGGGTTTTGTGCAATCCCGAAAATGTTCGTTCCTGCGCCGCCGAAATTGGTGCCGCCGAACGCCTTGGTGTTATCGCTGCCGGTCGCCGCGCCATTCAGGTATTGCCACTGCACGCCGAGCTCCGCGGCCTTGTTCGCCGTAACTTCCGCAATCAGTGCTTCGACATAAACCTGCGCCCGCCGTGTGTCCAACTTGTCGATGACCGCGCGCAAATCGTTGTAGATCGCATCCGGTGCGGTGATGATGATCGAGTTCGTCGCGGCATCTGCCTGGATGATGCCGGGTGCTGCGACCGGCTGTGCCTGCGAACTAAAGGAGAGCGGCGTATAGGGTTGCGCTTGCGCGGCGGCGAGCGAGCTTCCGCCCGGTCCGGTGCCAATCGAGGGCAGCGGGGCCATCGTAATCGGCGCGGTCGCGGCGAGCGGTAGTGCCCCCGCCGACTTCGATTGACCGCCGGCGCCGTTGCCCGGGTAGATCGCGCGCAAGGTTTCGGCGACTTTGACCGCTTCGGCATTTCTCAGATGAACGACGTGCATATTGCCGGCAGCGCTGGTCGGCGTGTCGAGCAAGGTGACCAGGCTGCGCAGTTTTGCGAGCCTTGATGGATTGTCCGATCGCGCGAGCAGGCTGTTCGAGCGCGTGTCGGCAATGATGGTCATGCGCTGGCTGGTGTCCGCAGCGGCTTGACCGGACGCGCCGGCAGGCGTTTCCGCGAACAGCCGGTTGACCGACTGCGCGACGTCGAGCGCGGAAGCGTATTTGAGTGGAATCACCACGCCGTCGCTGCCGCTGGGCTGGTCGATCGAGTCGATGATCTTTTCGATGCGAACAAGATTGCTCGCGTAATCAGTAATCACGAGCGAGTTGCCGCCCGGATACGCGGTGATCGGATTATTCGGCGCAATCAGCGGACGCAGAATCGGGACCAGCTGCGCCGCCGATTCGTATTTGAGCGTGAAAACCTGCGTGCGCATCTGGTCGCCTGCGGGGCGCGACTTGTCCTGCGGTCCGTAGGTCGGACTTGAGTGCAGCTTCGCGTCGGCTTCGGGCACGATCATCACCGTGCCGCGTTCCTCGATCGCGGCAAAGCCCTGCAGCCGCAGCGCGGATAAAAACACGTCGTAGACGAGCGACTTCTGGATCGGCTTTGCAGAAACAATGTTTACCGTGCCTTTGACGCGCGGATCGAGAACGAAATTCTTGCCCGTGATTTCGCTGACCGCTTTGACCACGCCTTCAATATCCGCATTGATGAAATTAAGCGTGACAGGGTCGCCGCCGGCCGTGCGGGAAGTCGAAGTGGAAGGTGCAGCGGGTCGCGCCGCAGGTTCGGCCGACCATGCCTCGCTGCCCGCGAATACGAGCGAAAGTGCAGGCAGCAGATGCAATGTGCGCACGAGTTTCATGGCCGCCCGGTTTTTTCGCGCGTCGGGACGGGCTTGTCCGGCCAGCCGAGCGTTTCGCGCGTGCCGCTGCGATCGAGCACCACATGATCGGCATGAACTTCGGCGAGCCGAATGCCTTCGGCAATTGCGTCGCCTTCGCGCACCGAAAGAATTTCTTTTGCTTCGAGCTGCAGAACGGCGTAACCGCGTTTGCCGGCACTGGCCGCCGCGACACCCAGGAGCTTGATCGCAAGTCCCGTCGGCGCGATGGCCGCTGATTTAGTGCGCGAGCCGCCGAACAGACCGTACGCCGATTCGATCCGCGGCGCGGCGTCGTCGACCCGGGCGAGCGGCGTTGCGCCCGGGGCAAGCCACATCCATGTCCAGTAAGCGAGAACCAGGCCGAGCATGACGGTCGCAAGCAGCGTCAGCAAAGACACCGCGGCTGTTTGCGCAACACCCGGTCGCTCGATGGATACGGCGGACATATTCCCTTATTGGCGCGGACAAAAATGCCGCGTTCTTCGACGGCGGCAAATTTAGTCGGAGTATAGTGGAAACCCGATTTTTAGAATCATGAAAGTCGATTCGGGAATCCGCATTCATTATAATGGCGCTCGCCGGTGCGGTGTAGGGAGGATTGAATTGACAGCAATAATTTGGCGATGTTGAGTCCGGTGTGCGGCGGCGCGGCGCGGGTTCGCTCGGGCAGCGCAATATCGCGCGGTCGCGGCGGCTTCACGCTGCTCGAAATTATGGTGGTCGTCGTGATCATCGGTATCCTGGCTGCATTAGTTGTGCCCAAAATCATCAGCCGTCCCGACGAAGCCCGCGTCATCGCCGCCAAACAGGACATTGCAAGCTTGTATCAGGCGCTGAAGTTGTATCGCCTCGACAATCAGCGCTATCCCGCCACTGAACAGGGTTTGCAGGCGCTTGTCACGCGTCCGACGAGCGTGCCGTTGCCCTCTAACTGGAAGACCGGCGGCTATATCGAGCGCCTGCCCAAAGATCCCTGGGGAAATTCGTATCAGTATTTAAATCCCGGCCTGCACGGCGAAATTGACGTCATGAGTTACGGCGCCGATGGCGCGCCGGGCGGCGAAGGCAGCAATGCCGACGTCGGCTCGTGGAATCTGTAGCCGGCCCGCTACGGATACGCAAACAGTGACTGCGAACAAGGCAGGCCGCGGTTTTACCCTCGTCGAGATGCTCGTCGTCGTGCTGATCATGGGTCTGCTGCTCGGACTTGTAAGCGTGACGGTGCGCCCGGATGAGCGCGGCGTGCTGCAACTCGAAGCCGATCGGCTGGCCCAACTGCTCCATCTCGCATTGATCGAATCACGCACAACGGGCAAAGCGATCGGCTGGACCGCCGATGACACCGGTTATCGGTTCTGGCGGCTTACCGAGCGAAGCGAAGGCAGTGCGTGGTCGGAGATACGCGACAGTGATCTCATGCGGCCGCGCACTTTGCCGCAAGGGATGTCGGTCTCTGTGCTTGAAGTTGAAAACATGCGGCCACAGGGCGCGGGGCGGCTCGCGTTTTCGCCTTATGCGCCGCCGCTTTTTTTTACGCTCGAAATCGCGCTCGGCGCTGAGCGTTATCGCGTGACGGCATCGCCGTCCGGCGCGGTTCGCGCGCTGCCTTTGACAGGAGCAGGGCATGCCGCGCTGTAACGGGCGGGCGGGTTTTACGCTGGTAGAAGTGCTGGTGGCGCTCGCCATTGTTGCGGTTGCATTGGTTGCCGCGCTGCGCGCTGCCGGGCAGGGAACGAACAACGCAGGCGAACTGCGCGCTCAACTACTGGCCGGCTGGGTTGCGCAGAATCTGCTGGCCGAACACCGCGCGCGCGGCGAATGGCTGCCGACCGGCATCCGCCGTGGCGCGCAGGCTCAGGCAGGCATCGAGTTCGCATGGCGTGAAGAGATTGTGTCGATGCCCAGTCCGCAGTTTCGCCGCATCGATGTGTTTGTTTATGCGGCGCCTGAAGAATCGCGCACACTGGCGCGGCTCACGGGATTCATCGTGCAGCCGCCGGGCGCCCGCTGATGACGCTGACTCATAACGGCCGTGCGTGTGGTTTTACCCTGATCGAGTTGCTCGCGGTGCTGCTCATCCTGTCGCTGCTTGCCGTGATGTCGCACCGGGGTTTGAGCGCGGTGCTCGAATCGCGCGATCATGTCAGGCAAGAGACCGATAAATGGCAAACCGTCGCGGCGTTTTTTGCGCGTTTCGAGCGCGACCTGCGGCTCGCCGCGCCGCGGTCGGTTCGCGGCGCCCCCGCCTGGCAGGCCGGGATTTCCGGCGAGTCGCATCTCGAGTTCAGCCGCTTCGCTTCGGTCGAAGGCGTCGATAGCGCGCGCCGTGTCGGCTATCGTCTGAACGATCGACAGGAAATCGAACTGTCGTTGTCGTCGGGGCTCGACCTGCCCGTCGATCGCGCGCCCGCGCGTTATCCTTTGTTGAGCGGCGTCGCTGAATTCAACGTGGCCTATCTGGGCGCTGCCCGCGTATGGGCGGCAACCTGGCCTGGCAGTGCCCTCGATGCGGCCTTACCGCGCGCGGTGCGCGTGCGTGTCGTGCTTGTATCAGGCGAAGAACTCGTGCGCGTATTCGAGCTCGCGTCATGAGATCGAAACAACGCGGTGTCGCCGTCGTTTTCGCCATGGGCGTGGTCGCGCTCGCTGCGCTCGCGGCATCGTCAATCCTGGTGGTGCAAAGTACCTGGTCGCGCGAAAGCGAATTGAACGCCGGGCATGCGCAGGCACACGAGGTGGTGCAAGCCGGCATCGACTGGGCACGGGCGGTGCTAGGTGAAGACAGCCGTACGAGCAGCGTCGATCACGCGGGCGAACCGTGGGCGCTTAAGCTCACGCCGCTGCCGATCGAAAACGGCGAGATTGCCGGTCGCCTCGACGATCAGCAGGGCGCATTCAATCTCAACAATATCGTGCGCGACGGCAAGCTGAGCGTCGCGCAGCTCGCTCATTTCCGGCGGCTCCTCGGCATACTGGGTTTACCTTCCATGCTCGCGGATGCGCTGGCCGACTGGCTCGATGCCGATAACGTGGTGTACTCAGCGAATGGCGCCGAAGATGATTATTACCTCGCACTCGCAACACCTTATCTCGCCGCCAATCGGGCGCTGGTGGATGCGGGCGAACTCGCGCTCGTGCGCGGATTCGACGCCAGCGTACTTGCCCGCCTGCGCCCGTTCGTCACTGCGCTGCCGCGCTATACGCAAATCAACGTGAACACCGCATCTCCCGAAGTAATCGCCGCGATGGTCGACGGTCTCGATCTCGACACTGCGCGCGCGCTGGTCGCGCAGCGGGACAAAACGTATTTTCGGGATGTCGCTGATTTCGCGCGACGCGTCCCGCCGCAACTGAAGAATCGCATTGCCGACGTTGCGGTCAGCAGCGACTACTTCATGGCGACCGTGCGCGTGACCATCGGCCGCTCCCAAGCCTCCGGCCTGGCGCTGCTGCATCGCGAACGGTTTGGCTGGCCGGCGATCGTGTGGCGCAAATATTCATGAGCCTGCTTCGTATCCGCTGCAATCTGCGCGAGGCATCGCTCGAGTGCGCCTGGGTTCTGCTCGAAGGCGGCCACGAGGCGGCGCGCGGTGAGAGCGGGCTAGCGCAGTTGCCGCGCGGCGCCCGGCGTGTTCAGCTCATCGTGCCGGCGTCGCAGGTCTTGCTCGCGCGCGCGCAATTGCCGCAAGCCGCGCGGCGTCGCGCCGGTGCTGTGCTTGCGTTCGCGGTGGAAGACATAACGCTTGCCGACCCTGAGTCGAGTCAGGCGAACTGGCTCGGTCGTGATGGCGACGGCGATATGCTCGCGGTCATCGACAAGCCAGGCCTTAAGCGCTGGCTCAATGCGCTCGAAAGCGCGGGCTTTGCCGGATGCGAGGTGATTGGCGAGGCGATGTTGTTGCCACGTGAACCCGAAGCGTGGAGCCTCGCCTGGGATGGCAATGAAGGCTTTCTGCGTACCGGAGAATTCGAAGGCGGAGCGACCGACTGCGGTGACCGCGTGACACCGCCGCTGTCCATACGTTTAGCACTTGATGCAGCCGCCGCGCGCGATGTGCGACCGTCATCGCTCGCCGTCTATGCGCTCAACGCGAATGCCGGACCCGATCTCGCCGAATGGCAGCGTGAGCTTGGCGTCACCTGCCGTAACGGAGGCGCGTTCGATTGGCGCACAGCTACGCCCGCAGCGAACGTAGGCGTCATTTACCAACACAAAGTGTGGCGGGTATCGCCGGAGGTGGTGCGGCGGCTGCGGCCTGCGGCATGGCTCGCCGGCATTGCAATTTTGATTCATCTATCCGCACTCGTCGCGGATTGGGCGCATCTTGCTAGCGAGCGCCGCGCGTTGCGGCAGCAAATGGAGGCGCGATTCCGCGCCGCACTGCCCGACACGGTGGCCGTGGTCGATCCCGCGCTGCAAATGCGCCGCAAGCTCGCGGAAGCGCGCCATGCGGTAGGCAAGGGCGACAATGGCGATTTCCTGCCGATGATAGGCAACATTGCGCTTGCAGCGAACGAATTGCCTGCCGGCAGCGTGCGGGTCGCCGCGTACGACAATGGCCGCTTCACGCTCGAACTCGCCGCGCTGGAGGCGGCTGCGATTCGAAGGCTTGTCGCGCGCCTGCAGGATGCCGGACTGCGCGTCGAAAGTTCGAGCGCGACGTCAGCCGGCGGCGCCGCGCCGGTGATCACGGTGTGGTCGTCATGACGACACGTTTGCAGGATTTTGGCCTGCAGTGCCGCGAACAATGGCAGGCGCTCGAGCCGCGTGCGCGCACGATTGTTACCGCGGTGGCGTCAATGATCTGCGCGATCATTTTCATATGGGTGGTGCAAGCCCTTGAGCATTCGCGCGCCGAATTGCAATCCACTGTCGCTGCGTTGCGCGAACAGGCGGCCAAGGTCGAACAGCAGGCGAGCGAATTTGAGCAACTGCGCGCGCAGCCGCCCGCCGTTGTTTCGAGCGCGGATGTGCGCGGGCTGGTGCAGGGCCAGATGAACGCGGCGGGATTGTCGCGCGCAGTGAGGAGCATGGATGCTGCCGAGCCGAATCAGGTCGGCGTCGCTCTGGGGGCGGTGGGATTTTCCGATTGGCTCGATCTTGTCGCGAGTCTGAATGCGCAGCAAATCCGCCTCGAGACGTGCCGCATCGAAGCACTATCAACGCCCGGTCAGGTCAGCGTCACTGCGACGCTCGTTCGTTCAAGATGACGCGCAAGAGCTTGCTTGCGTGCGTGGTCCTCGTCTATGCGGCGGCACTGACAGCGATGGCGCCAGCAAGCCTGCTCGGGGCGGGCCTTGGGCAGCTCAGCGACAACCGATTGCGACTGGCATCGGTGCAGGGCACGGTTTGGTCGGGCGCTGCTCAACTTGTCGCCCTGTCTTCCGATGGTCGTGTCGTTGCGGTCAAGGACATCGCCTGGCGTGTGCAGCCCCTGTGGCTTCTGCGCGGATCGCTGGCGGTCGATGTCGCATTTGATGGTTTAGCGAAGCACATTCCGGTCAGGATCGGGTTCGATCGCGTTGAATTCGCCGACGTCGATATCAACCTGCCGGCTGCAGTACTCGCGCTTGGCGTGCCGCAGCTCGCGCCATTCGAATTGGGCGGCATGCTGTTCCTGCACGTTACCAATCTGGTTGTCACGCGCAATGCCGTGCGCGGCGATGCGACGCTGCAATGGCGGGCGGCGAGTTCGGCGCTCACGCCGGTGTCGCCGTTGGGCGATTACGAATTGCAAATCGGCAATGACGGCAACGCAATGCGCGCATCGCTGCAGACGCTGCGTGGCCCATTGGCTCTCGCCGGCAGCGGCGGCTGGGCGCCTGATGCCGGACCAAGGTTTGTTGCCAGCGCGCGAGTATCCGCGCAATACCAGGAGCAGTTAAAGCCGCTGCTGCGGTTGATTGCCGTCGAGCGCAGTGACGGCGATTTCGAATTGTCTTTGCGGTAATCCTGGCGGTCAGTGTGCCAGCGGACGCTTATGCGCTGCGCGCGACCGGGACACCGGCGCGGCCGGCGCATTTAACGAGGCACGCAACGCAACGGCCATCGCGGCATCGCCGCTGACCAGGTCGTGCCACGCAATCTCAACGCCCTTGCGCCGTCCTTTAAGCACCAGCTTGAATCCTTGCGGCGTAATCGTCAGCTTGTAACGTGTCTTGTCGATGATCAGTTCGCGGGTCAATGCGGATTTAAGTTCGGTCATGCAGCCTCCTGATGGTCAGGTGTGTCCCCATGTCGCAAACATTGCAATCACCATGACAGTCATGACGCCGGTGGCGAGCCAGCCGAGCGCGGCGCTGCGGCGGCCGATGATGAAGCCGCCCATGACTTTTTTTCGCCTCGCCATGACGATCATGATCGCCATGACCGGAACTGCCACGACGCCGTTGATGACGGCACTCCAGAACAGCGCCTTGATCGGGTCGATCGATGTAAAGTTGAGCAGCACGCCGAGCATCGTGGCGACAATGACGACGCCATAGAAACTGCGCGCCTGCGCGAGCGGCAGGCCAAGCCCGATGCGCCAGCGAAACGCTTCGGCGATGCCATAGGCAGCCGAACCCGCGAGCACCGGCACCGCGAGCAGTCCCGTACCGATAATACCGAGCGAAAACAGCATGAACGCGAAATCGCCAGCTACCGGCCGCAGCGCCTGAGCTGCCTGCGCAGCCGTCTGGATATCCGTGGTGCCGTTCTCATGCAGTGTAATGACGGCGGTCAGCATGATGCAAAACGCGACAAAATTCGAGAACGCCATGCCGATACAGGTATCGAGTTTGATGCGCGAAAACTCCTTGCGCGCTTGCTCGGGCGCCTGAATCAGCGGCTTGTGCCCGGGGGCCGCGCGCTGTTCCTCGACTTCCTGCGATGCCTGCCAGAAAAATAAATATGGGCTGATGGTCGTCCCGAAAACGGCGACGACCGCGACGATGTAGTCCGGTTCAAGGGACAAATGAGGAATTAAAGTCCCGCGCGCGACTTCACGCCACGGAATTTCAATCACGAATAACGAGGCGACATATGCGAGCAGCGCGAATGTCAGCAACTTGAGGATCGGCGCGTACTTATTGAAGGGGATGAGTACCTGCAACGTCAGTGACAGGGCGCCGAATCCGAGAACGAACCAATGCGCATTGCCGCCGACCAGCAGGTGCAGCGCCGCACCCATCGCGCCGATGTCGGCGGCGATATTGATGATGTTGGCGATGAGCAGCGGAAAGACGATGACATAAAGTATCGATCGCGGAAAATGCTGGCGAACGTTGGCGGCCAGGCCGTGACCTGTCACGCAGCCGATGCGCGCACTGATCATCTGGATACCGACCATCAGCGGAAAGGTGAATATCGCCGTCCACAGGATGCCGTAGCCGAAACCGGCCCCGACCTGGGAGTAGGTTGCGATGCCGCTGGGGTCGTCGTCTGCCGCGCCGGTAACGAGGCCGGGGCCAAGGCGGCCCCACAATGAAGACGGTGTTTGGCGGGCGGCGGCGGCCGTTTTTTTGGAGCGCTTGCGTTTTCCCGGCCGGCCCATGCGCCAAGCCTAAAGAAGCCTGATCGCGGACGCGCGAACGACGATGCAATCCTGGCGAAATTCCCGTTCCAGAGCGGCGCGGTACTTCTTCCACCAGCGTTTTTTCAACTTCGCCGTCATCACTTCGAAGATGACGATCTCATCGCGGACTATTCGGGACGCGCCGCCGCTCAGCCCCTCGGCAGGCGAGCGTCGAT
>JAQGMI010000125.1 GCA_028292435.1 Betaproteobacteria bacterium
CGTGGCGCCCGCGCAGATCGTGTCGGTTGCGGCATCACTGATTCCGTTCCTCGAGCATGACGACGCGAACCGCGCGTTGATGGGCTCAAACATGCAACGTCAGGCCGTGCCGTGCTTGCGCGCCGAGAAGCCGCTCGTTGGCACTGGGCTCGAGCGCACGGTTGCCGTTGACTCGGGAACCGCCGTTCGCGCGACTCGCGGAGGCATCGTCGATTACGTCGATGCGAGCCGTATCGTCGTGCGCGTCAATGATGAAGAAGCGACCGCCGGTGAAGTGGGCGTCGACATCTATAACCTCGTCAAATACACGCGGTCGAACCAGAACACGAACATCAATCAGCGTCCGCTCGTGCGCGTTGGCGACCATATCGCCAAAGGCGACGTGGTGGCGGACGGCGCGTCAACCGACATGGGTGAACTGGCGCTTGGCCAGAACATGCTGGTCGCGTTCATGCCGTGGAACGGCTATAACTTCGAAGATTCGATTCTGATCTCCGAGCGCGTAGTTTCCGACGAGCGATTCACCTCGATTCACATCGAGGAACTGTCCGTCGTTGCGCGCGATACCAAGCTCGGGCCGGAAGAGATTACGCGCGACATTTCGAACCTGTCGGAAACCCAGCTCGGCAATCTCGACGAGTCGGGCATCATTTACATTGGCGCGGAAGTCGAAGCGGGCGACGTGCTGGTCGGCAAAGTAACGCCGAAGGGCGAAACCCAGCTCACGCCGGAAGAAAAACTGCTGCGCGCCATCTTCGGTGAAAAAGCCGCCGACGTTAAAGACACGAGCCTGCGCGTGCCTTCGGGCATGTCGGGTACCGTGATCGACGTGCAGGTGTTCACGCGCGAAGGCATCGAACGCGACAAACGCGCCCAGCAGATCATCGACGACGAATTGAAGCGTTACAAGAAAGATCTTGCCGACCAGATGCGTATCGTTGAAGACGACACGTTCATGCGCGTCGAGCGCCTGCTGATCGGCAAAACGGCCAACAAAGGCCCGAAAAAGCTCGTCAAAGGCACCAAGATTACGAAGGCGTACTTGACCGAAGTCGAGCGCCACAGCTGGTTCGACATCGATGTCGGCAACGACAAAGTCGATCGCCAGATGGAGCAGTTGAAGGATAGCCTGGCGCAAAAGCGCGTCGAGTTCGACAAGGCGTTCGAAGAGAAGAAAAAGAAACTCACGAGCGGCGACGAATTGCCGCCGGGCGTGCAGAAGATGGTCAAGGTCTACATCGCCGTCAAACGCCGCCTGCAACCTGGCGACAAGATGGCGGGTCGTCATGGCAACAAGGGCGTGATCTCGAAAATTACGCCCGTCGAAGACATGCCGCACATGGCGGACGGCACGACGCTCGATATCGTCTTGAATCCGCTCGGCGTGCCTTCACGGATGAACGTCGGTCAGATTCTCGAAACGCATCTGGGCTGGGCCGCGAAAGGGCTCGGACTGAAGATCGGCGAGATGCTGAAGGCACAGGCGAAGCTCGCCGACTTGCGCAAATTTGTCAGCAAGATCTACAACTCGAGCGGCAAGCATGAAGATATCGACTCGCTAACCGATATCGAGATCATGGAACTTGCCAAGAACCTGCGCAATGGCGTGCCGTTCGCGACGCCGGTGTTTGACGGCGCCAACGAAGCCGAAATCAAGGAGATGCTCGAGCTCGCCGGATTGCCGCGCTCAGGCCAGATCACCTTGTTCGACGGCCGCACGGGCGAAGCCTTCGATCGCCAGGTCACGGTTGGTTACATGCAGATGCTGAAACTGCATCACCTGGTCGACGACAAGATGCACGCGCGTTCGACCGGGCCATACAGCCTCGTTACCCAGCAGCCGCTGGGCGGCAAGGCGCAGTTCGGCGGTCAGCGCTTCGGCGAAATGGAAGTGTGGGCGCTCGAAGCATACGGCGCGTCGTACACCCTGCAGGAAATGCTTACTGTCAAATCGGACGATACCGAAGGCCGCCGCAAGGTCTATGAGTCAATCGTCAAAGGCGAGCACAAGATCGAGGCCGGCATGCCGGAATCGTTCAACGTGCTGGTCAAGGAAATCCGCTCGCTCGCGATCGACATCGATCTCGATCACGAGCGATATTGATTTCCCGCCGAGGACAACTAAGCAGCTATCGAATTTACGGAATTTTGTGCATCACGCCTTTTTGGAGTGAAAAATGAAAGCACTACTCGATCTTTTCAAGCAAGTAACACCGGAAGAACAATTTGACGCAATCAAAATCGGGCTCGCCTCGCCCGACAAGATTCGGTCGTGGTCGTACGGAGAAGTCAAAAAGCCGGAGACCATCAACTACCGCACGTTCAAACCCGAGCGCGATGGGCTTTTCTGCGCCAAGATTTTCGGGCCGGTCAAAGACTACGAGTGCCTGTGCGGCAAATACAAGCGCCTGAAGCACCGCGGAGTAATTTGCGAGAAGTGCGGCGTTGAAGTGACGCTGTCGAAAGTGCGCCGCGAGCGCATGGGCCACATCGAGCTCGCGTCGGTCGTCGCGCACATCTGGTTCCTGAAGTCTTTGCCGTCGCGCCTGGGCATGGTGCTCGACATGACGCTGCGCGATATCGAACGCGTGCTGTATTTCGAAGCATACGTCGTGACCGATCCCGGCATGACGCCGCTGCAGCGCTGCCAGTTGCTGTCGGAAGACGATTACCTTGCCAAGGTGGAAGAATTCGGCGACGACTTTACTGCCATCATGGGCGCGGAAGGCGTGCGCGAACTGTTGCGCGCAATCGATCTGAAGCACGCAATCGAAACGCTGCGTGTCGAACTCGCCGCGACGACGTCCGACACCAAGATCAAGAAAATCGCCAAGCGCTTGAAAGTGCTCGAGGCTTTCCACAAATCCGGCATTAAGCCCGAGTGGATGATTATGGAAGTGCTGCCGGTACTGCCGCCGGAATTGCGCCCGCTGGTGCCGCTCGATGGCGGCCGTTTCGCCACGTCTGATCTCAACGATTTGTATCGCCGCGTCATCAATCGCAACAACCGGTTGAAGCGTCTGCTGGAACTTAAAGCGCCGGAAATTATCGTGCGCAATGAAAAACGCATGCTGCAGGAAGCCGTCGATTCGCTGCTCGACAACGGCCGCCGCGGCAAGGCCATGACGGGCGCCAACAAGCGTCCGTTGAAATCGCTCGCCGACATGATCAAAGGCAAAGGCGGCCGTTTCCGTCAGAACCTGCTCGGCAAGCGCGTCGACTATTCGGGTCGTTCCGTCATCGTGGTGGGACCGCAATTGAAACTGCATCAGTGCGGTCTGCCGAAGAAGATGGCGCTCGAGCTCTTCAAGCCCTACATTTTCCACAAGCTGGAAGTGTTAGGCCTTGCGACGACCATTAAAGCGGCGAAGCGTCTGGTCGAACAGGAAGTGCCCGAAGTCTGGGACATCCTCGAAGAGGTTATTCGTGAGCACCCGGTCATGTTGAACCGCGCGCCGACACTGCATCGCCTGGGCATCCAGGCGTTCGAGCCGGTGCTGATCGAAGGCAAAGCGATTCAATTGCATCCGCTCGTCTGCGCGGCGTTTAACGCCGACTTCGACGGTGACCAGATGGCCGTCCACGTGCCGTTGTCGCTGGAAGCCCAACTTGAAGCGCGCACCTTGATGTTGTCGTCGAACAACATCCTGTCACCCGCCAACGGCGAGCCGATCATCGTGCCGTCGCAGGACATTGTGCTCGGTCTGTACTACATCACGCGCGAGAAGATGGGCGCGCGCGGCGAAAGCATGGCGTTCTCAAACGTCGCGGAAGTTTCGCGCGCATACGAGTCGCGCCAGGTCGAAGTGAATGCGAAAGTCCAGGTGCGGATCAAGGAAGTCGAGTTCGGCGAAGGCGGTGAGAAGCGCGAGAAGGTCACGCGTTATCAGACCACTGTTGGCCGTGCGCTGCTGTCTGAAATTCTGCCGCCCGGGCTTCCGTTCGAGCTGATTAACAAATCGCTTAAGAAAAAAGAAATCTCGAAGTTGATCAATCATTCGTTCCGTCGTTGCGGATTGCGTGAAACCGTCATTTTTGCTGACAAGTTAATGTACAGCGGCTTTACGATGGCGACGCGCGCCGGAATTTCGATCGCCGTCGACGACATGCTCGTGCCGACGCAGAAAGACACGATCATCTCCGAAGCTGAAAAAGAAGTGCAGGAAATCGAGTCGCAGTACACGTCGGGCCTAGTTACCCAGGGCGAGCGCTACAACAAAGTGGTCGATATCTGGGGCCGTGCCGGTGACGTCGTAGCCAAGGCCATGATGGACCAGCTTGGAACCGAAGACGTCGCGGCGTGGGACTACGCGAAGCAGGACTATGTGCCGCTCGTAGACAAGCAAGGCGCTGCGGTCACGCAGGAGTCTTTCAATTCAATCTACATGATGGCCGATTCCGGCGCACGCGGTTCGGCTGCGCAGATTCGTCAGTTGGCCGGCATGCGCGGTTTGATGGCGAAGCCGGACGGTTCGATTATCGAGACGCCGATTACGGCGAACTTCCGTGAAGGCTTGAACGTGCTGCAGTACTTCATTTCGACGCACGGCGCGCGGAAAGGTCTTGCCGATACGGCGTTGAAGACCGCGAACTCGGGTTACCTCACGCGCCGTCTCGTTGACGTCACGCAGGATCTCGTGGTGACCGAGGAAGATTGCGGCACGTCGCAAGGCGTCGCCATGAAAGCGCTGATCGAAGGCGGTGAGGTCGTCGAGTCGCTGCGCGAGCGCATTCTCGGCCGCGTCTGCACGGCTGAAATCATCAATCCGGAAAGTGGCCAGGTCATGTTCCCGGTCAACAGCCTGCTCGATGAAGATTCGGTTGAAGCAATTGAAAGCGTTGGGCTCGACGAAATTAAGGTGCGCACCCCGCTTACCTGCGAAACGCGCTACGGTTTGTGCGCGAAGTGCTATGGCCGCGATCTGGGCCGCGGCTCGATTGTCAACGTCGGGGAAGCGGTTGGCGTTATCGCCGCGCAATCGATCGGCGAACCCGGCACGCAGCTGACGATGCGCACGTTCCACATCGGCGGCGCGGCATCGCGTACAGCCGTCGTGAGTCAGGTCGAAAGCAAATCAGCGGGCATCGTGCGTTATTCGCCTAGCATGCGCTATGTGACCAATGCTCGCAGTGAGTTGATTGCGATCTCGCGCAGCGGTGAAGTGTTTATTCATGATGAACATGGCCGTGAACGCGAACGTCATAAAGTCACTTACGGTGCGACGTTGCTTGCGCGCGATGGCGAACAGGTCAAGGCGGGCCATGTGCTTGCAATGTGGGATCCGCACACTCGTCCGATCATTACCGAGTACGCGGGAAAGGTGCGCTTCGAGAACGTCGAAGAAGGCGTCACGGTGGCGAAGCAGACCGACGAGGTCACGGGCCTGTCAACGCTCGTAGTCGTCGATCCGAAGCGCCGCGGCAGCGCGCAGGTCAAAGGCTTGCGTCCGCAGGTCAAACTCCTCGATCAAAGCGGCCAGGAAGTCAAGATTGCCGGCTCCGATCAGTCCGTCAACATCACCTTCCAGATCGGTTGCATTATCACCGTGAAGGATGGCCAAGAAGTGTCGGTCGGTGAAGTGCTGGCGCGGATTCCGCAGGAAACTTCGAAAACCCGCGACATCACGGGCGGTCTGCCGCGCGTGGCGGAACTCTTCGAAGCGCGTTCGCCGAAAGACGCGGGCCTGCTCGCGGAAATCACCGGCACGGTTTCGTTTGGTAAAGACACCAAGGGTAAACAGCGTTTGGTGATCACCGATCTCGACAGTGTCGCGCACGAGTATCTGATTCCGAAAGACAAGCACGTCATGGCGCACGACGGCCAGGTCGTGAATCGTGGAGAGGTTATCGTTGACGGTCCGGCCGATCCGCATGACATTCTGCGGTTGCTCGGCGTCGAAGCGCTCGCGCGTTATATCTGTAACGAAGTGCAGGACGTTTACCGTCTGCAAGGCGTGAAGATTAATGACAAACACATTGAGGTCATCGTGCGTCAGATGCTGCGGCGCGTGACCATAGTCGACGCGGGCGATACTCGTTTCATCGTCGGCGAACAGTTGGAGCGCGCCGAAGTGCTGGACGAGAACGATCGCGTGACGGCCGAAGGCAAGAAGCCGGCAATTTACGACTTCATGCTGCTCGGTATCACGAAGGCTTCGTTGTCGACCGATTCGTTCATCTCAGCGGCTTCTTTCCAAGAAACCACGCGGGTGCTGACTGAAGCGGCGATCATGGGCAAGCGCGATGAATTGCGCGGCTTGAAAGAGAACGTCATTGTCGGCCGCCTGATCCCGGCGGGCACTGGACTTGCGTATCACAACACGCGCAAACGCCAGGTTGCTGCCGGGGAGCTGTTGCCGTTGGTCGAAGGAGCGCCCGAAGAGGCGCCGGCTACCGAAACACGCGAGCAGGTTGCTTGACAGGGATGCTGTAACCCTTTAAAATTTACAGTCTTTTTAGCTCGAAACCCAACTCGGACGGGACGGCATTGTTGCCGTCCCCTCCTTTTTTAAGAGGCTTGAAAATCGCAGGGGTGTGACAAAACACGCGATTTTGAGCTGAAAACAGCGGAAAACAGAACAGACAACCGACTATGCCGACGATCAACCAGTTAGTGCGCAAACCGCGCGTCATTCGCACCGTTAAGAGCAAGGTGCCGGCGCTTAAAAATTCGCCGCAAAAACGCGGCGTATGCACGCGCGTTTACACGACGACTCCGAAGAAGCCGAATTCGGCCCTGCGCAAAGTCGCTCGTGTGCGCCTGACCAATGGTTTCGAAGTCACCAGCTACATCGGCGGCGAAGGCCACAACCTGCAGGAGCACTCGGTCGTGTTGATTCGCGGCGGCCGCGTGAAAGACTTGCCGGGCGTGCGTTACCACATCGTGCGCGGCAGTCTCGATACCGCCGGCGTAAAAGATCGTAAACAAAGCCGCTCGAAATACGGCGCCAAGCGGCCGAAGGCAGCTTAACCGCCGCTCAGAAATTAGACAGGACAGAAAAATATGCCACGTCGTAGAGAGATACCCAAGCGCGAGATCCTTCCGGACCCGAAGTTCTCGAGTGTTGATGTCGCCAAGTTCGTCAACGTATTGATGCAGGCCGGCAAGAAGTCGATTGCCGAAGGCATTATTTACAGCGCGCTTGAGCAGATAAAGAAAAAGACGAGCAAGGACCCGCTCGAAGTGTTCACGACGGCGGTCAACAATGTGAAGCCGATGGTTGAAGTGAAAAGCCGCCGTGTCGGTGGCGCCAACTACCAGGTTCCGGTTGAAGTTCGCCCGATCCGCCGCACCGCGCTTGCGATGCGCTGGTTGCGCGATGCGGCACGTAGCCGCGGCGAGAAGTCCATGGGCGCCCGCCTGGCGGGTGAGCTTGCCGAGGCATCTGAAGGCCGCGGCGGTGCGATGAAAAAGCGCGAGGAAGTGCACCGTATGGCGGAAGCCAACAAAGCGTTCTCGCATTACCGGTTTTGATTGAGAAGCAGTCAGCTTAAGGTTTATTAAAAGTGCCACGTAAAACACCCATCGAGCGCTATCGCAACATCGGCATCAGTGCCCACATTGATGCGGGTAAAACCACGACCACTGAACGCGTGTTGTTCTACACCGGCGTCTCCCATAAGATCGGCGAAGTGCATGACGGCACCGCCGTGATGGACTGGATGGAGCAGGAGCAGGAGCGCGGCATCACGATTACGTCCGCGGCGACTACGTGCTTCTGGAAGGGGATGGACAACAACTATCCCGAACACCGCATCAACATCATCGATACCCCGGGCCACGTCGACTTCACGATCGAAGTGGAGCGCAGCTTGCGCGTGCTAGACGGCGCGTGCATGGTCTATTGCGCAGTCGGCGGTGTGCAGCCGCAGTCTGAAACGGTGTGGCGTCAGGCCGTTAAGTACGGCGTGCCTCGGCTCGCGTTCGTGAACAAGATGGACCGCCAGGGCGCGGACTTCTTCAAGGTCTTCGACCAGATGAAGGCGCGTTTGAAAGCGAACCCGGTCCCGATACAGATTCCGATCGGCGCCGAAGAGAAGTTCGAAGGCGTCATCGACTTGGTGCGCATGAAGGCAATTTACTGGGACGATTCGACCCAGGGTATGAAGTACGAGCTGCGCGACATTCCCGCCAATCTGCAAGATCAGGCGCAGGAATGGCATGACAAGATGGTCGAGAGCGCGGCCGAAGCCAATGAAGAGTTGATGAACAAGTACATCGACTCCGGCGCGTTGTCGGTCGAAGAAGTGAAGCTTGGCCTGCGCACGCGCACGATTCACAATGAAATCGTGCCGATGCTGTGCGGCTCAGCGTTCAAGAACAAAGGCGTGCAGGCAATGCTCGACGGCGTGATTGACTATCTGCCGGCGCCGGTTGATATTCCGCCCGTTAAAGGCATCGACGACAGTGACAAGCCGACCGAACGCCGAGCGAGCGACGAAGAGCCGTTTTCAGGTCTTGCATTCAAGATTGCGACGGACCCGTACGTCGGGCAGTTGATTTTCTTCCGCGTTTATTCAGGCGTGGTCAATTCGGGCGACACGATTTACAACCCGATCAAGGGTCGTAAGGAGCGCATCGGCCGCTTGCTGCAGATGCACGCGAACACGCGCGAGGAAATCAAGGAAGTCCGCGCAGGCGATATCGCGGCCGCAGTCGGCTTGAAAGAAGCGACGACCGGCGAGACGCTGTGCGACCCGCAGAAAATCATCATTCTCGAGCGCATGATATTTCCTGAGCCTGTCATTTCTCAGGCGGTCGAGCCGAAAACCAAAGCTGACCAGGAAAAAATGGGCATCGCGCTCAATCGCCTGGCTCAGGAAGATCCGTCATTTCGTGTGCGCAGCGACGAAGAGTCCGGTCAGACAATCATCGCCGGCATGGGCGAGCTGCATCTAGAAATTATCGTCGACCGCATGAAACGCGAATTCGGCGTCGAAGCGTCGGTCGGCAAGCCGCAGGTTGCGTATCGCGAGACGATTAAAAAGGCTTGCGACAAGGTCGAAGGGAAGTTCATCAAGCAGTCGGGCGGCCGCGGTCAATACGGTCACGTCGTGCTGAAAGTCGAGCCGCAAGTCGCAGGCAAAGGTTTCGAGTTCGTCGATGCAATCAAAGGCGGATCGGTGCCGCGCGAGTATATTCCGGCGGTCGAAAAGGGCTTGATTGATACGTTGCCGGCGGGCGTGCTCGCGGGCTTCCCGGTAGTCGACGTTAAAGTCACGCTGTTCGACGGTTCGTACCACGAAGTGGACTCGAATGAAAACGCGTTCAAGATGGCCGCGTCGATGGCGTTCAAGGAAGGCATGCGCCGCGCGAGCCCGACGATCCTTGAGCCGATGATGGCGGTTGAAGTTGAAACGCCGCCTGATTTCATGGGCAACGTGGTCGGCGATCTGTCATCGCGTCGCGGCATCATCCAGGGGATGGATGAAATCGCGGGCGTCAAAGTGATTAAAGCGGAAGTGCCGTTGGCCGAGATGTTCGGCTACTCGACTTCGCTGCGTTCAGCCACTCAAGGCCGCGCAACGTACACCATGGAATTCAAGCACTACACCGAAGCGCCGAAGAATATTGCTGACGGCATCATTAATCGAGACGGCCCCGACAAGGGCTCTAAAAAGTAACAAGGAACCGATATGGCAAAAGGCAAATTTGAGCGCACCAAGCCGCACGTAAACGTGGGAACGATCGGCCACGTTGACCATGGCAAGACGACGCTGACGGCGGCGATGACGCACGTGCTGTCGAAGAAGTATGGCGGCGAGGCGAAGAACTACGACCAGATCGATGCAGCGCCGGAAGAAAAGGCACGCGGCATCACGATCAACACGGCGCATGTCGAGTATGAGACGGAGAAGCGCCACTATGCGCACGTCGATTGCCCGGGACACGCCGACTACATCAAGAACATGATCACCGGTGCGGCGCAGATGGACGGCGCGATTCTGGTGGTGAGTGCAGCTGACGGCCCGATGCCGCAAACGCGCGAGCACATCCTGCTGGCGCGCCAGGTCGGCGTGCCGTACATCGTCGTGTTCATGAATAAAGCGGACATGGTCGACGACAAGGAATTGCTGGAGCTGGTCGAAGTGGAAGTGCGCGAATTGCTGTCGAAGTATGAATTTCCGGGCGACAAGACCCCGATCATCATCGGCTCGGCGTTAAAAGCGCTCGAAGGCGATGCGACGGACATGGGCGAGGGTGCGATCTTCAAGCTGGCCGAAGCGCTGGACTCTTTCATCCCGGAACCGAAGCGCGCGCTGGATGGCCCGTTCCTGATGCCGGTGGAAGACGTGTTCTCGATTTCAGGCCGCGGCACCGTGGTAACGGGCCGGGTTGAGCGCGGCATCGTGAAGGTCGGCGAAGAGATTGAAATCGTGGGCCTGAAGCCGACGATCAAGACGGTGTGCACGGGTGTGGAGATGTTCCGTAAGCTGCTCGATCAAGGTCAGGCCGGTGACAACGTCGGCGTATTGCTCCGCGGCACCAAGCGCGAAGAAGTGGAGCGCGGTCAGGTGCTGGCGAAGCCGGGCTCGATCACGCCGCACACGAAGTTCACCGCCGAGATCTACGTCTTGAGCAAAGACGAGGGTGGCCGTCATACGCCGTTCTTCCAGGGCTACCGTCCGCAGTTCTACTTCCGGACCACCGACGTGACGGGCAATATCGAATTACCGGCGGGCACGGAAATGGTGATGCCGGGCGACAACATCTCGATCACGGTGGCGCTGATTCAGCCTATCGCGATGGAAGAAGGCTTGCGCTTCGCGATTCGCGAAGGCGGCAAGACCGTCGGCGCCGGCGTCGTCGCTAAAGTTCTCGAGTAACCGCCATGGCCGCCGTCAAAAGTCAGAAAATACGCATTCGCCTCAAGGCGTTCGACTATCGCTTGATCGATCAGTCGGCGCTCGAAATCGTGGATACCGCCAAGCGCACCGGCGCTGTTGTCAAGGGCCCGGTGCCGTTGCCGACGCGTAAAGAACGTTTCGACGTGCTGCGTTCGCCGCATGCGAACAAGACGTCGCGCGACCAGTTCGAAATTCGTACGCATCTGCGGTTGATGGACATCATCGATCCGACCGACAAGACGGTCGACGCGCTGATGAAGCTCGACTTGCCTGCAGGTGTGGACGTCGAAATTAAATTGTAGGATCAGCGTCCGGGCAACCGGATTCTGAAAGTGAAAGGCCGGCCAATTGCAGTCGGCACCTGCTCTGGGGCGAAGTCCCGGCAGGGTTTAAGAAAAGGTGAGCAAAATGAGTTTAGGACTCGTCGGTCGCAAGATCGGCATGACACGTGTCTTTACCGATGATGGCGATTCCATCCCGGTGACGGTCGTGGATGTGTCGAACAATCGCGTGACCCAGATCAAAACCCCCGAATCGGACGGCTATACTGCGGTGCAAGTCGCGTATGGTCAGCGTCGTGCACGCCGTGTCGTCAAATCGGCGGCAGGCCACTTTGCCAAAGCGGGCGTCGAAGCCGGTTCAGTGTTGAAAGAATTCCGCGTGACCGCCGAACAGATTTCGAATCTGAAAGTCGGTGGCACGATCGGCGTCGACGTGTTCAAGGTCGGCCAGAAAGTGGACGTCGCGGGTACGACCATCGGCAAAGGTTACGCCGGCGTCATCAAGCGCCATCACTTCAAATCGAACCGCGCCACGCACGGTAACTCAGTGTCGCATAACAAGCCGGGCTCGATCTCGATGGCGCAGGATCCCGGCCGCGTGTTTCCCGGCAAAAAAATGACGGGTCACCTGGGTGACGTCAACCGCACGACGCAAAATCTCGTGATCGTGCGCATCGACGTCGAGCGCCAACTGCTTCTGATCCGCGGCGCAATTCCCGGTGCGAAGAACGGCGACATCACGGTTTATCCGGCGGTAAAGATCGGCAAGACGCCGGTGAAACCAGTGGCAAAGCCCGCAGGCAAGGCAGGTAAATGATGGAACTTAAACTGATCGATCAGAGTGGCAAGTCGACTGCCAACGTGGCGGCGGCGGATGCCGTGTTCGCGCGCGACTACAATGAATCGCTGATTCACCAGGTCGTGACCGCGTACCTCGCGAACGGGCGTCAAGGCACGCGCGCACAGAAAGACCGTGGCGAAGTCAGCCACTCGACCAAAAAGCCGTTCAATCAGAAAGGCACCGGTCGCGCTCGTGCCGGTATGTCGTCGAGCCCATTGTGGCGCGGCGGCGGCCGGATTTTCCCGAATCGGCCCGATGAGAATTTTTCGCACAAGCTGAACAAGAAAATGTATCGCGCCGGTGTCTGCTCGATTCTGTCGCAGCTCGCGCGCGAAGGCCGGCTTGCGGTCGTCGACAGCTTTACGCTTGATTCACCGAAAACGAAGTTGCTCGCGCAAAAAGTGAAAAGCATGGGCTATGAAAACGTGCTGATCGTTACCGAGAGCATGGATGAGAACCTGCTGCTTTCCGCGCGCAACCTGCCCAACGTCAATGTTTGCGCGGTCTCGCATGCCGATCCGGTCAGCCTGATCCGCCACGCCAACGTGCTTTTGACCAAGACCGCGATGGCTAAATTCGAGGAGCTGCTTAAATGAGCGCCGTCGGCACTAAAAATACCGAGCGTCTGATGAAGGTGCTGCTGGCTCCGGTAATTTCGGAGAAGGGCACGTTCGTTGGCGAGAAGAACAACCAGTACTTGTTCCGGGTGATGTCGGATGCGACCAAGCCGGAAATCAAGGCCGCAGTCGAACTCATGTTCGGCACCAAGGATAAAAAGATTGAAGTTTTGGCGGTGCAGGTGTCGAACGTTAAAGGCAAGGAAAAGCGCTTCGGCCGCTTCATGGGCCGGCGCAACAACTGGAAGAAAGCATACGTGTCGCTGAAGGCCGGACAGGAAATCAACTTCGCGGCAGGGGAGAGCAAATAATGGCACTCGTCAAACTTAAACCAACTTCGCCGGGCCGCCGTGCGGTCGTGCGGGTCGTCAACCCGGATCTGTATAAAGGCCGGCCGCATGATGCATTGCTCGAGCGTAAGAGCAAAACCGCAGGCCGCAACAATACCGGCCAGATCACCACGCGCCATATGGGCGGCGGTCACAAGCAGCATTATCGCGTCGTCGATTTCAAGCGCGACAAGGACGGCGTCGTCGCCAAGGTCGAGCGGATCGAGCATGACCCGAACCGCAGTGCGCACATCGCACTCTTGTGCTACGCCGATGGCGAGCGCCGCTACATTATCGCGTGCAAGGGTCTCGCAGTCGGCGCGCAGGTTCAGAATGGCTCGGATTCGCCGATCAAGGCCGGTAATGCGATGCCGTTGCGTAATATCCCGGTCGGCTCGACGATCCATTGCATTGAAATGATGCCGGGTAAAGGCGCGCAGATCGCGCGCGCTGCCGGCTCCGGCGTGCAGTTGCTGGCGCGTGAAGGTGAATATGCGCAGTTGCGGTTACGCTCCGGCGAAATCCGCAAAGTGCATGTCAATTGCCGCGCGACGATCGGTGAAGTGGGCAACGAAGAAAACAGCCTGCGTTCGCTCGGCAAAGCCGGTGCGGTGCGCTGGCGCGGCATCCGGCCGACAGTGCGCGGCGTGGCGATGAACCCGATCGACCACCCACATGGCGGCGGCGAAGGCAAGACTGCTGCGGGCCGCCATCCGGTGAGCCCGTGGGGCACGTTGACCAAGGGTTATCGCACCCGCAAAAACAAGCGCACTGACAGCATGATCGTGCGCCGCCGTCACGCCAAAGTCGGCGCCGGTTAATCGAGGTATATACATATGGCACGCTCAGTTAAAAAAGGCCCGTTCGTCGACTATCACCTGATGGCCAAGGTCGAAGCGGCACGCGCATCCAACGACAAACGCCCGCTCAAAACCTGGTCGCGGCGCTCAACGATACTGCCCGACTTCGTCGGCCTGACGATTGCCGTGCACAACGGCAAACAACACGTTCCGGTCTACATTTCGGAAAATATGGTTGGCCACAAGCTCGGCGAGTTTTCGCACACGCGGATATTCAAAGGTCACTCCAAAGCAGGCAGCACCGCCGCGCCGGCAGGTGACAAAAAGTCGAGCGTCGCGCCCGCCGCGAGCCCGGCCAAGAAATGAGGAATGCGTTAATGGAAACTACGGCAAAATTAAACGGCGTGCGGCTCTCGCCCCAAAAAGGCCGTCTGGTCGCTGACCAGATTCGCGGCCTGCAAGTCGAAAAAGCGCTGAACCTGCTCACCTTCAGCCCTAAAAAAGGCGCTGTGATCATTCGCAAGGTGCTCGAGTCGGCAATCGCGAATGCCGAGCATAACGACGGCGCCGACATCGACGAACTGAAAGTGACGCGCATTTACGTCGAAAAAGGTCCGGTGCTCAAGCGTTTCGCGGCGCGCGCAAAGGGCCGCGGCGTACGCGTGTTGAAGCACAGCTGCCACATTCACCTGACCGTCGGCGACGGGAGGAAATAGTCATGGGTCAAAAAATACATCCGATCGGCTTCCGGCTCTCAGTGCTGCGTAACTGGACGTCGAAGTGGTACGCGAACAGCAAGAATTTTCCGGGCATGCTGCAGGAAGATGTGAAGGTTCGTGACTTTCTGAAACAGAAACTCGCGCATGCCGCAGTCGGCAAGATCATCATCGAGCGACCGGCGAAAAACGCCAAGATCACGATTTTCAGCGCGCGTCCCGGTGTCGTCATCGGCAAGAAGGGTGAAGACATTGAATCGCTGAAAGCACAGTTGCAGAAACTTCTGCACGTGCCGGTGCACATCAACATCGAGGAAATTCGCAAGCCCGAACTCGACGCGCAATTGATTTCCGATTCGATTACGCAACAGTTGCAAAAGCGCATCATGTTCCGGCGCGCGATGAAGCGCGCAATCACCAACGCGATGCGCCTGGGCGCGCAAGGCATCAAGATCATGAGTGCCGGCCGCTTGAACGGAATCGAGATTGCGCGCACGGAATGGTATCGCGAGGGTCGCGTGCCGTTGCACACGCTGCGCGCCGATATCGACTATGGTTTTTCCGAAGCCAAGACCACTTACGGCATCATCGGCGTCAAAGTGTGGGTGTTCAAAGGCGAAATACTTTCCAAGCACGAACAGGCGCTCGCCGCCCCGGCTGCGACACCCGAATCACTGGTGACTGACAAGCCCGTTTCGGACAAGCCCGCGGCCAAACCGGCGCCGAAGAAAAGACGGACAGGAGTGAAGCATGCTGCAGCCAGCTAGAAGGAAATATCGCAAGGAACAAAAGGGCCGCAATAAAGGTGTGGCGACCCGCGGCGCCAAGGTAAGCTTTGGCGATTACGGTTTAAAGGCACTGACGCGCGGTCGTTTGACGGCGCGCCAGATCGAAGCTGCGCGGCGCGCGATGACGCGCCACATCAAGCGCGGTGGCCGCATCTGGATCCGCATTTTCCCGGACAAGCCGATTTCGCGTAAACCCGCCGAAGTCCGCATGGGTAACGGCAAAGGCAATCCCGAGTATTGGGTCGCCGAGATCGTGCCGGGCAAGGTGCTTTACGAAATGGACGGTGTCGACGAAGCATCCGCGCGCGAGGCGTTCCGCCTGGCGTCGGCGAAGCTGCCGCTGTTGACCACGTTCGTGCATCGCATGGTCGGAGGCTAAGACATGAAAGCGAGCGAATTACGCGCGAAGAACACCGACGAGCTGCGCTCGGAGTTGAACGACTTGTTGAAGGCGCAATTCAGCCTGCGCATGCAGGTTGCAACTCAGCAGCTCACCAATAACAGCCAGATCGGGAAAGTGCGCCGCGACATTGCGCGCGTGCGCACGATCATCAACGAAAAGGCACGCCAGTCATGACCGAAACCACCCCAGCGAACAAGCGCACGCTGACCGGCCGCATCGTCAGCGACAAGATGAACAAGACGGTAACCGTGTTGGTCGAGCGCCGCGTCAAGCATCCGCTTTACGGCAAAATCGTCACGCGCTCGAAGAAATATCATGCGCATGATGAGAAAAACGAGTTCAAAGAGGGCGATACCGTGCTGATCGAGGAATGCCGCCCGCTCGCCAAGACCAAGGCCTGGCGCGTCAGCAAACTGATCGTGAAAGCACGCGTCATTTAAGTCGAATTAAAGTTGTAAGAGGGCGGGGTATTGTGTAAAATCCCGCGTTCGTTATAAAGTGCGCCCCTGATTTTTTGGCGCACGACCAGATCCCGGACGGGTTCCAAGACTGACCGCGAATGAGGCAGTAAGGCGGTTCAAGTTGGAAAAGATTGCAGCACAAAGCGAGAGCAAAAAATGATACAGATGCAGTCCATTCTGGACGTTGCTGACAACACCGGCGCGCGCGCGGTCATGTGCATCAAGGTGCTCGGCGGCTCAAAGCGCCGCTATGCCGGCATTGGCGACGTCATCAAAGTCAGCATCAAGGACGCAGCCCCGCGCGGCCGCGTCAAAAAAGGCGAGATCTACAACGCAGTCGTCGTGCGCACCGCCAAAGGCATTCGCCGTGCCGACGGGTCGATGATCAAGTTCGACAGCAATGCAGCGGTTTTGTTGACCGCGAAACTTGAACCCATCGGCACGCGTATTTTCGGACCGGTGACGCGTGAATTGAGAACCGAGCGTTTCATGAAGATCGTTTCGCTCGCACCCGAAGTGCTGTAAAGCCATAGGCAGACCAAGCATGCGCAAGATTAAAAAAGGCGATGACGTGATCGTCATTACCGGCAAAGACAAAGGCAAACGCGGCACGGTGCTGCGCGTGCTCGACCTCGAACACATTCTGGTCGAGGGCGCGAATCGCGTGAAGAAACACCAGCGGCCGAACCCGATGAAGAACACCACCGGCGGCATCGTCGACAAGGAAATGCCGCTGCACGTGTCGAACGTCGCGATTTTCAACCCGACGAGCAAAAAAGCTGATCGCGTCGGCGTTAAGACGCTTGACGACGGACGGCGCGTGCGCATATTCAAATCCAACGGCGAAGTGATCGACGTATGAGTAGTCAACCCCAGGCCGCCGGCAAAGGCAAAAGCGCAGCCGCAGCGAGCCGTCTGCAAAGCTATTACCAGCAGGACGTCGTCAAGAAACTGGTCACCCAGTTCGGCTACAAGTCCGTGATGCAGGTCCCGCGCATCGAAAAGATCACGCTCAACATGGGTGTGGGCGAAGCGGTGAACGACAAGAAGATCATGGACAACGCGGTCAACGACATGACGAAGATCGCGGGCCAGAAGCCGCTCGTGACTAAATCGCGCAAGTCGATCGCGACCTTCAAGATCCGCGACAACTATCCGATCGGCTGCAAAGTCACGCTGCGCGGCACGCGCATGTATGAATTTCTGGACCGCCTCGTTACTGTTGCTATCCCGCGCATCCGCGACTTCCGCGGCATCCCGGGCAGATCGTTCGACGGCCGCGGCAACTTCAATTTCGGCATCAAGGAACAGATCATTTTCCCTGAAATCGAATACGACAAGATCGACGCAATTCGCGGCATGAACATCACGATTACCACCACCGCCAAAACCGACGCCGAAGGGCGCGCGTTGCTGGCGGCATTCAAATTTCCGTTCAGGAACTAGGCCATGTCAAAACTCGTGTTGAAGCTTCGCGACCAGAACCGCCGCAAGATGGTGAAGAAATACGCCGCCAAACGCGCGCAGCTGATGGCGCTCATCAACGATCAGAAGCTGTCGCAGGAAGATCGTTATGAAGCGCGCCTGAAGCTGCAGAAACTGCCGCGCGACGCGAGCCCGGTGCGGTTGCGCAATCGTTGTGCGCTGACCGGCCGTCCGCGCGGGGTTTACAGCAAGTTTGGACTTGGCCGCAGCAAGTTGCGCGACATTGCAATGCGCGGCGAAATTCCCGGTGTCATCAAGGCGAGCTGGTAGTCGGACAGCAGCAGGAGAAAACATAAATGAGCATGAGTGATCCGATCGCCGACATGTTGACGCGCATACGCAATGCGCAAATGTCGGAAAAAGTTTCTGTTGCAATGCCCGCGAGCAAAGTGAAAGCCGCGATTGCCAAAGTCCTCAAAGACGAAGGCTACATCGACGACTTCGCAGTGCGCCCGCAGGACGGCAAGCCCACGCTTGAAGTGGGCCTCAAGTACTACGCCGGCCGCCCGGTCATTGAGAAACTCGAGCGCGTAAGCCGTCCAGGGCTGCGCATTTACAAGCCGTGCGATTCCATTCCGAAAGTGATGAATGGTCTTGGCGTGGCGATCGTATCGACCTCGAAGGGCGTGATGACCGACCGCAAAGCGCGCGGCCTCGGCATCGGCGGCGAGGTTTTGTGCATCGTTGCATAGTTGACGCGGCGAACGAGGAATAGCGATGTCCAGAATAGGTAATTTTCCGATCGACGTGCCAAAAGGCGTCGAAGTGCAGTTCTCGCCGACCGAGATTTCGATCAAAGGCCCGCTTGGCACGCTGAAGCAGGCGCTGTCGGACCAGGTCAAACTCGAAAAGACCGAGAACCAGCTGCAATTTAAAGTGGCGAACGAGTCCCACGCGGCCAATGCGCTGTCGGGCACGATGCGCGCGCTGGTGGCGAACATGGTGCAAGGCGTAACCAAGGGGTACGAGCGCAAGTTGACGCTGGTTGGCGTCGGCTACCGTGCGCAGGCGCAGGGCGACAAACTGAATCTGACGCTCGGCTTTTCGCACCCGGTTGTGCATCAAATGCCGGCCGGCATCAAAGTTGAAACGCCGACGCAAACTGAGATCCTGATCAAGGGTATCGACAAGCAGTCAGTCGGCCAGGTAGCGGCAGAAATTCGCGCGTATCGCCGTCCCGAGCCTTACAAGGGCAAGGGCGTGCGCTATTCGGACGAGAAGGTCATCCTCAAAGAGACCAAGAAGAAATAGAGGCGAGACATGAAAGAAACCAAAGATCAGGCGCGGATGCGCCGTGCGCAGCAAACCCGCCGGAAAATCGCCGAGTTGCGGGTCGTGCGGCTCGCAGTTCACCGCTCGAACTCGCATATGTATGCGCAGGTGATCGATGCGAGTGGCGCCAAGGTGCTCGCGAGCGCGTCGACGGTCGAACCGGCGTTGCGTAAGTCGGTCAAATCTGGTGGCAATGTCGACGCCGCGGCCGCCGTGGGCAAACTGATTGCCGAAAAAGCGAAAGCGCTCGGCATCGAAGCGGTCGCGTTTGATCGCGGCGGCTATAAATACCATGGTCGTGTGAAAGCGCTGGCAGATGCCGCGCGCGAACACGGCCTCAAGTTCTAGTCAGGAAACGACATGGCAAAACTCCAGGCAAACAGGATGGCCGGCGGCGAAGAACGTGGCGACGGCCTGCGTGAAAAAATGATCGCGATCAACCGCGTCACCAAAGTGGTGAAGGGCGGCCGGGTCATGGGTTTCGCTGCATTGGTCGTGGTTGGCGACGGCGATGGCCGCGTCGGCATGGGCAAAGGCAAAGCGCGCGAAGTGCCGATTTCGGTGCAGAAAGCGATGGATGAAGCGCGCCGCAAGCTGGTCAAAATCAATTTGAAGAACGGCACGCTGCATCACGCAGTCATCGGCCGCCACGGTTCGGCGCGCGTCTACATGCAGCCGGCTTCGGACGGCACGGGCATTATCGCGGGCGGTCCGATGCGCGCGATTTTTGAAGTGATGGGTGTGACCAACGTGCTGGCCAAGATCGTCGGCTCGACCAATCCGTATAACGTCGTGCGTGCGACCTTGAACGGTCTGCAGGCAATGAACTCGCCGGCGGACATTGCCGCCAAGCGCGGCAAGTCGGTCGAAGAGATTGCGGGATAACCATGGCCAAAGCTAAACAGTCGGGCAAGACCATTAAAGTAACGCTCGTCCGCAGCCTGATCGGCACGATGGAATCGCATCGCGCAACCGTGCGCGGGCTGGGCCTGCGCCGCATCAACTCGACGTCGGAAGTCATCGACACACCGGCAAATCGCGGCATGATCAACAAAGTCAGCTATCTCGTGAAGAGCGAGGGATAACGCAATGCATCTCAATACAATTAAACCTGCCGCCGGCGCCAAGCACGCGAAGCGCCGTGTCGGTCGCGGCATTGGCAGCGGGCTCGGCAAAACAGCGGGCCGCGGGCACAAAGGTCAAAGCTCGCGCGCGGGTGGCTATCACAAGGTCGGCTTCGAAGGCGGGCAGATGCCGCTGCAGCGTCGCTTGCCGAAGCGCGGCTTTAATTCACCAACGCGCGGCGACACCGCTGAAGTCCGGTTGTCGGATTTAAACCGTCTGACCGCCGATAAGATCGACATTCTGGTGTTGAAAGACGCCGGCATCGTGCCGATACACGCATTGACGGCCAAGGTTATCGTGTCAGGTGAATTGAAACGCAAAGTAATCTTGCATGGCTTGCTTGCATCGGCCGGTGCACGCAAAGCGGTCGAAGCGGCTGGCGGCAAATTCGAAATGCCCGATAGCACTGGCGGCAAGCCGGTGAAAGAAGGCAAGAAAGTCGCGCGCAAAGCTGAGGCTATCGTTCGCGCTGAAGCTCGCGCCAAGACGAATGCCGCCTCGATCGCCGAAGAAAATGCCAAGGCCGCAGTCGATGCCGAAGCGAAAGCCGGCGAGAAGAGCAAGGCCAAAGCAGACGCTAAAGCGAAAGCCGAGGCTAAGGCGGAAGCGAAGGCGGCGCCCACGACCGACGCCAATGCCAAAGCCAAAAGCGCCAAGGACAAACCCACCGCCAAGAAAAAGAAGGGTGAGTAAGGTTGGCTAATCAGGATTCCAGATTAAGCATGCAGGGCAAGATGGGCGACCTTAACCGTCGCCTGTTGTTCTTGCTGGGCGCGCTGATCGTCTATCGCATCGGCGCGCACATACCCGTGCCCGGCATAGACCCGGTCGCGCTTGCAGAGCTTTTCAAGTCCCAAAAGGGCGGAATTCTCGACATGTTCAACATGTTTTCGGGCGGCGCGCTGTCGCGCTTCACGATACTTGCACTGGGCATCATGCCGTATATCTCGGCCTCCATCATCATGCAGTTGATGACGGTCGTGTCGCCAACGCTCGAAGCGCTCAAGAAAGAAGGCGAGTCCGGCCGCCGCAAGATCACGCAGTACACGCGCTACGGCACCGCGGCACTTGCCTTGTTCCAGGGCATGGGCATCGCCATCGCACTCGAATCGCAGCGCTCGCTAGTGCTCGAGCCGGGTCTCGCCTTCCGCCTGACCACCATGATCACACTGGTGACCGGCACCATGTTCCTGATGTGGCTCGGCGAACAGATCACCGAGCGCGGCATCGGCAACGGCATTTCGCTGATTATTTTCGCGGGTATCGCGGCCGGATTACCTACCGCGATGGTCAACACGCTTGAACTGCAGCGCCAGGGTTCGATTTCCATTCTCGCGGTGATTGTCATCGTCGGCCTGGTGGCGGGCGTTACTGCATTGGTGTGTTTCGTCGAGCGCGGTCAGCGCCGCATTTTGGTGAATTACGCAAAGCGCCAGGTCGGCCGCAAGGTCTATGGCGGGCAATCGTCGCACCTGCCGTTGAAGCTCAACATGTCGGGCGTGATCCCGCCGATTTTTGCGTCGAGCATTATTCTGTTCCCGGCTACGCTCGCGGGTTGGTTCGGCCAGAGCGAGAACATGCGTTGGCTGTCGAATATTGCTTCGACGCTTCATCCGGGCGAACCGGTCTATGTGCTGCTGTATTCGGCCGCGATCGTGTTCTTCTGCTTTTTCTATGCGGCGCTCATGTTCAATCCAAAAGAGACCGCCGATAATCTCAAGAAAAGCGGCGCGTTCGTTCCCGGCATCCGTCCCGGCGACCAGACTGCGCGCTACATCGAAAAGATCATGCTGCGCCTAACGCTGGTCGGCTCGGTTTACGTGACGCTGGTGTGCCTCTTGCCCGAATTTTTGATTGTGTGGAAGAAGGTGCCGTTCTATTTCGGCGGCACGAGCCTCTTGATTATCGTGGTGGTCACGATGGACTTTATGGCGCAGGTCCAGGCCTACGCGATGAGCCACCAGTATGAAAGTTTGCTGAAAAAAGCCAATTTCAAGGGCGGCGGCGTGTTTCCGACTCGTTAATGGCGAAAGAAGAAACCATTGAAATGCAGGGGACGATCGTTGAGACCCTGCCTAACGCAACATTCCGGGTAAAGCTGGAAAACGGCCATACAGTGCTTGGCCATATTTCCGGCAAGATGCGCATGCACTACATTCGCATCCTCCCCGGCGATAAGGTCACGGTGGAAGTCTCGCCGTACGATTTGACGCGGTGCCGGATTACTTTCCGCGCCAAGTAGGAATAGTTAAGGGATCAAGGAGCGAAACATGAAAGTATTGGCGTCCGTTAAGAAAATTTGCCGCAACTGCAAAATTATCCGCAGGAAGCGCGTGGTGCGCGTGATCTGCAAGGATCCGCGCCATAAACAGCGCCAGGGATGATCGGCCTAAATGTGGAACGTCAGGGTCTATGCGTAACAACGCATTTACTGATGCGAATTAACAGGTTATAATCGCCGGCTTTCGAATTTTCGGCACTTTTTTAGAGTTTATTGGGATAGAAAACATATGGCCCGTATTGGTGGCGTAAACATTCCGAATCATCAGCACGCGGAAATCGCGTTGACCGCTATCTATGGCGTTGGCCGTAGCCGCGCGCGCGCGATTTGCACCGCGGCCGGTATTCAGCACACGACGAAGATGAAAGACCTGTCGGACACCGACATGGAAAAGCTGCGCGACCAGGTTTCGAAGTTCGCGATTGAAGGCGATCTGCGGCGCGAAGTCTCGATGAACATCAAGCGCTTGATGGATCTCGGCACCTGGCGCGGTTTGCGTCATCGCCGCGGTCTGCCGGTGCGCGGCCAGCGCACGCGCACGAATGCGCGCACGCGCAAGGGTCCGCGTAAGTCAGCGGTCAAGCTCCAAAAAGCCGTTACGGCCTGATCGACACAGTTTAATAGCGGAAAGCATATTCAATGGCAAAGGCAAACACACGGGTTCGCAAGAAGGTCAAAAAGAATGTCGCGGAAGGCATCGTGCACATTCATGCGTCCTTCAACAACACCGTCATCACCATCACCGATCGCCAGGGCAATGCGTTGTCATGGGCAACGAGCGGCTCGGCCGGCTTCAAAGGTTCGCGCAAGTCCACCCCGTTCGCGGCGCAGATTGCCGGCGAACACGCGGGCAAGCTCGCGCAGGAATGCGGGGTCAAGAATCTCGAAGTCCGCATCAAGGGCCCGGGTCCCGGTCGTGAATCCGCCATGCGTGCATTGAATGCGCTTGGCTTCAAGATCACCAGCATCGCCGACGTCACGCCCGTCCCGCACAACGGATGCCGCGCGCCGAAGCGGCGTCGCATCTAAGGAGAACGGGCTGTGGCCAGAAATCTAGACGCAAAATGCCGTCAGTGCCGCCGCGAGGGCGAGAAGCTGTTCCTCAAAGGCGACAAGTGCTTTACTGACAAGTGCGCTATCGAGCGCCGCAATTATCCGCCGGGCCAGCACGGCCAGAAAAACAGCCGGCTGTCGGGCTATGGCGTGCAGCTGCGCGAGAAGCAGAAGCTGCGCCGTATTTACGGTTTGCTTGAAAAGCAGTTTCGCAATATGTACAAGATTGCGTCGCAGAAAAAAGGCATTACCGGCGAAGCGCTGCTGCAGATGCTCGAATCGCGTCTCGACAACATTACGTACAAAATGGGCTTCGGCGTGTCGCGCGCTGAAGCGCGCCAGATCGTGCGCCATAACGGCATTCTCGTGAATGGCAAGCGCGTCAACATTCCGTCGTATCAGTTGCGTCCGGGTGATTCGGTTGAAGTCGCCGCTAAAGCCAAAGAGCATCTGCGCATCAAGGCAGCGCTCGAAACGACCTCGGGTCGCGGCTATCCCGAATGGCTCGAAGTCGATACGGCCGCGTTTAAAGGCACGTTCAAATCAGTGCCCCAACGCAGCGACCTGCCGTCAACCATCAATGAATCGCTGGTGGTCGAGCTTTACTCGAAATAAGGATTGTAGGATCGAGAGGGCAATGCTCTCTCGAGATCCCCTGAACCAGGGAAGCGTTAATTGGAAGAAACACTGCATCAGTGCTTCCATAATCGTTAGAGGAATAAGCCATGCCCAGCAGCACTTTTCTCAAGCCCCGCATCATCGACGTGCAAAACATTTCGCCGTTCCACGCCAAAGTCACGATGGAACCCTTCGAGCGCGGCTATGGCCACACGCTCGGCAATGCGCTGCGCCGCATTCTGCTGTCGTCCATGCCCGGATTTGCCGCCACCGAAGTCAAGATGAATGGCGTGCTTCATGAGTACTCGACCATCGACGGCGTGCAGGAAGACGTTGTCGACATCCTGTTAAACCTCAAAGGCATCGTGCTGAAACTGCACAACCGCGAAGAAGCCGAGTTGACGCTCAAGAAGCAGGGCGAAGGCGTGGTAACTGCGGGCGACATCGAGCCGATGCACGACGTCGAAATCGTCAATCCCGATCATGTGATCGCGCATTTGACGGCTGGCGGCAAGCTCGACATGCAGATCAAAGTTGAACACGGCCGCGGCTATGTGCCGGGCGCAGTGCGCACAAGCCGTGGCGAGCAGATTGAAGGCGCAGTCAGCCGCGCAGTCGGCAGCATCGTGCTGGACGCGTCATACAGCCCGGTCCGCCGAGTGAGCTATCAGGTTGACTCGGCGCGCGTCGAACAGCGCACCGACCTGGACAAGCTGATCATCGACATCGAAACCAACGGCGCGATCGAGCCGGAAGAAGCGATTCGCTATGCGGCGCGCATCCTCGTCGATCAACTCGTGGTGTTCGCTGACCTGAAGGGCACGCCGGTGCAGATCGAAACGCCGAAGGCCCAGCAGATCGATCCGATCCTGTTGCGTCCGGTCGACGATCTCGAACTGACCGTGCGTTCGGCCAATTGCCTGAAGGCCGAAAACATTTATTACATCGGCGACCTGATTCAGCGCACCGAAACCGAACTGTTGAAGACCCCGAACCTCGGCCGCAAATCGTTGAACGAGATCAAAGAAGTGCTCGCGTCACGCGGACTGACCCTCGGCATGCGGCTGGAAAACTGGCCGCCGGTCGGGCTCGAAAAGGTATAACAAAGGATTAATCATGCGTCACCGTCTCGGCTTACGAAAACTCAACCGCACGAGCAGCCATCGCCTGGCGATGCTGCGCAACATGACCGTGTCGCTGCTCAAGCACGAAGTCATCAAAACCACTTTGCCCAAGGCAAAGGAATTGCGCCGCGTCGTCGAACCGATCCTGACGCTCGGCAAATCGCCGTCACTCGCCAATCGCCGCCTCGCGTTCGATCGGTTGCGTGATCGCGACATGGTCACCAAGCTGTTCGGCGAACTCGGCCCGCGCTATGCCGCCCGTAACGGCGGTTATCTCCGCATTCTGAAATTTGGATTTCGCAAGGGGGACAATGCACCCATGGCGGTCGTTGAACTGATTGACCGTCCTGAGGTGACAGAGGATAAGAAAGAAGAAGCGCCTGCCAAGGCGGCATAATAAAAAAGCGTAATACTTGAAAAGCCGGCCTTGCGCCGGCTTTTTTCTTTTCCGGCGTCTTTTTTCTTGTACGAAACTCCCGGTTTACAATGCCGCATGCTCAATGAACTTGAATTGACCGGGCGCGCGAATACGCATGTCGTGCAGCGTGACGATCTCGGCGCCGCAATTCATCGCGACGCGATCGAACCGTTCCTCGCGTTGAAGGCGGCGGCCGCTGACGCGGGCATCGATTTGGAAATCGCGAGCGGGTTCCGTGATTTCGGCGCCCAGCAGCGCATCTGGAACCTCAAATATCGCGGCGAGCGTCCGCTGTACGATGCTGACGGCAATGTACGCGATCACGCCAGTCTTGGCCCCGACGAACTTATCGCAAGCATCCTTTGCTGGAGCGCGCTGCCTGGCGCGAGCCGCCATCACTGGGGCACCGATATCGACGTCGTCGATCGCGCCGCGATGCCGGAAGGTTATCGTTACCGGCTGGTGCCGGAAGAATACGCGCCGGGCGGTGTTTTTCACCCGCTCAACGCATGGCTCGCCGGGAATAGCGAGCGCTTTGGCTTTTATCGGCCTTACGCCGAATATCGCGGTGGCGTGCATCCGGAGCCGTGGCATCTCAGCTACGCGCCCGTCTCGACAATGGCGCTGCAAATGCTCACGCCCGAACTGATAGCGGCGACCGTGAGCGGCAGTGAAGTGCTGGGCAAAGACGACGTGCTCGCGAGACTTCCGGACATCTATCGCACCTACGTAATGAATATCGAGTCACCGCCGGCGATGACGTAATCCCGGGCAGGTGGCCATGAATATTTTTCTGTTTACTGATTATGGCGCGGCCGATATGTATGTGGGCCAGGTCAAAGCGGTGTTGGCAGTGCACGCACCCGGCGTCGATGTAATCGATCTCCTGCACGAGGCGCCCGAATTTAATGCGAAAGCGAGCGCACATTTACTCGCGGCGCTGGCAATGCAAATTCCGCCCGGCAGTGTCACCTTGGCGGTCGTGGATCCGGGCGTCGGTGGCGAGCGCGATGCCGTCGTGGTCGAAGTCGATGGCCGCTGGCTCGTTGGGCCCGACAATGGCTTGCTGTCGGTCGTCACGGCGCGCGGTTCGAACTCCGCAGTGTGGCGCATCACTTGGGCGCCCGACGGCATGCCGCCCTCATTTCACGGACGCGATCTGTTCGCACCGATCGTGGCGGCAATTGTGCGCGGTGAATTTCCCGCGGCAAAAGCGGTGCAGGCCGGGCGGTTGCAGATCGAGTTCGGCGCGTCCGATCTGGCAGAAATTATTTATGTGGATCACTACGGCAATGCGCTTACTGGCGTGCGCGCGCAGTCGGTGTCTCGCGACACGCGCATCGTCGCCGCAGGCGTAACGCTTCAATACGCACGCGTGTTCAGCGCAGTCCCCGCGGGCGCAACGTTCTGGTATGAAAACAGCATCGGCTTGATCGAGATTGCTGCAAATGCGTGCAATGCGGCCGCCAGCTTAAAGCTCGCGGTGGGCCAGGGTATCGCGTACGCTGCATAGCATCGCTTGCCGCTTAAATGCTTCTTGCTATACTCGACGGCAACGTTATTTGAACGGAGCAACATTTGCCGCAAGCTGAAAATCCCGTCCAGTGGGGTGTAATCGGATTGGGCGGCGTGGTCGAGCAGCAGATTGCGCCGGCCATCGTTGGTTCCGCTCATTCCACGCTCGTTGCCTGCACCGGCAGCACGCCGGAAAAATCCCGCGCTTTCGCGCAGAAATACAGCGTCGAGCACTGTTACAACAGCATTGAAGAGCTCGCTTCGGCGAAGGAAGTAGAGGCGATCTTCATTGCGACGCCGAATGCCGACCATCACCGCATGGTGCTTGCTGCCGCGCGTGCGCGTAAACATGTTCTCTGTGAAAAACCGCTCGCGTTATCAGCCGATCACGGTCGCGAAATGATCGAGGTCTGCCGTGAGGCGGGCGTCATTTTTCGGGTTGCGTTCCAGATCCGGTTAGAAGAAATCCTGATCCGGGCGCGCGAAGTGGTGCGCTCGGGCATGCTCGGCGAACTGCGTTCCGTCCTGTTCGAGCGCATCGCGCCGCTGCGGCAACACGGCGCCTGGCGCGACGATCCGCGGCAGGGCGGCGTGCTGTTCGACGTAGCAGTGCATCTGTTCGATCAGGTGAAGTGGCTGACCGGCATGGATATCGGCGAAGTCTCAGCGTATTCGCATCCCGACCGGCGGCTCGGCGCGGCTGACAGCACTATTGCGATTCTCGGCACGCTCGGCGACGGTTGTCACGTGGTCGTGCGTGCCAGCCGCGAAATCGCTCACGCCGGCAATGATTTGCGTATCCAGGGTAGCAAAGGCATGTTGACGACGTCGGCTTTGCGCTGGGCGGATGAACACGTGCTCCAGATTAAGACCGACGCCGGCCTGGTCGAAGAGCGGTTCGCGGCGACCGCGATCTATAAACGTCAGATGGAGGCATTCGCCCTCGAGGTGAGAGGCGGCGCCGGCGTGCTCGCTTCAGGTGAGGATGGCCTGCGCGCCATCCGCATCGCAAGCGCGGTGCTTGAATCCATCGAGACCCGGCGTTCAGTCGCCGTGCCGCTGGCCTGACACATGACCACCGTTCATACGATCGGTCACGGCAATCGCACTGCGGATGATTTCATTGCGTTGCTCAAAGCGGCGCGTATCGAGTGCCTTGTCGATGTCCGCGCCTACCCGCGCTCGCGCCGCAATCCGCAGTTCACGCGCATGGCGCTCGATCCGGTGCTGAGGGCGCACGGTATCCAGTACGTGTGGGAGGGCGCGGCGCTGGGCGGCATGCGCCGGCCGCACGGCGATTCACCGCATGCAGCGCTCGACGACGCGGCTCATCGCGGTTACGCCGACCACATGGCGACGGTCGAATTTAAAACCGGCGTCTCACGCCTGATCGAGCTTGCGGATTCGCGCGTGACCGCCTTCATGTGCGCGGAGACCCATCCCGATCATTGCCATCGCTCGTTCATCGCCGATGCGCTGCTGGCGAGCGGCGTCGAGGTATTGCACTTGATGGGGCAGCACGACGTGCGCACGCATGCGCTGCGCGAGGGCGCTCGCATGGCGCCGCATGGACAGCTGATTTACGATTCCTGCGTGCAGCTCGCTTTAACGCTTTAGAAGCACGCTTTAGAAGCACGCTGTAAACGCACGCCCATCGCTAAAACAACGCGCGCAGGCCGGCGTAGATCGAGCGCGGTGCGGCGATGCCGCGAAACTGCTCCGCCGATCCGCTCAAAAGGTTGTTGGGGCCGAGCGTGCCGAACGTTGCGTACTGCTTATTGAAAAGATTGATGACGCCGCCGAAGATTTCGAGCGTTTTGTCGAAGCGGTGATTGATGTCGAGCTTGACCGTCGCAAATCCGGGCACGCGCCCGTTAATGTCCTGATTGTTTTCGTCGCCGCGCGCGTATTGCGCGCCCTGCGCCTGCAGCGTGGCCTTGACGCGCGTCTGCGCTGTTACTTCATAGCCGGCACGTAGTTTCAGAGTCGCCGCCGGTATACCGGGAATCCGGTCGCCCGCCTGCACGTTAACGCCCGCGCAGCCGCCGCCCGCGCCGTTGGCCGCGATGCACGCGCTGTTGGAACCGTTCGCCAGTGTGAACGGGCTTTCGAACGTTGCTTCCACCCAGCTCAGCGACGCCGCATAGTCGAGCCGGTCGCGTTTACCGTCGAGCCCGAGCTCCACACCCTGGCGGCGCGTCTTGCCGACGTTGGAAAAATACCCCTGCGTCGCATTGCTCTGATTGAACAGGATGTCATCGTGCAGCGTGCTGCGAAAGGCGGCGGCGCGCCAGCGCAGCCTTTCAGACACATTGCCGCGAAATCCAAACTCCCATGTTTTCGAGACGACCGCTTTTAAATCGGGGTCGGCGCCGAACGCGTTGGGAACCCCAGTGCAGGGCGCAGCCGGATCGGCACAAGCAAGCTCGATCGCCGATGGCGTGCGAAACCCTTCGGCGTAGCTGCCAAAACCGTTCAGGCGCGGCGTCAGCTGATAAGCAAAGCCCAGGGATGGATTCAACCGCTGGTAAGTATGATTGCCCGTCACATCGGTCAGCGTGTTGGTGCCGGCCGGCGCCGAAACGGTCGCAGCACCGTCGCAGAGGCCGTTCGGATCGGTGCACGAAGTGCCGGACAGGCTGATCGACGCATAGTCATAACGCGCCGACGCGGTCACCGAGAGCCGGTCAGTCGCGTCCAGCGTGTCGGTCGCAAAAATTGCATAGCGCCGGTTGTTCGAGTTAATCGACGCCTGCGGCATGTATGCGTCGACAGCCACCATACCGCCCGTGTTGTCGACGAACGCATTCTGGCCGTTGTTGGTGAACGACGTGTTGCCGTATTCCGCGTTGAGGCCCAGTGTTAAGACCTGCGCCTTGCTCCAGATCTTGCCGTTGTTCGACCATTGCAGATTGCCGCCGTAAACGTGCTGCGTGTAGCTGGCAAGCAGATTGCTCGCCGGACAATCGGCGGTCGTGAGGCAGGTCGCGTCGTTGGTCGAGGTGCCAACGGGGCTGCCGATATTGCTGTTAAGCACGTCGCGCGCGATGCGGCGGAAGTACATATTGCCAGCGACCGAATTCATTGTGTTCAACGCGAAGCTACCGCGCAGATTGAGCGTCAGGCTTTGCGTGTCCGTATAGTCGGGATGCGAATAACCCTGCGCCGCATTGCCGAGCGACGACACCGGGACGTTTTGATTACCGTTCATCAGATTGTTGGCGTAGATCAGCGACAGGTCGAGGTCCGCGCGGTCGTTCTGATAACCGACCTTGCCGAAGAACTGGTGAATTTTGCTCGGGTTGTAAGCCGCCCATCCGCGATCGTCGTAGACGCTGGTCGCCACGTAGTAGTCGACGTTCTCGCCGTGCCCGCCTTTTTCCGCATCGATACTGCGGCGGCCGAACGAACCGAGCGTCGGACGCATTTCGCCGCCGGAAAACGCAAAGCCACTCTTGGTATTCAACGAGACCGCGCCGCCGAGCGTGTTCAACCCGTAGACGGGGTTCGAGCCCGGAACCACCGTCACGTTGGCGATGGCGATTTGCGGGATCAGGTCCCACGACACGACGTCACCGAACGGCTCATTGACACGCATGCCGTCGAGAAAAACCGAAATTCCTTGCGGCGTGCCGAGCACGGGTGAAGCCGTGAAGCCACGATAATTCAAATCGACCTGATAGGGATTGCCCTGCGTACTGTTGATGCTCATCGAACCGCCGACCTGGTCGAGGATCTCGGGCAAATTGCGCGCGTCCTGCGGCAGGTCGCGATAGTTGAGTGTCTGCACGTTGCCGGGATATTTTTCCAGCGCAATGCCCGTGCCGCCGACCGGCGTCGTGGTGACCACGGTGATTTCAGGCAATTCAAACGGTGCCGGCGTCGATTCCGCGGCGTCTGCCTGCGCTACCAGCGCGAACGCGAACGCGATCGCGATGATTTTCAGCACCAGGTTCGGGTGGAACGAACGATCGCAGGATGCGTTATGCTGGCTCATGATTTTTCGGCAATGGCTTATTGAAACGGGCTGGACTGCAGCAGGATATCCCGGAGCAGGCCGGGAAAGTTTCCCGATTTTCAGGGCGATGGCCGGCGACCGCGGCTTGCATTGCGAATCCTCAGCCGGATGGCGCCATGAGTGAAGCGTCTGCGCATAACTCAGTGCGCCGCGATTTCTATTGGGCCGCGGCGGCCGCGATCGGCGTAATTTTAATTAGCATACGCTACGAGCTGAGCGAAACCCTGCTCGCGTGGACACGGCCGTGGGAGCGCTATCAACTCGACGAGCTGCCGGTAATTCTTTTGTTTATCGCGCTGGCGCTCGCCTGGTTTGCATGGCGGCGCATGCGCGAAGCTCAGGCCGAGCTCGCGCGACGCGTGGCGGTGGAAAAAGAACTTGCCACTGCGCTTGCCGGTAACCAGCGCCTGTCGCAATCGCATGTGCAGGTGCAGGAAGAGGAGCGACGCAATCTCGCACGCGAATTGCACGATGAGCTCGGCCAGCATCTGAACGCGATCAAGATCGATGCAGTATCGATACGCGATGCACACGACGGCGAAGCCGCAGCCGTGCGGCAAAGTGCCGAGGCCATTATCGGTATCGCCGATCACGTCCACGGCGTGGTGCGCGACATGACGCGCAAGCTGCGTCCGGCGGGATTGGACGAACTGGGACTGCCGGCGGCGCTCGAAAATTTCGTCGAAGGCTGGCGCGTGAGATTTCCCGCGCTGCAATTCAATTGCGTCATGACCGGCGATCTGGAGAAGCTGAGCGAATTGTTGAATATCACCCTGTATCGTGTGGCGCAGGAAGGATTGACCAACATCGCGAAGCACGCCAATGCCAACCGCGTCGACCTGAGCGTCATGCGGAATTCTGCATCCGCGCAAGCCGACGAACTCGTGCTGAGCCTCGCTGACGACGGCGTAGGCGTGGCGCCGGGGCAAGCGCATGCCGGCCTGGGCTTGATCGGCATGCGCGAGCGCGTCGAGGCAGCCGGCGGCCGCCTGGAGACGGTAAGCACGCCGGGCCGGGGCTTTCGGCTGGTCGCGCGCGTGCCGGTGCAAGCGGCATGACGACGAACTCAATACCGTCGCCATTGACGGTGCTGCTCGTCGACGACCACGCGGTTGTCCGTGAGGGTTATCGCCGGCTGCTCGAGCGCAGTGGAGACATCCAGGTGGCCGGTGAAGCAGGCAACAGCGGCGACGCGTATCAACTGATGTCCCAGCTGAAACCGGCGGTCGTCGTGATGGATATTTCGCTGCCGGACGTCAGCGGCATCGAAGCTGCGCGGCGCATGCTGGCGCGCGAGCCGGCGGTGCGCGTGCTGATTTTCAGCATGCACGAGGAGGCCGTATTTGCCGCGCGCGCATTGCAGGCCGGCGCCCGCGGCTATGTCACCAAAGCCAGCGCGCCCGAGATACTCATCGACGCGGTACGCGCCGTCGCCCGCGGCGAAATCTTTTTAAGCCCTGATATCGCCCAAATACTCGCGTTGAAAAATGTTCGCGATGGCGACGCGGCGCTGCAATCGCTGTCGGCCCGCGAATTCGAAGTCATGCGCCTGCTGGCGACCGGGCATACGCTCAGCGCAATCGCCGCCAAGCTCGGCCTGAGTTACAAGACCGTCGCCAATCATCAGTCTGCAATCCGCCAGAAAACCGGCGCACAAACGGCGGTCGAGCTGTTGCGGATAGCGCAACGCAGCGGGCTGGTGCCAGCGGGCAATGGCGATGGAATCAGCGAGGTTCGCGATGCCGGCGCGGCTTGAAGCGAAAGTATGCAAGTGCCTCGCGGCGTTGTTGCTGGCACCGGCGCTGGCTTCGGGCGCGCAGTATCCTGAAAAATCCGTTCGCGTGATTGTCGGGCTGGCGGCCGGCGGCGGCACCGACATCAGCGCGCGCGTGCTCACGCAAAAGTTATCGGAGACGCTCGGCCAGTCTTTCATTGTCGACAATCGTCCCGGTGCCGGCTCCATGCTCGGGCTCGAACTGGCGGCCAAATCGCCGCCTGACGGCTACACGCTGATCATGGTGTCGCCCGAATTCGCGGTGAATCCCAGCCTGCAGTCGAAGGTACCGTACGATGCCGTACGCGATTTTGCGCCGATAGCGCAGGTCGTCTATGGCCAGTATTTTTTGTCGGCGCGTAGCAGCGCTGCGTTCAATTCGATCAAGGAATTGATTGCCTTTGCGAAGGCAAATCCGCGCCAGTTGAATTACGCATCGTCGGGCAACGGCAGCGCCAATCATCTAGCTGGAGAGTTGTTCAAGACCATGGCCGGCGTGGAAATGGCGCATGTCCCTTACAAGGGATCTGGCCCTTCAGTGACGGCACTGCTCTCGGGCGAGGTGCAGCTCGTGTTCAGCAGCACGACGGCCATCATCCAGCACGTGCGCGCGGGCCGCGCCAAGGCGCTCGCGGTCACCGGCCCCAAGCGCGCGTCAATCGCGCCGGAAATCCCGACCGTCAGCGAAGCCGGTTTGCCCGGCTACGTTGTGACCGGCTGGTTCGGCCTGCTGGCGCCGGCGAAAACGCCGCCGGCAATCGTCGAACGACTGAACGCGGAAATCAACCGGGTATTGCCTTCATTGCGCGAGCGCTACGCGGAACTGGGAACTGAACTCGTTGGCGGCACCGCAAGCGAGTTCGGCCTGTTCATCAAATCGGAACTCGCGAAATGGGCGCAGGTCGTCAAGGCGTCAGGGGCGAAGCCGGATTGAAATGAGCCGTAATGCGTACTGCCGAGCGGTAAGCTAACGACGTGGTCGCCGCGGATGTTCCCGTTCGAACTCCGCAAACGCTTCGCGCGCGGCATTGAATCCACTCAGGCAGGCGTAGACGCCAGCGTATGCGTAAACGTGCAGAAGGATTTCGCCGATTTCTCGTTTGCTCCAGCCAGTACGCAGGCAGGTCTTGACGTGCATCTTGACGGCCCCTGCCTGCGATTGCGCCGCAGTCGCCGTCAGCGACAGCGCCGCGCGCGTTTTCGCGTTAAGGCCGGGCCGCGCCCATATCGTGCCCCAGCAGAATTCGTCGGTAACGTCCTGAAACATGGTCATGAATTCGTCCGCCTCGCGATAGTTGCGATCGACATGCGCGTCGCCATGAATTTTTCGGCGGACGATTTCGCCTTTGCGCGCGAGCGCGCTGCGTTTGCGTTTCATGCTGGTAGAACTCCCCGTTAGCGCCGTAGTGTGGATTATGCAAGAATACCTCATTCAATCATCCGTATGACTTGAGGCCGCCCGTGACAGATCCTCTCATGCAGGCAGACGCGACCGTTGTCATCGTCGACCCTGCCGCCGAACTGGAGATTAAGACCCACCCCGTTGCGCCGCGCCTGAATTCATTGCGCGGCACGCGCATTGCGGTGATCGATAACACCAAGCACATGGCGAATCGCTTTCTCGATGCCACGCGCGTGCTGCTCGAAGAGCGCTATCACGTGGGCGGATTCGAGTATTACCGCAAGACCAGCGCGTCGGTGCCTACGCCGCCGGACGTGCTGAATCGGCTTACCGCATCGTGCGACGCGGTAATACACGGCGTCGCGGATTGAGGGTCCTGCATATCGTGGGGTCTCCACGATACGATTGAATTTGAAAAGCGCGGCCGGCCGGCAGTGACGCTGCTGACTACGGCTTTTACGACTGCGGCAGTCATTCGCGCAAAAATGCTCGGCATGCCTGCGCATCCCACGGTTGTGCTCGATCATCCAATGGCCAGCAAAACACTCGATGAAGTGAACCAGATGGCGCAACGTTTCGTGGATCAGATCGCCGCTGCCTTGGTGGCGAAATCATGAAATCTGCGACTGAAGGCCGCGCGCGCAGGCATAAAATCCCGGGCGACCCGGCGCTGGCCGACCGCTATATTGAGCAGAACGGATGGGGAGATGGCCTGCCGGTCATACCGCCGACAGAAGTGCTCGTGGCCGCAATGCTCAAGACGACGCCGCTCGAGCCCTATGCAGTGCTGGGACGAATGGAGCCGCACAAAGGCGTCGTCACCGCAGAAAAGGTCGCTGCCAATGCGGTAATGGCCGGCTGTTATCCGGAACATTTTCCTGTCGTCGTAGCGAGTGTGAAGGCGGTACTGCAGGAGCAATTCCACGTGGGTTCCTCAGCGTGTACGACCGGCGGCGCCGCCCCCGTCGTTATCGTGAGCGGGCCGATTGCCGAGAGACTGGAAATCAACAGCGGTACCGCGTGTTTTGGCGGCGGTTATCGGGCGAATGCGAGCATCGGCCGAGCATTGCGCCTCACGATGCGCAATCTCGGCGGCGCCAAGCCCGGCGGAGAAGAGAAATCGACGCATGGTTTTCCGGGCAAGATGACTTTTTGTTTTGCTGAAAACGACAAACGCTCGCCATGGGAGCCGCTGCGCATCGAAGCCGGCTTCCCGAGCGAAGCGAGCACCGTGACGATCGTCGCGGTGCGCGGACTTTATCCGGTGTGTGAAGGTACCCAGTCAACCGGCGAGGGCATACTCGAAACAATCGCGGGCGCGATGAGCGCGCTCGGTTCGCCGATCTACAACCAAGGCGCGCGCAACGACGTGCCCGTCGTCGTCGTGCTCGGGCCGGAGCACGCCGCGGAAATTGCGCGCGCCGGATATTCGAAAATGGACGTGAAGCGTTATCTTTTTGAGCGCACCCAATTGCCGATGCGAGTGCTGGCGAATCGCATGTATGCGGGCACCGATCCTTTTCCTGACTGGGTGGATACGAAAGACCCGAATGCGCTCGTTCCGATGGTAGCCAAGCCGGACGGCTTTATCGTCGTCGTTGCGGGCGGCGACGGCCGGCATAGTGCGTGGATGCCTGCATGGAACGTATGCGAAGGCGCAACCGAATTGATTGAAGAATTGAAGTGAGCGGCGTACGAGTGAAAGCGCGCGCGGGACTACTATTCGGCGCTTTGGCGCTGATTGCGGTAATACAGAGCGCGAATGCGCAAACCTACCCGGTACGGCCGGTTCGTATGGTTGTGCCGTTTCCGCCGGGCGGCGGCACGGATGTCATCGGCCGTTTGATCGCGCAAAAACTTGCGATCGGACTTGGCCAGCAAGTCATCGTCGATAACCGGGCGGGCGCCGCAGGTCGGCTCGGCACCGAACAAGCCGCGCATGCGAGTCCCGATGGTTACACGTTACTCATGACGACTACGACGAGTATCATTACGGCGCCCGCCTTGTTCCCAAAATTGCCATACCGATCGCCGCAGGATTTCGCGCCGATTGGTCCTATTGTTACCGGCGCGATGGTGCTCGTCGCGCATCCGTCTGTACCCGCACGTTCCGTAAAGGCGCTGATCGCGTTGGCCAAGCAGCATCCGCGCGACCTTAACTTCGCCTCGACCGGTCCCGGCGATACCAACCATCTCGCGGCGGAACTTTTTCAAATCCGTGCGGGTGTGCAGATGGTGCATGTGCCATACAAGGGTGCTGCGCCGGCGACGCTTTCCGTGGTGATGGGCGAGACGAGTCTCATGTTCAGCAACATTGTGCCGGCAATGCCGCCGCTCACGTCCGGCAAAGTGCTGCCACTCGGCATTACGAGTCTCGCGCGCTCCCCGATGCTGCCTGCCGTGCTACCGATCGCGGAGCAGGGACTGCCTGGGTTCGAGGTCGAAAATCTCTACGCGTTGCTGGCGCCGCACGGCACGCCCGCCGAGATCGTCAAACGGCTGAGCAACGAACTGCGTAGGGCGGTGCAGTCAGCAGACATCCGCGAGCGATTGCAGGCTGATGGTTCGCGCATCGTTATCGGCACGCCGGAAGAACTCGAAAAGATTATTGTGACCGAAATTGCGAAATGGACCGACGTTATCAAGACGGCCGGCATCAAGGCTGACTTTTGAAAGATCGCACATGAACGCCCTTCGAAGTATTCAATGCGCTGCCTTTGCGCTCGCCGGCATTATTTTCGCCACCAGTGTTTTCGCCCAGCCGTATCCGGAAAAGCCGCTGCGATTCATCGTTCCGTATGCGCCGGGCGGCGGCGCGGACATCATGGCGCGAATCCTGCAAACAAAACTGGTCGATCGCATCGGTCAGCAGGTGGTAATCGACAATCGGCCGGGTGCCGGCGGCAACATCGGCGCAGATGTCGCGGCGAAGGCGCCCGCGAACGGTTATACGTTGTTTATGGCCACTGCGAACTTTTCGATGGCGCCTGGACTCTTTGGCAAGTTGCCATTTGATCCGGTCCGCGATTTTGCGCCCGTGTCGCTGCTTGCAAAGTCGCCAAGCATCGTCGCGGTGAATCCGTCGCTACCCGCGAATTCGATTAAAGAACTGATCAATCTGGCAAAAGCTTCTCCGGGCAAGATCAATTACGCGAGTGATGGCGGCGGACCGCTCCAACTCTTTGTCGAACTGCTAAAGACGATGGCGAAGGTCGATTTGACTAACATTCCGTACAACAGCACCGGCCCGGCTGCGATTGCCACAATTGCGGGAGAAACGTCGGTGATTGTTGCGCCTGCGCCCGCGCTGATCCCGTTCGCCAAAAGCGGCCGCTTGCGCGCCCTGGCCGTCACCAGCGCGCAGCGCATTCAAGTCATGCGCGAACTGCCGACCGTGGCCGAATCCGGTGTCCCGGGATTCGAAGCAAATCAGTGGTATGGAATCCTGGTCCCTACGGGCACCCCGGCCGCAATCATCGGCGAACTGAACCGGCAGTGCGTAGCCATCATGCAGATGAGCGACATCAAAGAACGTCTTGCGCACGACGCGGCCATCGCAATCGGCAACTCGCCGGCCGAATTCGGCCGGTTTCTGAAAGAAGACATCGACAAGTGGACAACCGCCGCGAAATTGTCTGGCGCGCACGCGCGCTGACGGTTATTCCGCTTGTTCTAATCGGTGACCGCGCCGGACTCTTTAACTACTTTCGCCCACTTATCGATTTCACTGCGAATAAGTGCGCCAAATTGCTCGGGCGTGCCGCCGAGTACGTCGGAGTCGACAGCGCGATAACGCTCCTGTACATCAGGCTGCTTGAGCAGCGCCACGGATTCAGTGTTCAGACGCGCGATGATGTCGCGCGGCGTGCCAGCGGGCGCGGACAAGCCGTGCCAGGTGCTGACGTCATAGCCGGGCACGCCAGCCTCGCCGATCGTCGGCAGATCGGGCGCTTGCGGTGAGCGTGCCGCCGTCGAAATACCCAGTCCGCGCAGCTTGCCGGTTTTGATATGCGGCATGGATGCTGACGCGCTCGCGAGTGCAACTTCGATCTGCCCGCTGATGAGCGCCACGGTCGCGGGTGCGCCGCTCTTGTAAGGCACGTGATTCATTTTCACGCCTGCGAGCATGCTCAGATATTCGAACGCGAGATGGCTCGTGCTGCCGGAGGACGCGTAGTTGAGCTGGCCCGGGTGCGATTTCGCGAAGGCGACCAATTCCCTGACGGAGCGCGACGGCACCGACGGATGCACCGTCAGGATATAGGGACTCGCTATCAATACCGAAATCGGCGCGAAGTCCTTCACGAGGTTGTAGTTCAGTTGCTTGTACAGCGATGCATTGATCGCGTGCGACAAGCTCGCATAGAACAATACATAGCCGTCGGGCGTTGCGCGCGCTGCAATCTCGGCGCCGATATTGGCGCCGGCGCCCGGCCGGTTGTCGATCACGACCTGCTGACCGAGCCGCTCGCCGAGTTTGAGAGCGAAGATGCGCGCCGTCGTATCCGTGTTGCCGCTCGCGTAGGGTACGATTAGGCGCACCGGCTTTGTCGGGTACGCCTGCGCCGCCGCGAGTAGAGGTGTGACGGCAAGCAGCGCGCCGATCGCGCAGCGAAACGTGCTCATGGGTTGAGCGAAATGCCCGCTTCGCGAATGACGCGCGACCATTTGTTTGCTTCGGATTTGATGAATGCGGTGAATTCTTCAGGCGAACTGCCGACGGGTTCAGCGCCGAGTGCCGTCAACCGCTCGAGCAATTCCGGCGATTTCACCTGGCGCGCGGCGTCGCGCGAAAACTTCTGCACGATTTCAGGCGGCGTGCCGGCCGGCATCGCGAGCCCCGACCAGCCAACGACACCTGCGCCGGGATAGCCCGCTTCCGCCATCGTCGGCGTATCGGGATAGGCGACCGCGCGCTTTTCGCCGCCGGTCGCGAGCAGCCGCAGGCGCCCCTCTTTGATATGCGCGTTCACGCCAGCCGACGTTGAAAAGAGCAGCACGTACTGGCCGCCGATCAAATCGGTGACCGCCGGCGTTTCACCCTTATATGGCACGTGCACCATGCGCATCTTCGTTTCCATCCGGAACAGCTCGCCCGCGAGGTGAGTGAGATTGCCGACGCCGAACGAACCGTAGATGAGATCGCCGGGACGCGATTTGCCGAGCGCCACCAGTTCCTTAACCGAGCGGACCGGCAGCGACGGATGAACGACGAGCACGATGACGTTGATGACGCTCTGCATGACCGGCGCAAAGTCCTTGAATGCATCGTAAGGCAGCGTCTTGTACACGAACGGATTGATCGTGAGCACCGATGTAAACGGCGCGGCGAGCGTATAGCCGTCGGGCTTGGCTTTGGCGAGTGCCTCCATGCCGATGATGCCGTTCGCACCCGGGCGGTTGTCGATAATGACCTGTTGACCCCACGATTCGCTTAACTTCACCGCAATCGCTCGCGCGACGATGTCCACGGCGCCGCCGGCTGTCTGCGGCACGATGATGCGCACTGGTCGGTTCGGATAATCACCGGTCTGCGCGAGAGCGGGTATTGCAATGAGCGCCGCGAATGCAGCGACCGCGATCGATCGAATCATGATCACTCCTCCGATTTTTAAGTCTCTAACCGCAAAGGACGCGAAGGACGCAAAGGAAATCAGGCCGTCTTGCGCTTGCGCTGTTCGTCGCCTGCACGCAGTAGTTCCATCAATCCGCGCACCGAGCCGAATTCTTCGAGCTTCGTGACTGCATTGATCACGGCATCGATGTTGGCCGCAGACAGGCGTCCTTTCGCATATGTGCGGAATTTAGATTCGATCTGCGCGCGCGTGAGCGGATTTTCGGCCGAGCCGCGCGGATGATCGCAGCGCATGCTGAGTGTTTTGCCGTCGGTCGTGTGCACTTCGACGACCGCTTGCACGCCGGTCAACGCGGAATCGATTTTCACGTCGACCATTTCCGCCGCGAATTTGCGCAGTACCGGATCGTCGTAACGCGCCGGCTCGAATTGCGCGAGCGTCAATTCGCGGTCGTGCAGGATCACCGCGGCCGCGTAATGCGTCGATAGCAGCGCATCGAATTTGCCTTTGTAGCGCGGGAAGATGCCATGCATGTCGACCGCAACCTTGCTCATCTTCACATCGACTTTTTTAACCTGCGACGGCTTGAGGTCGTTTTTCTCGACGAGATCGAACATCGCGGTGATAAAGCCCTGGATCGTCGAGGCCGAGGGCCACAGGCGCAAAGCAATCTGCTCGAGTTCCCAGCGCTGGCCGAGTTGGTCGGTCGCCGCCGCCGGGGTGCCGCCGTTGGAGTAAGTATTGAAGAGGCCGCCGTCTTTGTGCGTCAGAAATTCCTGCGTCGCGAGAAAATCCTGCTGCGCGAGCAGCGCCGCCATCAAGCCCGACAACGCGCCGCGGCATTGATGAAATTTAACTGTCGGCGTTCCCCACGCGGCAAACGTGCCGGCCGACTGGCTGCCGGCAAGCCCGAACGCTTTCGCCATCCTGACCGGATCGAGCCCGATCAGGCGGCCCACGGCGGCGGCGGAGCCAAAGGGGCCCAATACGCCGGGGCCGTGCCAGCCGCGCTTGCGTGCTTCGGGGTAATCGAGTCCGAGCCCTATGCGCGTGGTGATCTCGCAGCCGAGCGCAATCGCAACGAGCAGATCGCTTCCGGACAAGCCATCGCGTTCGGCAATCGCGAGCGCCGGCGGAATCACCTCGGGCGTTACATGCGTCAGCGTCGAACGATGGATGTCGCACATCGTGACTGCGGTGATCAGATAACCGTTGAGCATCGTCGCGCCGGCTAGCGACAGGCGGTCGCCGCCGATCACGCTGCTTTCGTTCGATTGCGCGATGCCCGAGGCGAGCGCCGCGAGCTGGTGGGTTTCTTCGCCCTGGTGGCCGGCGACTGCGCACGCCAGCGTATCGAGCAAAATGTTTTTGCAATATTCGCGCGTGCGCTGCGGAATATCTTCGTATTTGAGCGCCGACGAAAACGCCGCCAGCACCGCGGTGGTTTCAGCTGCCATTGCCATCTCCTCCGTCCATGTCCGTGCAGATTATTTCAGCACGTTCATCATAACTCAAAGCTGGAATGCGCCAGTCTTACTCGGGCTTCAGACCCGCGCGCTTGATGATTGCGGCGTAACGCGCGGTTTCGCTCTTCACGAGCTTGCCGAGATCGTCGGGTGTGCCGGGCCACGGGTCCATGCCGGCGCCGATCAGGCGCTCGCGCAGATCGGGCGACGCGAGTGCGCGATTGATTTCCTGATTCAGCCGTGAGACGAGTTCTTTTTGCATCGCGATCGGCGCGAAGACCGCGTACCAGATCGGCATCACAAAGTCGTCAACCCCAGCTTCTTTCGACGTCGGCACATCCGGCAGCGTCGCAATGCGACTCTCCGCCAGCACCGCGAGCGGCCGCACCTTGCCCGCGCGGATCTGCGGCATCACGGATGCGACCGACACGATGACTTCATCCACTTCGCCGCCCATCAAAGAGAGGGTCGCGATCGTCGCGCCCTTGTACGGCACATGCACCATCTTAATTTGCGTGAGCGTCATGAACAGCTCGTTGGCGAGATGGTTCGTCGTGCCGGGTCCGCCCGAGCCGTAGTTGAGCTTGCCTGGATGCGCGCGCGCGAGCGCGATGAAATCCTTGAGCGTTTTCACGGGCACGGTTGGATGTACGAGCAGCACGTTCTGTATAGAGGCCAGCCGCGCCACCGGTGCAAGATCGCGCGCCGCGTCGTAGTCGAGATGCGCGTAGAGCGATGGGCTGATCGCGATGGTCGGTGAAGTGATGAGAAGGTTGTAGCCGTCGGGCGGCGCCTTCGCTGCAAGGCCGATGCCGAGATTGCCGCCGGCGCCGACCCGGTTGTCGGCGACAATGTTCTGGCCGAGTTGTTCGGTGAGCTTCTGGATCAGCGCGCGTCCAAGCAGGTCGCTGGGGCCGCCTGCCGGGAACGATACGATCATGCGGATCGGCTTTGCCGGCCACGGTTGCGCTTGCGCAGCGGAAGCGGCGAGCGCGAGCAGGCAGATCAACGTACGCATTTTTTATTTCCTCAAGGCGGCAGTGCGTATTGCGGGCTTGAAGTGTAGCGCATCGCGCGCGCTTCATTCAACGCGCGGGACTGGTAGACTGCGGACTCCATTCGGGAAGGAACAGCGCAATGAAAATCACCAAAGTTGAAACCATCGTCGTCAGCATGCCGATGATCATCGAAGGCAGCGTCATGCCGAAGCAGGGCGGCAAGCCGCGCACGAGCATGGATACGCTGCTCGTGAAAATCGAAACCGACGAAGGCATCACCGGCTGGGGCGAAGGTTTCGGCCATCGGATTTTTACCGCGACCAAAGCGGCGCTCGATTCGTTTATCGGCCCGATGTGCATCGGACGTGATCCTACCCAGATCAGCACGCTTGTTGATGAATTGCAGCGCAACCTCGGCGGCGTTGGTCGCAACGGGCCGCCGATGTACGCGCTGTCGGCGATTGACATTGCGCTGTGGGACATCGCGGGCAAAATCGCGAAACTACCGCTTTATCGTTTGCTCGGCGGCGCGGTCAGGCAGGAGTTGCCGGCGTACGCCAGTTTATTGCGCTACGGCGAGCCCAAAGCGGTGACCCAATACACCGAGCGCGCGCTAAAACGCGGCTACAAGCACATCAAGCTGCATGAAATTACCGTCGCGCCGATCAAGGCAGCGCGCGCCGCGGCAGGGCCCGACATCCCGATCATGATCGATTGCAATTGCCCGTGGACGATCGATGAGGCGATCAGGATGGCGCGCACGCTGCAGGAATTCAATCCGCACTGGCTGGAAGAGCCGATCTGGCCGCCGGAAGATCATAAAGGTCTCGCGCGCGTGCGCACGCATGGCGGCCTGCCGACTGCGGCAGGTGAAAACGCGATGCTGCCGGAATTCAAAAGCATGTTCGAGCACGAAGCGTTGAGTTACGCACAGCCGAGCATCACCAAAGTCGGCGGCGTCACGATGATGCGCAAAGTCATGGCGCTCGCCGATGCGTTCGGCGTCACAGTCGTCCCGCATTCCGCATATTTTGGCCCGGGTTTGCTGGCGTCGATTCATTGCATCGCCGCGATGGCGAATCCGACGCTCGTCGAGCGCTACGACGCCGACTTTGCCGAAAATGTGCTCCACGATGCGATCAATCCGAAGAGCAACGGCTGCATCGCGGTGCCGCAAGGACCGGGGCTCGGTCTCGATCCCGATCCAAAGCTGATGGAAAAGCTGCGCGCGAAGTGAGCAGCCGCGGGAACCTGCCGGGTGTCCGGGCGCTCTGACGTATATGAGTGGCAAAATATTTCGTCCCGCAATCATCGCGCTGGCCATCGTTGTTCTGGCCGGCTGCGCAACCATTGAAGAAGATTACTCAGCCACGCGCAATAGCTGGCAGGGCGCCAGCTACGACGCCGTCCTTGCGCAATGGGGCCAGCCGCAGCGTTACACGGTGACAGAAGACGGCCGCTACGTTTACACCTGGTTCTCGCAGACGGGTGGCGGCGGCAGCGGTGGCGGGCTGAATTCATCGATCGGCGTATTCGGCGGCAGCGGCGGCATGGGCATCGGTGTTGGCACCGGCATTGCGCTGGGGCAGGGCGGCAGCGACTACATGCGCTGTGAACGCACGCTTTACTTCAAAGAAGCGCGCGTCGTCGAGCAGTCGTGGCTGGGGCCATCGCGCTACTGCAGCTTGTTTCGTCGCAATACGGGCTGATTGCCCGGACCTTCAGTTTCCGTCCGTACATTTCTACTGGTTGTATGGCGGTGCGTTGAGGCCGGGATCGTCGGCGCGCGGCGGAGAACTGGTTTAAGATTCGGGGCCAATTCCCCAGCCGAGAATTCAATGACTGCAGCAGCCAGCGTGCGCGAGACCGTGAGTGCTGCCGAGTGGCAATTGCGCTGCGAGCTCGCGGCCGCGCACCGGCTCGTCGCGCATTTCGTGTTCGTCGATCTGACATACAACCACATCTCGATGCGCGTGCCCGTCGAACCTACGCATTTTCTCGTGAAGCCGGCCAACGTGTTCATGGAGCAGGTCACCGCGTCCAATCTCGTTAAATACGATCTCGACGGCAATCAAGTGCTGGCTTCGGCGTTCAAAGCAGCGCCGTCTGCGTACAACATTCACGGCGCCATCCTGCGCGAGCGTCCCGATCTGAATTCGATCGTGCATACGCATTCACCGGCCAACATCGCGGTGTCGGCGCAGGAGCAGGGTTTGCTGATGCTTTCGCAGCAGGCGATGCGTTTTTACCGGCAGATCGCGTACTACGTTTACGACGGCGATGATGCGACCAAAGAAGGCGCAACCCGCCTTGCCCGTGCTATGGGCGACAAGTGGCTCATGATCCTGCACAACCACGGCGCGGTCGTCTGCGGCAAAACCATCCAGGACGCGTATATCCAGAATCATTTTCTCGAGCTCGCGTGCCGCGCGCAGATCGGCGCGCTTGCAGGCGGTGCCGAGCTCATCACGCCGTCGCGCGAATTATGCGAAGAGCGTGTGAAGATGTTCGGCCACGTCGGGCAATACGATGCGTCGAGCCGCGACTGGCAGGCGGGCATGGAACTGGTCGAGAAACATTATCCCGACTATAAAAACTGACGCACACGAACGACAGGATTTAAAGGAGGGCAACTTGAAACATCGAACACGCGCGGTATTGGCCGTCACTCTGCTTGCGGCGATTGCGACGATTGCAACGTCGGCATTCGCGCAGACCTATCCCGCCAAGACCATCCGCTACATCATCGCGTTTCCGCCAGGCGGCTCGAACGACATCCTTGCCCGCATCATTGGCGCGCGCATGACCGAAGCGATGGGGCAGACGGTGATTATCGATAACCGTCCGGGCGGCGGCGCCAACATCGGCGTCGAGGCGATCGCACGCGCGCCCGCGGATGGCTACACGATTGGCAACATCAGCGCGACGCACACGATCAACGCAACCCTTTATCAAAAGCTCGGCTACGACATCCTCAAGGATTTCACGCCGATCACGCGGGTGGCGGAAATTCCGGTGCTGATCGCGGCGCATCCTGTCGTACCGATTCGCGGACCGAAGGACCTCATCGCGCTTTCGCAAAAGCGCAAGCTCACGTACGGCTCGTCAGGCATCGGCACGCCCGGCCATCTCGTCGCGGAAATGCTGCGCAGCTACGGCGCGCGCGACCTTCAGCACGTGCCATACAAAGGCGGGGGACCCGCGGCCATCGACTTGATCGCCGGCAACATCGAGCTTCTGTTCAACAACATGCCCGAGATCGTGCCGTTCGTGAAAGCCGGCAAGATGCGTGCGATCGCGGTGACGAGCGCAAAACGCGATCCCGTACTGCCTGACACGGTGTCGATGCTCGAAGCAGGCTTTCCCGGCTTCGAGCTCGGCAACTGGGTCGCGATCGTCGGCCCCGCCGGCATGCCCAAAGAGGCAGTCGCCCGTTTGAATACAGAGATCGTCAAGATACTCCGCGAACCGGCAACGCGCGAAAAAATTGCGGTGCAGGGTTTCAACATCATCACGAGCACGCCGGAAGAACTTGCTGCGTACATTCGTACTGAGCACGAAAAGTGGGGAAAACTCGTCAAGGTGTCGGGGGCGAAAGTCGAATGACAGCTTTAACCGCATGCTTTGATTTAAAGAAAATGAAAACCTCAACTGTCAGCGCGCTCATCATCCTGAGCTTTTCCAGCGCCGTCTCCGCCGCCGACTTTCCAACCCGCCCCATTCGCATGCTCGCGGGCTTCAGCGCCGGTGGCGGCTCGGATCTCGCGGCGCGCACCGTCGCGCAGAAAATGTCCGAAGCACTCGGGCAGAGTGTCGTTGTCGACAATCGCACCGGCGCTACCGGCGCGATTGCGGCAGAGATGCTGGCGAAAGCGAATCCCGACGGCTATACGCTGATGATGCTTGCGGTCGCACAGTTGTCCAATACCGCGTTCGATGCAAAGCTGCCGTTCGATGTCGTGCGCGATTTTGCGGGGGTCAGTCTGGTGTCGCGCAATCCGTATGTTGTGGCAGTCACGCCCAACCTGCCTGCGCGCACCGTGCGCGAGTTCATCGATCTCGCCAAAGCGCAGCCCGGAAGATTGCTTTACGGTTCCACCGGCATCGGCGGTTCCAATCATCTCGTCACGGAAGTTTTCTGCTCGGCAGCAGGGATAAAGCTCTCGCACGTTCCCTATAAAGGACCGCCGCAAGCCCTGGCGGATGCCGCGAGCGGCCAAGTGCAAGTCGTGTTTGCCAGCATCACCTCGGGCATGCCGCTCGCGCGCGCTGGCAAGGTGCGCGCGCTCGCCGTGACTTCGCTCAAGCGCTCGCAGGCCGCGCCCGACGTGCCGGCAATTGCCGAGACGCTGCCCGGCTATGAAACCATCGGCTGGTACGGTGTTGTCGCGCCCAAGGCGACGCCGGCGGTGCTCGTGCAGCGCTTGAGTGAAGTGATCGCGCGTGGCTTGCAGGCGCCTGAAGTGAAGGAGCGTCTCGCCGCCGACGGTTCCGAAGCCGTGGGCAGCACGCCTGCCGAACTCGATCGCCATATGGCCGCCGAGGTGGCGCGTTTCCGGCAAGTGATCAAGGAGGCAGGGATACGCCGCGAGTAACGCTCAATCCGCTTTGATTTTTATTTCCTGAATGACCTTGCGCCACTTCTCGATATCGCCTCTGACTTGAGCGGCGAATTCCTGCGGCGAATTGCCGATTGGATCAAAGCCCAGATCGAGCAGGCGCTCACGCACGTCCGGCAGCGCGAGCGCCTTCATAATTTCCCTGTGCAGGCGCGCAAACACCGGCTTCGATACGCCGGCCGGCAGGAATAGTCCCTGAAACGTATCGCCCGACATTCCCTGTATACCGAGCTCGCCCATCGCCGGCACCTCCGGGAGCGCGGCTGCGCGCTTGTCCGCGGTAACCGCAAGGCCGCGCAATTGTCCGGCCTTGATTTGCGGCGCGAAGCTCGGCAGCGACGCAAAACCGATCGGCACCTGTCCCGATACCATCGCCTGCAGTTCAGGCCCGGCGCCATTGAACGGGATGTGACTCAGATCAAGCTTGAATGCGAGTCGGAACATTTCGCCGGAGAGGTGTGGTGTCGTGCCGGTGCCGGTCGATGCGTAGTTGTGCTTGCCCGGTTGCGATTGCACGAGCTGGATCAGCTCTCTCACGCCCTTTGCCGGAAACGCAGGATGCACAGCGAGAATATTCGGCGAGCTGCCGACGCAGGTGACCGGCTGGAAATCACGGTACGGGTCCCATTGGATTTTCGAATAGAGCGAAGGATTCACCGCGAACGCGGAACTCGCGATCAGCAACGTGTAGCCATCGGCCTGCGACTTCGCGGCCACGTTGATGCCGATGTTGGCGCCGGCGCCGGCGCGATTTTCCACGACGACGGTCTGGCCCATGCTCTCGCTCAACTTCTGGGCAAGCATGCGCCCGACGACGTCGGATGCGCCACCGGGCGCGAATGGCACGACGATGCGCAGCGGATGCGTTGGATAAGCCGGTTCTGCAGCGGATAGCGGCGTGAGTATGCCCATCGTCAGGAGAACAGCGGACAGCACGCGAGTGATGAACGATTTCATGAGCGCTCCTCCAGCTATGCAGATGGACAGATCGGGCTGTCTCGTGGTTGCCATCATAGCAGCGCGGCGAACTATGTCATCATAGTGAATAAGAGCGCCAGTTTCGATTTGGCGCACGCGCTGGAGGAGATATGAAATCGCATGGCAATGCTTGTGCAGCCGCACTCGCGGCGGTCGCATTCGGCATCGGGATTCAAGCTGATTGCGCGGCGCAGCCGTATCCAGCCGGACCCATCCGCATGGTGGTGCCGTTCACGCCGGGCAGCGCAAGCGACATTCTCGCGCGCCTCATACAACCGAAACTGCTCGAAGCTTGGGGCCAGCAGATCGTTATCGACAATCGGCCGAGCGCAGGCGGCACCGTAGCAGGCACCATCGTCGCAGGCGCGGTGCCGGATGGCTACACGATGATGCTGACCTCGTCAGGCTTCGCCGGCAGCGCTGCCTTGTATGACAAACTGCCCTACGATTCGGTCAAGGATTTTTCCGGCATTACGCAGGTCGTAAGCACGCCGCTCGTGCTCGTGGTTGCCCCGGGTCTCGGTCCGAAAGCAACGAAAGAACTGATCGCGCTCGCGCAGCAGAAACCGGGGCAGCTCAATTTCAGCTCATCCGGCATCGGCAGCGGCACGCATTACGCGGGCGAACTCTTCAACCTCGCCGCCGGCATCAAGACTGTGCACGTGCCGTACCGCGGCACGCCCGAAGCGATCAACGACGTGATCAGCGGCCGCATTCAGTACATGACCGCGCCGGTGCTCCCCGCCATGACGCTCGTCAAAAGCGGACGGTTGCTGGCGCTTGCAGTGACGACGCGCGAGCGCATGTCGCTGCTGCCGGACTTGCCGACGATCGCCGAAGCAGCGCTGCCGGGTTTCGAGTACGACGGCTGGTACGGTATTTTTACGCCGTCCAAAACGCCGCGCGCAATCGTCAACAAAATGTCAGTCGAAGTTGCGCGCATACTCAAGTTGCCCGACGTTGCCGAAAAAATTCTCGCCACCGGCGCAGTGCCGAAGTCATCGACGCCGCAGGCGTTCGACAAGCTGGTGCGCGAAGAAATCGTGATGCGCGGGAAAGTGTTTAAAGCAGCAGGCGTGAAGCCGGACTGAGAAAGTTCGTATTCGCTCGCCCGACCCCCATCTCCGTCAAATTCGCTCGCTCGCGGAGCGTTCGCTTAAATCAAACCATTCAACAAAGATCGAAATGAAATCATTGATCGCCATCTCCTTGAGTCTCTCGTTTGCAGCACAAGCCGCCGATTTCCCGACCAAGCCTGCCCGTATCGTCGTGCCTATCGGCGCCGGCAGCAGCATGGATATCGTCGGCCGCGTGCTTGCGCAGAAGCTCACCGAAGCCTGGGGACAAAGCGTCATCGTCGACAATCGCGCCGGCGCGGGCGGCAACATCGGCGCCGATCTCGTCGCGAAGTCCGCGCCAGACGGTTACACCATTTTGTTTGCATCCAGTTCGTTCTCGATCGCGCCTGCTTACTATCGAAAGCTGCCATACAACGCGCTGCGCGATTTCGTTGCGGTCACTCAACTTTCGTCGCGCAACAACGTGACGACCGTGAGCCCGTCGTCGGGTGTCAGTTCGGTCAAAGAACTGATCGCACTCGCGAAAGCCAAACCCGGCCAACTGACGTTCGGCTCGGGCGGCGGCAGCGGCAGCTCCGACCAGATGGCAGGCGAACTTTTTAAATTGCTCGCCGGTGTCGATATCGTGCACGTGCCGTACAAGAGCGGCCCGCAAGCCATGAACGACCTGATCGGCGGACAGATGTCGGTTTATTTCGGCGGCATTCCCGTGCAACTGCCGATGATCAAGGCGGGCAAGGTCAAGCCGCTCGGCACCAGCGGGCTCAAGCGCTCCTCTCAATTGCCGGATGTGCCGACGATGATGGAAGCGGGCGTGCCCGGTTATGAAATGGATGTGTGGTACGGATTGTTCGCACCGGCCGGCACGCCGAAAGCCATCGTCGACAAAATCGCCGCTGAATCAATTCGCATCATGCAGGCGCCCGACATGCGCGAGCGCTGGGCTTCTGTCGGCGTCGAACCCGCCGGCACCGCGTCGGCTGAATTCAGCGCGCGCTTCAAGGAAGAAATCGGCAAGTGGGCGAAAGTCGTCAACTCGGCGAAGCTGGCGCCTGATTGATCTCCGGTAAAGTAGCCGCCGGTGCAATCAGCGTCGCGAATCTCGGCGCGCGCCGTTCTATATTGAATCTGCAATCAGGAGGTGTGCAATGGAAGTTAAATCGACGTTAACCGTGATCAACCAAACCGATTGTCCCGGCCGCCGCGGCGTGACCGACGGGCAAACGTATCAGCGCATGATCGGCTGGCCGGAAATCAAAGAAACGGACCGCGTGCGGCTCGGCCGGGCAACCTACAAGCCCGGCACTTACGAGCAATTGCACTGGCATCCGATTGAAGCGTGTTACTACGTTATTTCCGGCCATGCGACCGTGCGCAACTTCGAAGGCAAGGAATTCGACGTCGGCCCCGGCTCGATGATTTATGCGCCGGCAGGCATCGCGGGTGCGCACGAATGGGAAGTAAAAGAGTCGCTCGAGCTGCTCGACATCCGCGCGACGACCGAAACCAATCGCAAGATTCAATACACCGTGGACAAGGAAACCAAGCGGTCGTACATCGATCTGGAGGATCTCGCGTACCGCGATGCAATCAGCTTTAAATCTCATTACTAGAACTGGGTGCCTATTCATGCAAATCCGGCCAGGCAAGTTGTTCGGCGTACTGACCGCCGCGCTCATTGCGACCACACTGCACGCGCAGCCATATCCCAATAAAACCGTCCGCATGATCATGCCGTTCCCGCCCGGCGGGCCGACCGATATCGTCGGCCGTCTCGTCGCGGCGAAGCTGTCAGAGCAGATCGGCCAGCCCGTCGTTGCGGACAGCCGCCCCGGTGCAAGCGGCAACGTCGGCCTCGAGATCGCGGCAAAATCGGCGCCCGACGGTTATACGATTGTGCTGAGTTCGCCGGTGATCGCGCTGAGCCCGCTGCTGTACGGCAAGCTCAACTACGATCCGTGGAAAGATCTCGCGCCCATTGCACTGGTAGGTGCGGTGCGCAACGTGTTCGTCATTCATCCATCCGTGCCGGCGAAAACGCTCAAGGAATTTATTCGGATCGCGCGCAGCAATCCAGGCAAGTTGAATTACGGCTCGGGCGGCATCGGCACCACGACGCATCTCGCGCCGGAGCTTTTAAAGAGCCTAGAAAAACTGAACATCGTGCATGTGCCGTATAAAGGCTCGGGGCTCGCGCTGATCGGACTTGCCAGCGGCCAGGTCGACATGGAAGTGCTCGCGGTGCCGGCGGCGCTTTCACAAATTCAGTCGGGCCGCGTGCGCGCGCTCGCAGTGCTTTCGCCAGCGCGCCAGAAAGATCTGCCCAACGTGCCGACCGCGCGCGAGCAGGGGTTCGAGAATTTCGACATCAGCGTGTGGTACGGCATTCTCGCGCCGACCGGCACGCCGCGCGACATCATCACGCGCCTAAACACTGAACTCGTCAAAGCCGTGAGTGCGCCCGACATGCAGCCGCGTCTTGCCCAAGCCGGCGTCGAGCCGCTGACCAGCACGCCCGACGAGTTCGGCAAGTTCATCCAGAGCGAAGCGGCGCGCTTCGATAAGGTAATCAAGGAAGCAGGGATTAAAGGAGAATGAACAAAGTGCAAGCGGATATCATGCTGCCCACCGACGCAATTCGCGAGTGGGTCTATAACTTATGGCTTGCTGCGGGAAGTTCCACGCAGGAGGCGCGTCTCACCGCCGATCATCTGGTTGGCGCCAATTTAGCCGGGCACGATTCGCACGGCGTGGGAATGGTGGCGCCCTATGTGCGTTCGCTAAAGGCTGGCGAACTGCAGCTCAACCAGAAGTTATCGGTCGTCACCGATGCCGATACGTTGCTGGTGGTCGACGGTAATCGCGGCATCGGCCAGTCGATTGCGTTCCAGATGATGGAGCTCGCCATCGAGCGCGCACGCCGCCAGGGTGTCGTCATCGTGGGTCTGCGCAACACGCATCACATCGGCCGCGTGGGCCACTGGGCCGAGCAGGCGATTGCCGCCGGTCTCGCCTCGATTCATTTCACGAACGTAGTGAGCCGCCCGCTGGTCGCGCCGCACGGCGGCAGCCAGGGCCGCTTCGGTACTAATCCGCTCACGGTTGGCCTGCCGCGACGCAATGGGCCGCCGATCCTGCTCGATTTTGCAACGAGTGCTATTGCCGTCGGCAAAGTGCGCGTCGCTTATAACAAGCAGGGCCAGGTCCAAAGCGGCGTCCTGATCGATAACGAGGGCACGCCAACGACCAATCCCGCCGTTATGTATGAAGATCCGATAGGTGCATTGCTGACTGCGGCCGGCCACAAGGGCTACGCGCTGGCCATGGTTTGCGATCTCCTCGGCAGCGCACTGTTTGGCGGCAATACGCCGCACCCCGACCGCTTGCGTATCCCGGGCCTTTACAACAATACGCTCGCGATCGTGTTTGACCCCGCGCGTTTTGGCGAGGGCGCGCATTTCGAACAGGAGACAAGCGCGTTCATTGAATACGTGCAGTCCGCGAAACGCAGCGATCCGAAAAATCCGATCGAGGTTCCCGGCGATGCCGAGCGGCGGTACCGGGTACTGCGCGCGAAAGCGTTGCCGGTCGATGCCGGCACATTGCGCACGCTGGACGAGGCGGCGACAAACATCAACGCGATGCGCGGCACCTCGCTTCCGCCGGCGTCATCGCTGGTCGCGAGGTAGTCGCATGACAAAAAAAGTGAAACGAATCGACGTTCATTCGCACGTTCTCCCGCGCGAACTGATCGAACTCATACGCAAGAACCCGCGTGACTACCTGATGCGCATCGAAGGCACGGGAGACGCCGAGAAATTCGTGCGCGACGACAAGCATGGTACGCCGATCTACGCGGAGTTCTTCGACGCCGACGCCAAAGTCGAAGGCATGGACCGCAAGGGTATAGATGTTTCGGTCATTTCAGTGACGCCGGTCGTATTCTTCTACTGGCTCGGCGCTGAGGCGGGGCTTGCCGCGTGCCGCGTGATGAACGACGGCATTGCGAAGATGGTCGCCGCGCGCCCCGATCGGTTGCGCGGCATGGCGACGCTGCCGCTGCAGGATGCGGACGCGTCGATTGCGGAACTCGAGCGCGTCGTGAAAGAGCACGGATTTCGTTCGATCGAATTGGGCTGCCGCGTCCAGGGTGAGCTGCTTGCCGATCCGAAGTTTCGACCGGTGCTGAAGCGCGCGCACGAGCTCGGCGTCTTCATCTTCGCGCATCCGTACATTGCCGGCGAAGTGCCGTCCGATCTCAACTGCTACTACCTCGGCAACACCGCTGCCATGCCGTTCGACACGGCATTGATGGCATCGCACCTGATGTTCAGCGGCGCACTCGACGAGATGCCGAACCTCAAGCTGATTCTCGCGCACGGCGGCGGCCATCTGCCGTACCAGATCGGGCGCCTCGCGCACGGCTACAAAGTGCGCAAGGAAGCGCGTGCGCATACCAAGCATTCACCGCTGGAATTGCTGCGGCGATTTTATTTCGATGCGCTCACGCACGACCCCGACGCGCTGCGTTACCTCATCAACAAGGTCGGCGCCGACCGCGTGACCATCGGCACCGATGCGCCGTTCGATATGGCGGAAAACGATCCGATTGCTATGATAAACGCCGTCAAAGAATTGACCGAAGACCAGCGCAATCAGATCTTCGGTCTCAACGCGCTTGAATTGCTTGGCGAGAAACCGTAATTCGATGAAGCCCGAGCTCGTCGCGCTGACATCCTTTTACGGCCCCACGCTTGCCGCGCTCGAACGCGACTATGTTTTGCATAAGTTATGGGAAGCCAAAGATCCCCCTGCTATGCTGAATAGAATCGCGCCGAACGTGCGCGGCGCGGTGACGACCGGGCTCGCCGGTTACAGCCGCAAGCATCTCGAAGCGCTGCCCAAACTCGAAATCGTCTCGTGCTTCGGCACTGCACACGGCACGCTCGATCTCGCGGCAGCCAGGGAACGCGGCATTGTCGTCACGAACACGCCCGACTGGACGGTGGATGCGGTCGCAGACCTTGGCGTCGGCTTGCTGATCGCGGTGATGCGGCGCATCGGCGAAGCCGACCGCTATATCAGGGCCGGGAAGTGGCCATCCGGCCCATTTCCAATGACCAGCGATCTGCACGGAAAAACGTGCGGCATCATGGGCTATGGCGGTATCGGCAGTGCGGTCGCAAAACGCGTAACCGCATTCGGCATGTCCGTTTGTTATCACGGTCCGCGCGAAAAGCCCGGCGTCCCATATCCGTATTACGCCGACCTCGCAACGATGGCCGCCGATGTCGATTGCCTCGTCGTCACTTGTCCCGACACGCCGGCGACGCGCGGATCGGTCGATGCGCGCATTCTTGATGCGCTGGGGCCGGATGGATTTGTCGTCAACGTCGCGCGCGGCGCGATCGTCGACGAAGCCGCGTTGCTCGCTGCGCTCAAGGAGCGCCGCATCGCCGGCGCCGGGCTCGAAGTGTTCTGGGATGAGCCGCGCGTGCCGGCGGAGTTATTCCCGCTGGAGAATGTCGTGCTCGCGCCGCATATGGGTTCTTCGACGCGCGAGATTCGCGAGCATCGCAGTAAGTTGCTGCAGCAGAATCTGCGGGCGCATTTCGCGGGTGAGATTGTGCCTAATCGGCTGGCGTAATTACGGGTTATTCCATCGTTTTCATTACGTAGCGGTGTCGCCGCGGATTTCGCTCATTCGGCCGCTCTTTCGCGCTCTACTGCTCGATCCTTACATCGGTCTGCGTCATTACTTCTTTCCAGCGCTTCAGTTCGCGGTCGATCAACGAGCGAAACTCATCTTCGCTGCTCGGCGTCACGTCGAGCGCGAGTGTAGTAAAACGATCGCGAACTTCGGGCGCCGTCAGTGCTGTCCTGACCGCGGCGTTTAGTTTAGTAACGACGTTCTGCGGCGTGCCTGCGGGCGCGAGTATGCCGAACCAGTGGCTGACCACGAAATCCGGCACGCCGCTTTCGCGGAATGTCGGGACGTCGGCGACCAGCGGATGGCGCACGGCTGTTGTGATGCCCACGCCTTTTAGACGGCCCGATTTGAGATACGGCGCGCCCCCCGCAACCGGAGTGAAGACGAGCGGAATCTGGTTTGCCATCGCGTCGATCAGCGCGGGGCCGCCGCCTTTGTATGGAACCTCGTTGAACGTGATCCCGGTCTTGCTGCGCAGCCACTCATAGATCATGTAAGGCCCCTGGCCGGTTGTGCCCATCGCGAATTTTGAAGTCTGCGCCTTGGGCATCGCGAGCAGCTCCTTCAGCGAATGCGCGAACGAAGGATGTGCGAGCAACATGTGCGGTGTCGTCGCGAGCAGGCTAACCGGCTTGAAATCCGCGATGGCATAGCTCGGCTTTGCATATGCAATGAAATTGATGGTGAACGCGGGATCGGAAATGATCAGTGTCTGGCCATCCGCCGGGGCATGTGCTGCAATCTCGGTACCGATGATGGAAGCCGCGCCCGGTCTGGAATCGATTACAAACGATTGGCCGAGGAGTTCAGCGAGTTTCTGGCCCACGGCGCGTGCAGTGATATCCGAGCTGCCGCCGGGCGCATAGGGCACGATGAGTCTGACCGGCCGCGTGGGATAGGTATCCGCGGCGAATGCGCATGCCTGGACAAAGACGAAAATGGCTACTGCCATTGGATAAAAGAATTTCACGCGGTCTCCGACGATCAAGGTCTATTGACGGTAATGTAGTGACGGCCCTTTAGCAATCCCGCCAGGGCCAGTGGCGCGGCGGCTTATTCCTTTACCTTCATGTTCCGCACGACCTTCCCCCATTTGATCGTTTCGGCCGCGATGAACTGGCCAAACTCCACGGGTGTCATCGGTTCCGCTTCGGCGCCTTGATTCTCCACCGCCTTCCTGATTTCATCGAGCTGCAACACCGCCGCAAGTTCTTTGTTCAGCTTGTCGACAATTTCCTTCGGCGTGCCCATTGGCGCCAGCACGCCGCTCCAGGTGCTCGCCTCGTAGCCTCGCAGGCCCGATTCTGAAATCGTCGGGACGCCGGGCAACAAATTACTTTTCACAAGCCCGCCGAAAGCCAGCGCTTTGAGCCGGCCCGATTGAATATGCGGCAGCGAACTGGTGACCGCATTGAATCCGAGCTGCGCGTCCCCCACGCCAATCGCAACCAGATTGTCGGTGCCGCCTTTGTATTGCACCACCAGAAAATCGATGCCCGCCATTTGCTTGAAAAGTTCGGTCGCCAGGTGCGTAAAGCTGCCGACGCCAGAGGACGCGGAAACCATACTGCCCGGCTGTTTTATCGCCAGCGCGATGAGTTCTTTGGTCGATTTGACGGGCAGGCTCGGGTGGACCGTCAGCACGATCGGGCCTTTGGCTGCCTTGCTGATCGGAGTGAACGACTTCGCCGGATCGAACGTCAGCTTATACAGCGTCGGTCCAATCGCAATCGAGGGCGATGTGTACAGCAGCGTATAGCCGTCAGGTTCGGATTTCGCGACGTACTCCATGCCGATCGTACCGCCCGCACCTGCGCGGTTTTCCGTAATCACCTGCTTGCCGAGGCGCGCAGTCAATTGCGCGGCGATGACGCGCGCGATGGTGTCGGTGCCACCGGTTCCGAACGGCACGATCAGCCGCACGGGTTTGACGGGATAAGCGTCGATTGCCGGCGCACCCGCCGCGCTGATTGGAATTGCACCGGCTGCGAACACGCAGAAAAAATACATGGCCGCCGGCGCACGCCGATTTTGCATCGCGCTCATCTGGTGTCGGGCGGCGATTTCATTGGTTTACTTTTTCGCCATCTCTGCTTCGAATTCTTTGAACGTGATGGCGGCATCGACGCGCTCGGTTACGAGGCCCTGTGCGAACTGTTCGTCGCACAGCGCCTGGATTTCCTTGCGGCCCTGCTCGACGCCGTAAGGGAAGTAATCCTTGCCGAATAGCGCAGTGGCGTCCTCGATCTCCGAGATGAGCCATGGCGTCGTGTCGGAAAGTTTCTTGCGATTGGACTGGCTCATTTTTTTTGATTCGTCCATGGCTTTAAACAGGTTCACGACGACCCATGGATGCTGCTCGTAAACTTTTTGCCGCACCCCAATGACATGCAGGATCGGGAACATGCCGGTTTTTCGGTAATAATCCATCTCGGCCTGCCGATAGTTTGCGATCAAACGCACGACGGGACTGTCTTTTTCGTCGAAACCTTTCGGCGGATGCGGACACATCAGCGCATCAATTTCGCCGGCCAGGAGCATCGAGAGCAGCGTTTTGTCGGTGACTGGTTTTACGTGCGCCGGCAGATTGCCCTGCGGCCGGTTGGAAGGCTTGCCGTCGATCGACCCCACGAGCCAGCTGATGCTTTCAATCTTGACGCCGTGGTGCTTCAAAATCTCGCGGCTCCATGTATTGCCGGAAGCAGGCCATTCGTTGCAGCCGATGCGTTTGCCCGCCAGCTGCTCGAAGCTGTCGAGACCGCCGTCGCGCCGCACGAAGAAGCAGCGATGCCTGAAAACGCGCTGCGGAAAAACCGGAATGCCCACGAAGCTGCGGTCGCCTGCGGCTAGCCGCGCGAGGTGGCGGCTCAAGGAAAGCTCGCCCGCGTCGATCGACGAATCGGCCAGCGTGCGGTCAAGCGCGTTGGCCGTATCGCGCTCGTACTTGAGATCGATTCCTTCGGCAACCACGTCGCCGCAAGCCAGCGGCGCAAAGAAATCGTAGTCCTTGGTGACGAGCTTCAGTTGAAGTGGCTCAGGCATGTTCTTCCTTGTCGATTGATTGATTGGAATTGGCTTGCAGCAATTGAAATCACTGCTTCGCGGCGAGCAGATCGAGCACCGCTCGCGTCATGACTCTGACGCCGATCGGTATCACGTCCTCGTTGCAGGCGTAATTGTCGCGATGAATTGCGGTATCAAGCCCGTCTATCTTCGAGCCGATCCGGAGATGCGCGGCCGGCACGCGTTCGGCAAACCACGCGAAATCTTCGCTGCCCATGGATGCGGCGCCCACGTCGATGACGTGCTCGGTGCCGAGCACGTTGCGCGCCGATGCGACGACGCTCGCGAGCACACTGGCGTTATTCATCAGCACAGGGACCTGGCGTTTCCAGGTGATTTCGTGTTCAAGGCGCAGGGTGGCGCACACGCCGGCCGCGATGCGCCGCACTGAGGTTTCGACCTGCGTAGCGGCGCCGGGATCGAGCGTTCTCGCTGTTCCGCGCAGAGTAACCTGCTCGGCGATGACATTGCGCGCAACGCCGCCTTCGATCTGGCCGATCGTCACGACGGCGGAGATGGCCGGCGCGATTTCGCGGCTGATCACCGTCTGCAACGCAGTAATCAATTGCGCCGCACCGACGAGGGCGTCGATGCCCGTATGCGGATGTGCCGCATGCGCGCCCTTGCCTTTGAGCGTAATGTCAAAAGCGGCCGACGATGCCATGCATGCGACCGGATGAAAGCCGACGAGGCCGGTCCGCATCTGCGGCGAATTATGAAATCCCAGGATCACGTCCATCGCCGGATTGTCGAGGACGCCGTCTTCGATCATTGCCGCCGCGCCGGACAGGGTTTCTTCCGCCGGCTGGAATATGAGTTTGACGCCGCCGCTCAGTTTGCCGCGCATTGCCGACAGCACGCGCGCGACGCCGAGTACGATCACCGTGTGCACGTCGTGACCGCACGCGTGCATTTTCCCTGCGACCTCCGATGCAAACGGCAGTCCGGTACGCTCGGTAATTGGCAACGCGTCCATATCGGCGCGCACACCGATTCTGCGTCCGGCGCTCGCACCATCGAGCAACCCCACAACGCCGGTGCCGGCAATCCCGGTGCGCACCTCGAGTCCGGTTTTTTTCAATTCGTCGGCAACAATCTCGGCGGTCACATGCTCTTCGAACGCGAGTTCCGGATGCTGGTGCAGCTTGCGCCGCAACGCCACCAGGTCAGGCGTAATCGTTTTGACGGCCGCTTCTATTTCTTCGTTCGAAATCAAATGACGCTCCCGTTAAAAATCGCGTTTAGCCCCGGACAGCTTGAGCAATTCGCGCGCGCTCTCGGTTTCCTTTTTCAGAAACTCGGCGAATTGCTGCGGCGAATTGCCGACGATGTCCGAGCCGCCGCTCACCAGCGCGTCGCGCAGGTCCGGCGCTGCCAGCGCGCCCACGAACTCGGTGTGCAGCGTTTTCAACAGTGTAGCCGGTAATTTTGGGGGCGCGAGCGCGCCGTACCAAACCGTCGAGCCAATCTGCGGAAAGCCGGCCTCCGTCATGGTGGGCACGTCGGGCAGTCCGGCGAAGCGGCGCGGGCTCGTGACCGCCAATGCGCGCAGCCGGTTGGCCTGAACGGACGGCAGCATCGCAGGGATCGCATTGAAAAATATTTCGACGTGCCCGCCGAGGATATCGGCAAGCGCGATGCCGCCGCCTTTGTACGGAATATGCACGATGTCGATCCCGGCAAATCTGGCGAGCATCGCGCCCTGCAAATGGCTGGGGTTACCCTGGCCGGAAGAAGCGTAGTTCAGCTTTCCCGGCTTCGATTTTGCGAGCGCAATCAGCTCCGCAACCGACTTTGCCGGCACGGTCGGGTGCACGAGCAGCACGCTCGGCGTGAAAGCTAGCAACGTGATCGGCGTGAGATCTTTGACGACGTCATAAGGAAGCTTTTCCTGCAGCAGCGTGCCCGTCGTGATCGGGCCCGGCGCGCTGACCAGCAGCGTGTAGCCATTCGGCGTTGCTTTCGCCACGAGGTCGGTGCCGATCACGCCCGCGCCGCCCGCGCGGTTGTCCACGACCGCCGTCTGCTTCCACATTTCGCTGAGCTTTTTGGCGATCATCCTGCCGACCAGATCCGCGGTGCCACCCGGCGGATTGGCGACGACAATGCGCACCGGCCTTTCCGGGAAGTTGTCCGCGTATGCATGCGGGCAGCAGGAGACGAGTGCGCCGACAAAACTCCCGAAGAGCCGACGCTGGATGAGAGCGGCGCTATCAAACATCGCGTGCATTCAGACTCCCAAGTCAACTCGGCGAGCGACTTTCGACCGTTGCTACTTTACATCAGCGTTGCCGGAGTGTCAGAACGCCGGTCTGGATGAAATCAGGGAGGATATTTTCGATAAGCGTGGCGCGATTAGTTGCGGTGACAGACCTGGGGCTGGTCTCAATCTGTTTTTAAATCTCCGGGTCTGCCACCCGGAGGTTTAGGACCAGCCCTCGGGACTGCCCCCGGAGATCGAACCCCGCCTGAAGCCGCTTGAGGCAATCCATCAATCAAGGCAGTATTGCAGCACGCCTCATTCAGGGAAGCACCTACCATGACGAAGTACGCTCTATGCGCGGCCACCGCAATTTTTTGCGCAGCATCAGCCGGCGCGCAGCCGCTGCCGAAGGATTATCCCAACAAGCCGATCCGCGTCATCGTGCCGTCGCCGGCGGGCGGGCCGCCCGATCTCATCATGCGCATGCTGCAGCAGGCGTACGCCGCCAATCTCGGTCAGCAGCTCGTGATCGACAATCGCGCTGGCGCGGGCGGCGTCGTCGGCAGTGCGACGGTCGCCAAGGCTCAGCCCGATGGCTACACGTGGCTCTTTACGACGGCGTCGCACACTAATACACCGCCGTTCAGCAAGAACGTGCCGTTCGATCCGGTCAAGGATTTCACGCACGTGTCGCTCGTGGTACAAAACTTCGGTCAGGCGCTGGTCGTCCCGGTTAATTCGCCGGCGAAGAATGTGCAGGAGCTGATCGCGCTTGCGAAGCAGCGTCCGGGAAAAATGAATTACGCGTCGGCGGGCATCGGCACCGCGAGCCACATTCCGGCTGAAGTAATGAAGTCGATGAGCGGCACCGACATCGTCGGCGTTCAATACAAAGGCGTGCCCGACGCGATGACGGACACGATTGCCGGCCGCATGGACTTGATGTTCGTCGGCACTCAGCTCGCATTGCCGATGCAGCAGAGCGGACGCCTGCGCGTGCTTGCACTCACGGGGTCCAAGCGCTGGAAAGGCATGCCCGAGGTGCCGACGATGCAGGAGGCGGGGTTCAAAGGCTACGATCTCATCAACTGGTTCGGCCTGTGGCTGCCGCCCGGCGCGTCGCCGGCATTGGTCGAGCGCCTTTATCAGGCAACGGTGAAAGCGCTTGGCGATCCGGAAGCGCTCAAGCAGTTCGATGTGCAGGGGCTGGAAGCGGTGGGTTCCAGGCCGGCCAGTTTCGGCAAGTTCGTCGCGGAGCAATCGAAGTTCATGAACGATCTCGCGAGGAAGATCGACGCGGCACCGAAATAATCGCCCCTGAATTCCGCCGCGGTTCTTGATGACTCATGCCGCGCGAGCTCGACGCCGGCCGGTGCCGAGGTCTTGCAAATCTAAAGATCGCAAACGCGATCCGCCGCAATTAAAGAACTCCGCTGGTTCCCCGGTGTCGGAATTGCAATGACATGTGTTCGAGCGACGGACATTCAAAATGCCGGAAGCTTGTCGCATCAACCTGACGAGCCCACGGGCCAGGAGAATTATCATGAAAAAAATTACAATGACCGCGTGTTTTGCCGCAACGATGGCGGCTATTGCGTTTTCAGTACCGTCGGCCTCGGCGCAGGGCGATTTGCTCGATAGAGGCAAAGACCTTTTGAACAATCCCGGCGCCTCCGGCGGAACGGCCGGTAGTATGAGCAAAATCGTAGGCGCTTTGCCCATGGACAAGATCAAAGCTTTGCTGGAGAAGCAGGGCTATACCAAAATCTCAAATCTGATCCCAACATCGTCCGGCGATGCATTGCAGGCGTCGGCGGTCAATTCCAGCGGTTCGCCGGTTAATCTGTTGGTCAATCCGAAGACCGGCCAGGTGCTTAAAGCGCTTACAGCGAAGTAGTTCGGTTATCTGCTTCCTCAGTGCGAATACCTGAGCTCGGCAAAGGCGGTGCGCTGGGGAAACGGATGGAACAGGAAGTATTCGCGGTTGTTCAGGTTATCGACGCCGACCGCGGCGCTCCACCGCTTGTCGATCTGATAGCGCACCCGCGCGTCGATCGTCAGGAAGGACTCGAATCCCTGGAAAGTATGTTCGTAGCTGTCGAGATTGTCGATCTGCGCGAACTGCCGCCCGCTGTAACGCGCGGCTATCGTCGTTGCAAGCCGTGCATTGGGCCGCCAGGTAGCCGCCAACGTCGCCCGCCAATCGGGAATCTGCGGCGCGCGTTTACCAACGGCGAGCGGGTTCGCGGCATCTTGACGAATGCGCGAATCGACGTAAGTGATCGAGCCGTTCAATTCGAGCCCGTGAATGAAGACGTCATTCTGTTGCGCGACCAGCTCGGCCCCCCGTGAGCGCACCTTCTCGATGTTCTGCACGAATGAGAAAAGCGTCGTCGAGCCGGGCACGAGCAGCGCGCTTTGCGAAATCAGCGCGTCCTGCAGGTTTTCCTGGAACAGCGAGAAGCGGATGCGGCCGGTGCTTGCGGCGCGCTCGATCGCGAGTTCTCCCGACAGCGCATTTTCAGGATGCAGGTTCGGATTCGGCACCGTAATCGTGGCGCCGGTCGTGATCGCCTGGTAAAGCTCGCTCACCGTGGGAAAGCGATAGGCTTTCGCGAGCGATCCGGTGACCAGCCATTCGTTCGCGGGCGTCCATGCGAGCGAGGCTTTGGGCGAAAACTTATTCGCCGACAGTCCGGGCTGATTCACGTTCAACGCGGGCGCCGCCGAAAAATTGGATCCGTCGAAGGCGTTCCATCGCTCGTAACGTCCACCGAGCGTCGCTTTCCATTGCGGCGCAAATCGCCATGCGTCCTGCATCCACAGAGCCTGCGTTGCGGTTTTGCCGCGCGAATCGGTCGCGAGCGCGCCGGGCCCGCCGGCGAGCCATTCGGTCGTGTTGTACTTTGGATTCGCCAGCACATAGCGGTCGTAGTGGGCGCCAAAACTCGCCTGGTGCGCGCCGTTCTCGCCTTGCGGACGCCAGAATGCTTTCAGGTCGAGCGTGGACCAGCCGGTGCCATCAAGGTACTCGATCGTGCCGGCGCCGCCATTCAGTCCGCCCGGCAACGCGGCCGTCGGTGAGCGCTTTTCCGATTTGTTATAGCTGTAGTCGCCCGCGACGGCTTCAAAATCCCACGTCCCCCGGGTCGACGACTTGAGCGCGAAACTTTGCATCAAATGGTCTTCGCGAAACTTGTACTGATTGATGGCGAAAGCGCTCGCGGCAACATTCGAATTGAAGCCGCCGATGTTGACGCTGCCGCTGTAAACGGCATTGCCCGCGCCATCGCGCAGATAACTTTGCACGTTGGCGTTGGTGTCGTTCTGGAAAAGGCCGACCGTATAGGTCGCGCGCAATGCCGGCGTCAGGTCGTATGCCGCCTTGAATTTAAGATTGTCCTGGGTCTGGTGCTCAAGCGCGCCGGCGCCGAGAACGAAGATCGGCGAGCCGGTGCGGTTGAAATCGGCGAATGCGCCGCTGACCGCCGTGCCTGCGCCGCTCGGCGCCGCAGGGCGCGCGACCGTCACGTACGCGAGCGGCTGGTTGTTGCTGACCAGATGGTTAGCGCCTAGCCACCATGAAAATTGATCGTTGCGATTGCCAAGCAGCGCGGCAGCCTGCGTTGCGTTGTAGGTGTCGTTCGTCGCGTACTGGCTGAAATGCTGCGAACTGCTCTGGAGTTTCGCCGTCGCCTCGAACTTTTCCGGCATGCGCGTGGTGATCTCGACGACAGAGCCGATCGAATTGCCGGGGTAAGCCGCCGAGAACGGCCCGTACATCACGTCGATGCGCGAGATCTCTTCCGGCGCGACCATGTTCCAGCGCGGGCCGCCGATATTGTTGTTGTTTGCGATGAGCGGCGACAGCAGCACGCCGTCGGTAAAGATCAGGCTGCGCGCGCTCGCGCCGACACCCGAAGTGCGCGTCGTCATCGGCGCCTGGGTGTCGCCAATATGGCGTTTTCTCACCAGCACGTCGGGCAGATACTTGATCGCGTCTTCCGTGTTCATCATGTTCACTGATTCGCTGATCTCTTTTGCCGTGATGCTTTCCGTCGTGACCGGCAGCTGGTTCCTTTCGGCAACCGAGCGCGTCTCGCCGACCGTCACCTCGGGCAGGCGCTGCTCGGCCGGCGCCTCTGCCGCGATGCAGGGCGCGAGCGCAGCTGTCATGCAGGCCACGCCAATGGCATTAATCGCTTTCATTGTTGCTCCAGTATTCGAATAGTCCCGTGTGCACGTTCATCGAACGCGCACGGCTGTGCACCCGCCGCATCAGCGACGGATATCTTTAAGGCGGACTAACCGGAGTAGGGCGGGGGATCTCGCAGATGGCGGGCGCCCTTGTGAATCGAATACAGGCGCGCGACAGCGGGAGGAAAAATCTCGTTGCCGGCAGCGGCAACGAGATGAAACAGCGTCGGTGCGGGCGACACCAGGGTCGTGGTGCTGCCGGCGCTGAGGCAAAACGAACAGAACACGCCGTGATCAACGCATTCGCCCGACTTGGTCTCTTCGGTCGATTGATCCTGCTGCTGATGATGCTGGTGATGTTGATGCTGTTCGGATTGCGGGGCGCTGTGATGCTCGTGACCCGTGGCTGGGACCGCATCGGATTGCGCCGTCGGCACGCCCAGCATTTTGCCGAGCACCTGCGACTCGCCGGCGAAAAGAGTTGCCGCCATTGCCGGCGACAGCGCGCTAAACAGCATCAAGGCCAGCGTTATGCCGGCGGCGCGGAACAGCGTGCGGTTATTCAAGCGGCATGCCATACGATTCGATTAGCTCTTAACTGCAGGCGTTTCCTGGAATCGCGGAAAGAACGATATTACATGGCATGATGTCGAAAACAATAAGAAAAATCCGCGGGAGGCTGGGGATTTTCCCGCAGTTCCGTCAAAAATGCACCCCAATTGTCGCAGGTCGCCAAGCTGACCGAGTAGGGATTTTTCCAAATAGAGCATTTACTTCCACCTTCCGATTGCTTTTGCGCTTGCCGGCGACCGGTGAATAACTGTTTGAGGAGATAAAAATGGCACGGCTTAAACCGATTACCAGCGCCGATCAGGTGGCGCCCGCGGATCGCGGCATTGCGGAGAAAGTTATCAAGAGTCGCGGCGCAATTCAGGGGCCTTTCACGATGTTATTGCATTGTCCCGAATTGGCCGGTCATATGGTGGACGTCGGCGGCTATGTGCGCTTCGAGGGTTCGCTCGACAAGCGTGCGCGCGTGCTGGCGGCCATGGTCGTCGCGCGCGAATTCGACGCGTTATATGTATGGGGTGCGCAGACCGGTTCAGCCCGCCGGCAAAACGTGCCTGAGACGACCATCGCCGCGATACGCGAAAAGCACTCGCGCGGGATTCCGGCAGATGACGCGCAGATCGTAGACTTCACGCGCACGCTTATCCGCAAGCATCGGGTGGACGACGCCAGCGCTCAAGCGCTACAGATACGATTCGGCGATGGGCAATTCATCGAACTGACCGGTGCGATCGGCTATTACAGCATGCTTGCGATGATGGCGAACGCGTGCGAACTCGAAGCCGGTCCCGGCGCCGAAGTGTTGGAGATGTAGGACCATTCGCGCCACGGCGACCCTCGACAGGTCGGCGGCGCCAAATAACGTAATCAAAAGTGTAACGGCCGCTTCGCACTTCGCATGTGCGAGGCCGGTCGTCGTGCGTGCAATGCGCGCGGGTATCGATTGTCGACATTGAAATTCTTTTTTCGCCGCACGATGCACTGTGCGATTGCATTGCGCACCTGTTTAGCGCACGCATGCGTCAGTGATTACTAATCCATCATGTCGTCGCGAGACGACAGCAAAAATAATTTTTTATTGTGACGATGAAAAGTCAAGACAAGTGACAAAAAATTACACTCGTACGCTCGTCCCAATCAATTAATCATAATTATAAGAGTTACGCTGACATTCGATTCGCTTCGATTTTGGAAAGATATGCGTGCCGTAAAGCGCACGCTTTTGAAAGCGCCAGCGGCAATCTTATAAATCAATTGAAAGGAAGGATTTACTATGCGGATCGGAAGGTTTTTAGCGGCTGCATCTGCCGCGCTGCTGCTTACCATGGCGTTTTCGGCCAAGGCAGCAATGACTCCGATTAATGTGACGTGGAACCCGTCGACAACGGGGATCACAACTCAAGGGCCGTTCAGCTTCGATAATGTCGTCCTCAACACATTCGCAACGATTGACGTGAATAGTGCGGGGACGGGGTTTACGCAGCAGGGCTTTTTGAATCTGTCGCTATTTAATCAGAACGGACTACCGACTTCGGTTCCGAACGTTGGATATCCGAGCGGGAGCCCATACAGCCTTTACATCAGCTTTACGGGAACCGGAACGCAGACGGCGGGCGTTCCTTCAACCGGGCAGTTCACCAGTCTTACGTATTCGCTGATGGGTGCGCCCGGTGTTACGACTTTCACTCCTAACGGATCTGGAATGTTTTCGCTCAACGGCAATGCTGGCGTCGCGCTGGCGACCGGCAGTCTCACGTCGCCGGGATCCACATCGTTGACGGTCGATGCAGGGACGGGATTGCTGTTGCCCGCCGCGCAATTGACCGCGAGCTTCGTGCCGAATCCGGCGTTCGCGAGTTTCTTCGTGAACCCGTCGGCGTCTACCCCGCTGACGGTTACTGCCGCGTTTACCAATACCGGGACGGTCGTTACATCCGCACCAATCGCCGGCGGCGGCACGCGTTTGACGCTTAACGGCGGCGGCGGCAACGCCACGCTGTCGCAAGCTGCGGCAGTGCCGGAGCCGGACACCTACGGAATGTTGCTTGCCGGCCTGGGGTTAGTCGGCTTCGTCGCGCGGCGAAAGTACAAGCGCCACGGTTAGAAGTCGTTACATGCAATGGAAAAAAGCCGGCTCTGACAAAGCCGGCTTTTTTTTGGTTTCAATGAGGTCGCAGAAAACTGGAGGAAGACCCGACAGGGTGGCTCTGCCACATTGAGATCGAGTCAACCGGGGTGTATGCCAACGTGATAATGTCTTGGCCACGTCTATTAGGGAGACGTCGGTTCATGGCTGCATTTTCTTCGGTCGAGAGAACAATAGGTTGGGGATTCATGGCCTCCTTGTTCGGCATGCTCGCGCTGGCGCTGGTCGCGTATAGCGTTTCCAAAGAGGAAATTGAATCCGCCGACTGGGTGGCGAGTACCGAAGAAATTATCGGGACGCTCGAGGAAATCCAGCGCGCCGCGCTCGACACCGAATCCACGGCTCGTGCTTATCTTATTTCCGGAGATCCCGAGCTCTTGAATGAATATGCGAACCTGAAGCCGCTGATCAGCGAGAGAATCGCGGAATTCAGAAAGCTAACCGGCGATAACTTGACCCAGCAGCAGCGCGCCGACGATCTGCTCGCCGCGGTCCACTTGCGATTTGTCAGCATGACCAGGCTCATGGAGCGACGGCGCGTCGAGGGATTCAATTCAGTCGCGGGCGAGGCGGGGATCGGCAAGGGGCGCGAGCAGATGAACGCCATCAAAGCCGACATCCGTGAAATGGTCGCGGAACAAGAACGTATCTTGAAGCTGCGAAAAAAGACGCGTGACAAGAGCGTTCATGTTGTCTGGGCAACGATTGCCGTCATGGTGGTGCTGGGTGCGAGCATGCTCACCTGGATTTTTTACCAGACGCTGGTCGCCGTTCGCCAGCGGCAGCACGCGGAAGAGCGCGCGAACCATCTCGCGCACCACGACGCATTAACCGGATTGCCCAATCGGCGCTTGCTGCAAGACCGGCTGGCGCAGGCGATGACGGCCGCCACGCGGCACGGCCACTTGCTCGCGATCATGTATCTCGATCTCGATGGCTTCAAGACGATCAACGACAGCCTCGGCCACGATATCGGCGACGAACTATTAAAAGAGGTCGCGCAGCGGTTGCTGTCCACGCTGCGCCAGGAAGACACCGCCGTCAGGCTCGGCGGCGACGAATTTGTCGTCGGCCTCATGCGCTTGAATCAACCCGCCGATGCAGAAGCCGCCGCACGCAAGCTCATTGACGCGCTCGGCAAGCCGTATCACCTGGCTGGACATGATGTCGTTGTTACGACGAGCATTGGCATCAGCGTGTTTCCCGGCAACGTGAAAACGAGCGACGAACTGCTCAAGCATGCGGATGCGGCTTTGTATAAAGCGAAAACGGCGGGAAAGAACCGCTATTGTTTTTCCGCGGACAAGGCGGATGTGGCGGAAGCGGTGGTGTGATGGGGATTTACGAGGGAAGTTGAAGCGTTAATTGCAATCTTGTCTTTCGGCGTTTGGAACGTGGCTATTCAAACTTCGCCCCCGAAGCCTTCGCGACCTTCCCCCACTTGGCAATCTCGTGCCGAATAAATTTGCGCATCTGCTCAGGCGATCCCTCGAGCGGTTCCGCACCCTGCGCATTAAGCTTCGCACGCAGGTCGTCGAGATGCGTACTGCGCACCACGGCTTGATTCAGGCGCGCCACGATGTCACGCGGCGTATTGGCGGGCGCCATGATTCCGTACCAGGTGCCGGACTCGAATCCGGACATGCCGGCTTCAGCGAACGTCGGCAACTCGGGCGCGATCGCACTGCGCCTGGCGGTGGTGATGGCAATGCCGCGCAGGCGCCCGTTTCTCACATTGGGCATGACGGTCAGCGTATTGCCGCACGTCATGGACACGCTGCCGCCGATGACGTCAGTGACTGCGGGCACCATGCCTTTGTAAGGGATGTGCAGGATATCGACGCCAGCCAGCATCTTGAAAAGTTCGAACGCGAGATGCGGCGAACTGCCGGTGCCCGGTGTTGCGTAGGTCAATTGGCCGGGCTTCGCTTTCGCGAGTGCAATCACTTCCTGCAACGTCGTTGCGGGCAAAGCCGGATGCACGGCGAGCACGAATGGCGCCGAGGCGATCATGGCCACCGGCGAGAAATCCCGATTGATGTCGTATGAAATCCTGCTGAAGATCGTCTGGCTGATCGCCATTGCAGCAGTCGCGCTTAGCAGCGTGTAACCATCCGGCGGTGCGTGCGCCGCGAGGTCAACGCCGATGTTCCCTGCCGCGCCCGCACGGTTGTCGATCACGAATTGCTGGCCGAATGATTTTGCGAGTTCCGCCGTGACGATCCGCGTTGCAATATCGACGCCGGCGCCCGGCGGAAAATTCACGATCACCCGCACCGGCCGATTCGGGTAACTATCAGCGGCGATCGCCCGCGTGCAGAGCAGACCGAGAAGCAAAGCGATGGCTGATTTCATCGATGTCCTCCGTAACCGATAGGCGATTCTAACGCCGAGGCCGAAATGAAGTAGGCGGGTGGCTTTCGAATGCCAGGCAACCACACGCCTTGAATCCGAAATCAACGCCGCTGCATGCCGTTTTCCCCCGTGTGAGATGCGAGTAACACAGACGTTCGAAACGGAGACGCGCAAAAAAAACGGCGGGCAAAAACCCCGCCGTTTTAACTCGATGTGTGCGACTACTCGGGCAGCAGCGCGAAAGTCCAGACCATGCCGCCGAGCGGCACTCGCTCGCGTAATTCCGCCGGCGTGTTCGGTGCGCCGCCGCCGCGGCCCGACATCACCGTCACGTACTGGCGTCCTTTGTGCGTGTAGGTGACTGCGGGTGCGTTGATCGCTGAACCGGTTTGGTACTGCCACAGCATCTTGCCGTTTTCGGCATCGATGGCGACGACCTCGCCGGTTTGTTTGCCGCTGAACAAGACTCCGCCACCGGTCGACAGCATGCCGCCCCACTGCATGTAATCATCGAGCGGAATTTTCCATTTCGGTTTGGCGGTCAGCGGATCCACCGCCATATAAAAGCCCTCGGGCACGCCGGTTGTCCGCGGCGGCACCGAAGTCTGCACGCCCATGAAACGCTGGCCCGGCTCGAACTTGCCGATGGGCGCGAACTTGAAAATGCGCGGGTGATTCGCCGCGTTCATGTAAAGCAGCCCGGTATTCGGATTGAATGCCATCGGCACCCAGTTCTTGCCGCCGCGCGGGCCCGGCCAGAATTCGACTTGTTCTCCTGCCATCGCGCGCTTGAGCAGATCGGTAAAGACCGGCCGCCCGGTGGCGAGATCGATGCGCTCGGCCCAGTTCTGTTTCGCGAATTCGTTGGCGGCGATCAGCTTGCCGGTCGCGCGATCGATCACGTACAGAAACGCGTTCTTGTCCGCATGCATCAGCACTTTGCGTGTCGCGCCGTTGACCTTGATGTCGGCGAGAATGTTTTCGTTCACGCCGTCGAAATCGAACGGATCGCCGGGCGTGAATTGATAATGCCAGGCGATTTCGCCCGTCTTCGGCCGCACGGCGATGACCGATGCGATGTAGAGGCTGTCGCCCGGACGATCGATCGGATTCCAGGCGCCGCCGTTGCCGGTGCCCCAATAGGTCAGATCGAGTTCGGGATCGTACGAGCCGGTGATCCACGTTGTGCCGCCGCCGTTCTTGTACGCCTCGCTGTTTTTCGGCCACGATTCGGAACCCGGCTCGCCCGGCGCCGGTATCGTATAGCGGCGCCATAAATGCTTGCCCGTTTCAGGGTCCCAGCCGTCGAGAAAGCCGCGCACGCCGAATTCGGCGCCCGACATGCCTGAGATGAGCACCCCGTTCGCGATCATCGGCGCCGCGATGCCGGAGATGCCTTCTTTCCATTCGGCAAATTTTTGCTTCCACAGCACCTTGCCCGTTTTCAGGTCCATCGCGCGCACGTGCGCGTCAATCGTCACCCGGAAAAGCCTGCCGTTGTAGATGGCGGCGCCCTTGTTCGAAACGCCGCAGCACACCACGCGCAGCGATTCCGCGTCCCAGTCTTCCGCGGTGCGCCAGATCTGGCGGCCGGTTTCAACCTCGATCGCTGCGGTCCACTTCGCGTTCGTTACATACATCACGCCGTTGTAGATGAGCGGCTGTGCCTGTTCGCCGTAATGACTTTCGGTGCTGTAGCTCCACACCGGCACGAGGCGGCGGATATTTTTGGTGTTGATCTGGGAGAGCGGGCTATGGCGGTGCTGGCTATAGCCCATGCCATAGGTGGTGATGTTGTCGGTGTTCTTGCCATCGTTAAGCAGATCGCTCGCGGTTTGCGCATGAGCGGTGGTGCTCAGCGCGAGGCCCAGCGCGGCAAGCAGGCGTAGGTATTTCATTGATTCCTCCTTTATGGTTTTGCTTTTGTAATACCAGGATGTGCGCGGCGCATCGCGCGCGGTTCATCCGGTGCGGACATTCTAGCGGTAATGGCGGCGCGCGACGTCGGCGGCTATAAAGTCAGCGCGCCATGGTCGGCGTTTAGCCTACATACGCGTAAGAGTTCCGGCTGTAGATTTAAGGGCAGGTTGACCGCCCATGACTGACGACGAAATCAAACAAGCGATTAAGGACGAAGTTAAAACGACCGCGGTCGATCCGCGGCTGGTGGCGTTCGAAACCGTCACTATGAATGCGTGGCATTCGAACCGCATGGAGTTCGATAAAAGCCTGCTGACGCTTTCCGCGGGCGGCATCGCGCTTAGCATAACGCTGCTTACCCAATTTGGAATTGCATCTGAACTTGTCTTGCGTGCGCTCGAAGCGGCAGTCACCGCGTTCGCGGCGTCGGCCTTATGCATCTTTATTATTTACAAGCGGAACGCCGCTTACCTTATAACAACGTTTTCGGCGGTCGCTGAGGGCGCTACGGGATTGAAGCGGCTCGATTTCGCGGCGGCTTCATTGGTCGCGCTTGGCGTCGTTTTTCTTTCCTACGGCGGCATCCTGTCCGCGGAATTTAAATTTCGAAAGGAGCAAAACATGACGAAAACAATTCAACCGCCGGTTGGCGTGGTGACGCCGGATAAATTGCATGAAGGCAGCGTCGAGCAGTGGGAGACATTCAGGCCGGCGAAACCGCAGGAATCGAAGCCCGCCGAACAACAAAAAAAACCGACCGAAACAGAAAAGCCCGCTGCGGAACCGGTTAAGAAGGAAAAACCAGCCGGTAAATAAGCCGCGCGAAATTCCGCGTGCGATCCGTCTCACCGCATGCGGGAAGACCGGCAGAACTGTGTATGTTCGCCGCAATGATTCTGCTTGCGGCAGATTCACCCCGCCCATGAGACGGCAAATGGGCACGACGTTGCGAGTGCCGGCGTCGCCGGCCTGCGCAGCTTGAAATAACGAAGCACCGGCGTATATTCGGGTTTCTTTCGAATCGCGATCGTTATTTTCTGGAGAGCCCCTCATGTACGGATGGCGCGGCCGCATCGGCCTGCTCGCAACGGCGATCAATACCGTGATGGAACCGGAGTTCTGGCAGCTCGCGCCACCCGGCGTATCGATCCACACTACTCGCGTGCCGACCGAGCGCGCGGGCACGCCCGAAGCGCTGCGCGAAATGGAAGCGGCGAGTCTCGCCGCGGCCGCCGACGTCGCCAAAGGCGAGCCGGGCGTCGTGGTATGGGGTTGCACGAGCAGCAGCTTCTATGAAGGCCCGGCGGGCAATGAACGCGTCAAGCGCGAACTCTCCGCGGTCGTCAAAGCGCCCGCGGTTACGGCCGCGGGCGCGATGGCCGATTGCCTCATCGCAAATGGCATCAAGCGTGTCAACGTCGTGACACCGTACGTCGAAACGACGAACGAGCGGCTCAGGCAATTTCTCGCCGCGTGCGGAATCGAGGTCGTGCAGCTCGCGACCTTCGACATGCTCGACATGTTCGACCATGCCAAGATCGAACCCGCCGACATTTATGCCAAAGCCAAAACACTTGATCACTCGAAAGCCGAAGCGACGTTCATCGCCTGCACGCAGGTGCGCGCGCTTGAAGTCGTCGATCTCCTCGAGCAGGACATCGGCAAGCCCGTCTATTCGGTGAACCAGGCGTGCGCGTGGCAGGCGTTCGCCCTGCTCGGCATCGATCCCGGCATCAGGAATCGCGGCAGCCTGCTGCGTTCACTGGGCGAGCCGCACGCCGGCGCAGGGCAAAACAGGCTCGCGCGCACGCCAGGCAGGCAGGGCGCCGCCTGAATGGCGCTGTCCGAAACCTCGATCGGGTTCGTCGCCGCGATACTTACCACCCTCTCTTTCGTGCCGCAGATCGTCAAAGTCTGGCGCACACGCAAGACCCACGACATTTCAGTGGGGATGTATTCGCTGTTTACACTCGGCGTCGGGCTGTGGCTGGTTTACGGCGTGATGATCGATTCGTGGCCGGTCATCGCGGCCAACTTCGTGACGCTGCTGTTCGCCGGCACGATCCTCGGGCTGAAAATGAGGTTCGGCTAGCGAATCCGCTTACACGCGGGCGAGCGCCGCGGCGAGCTCGCGCGCACTGTGGCGCTCGATATCGAGGGCGAGGTCGCGGATCTGGCGGGCGCGCGCCGGCGACGTGACGAGTTCGGCGTTCTCGATGAATTTCGCCTCGATGTCGTCACCGCTCAGCGCGCGGTCGCCGGCGCCGCGGTTGACTTTCTCGACGTGCGTGAACGTGCGGCCGTCTTTGAGGGTAATGACCGCGCCGCCCGAAAAATATTTCGGGAACATCGAGTCAGGATCGCCGTCGTAAACGACGCGTTCGGCGAGCGCAAGTATGTGCGGATCTTTCAGCGCCGAATCTTCAAGCTCCGCGAACCCGCAGCGCCCGCGCACCAGCGCTGCCGCGAGCGTGTAGTAGACGCTGAACTTCGCGATGTAATCGCTTGCCGGCGCGCGCCGCAGTTCGGCGAAATCGCATACGCTGTGAAAGGTGTCGGGATGGAGCAGGGCGCGCACCTGCGCGATGTCGTCCGGCCTGAGCTCATATTTCTGTTTCAGTATGAGCACCGAATCGATGCAGGCGTGCAGGAAGTGGCAGACCGGGAAAGGCTTGATGCCGACTTCTTCGGCACGCCACACCTCGCCTAGCCCGTTCGTCAGCTCGTCCGGCATGACTGAAGCGAGATGCTCACCCGCATGACTGCGGAAAAGGCCGTCGTGGCCTTCGTAGATTTTTTGTGTGCCGATGAAACCGCTGCTCGCGAGACTGGCGGCGGTAATCGCGCCGGCGCCCGCCCAGCCCGGATGAAAGCGCTTGTTCCAGGCGCCGTCGGCCCGATGTTCGGCGAGCGCGGACGCGGTGCTGCCGGCGAGGCCCTGCGCGTATACAAGCTGGTCGGCATTGAGCCTTAGCAGATGGCCGGCGCCGAGCGCGCAGCCCATGTGGCCGGCGACGCCGGTCGTGTGATAGCCCATCTTGAGCAGCGCGCGATTGGTCGCGATGCCGAAGCGCGTTGCGATTTCAACCGACAGCAGATACGCAGTGAGCATTTGCCTGCCGTCGCGATCGAGAAATTCGGCGAGACCGAGCGCGCACGGAAACGCCGACGAACTCGGATGCACCGGGCCGCCCGGATGGGTGTCGTCGTAATCCAGACCGTGCGCGAGTATGCCGTTCATGATCACGGCGTCTTTGAGCGGCAGCTTCGCGTTCATGCCGATCACGGTGCCGCAGCCGCCATCGGCCATGGCCGAGAGTCCGCGCAGCGCGCACTGGGCAAATTCGAATTTGGTGGCGGCAAGCGCAGTGCCGATCACGTCGAGCATGTGAAAGCGCGCGAAGTCGCGCAGGCGCTGGGGCAGTGCCGCGTGATCGATGCCCGCGACAAAGCCGGCAATCGTGCGTGAAAACGACGGCGCATCGGTCGAAAAAGTTTCCTGCGGGGCGAGTTCGGGTTTCATGGCAGGCCACGCCGGCCGGCGTGTCGTCGAGGTAGAAGCCGAAACTTTACACCAAACGCCGCGACTCAATCATCGCGCGCCCGCGCGCGACGTCAGGCCCGGCTGCCGCGCCCGTTACGGGAATTGCGGTCGCGCGTAGCGCAGGCCGAGGCCTTCGCAGTGTTGGCAGTGCCGTTCATGGACCCGGCCCGCGCCCTGGCATTCGCTGCAGATCATCCAGTCGGAAGCCGCCATCGTCGCGCGGTATTTTCCAGTGCAGCGCCGGCCGCCGGTTTGCTGCGTGCATGCTGTGCCAATCATTTCCGGATAGTTAGCGGGCGTTCCGCAGCTCGGACAAGCGCCGGACGGCAGCATCGAGATGGAATCCGGCATACATGCGCTCCCTGTATAAAAGCGTGTCGACAATCGCGCGGAAGAGGCGGCCGGGCGCCGTTTATTTAATCAACCCCATGCGTTTGGCGACCGGTATATAAGCCTGCGTGCGCTCTCGCATGAAGCGATCCATCTTGTCGATGTCGATATCGATGAGGTCGAAGCCGGCCTTGGTCGCGAGTTCTTTCATTTCCGGATCGCGATTGATCACACCCCACAGGTCCGAAATGCGATGGCGGATTTCCATCGGCGTCGATTTCGGCACGCCGATGCCGCCATAGCCGCCGTCGACCCAGTCGATGCCCAGTTCGCGGAACGTCGGCACGTCGGGCAATTGCGGACTGCGCTTGTCCATCGCCACCGCGAGCGCGCGTACGCGGCCCTTGTTGTTCACCGCAAACGCGGAATACGCCATCGCGCCGGTCACCTGCGCGCCGAGCACGGCGGGCACGAGATCGCCAGTGCCCTTATAGGGCACGTAGGTCGTCTGAATGCCGGTGATCAGGTTTAGTCTTTCATGCGCCGCGTGGTTGGCCGAGTTGGAGCCCGAGCCCGCGAGCGTCAGCTTCCCGGGCTGCTCCTTCGCCATGCGAATTAAATCCTGAAACGTTTTGATCGGGCTGTGTTCGGGCACGACAATTGCGTCGGGCATGTAGCGAAACCAGTAAACGGGCGTCAGGTCTTCGGTCTTGTACTGGACCTGGCCTTCCATCGGCTGCAGGATGATGTGAGGTATCGTGAGGCCGATCACGTTGTAGCCGTCGGCCGGAAGGTTATTCATCTGCGACCACATCAGGCCGCCGCTCGCGCCGGGCTTGTACTGGACGATGGTTTCGATGCCCGGACATTTTTTCTTCAGCACGATCTGCTGGTGGCGCGCCGACTGGTCTGATTCGCCGCCGGGCGGAAAGCCCTGCCAGTAATTGATGTTCTTGTCGGGACAATGCTGCGCGAGAGCAAGCGGCGGCGCGAGCGCGGCGACGGTTGCAAACACAACGGCTGAAGCGATTTTCATGGAACCTCGATTGGGATTCGACAGGCAGGCAAATGCGGTCAAGATCACCATAGCAGCACGAAATTGCGATTGCAATGGCGGTTCCACGACGGTGCGCGAAAAACGTTTTTGCCCCATCATCGAGCGCAACAGACGGCGCAATCGGCCGCGCTGCTTTTGTTACAATCGATCTTCTCTACGCACTTATTAATCGATGCCACATAATCTCAGGCTCGCCGTCGATGTCGGCGGAACGTTCACCGATCTCGTACTGCACGACGGCGCGACCGGCGCGATCGCGACCGGCAAGCTGCTGACGACCCCTGCAGACCCGAGTATCGCCATCATCGACGGCACGCGGCGCCTGCTCGAGCGGCAGCGCAAGACGCCTGCCGACCTTGCGCTGTTTATCCACGCGACCACGCTCGTCACCAATACGCTCATCGAGCGCAAAGGCGCGGTGACCGGCCTCATCATGACGCGCGGTTTTCGCGACATCATCGAGATGGGCACCGAAACGCGCTACGACATCTACGACCTGGGGATCGATCTGCCGCCGCCGCTGGTGCCGCGCGCGATGCGGCGTGAAGTGACCGAGCGGATGGACGCAACCGGCAACATCGTCGCGCCGATCGATCTTGCCGAGGCAAGAAAAGTCGTGCAGGAGCTCGTCGCTGATGGCGCAACCGCGATTGCCGTGTGCTTTCTGCATTCTTATATCAATTCGAGCCATGAGCATGCGCTCGGCGAACTTATGCGCCGCGAGTTTCCGGGCGTTGCAGTGTCGCTTTCGTCCGAGATACAGCCGGAGATCCGCGAATTCGAACGCGCATCGACCACCGTTGCCAACGCTTACGCGCAGCCGGTCACGAAGCATCATCTCGATTCGCTGACGCGCGGCCTGAGCGGTCTCGGATTCAGCGGACGCTTTCACATCATGCTGTCGAGCGGCGGACTGACGGATGAAGGCGTCGCTGCCCGTTTTCCGGTGAAGGTTCTCGAATCCGGTCCGGCCGCCGGCGTCGAGGCTGCGCGTTTTCTCGGCGCGTCGATCGGCATCGATACGCTCGTTTCGTTCGACATGGGCGGCACGACCGCTAAAGTAGGCCTTGTCGCCAATGGCGCAGCGACCTTGTCGTCGCAGCTCGAAGTCGCGCGCCTGCACCGGTTCAAGAAGGGCAGCGGACTCATCATCAAGTCACCAACGGTGGAACTGATTGAAATCGGCGCCGGCGGCGGCAGCATCGCGCGTATCGATCAGCACGGCCTGCTCAAAGTGGGACCCGACAGCGCTGGCGCCGAGCCGGGACCGGTGTGTTACGGGCGCGGCGGCGATCAGTTGACGGTCACCGATGCAAACCTCGTGCTCGGCTATCTCGATCCCGACGATTTCGCCGGCAAGGAAATGTCGCTCGACACGGCGGCCGCGAGCGCGGCGGCCGGGCGTCTCGCCAAAAAACTCAACATCACCGCAGTTGACGTCGCATGGGGCGTGCACGAAATCGCGAACGAGAACATGGCAACCGCGGCGCGCATTCATCTGGTCGAGCGCGGCAAGGACCCCGCAACGTTCACCTTCGTCGCGTTCGGCGGCGCAGGTCCGCTGCATGCGCAGGCGGTGGCGCGCAAGCTCGGCGTGAAGAAGCTCATCATTCCGCGCAATGCCGGCGTAATGTCCGCGGTCGGCTTGCTCGCGGCGCCGCTCTCGTTCGAGGTCGTGCGCAGCCATCTCATCGATCTCGCGGCGGTCGACTGGACGGACGTCGACCGCAAGCTCACCGCGATGAGCGCGGAAGCGCGCGGCTATCTCGGCGTCGACAAAAGCATCGCATTTGAAATCGTGCGCACGGCCGACATGCGCTATCGCGGGCAGGGCAGCGAATGCACGATCACGCTGCCCGCGGGCGTGTTGACTGTTGAGCGCGCGCAAGAGGTGCGCCAGGCATTTTTTGACGGCTACGATGATCTTTATGGCCGGCATCTCGAAGAAGTCCCGGTTCAGTTCGTCAATTTTCGCGTGCGCGTGGTCGCACACGACGCGCATTTCGAGTTGGGAAGGGCGCCGCGCAAGCCGGGGCCGGCAAAACGCGTGGCAACGCGGCCCGCCTATTTTCCGGACGCGGACGGCTACATCGACACCGCGATATATCAGCACGGCGATCTCGATCCCGGCGCGACGTTTGAGGGCCCGGCGATCGTGCAGTCTGGCGAATTCTCGGCGGTCGTCGGCCCGCGCCAGGCGTGCACCGTCGACGATTATCGCAATCTCGTGATCGCGTTTTAAGGAACTGTCATGCGCCGCGTCGACGATCCGATCTTCATGGAAATATCCTGGAACCGCATTATCTCGTTCGTCGACGAGGCGGCTGCCGCGCTCGTGCGCACGGCGTTCTCGCCGATCATTCGCGAGGCGGAAGATTATGCAGTCGTCCTGTTCGACGGCAACGGCAACTCGCTCGCGCAATCGACGACCAGCGCGCCGTCATTCATCGGCACGCTGCCCAAAACGATCCGCCATTTCATGACCGCGATGCGGGAGGAAGGCTGGCATCCCGGCGACGTCGTGATCACCAATGATCCCTGGATCGGCAGCGGCCATCTGCAGGACATCAGCATGGTCGCGCCGGTGTTCAGCAAAGCCGGCAAGCTCGTTGCATTCAGCGGCGTCGTCGCGCATCCACCCGACATGGGCGGGCGCTGGACCGCGGAAAATCGCGAGATCTACGAAGAAGGGCTGCAACTGCCGATCTGCAAGCTTATGCGCCGCGGCGAGCCGAATACGGACGTGTTCAACATCATCCGCCGCAACGTGCGCGTGCCCGACCAGGTGATCGGGGACATTCACGCGATGATCGCGTCGTGCATCGTCGCCGCGAACCGGCTCAATGCGTTCATGGAAGAAGTCGGCCTCGAGAGCCTGAACGAACTCGCGGCGGCGATCCACGACTTTACCGAGACCGCCGTGCGCAAAAAAATCGATGCCATCGCCGACGGCAGTTATTTCTACGAATATGAAGTGGACGGCTACGACAAGCCGCTCAAAATCGCCGCGACGCTGACCATCAAGGGCAGTGATATCGCGATGGATTACACGGGCTCATCGCCGCAGGTCGAGCGCGCGATCAACTGCCCGCTCGTTTATACCAGTGCGTTCACCGTCTATCCGCTGATCTGCGCGCTTAGTCCGCAGGTGCCGAACAACGAAGGCATGCTCCGGCCGTTCACCGTGACTGCGCCCGAGCGCTGCATCCTGAATCCGCTGTACCCGGCGGCGGTCGGCGCGCGCAATCTGACCGGCCATCTGCTGACGACCGCGGTGTTCGGCACGCTCGCCCAGGCGCTGGCTCCTGACCAGATCGCCGATCGGCTGCTCGCCGACAGTGCGTCGCCGCGTCCGCATATCGTCGTGAGCGGGCAGGACGACAACGGCCGCCCGTTTTCGTCGATGATGTTCATCGCCGGCGGCATGGGTGCGCGGCCCAACAAGGACGGCATCTCGTGCATCGCTTTCCCGTCGTCGGCCCGCAATACGTCGGTCGAGATTCTCGAATCGTCAGGGCCGATCATGATCGACCGCAAATCCACGCGCGAAGCGTCGGGCGGCGCCGGTCGTTTCCGCGGCGGCGACGGTCAGGTGTTCGAATTGCGCGTGCGCGCGAAAAGCGGCGCGACAATTTCGGTTTTCAGCGACCGCTCGCGGTTCCCGCCGAAAGGCATGAACGGCGGGGCGCCGGGCGCCGGCACGCAGATTTTTATCAACGGCGAACCCGGGCCGTTAAAGGGTCTCGTGCGCGTCAAACATAACGACGTGCTGACGGTTTGCTCGCCGGGCGGCGGCGGATTCGGCAAGCCGGCATAAAACGCTCGACGGCTGCGGCGTCGAAACCGCGACCACGGCCGCGACCGGCGCCGCGATCAAGAAGCCCCGGCTGCTACGTTCCCCAACCGCCACCGAGGGCGCGTATTAATCCGACTGCCGTTACCGCGCGCTCGCCCGTGCTTCGACTTTGTGCACGCTGGGCCGCAAGGCTCGACCGCTGTGCGTCGATGACTTCGAAATAACTCGTCGAGCCGTTGCGGTAACGGGATTCCGCAAGCCGCGTGGCGAGATTCGCGGAGCCGACAGCGTCGCTCTCATGCCGAAGCTGCTCGTCGAGCGTGCGCAGCGCGCTCAGGTTGTCTTCGACGTCCTGAAACCCGACGAGCACTTGTTGCCGGTAATTGGCGACCAGCGCTTCGTAATTGGCGTCGCTGCGCGCGAGGTTGGCCTTATTGCGGCCGCCGTCGAGCAGTGGCAGGGTCAGCGCAGTGCCGACGAGCGGGCCGAGCAGCCAACTGCGGCTCGACCATTGGAAGAGATTGCGCAGCTCGTTGGATTCATATCCGGCGTTCCCTGTCAGGCTCAAGCTCGGGAAAAAGGCCGCCTTCGCGGCGCCGACGCGCGCGCTCGCCGCCGCAAGCTGGCGCTGTGCCTGCGCGATGTCCGGCCGGCGCTCGAGCAAGTCGGAAGGCAAACCCGCCGGCACGGTGACGAGCACGGGGCCCAACGGCGCACTCGCCAATGTAAATTGCGCCGGCGCTTTGCCCAGCAGGACGGCGAGGGCGTGATCGCGCTGCGACCTGAAGCGCTTGACCCTTTCCGCCTCCGCTTGCGCCGTGGAGAGCTCCGTCGCAGCCTGCGCGACATCGAGTTCGCTCGTGTCGCCGACACTATAGCGATGCTGCACGAGCCGCAAGGCTTCCTGACGAAGCTTGATTGTTTTGTGCAGCACGTCGAGTTCCGAATCGAGTGAACGAATCGAAAAATATTGCTGCGCGACATCCGCCTGGAGTGCGAGAAGCACCGAGCGGTAGGCGGCCTCCTGTCCCTGCGCATCCAGCCTTGCCGCACGGCTGTTGTCGGAAAGCCGGCCGAACAAATCGACTTCGTAAGCGAAAGTGAACTGGGCGCGCCACTGCGTGGATGATTCAGTGCTGTCGCGCTGGCGGGTCGGGCCGACACCGGCGCCGACCTGGAGCCGGCGATCGGCGTCGACGACGCCGGCTATGGCACGCGCTTCTTTGACTCGGGCCAGGGCGACTGCAAGACTCGCGTTCGAGACTGTCGCTTGCTCGATCAATGCGGCGAGGTCGCTATCGCCGAAAACCGTCCACCACGTTCCACGGTCGGCGTCGTCGGCCGGGCGTGCGCGCTTCCAGGCACCGTCGAGGGCGGCCGGCGTTTCGCGATATGCGGATGGCAGGTCGAGCGCGATTTTTTCCGGCGGGCGCGCTGTCGAGCAGCCGGCGAGAAGCGTGAACGCGGCCAGCGTATTTACGGCGAGACGCGCCGGCACATTTATAGTTTTCATCGATGGCTCCCTTATTGATTCGCCGCGGGCGCAATCACTGGCAATGCGGCCGGCGCAGCAGCGGCAAGACCGGACGTGCCCGCTTGTTTGGTGACGAGCGAACGCAGGATCGCGTAGAAGATCGGCGTCAGGAACAAGCCGAAGGTCGTGACCCCGATCATGCCGGCGAACACCGCGACGCCCATCGCATGCCGCATTTCAGCGCCCGCGCCGGTAGACGTTACGAGCGGCGTGACGCCGGCGATAAACGCAATTGACGTCATCAGGATGGGCCTCAGCCTGAGGCGCGCAGCTTCGATCGCGGCGGCATAAACGCTGCGGCCCTGATGCTCGAGCTCGCGCGCGAACTCGACGATCAGGATCGCGTTCTTGCATGCCAGCCCGACCAGCACGACGAGACTGATCTGAGTAAAGATATTGTTGTCGCCGTGCGTCAGCCACACACCCGCCATCGCCGACAGTAAGCCCATCGGCACGATCAGCAGGACTGCGAGCGGCAGCGTCAGACTTTCATATTGCGCGGCCAGCACCAGAAACACCAGCAGCACGGACAGCGGCAAAATGACGAACAGCGTGTTGCCCGCAATTTTTTCCTGATAGGTCAACTCGGTCCATTCATAGCCGATGCCGCGCGGCAGCGTTTCCGCGGCGATGCGTTCGACTGCAGCCTGCGCTTCGCCGGTGCTGTAGCCGGGCGCCGCCGCGCCATTGACGTCGGCGGCGGGAAACCCGTTGTAACGCATCGCGCGATCGGGGCCGTGGCTCTGAGTCATGCGCAGCAGCGACGACATGGGCACCATTTCGCCCTTGGCGTTACGTGCTTTCAAGAGCCCGATGTCTTCTGCGTGCGCGCGGAACGGCGCATCGGCCTGCACGCGCACCTGATAGGTGCGGCCGAATTTATTGAAGTCGTTGACGTATAGAGAGCCGAGATAAATCTGCAGCGTATCGAACACATCGGGAATCGAGACGCCCAACTGCTGTGCGCGCGTGCGGTCGACGTCGGCGTAAAGCTGCGGCACGTTGATCTGATAGCTCGAGAACATGCCGGCAAGCTCGGGGGTCTGGCGCGCTTTCGCCAAAAAGGCGTTGACTGCGTCGTTGAGGGCGTCGTTGCCGAGCGCCGCGCGGTCTTGTATCTGCAGCTTGAAACCGCCGATCGTACCCAGCCCCTGGACCGGCGGCGGCGGAAACACCGCGACGAAAGCGCCTTCAATGCTGCCGAACTTCTGATTGAGTTGCTGCGCGATCGCAAACCCGCTCTGGTCGGCGCGGGTCCGCTCGTCGAACGGCTTTAAGGTGACGAACACGATTCCCGAATTCGGGCTGTTGGTGAAGCCATTAATCGAAAGGCCCGGAAACGCGACCGCCGATTCCACGCCCGGGTGCTTAAGCGCGACGTCGCTCATCTGGCGGATCACATTCTCCGTGCGGTCGAGCGATGCTGCGTCCGGCAATTGCGCAAAGCTGACGAGGTATTGCTTGTCCTGCCCCGGCACGAAACCGGCAGGCACCGTATGGAACAGGAGGAGTGCCACGCCTATCAACGCCGCATACAAGCCGAGCATGACGGTTTTTCGCTTGAGCACCGACGTTACGCCGGTGCCATAGGACTCCGAGCCGCGATGGAACACGCGGTTAAAGCGCTTGAAGAACGGGCCGCAGACGCGATCGATCAAGCGCTGAAAACCGTCTTTTTTCGCGCCCTGTTCCTTCAGCAGCAGCGCCGCGAGCGCGGGCGAAAGCGTCAACGAATTGAATGCGGATATTACCGTCGAGATCGCGATCGTCAAGGCAAACTGCTTGAAGAACTGGCCGGATAAGCCGCTCACGAAAGCGAGCGGCACGAAGACCGCGGCAAGCGTCAGCGCGATGGCGACGATCGGCCCTGAAACTTCGCGCATCGCTTTATACGTCGCCTCTTTGGCCGACAGCCCTTGTTCGATATTGCGTTCTACGTTTTCGACGACGACGATCGCGTCATCGACCACGATGCCGATTGCCAGCACGAGCCCGAAAAGGCTCAATGCGTTAATCGAAAAGCCCAGCCCCAGCATGATGGCGAAGGTGCCGACGACGGAAACCGGCACTGCGAGCAGTGGAATCAGGGATGCGCGCCAGGTCTGGAGGAATACGATGACGACGATGACGACGAACAACACCGATTCGAGCAGCGTGTGCGTGACCGCGCGGATCGACGACCGCACGAACTGCGTCGGGTCATAAACGATCCGGTACTCGACGCCTTCGGGCATGTCCTTGCTCAATTCGGCCATCGTGCTGCGCACGTTGTCCGAGATCTGCAGCGCGTTGGACCCGGGCGCCTGAAAAATCGGGATGGCGACTGCGGATTTATTGTCGAGCAGCGAGCGCAGCGCATATTCGCTGGCGCCCAGCTCGATGCGCGCGACATCTTTGAGCCGCGTGACGACGCCATCCGCCGAGGTCCGGATCACGATGTTGCCGAACTCTTCTTCCGAAATGAGGCGTCCGCGCGCATGGACCGAAATCTGGTAATCGACCCCCGGCGCTGCCGGTGACGCGCCAATGACGCCGGCGGCAACGTTGACGTTTTGCTGGCGGATCGCGCGCACGACGTCGCTGGCGGCAAGATTGCGCTCGGCCACCTTGCGCGGATCGAGCCAGATGCGCATCGAGTAGTCGCCTGCGCCGAACAATTGCACCGAGCCGACACCGGGCAGGCGCGCGAGCCGGTCCTTGACGTTCAACAGCGCGTAATTTCGCAGGTAAGTCATGTCGTAGCGGTCGTTGGGCGACAGCAAGTGCACGACCATGGTGAGGTCGGGCGAGCTTTTAACTGTCGTCACGCCGAGTCGCTGCACTTCCTCCGGCAGTCGCGGCAGCGCCTGGTTGACGCGGTTCTGCACGAGTTGCTGCGCAAGATCAGGCGAGGTGCCGAGCTTGAACGTGACGGTGAGCGTCATCAAGCCATCGGAGGTCGCCTGCGACGCCATGTAGAGCATGCCTTCGACGCCGTTGATCTGTTCCTCAATAGGCGCCGCAACGGTTTCCGCAATCGATTGCGGATTCGCGCCCGGATACTGCGCTTTGACGATGACTGATGGGGGCACCACTTCCGGATACTCGGAAATTGGCAGGTTCTGCATCGCGAGCAGGCCGCCGATAAAAATGAGCATCGACAGCACGCCGGCGAAAATCGGGCGATCAATAAAAAACCTGGAAACGTTCATATTGCTTCTCTCTGCGTAAATGCGGCGTTTGTTCTTGTCGATTATTTCGCGTCGCCGGCGGCGACTTTCGCGGCCGCGTGCGGCGCGGATCCATCCATGCCGACGGTGACCGGCGCCACGACATCGTTGGGCCGGATGCGCTGCAGCCCGTTGACGACGATGCGTTCGTCTTTGTGTACGCCGGTGCGCACCACGCGCATGCCGTCGACGACCGGGCCAAGCGTGACTGCGCGATAGGTGGCTTTGTTTTCGGCGTCGACCACCATGACGAATTTTTTGTCCTGGTCGGTACCGACTGCCTTGTCGTCGATGAGCACCGCTGTCTTGGCCGCCGATCCGCCCATCCGCACGCGCGCATACATGCCCGGCGTGAGCACGCCGTTCGCGTTGTCAAAAATTGCGCGCACGCGAATGGTGCCCGAAGTCGTATCGAGCCGGTTGTCGATCGATTTCAGATGTCCCTTGCGCGGGAATCCTTCTTCGCTCGCGAGGCCGATTGCCACGGGAATGCGATCGATGCCGGTATTGCCGGCCGCGCCGTTGGCGGCGTAACGGATATACGCCTGTTCGTCGACTTCGAAATTAACGTAGACGGGCGAGACCGACACGAGCGTCGTTAGCGCCGGCGCGGCCGAACCTGCACCAACGAGATTACCGACGGTGATTTCGGCGCGCGAGACGCGGCCGCTGACCGGCGCGGTGATCGCGGTGTATTGCAGGTTCAAACGCGCGCTCAGCACCGCGGCGTCCGCCGCCTTGAGACCGGCATCGGCTTCGCGCAGTGCGTTTTCGCGCTGATCGAGTTCACGTTGGGCGACGGCATGTTCCTCGATCAGTCGCCGCGTGCGGTCGAGCTCGGTTTTGGTGAGCGCGAGCCGGGTCTGCGCGCCGGCCTGCGCCGCTTCGGCGCGTGCGAGTTCCGCCTGATACGGCCGTGGGTCGATGGTAAAGAGAGCGTCGCCCTTCTTGACGAGCTGGCCTTCCTGAAAATGCACCGCATCGATGGTGCCGGCTACGCGCGGCCGGATCTCGACGTGTTCGATGGCTTCGACACGCCCCGAGAAGTCGTCCCATTCTATGACCTGTTTCTCCAGCACTGAGGCCACCGAGACCGAGGCCGGTGCGCGTGCGGCGACCGGCGCTTTTGAAGCGCGGCTGCTGATTGAGACGGTGCCGGCAACGCCGATGACGATGACGCCGACAGCGATGGCGATGATTTTGCGCGTGAAGAGCGGTTTGATATTTCTCATTGGAGATCCCCGGTGGTTCGTTGCTGAAAAAAAGTTGGACGGGGCAGGTTGGCGTCGCGATGCCCCGTCGGAAAACAGTCAGTTAACTAACTATATAAAACCCAAAAAAAATCACATCTCTTCTATCCATTCCTGCAGGCGAGCGAGCTGCTTGCCGATCAGCCCCGAGCTTTTCATCGCGTTAGCAAGCAGGCTCACGCCCTGCAGCGTTGCGATCAGTTGCACCGCGAGATCCATCGCGTCCTTCCTGCCCATCAGCTTGAATTGATCGGCCGCCCATTTGACTTCGAACTTGATGATGTCGTCGGCACGTTTCGCCAGCGATGTTGCATCCTTGTTGAGTTCCTGACACAGGCTGCCGACCGGGCAGCCGTGAGTGGCGACTTCGTCTTTGTGGCCGCTCATGCGCTTGATGAACCAGAGCAGGCGTTGTCTCGGATCCGGTTCGTTGGCGTCGACGTCGCTGAGCACCTTGAGCACGGCCTGCCGGTATTCTTCGATGACCGCGGCGGCGATCTCGTCCTTCGTTTTGAAATAGTAGTACACATTGCCGAGCGGCACGCCTGACTTCTGCGCGATGTCGGCCAGGGTTGTCTGGTTGTAGCCTTGCTGGTGGATAAGCTCTTTCGCCGCTTCCATCAGCCGCTCGACTTTATTGCTGGTCCGGGGCATGGCGTGGGTAAGACTTTAGTTAGTTAGATAACTAACATATTAAAGCCGCCGTCCATTGCGCGTCAAGTATTGCTAATACTGAGCGCACCGGATTGTCCTACACGCGTCGTGGGCGTGTTGTCGGCAGTATGCGTAAAATGGTCAAAACGCATCGCAGACCGGAGTGACGTAAATGTACAGATTCTTATCGATCGTCGTCATGTTCTCGCTGATCGGCTGCGGCGTCGAGACCGCGACCACGGCCGCAACCGGCGCCGCGATCAAGAAGCAGGAAATCGAAGACGGCAAAAAAACGATGGACCAGGTGCAGCAGAAGGTCGACGTCGCCGCCGAACAGATGAAACAGCGGAACGAAAATCTAGAGAAATAATTGGCCACGGATATCCGGGCTGGAGGATGCAAAAATGACTATCACCGTTTCGCCGATCACCCCGAACTTCGCCGCCGAAATCGGTGACGTCGATCTGTCAAAGCCGCTCGAGGCTGCGGACTTCGCTGACATTCAGAACGCGTTCTGGAAATACTCAGTGCTCGTTTTTCCGGAACAGCAGCTGACGCTTCAGCAGCATCTCGATTTCTCGCAGCTGTTCGGGCCGGCGGAGACCGAGCGCACGCTCGACCCCAAATCAACGCCCAGCCGCTTCACCGGCGCCTTCGCCGATATTTCGAATCTCGCCGCCGACGGCACGATCTGGGGCGAGAACAGCCGCCAGCGCATGTACAAAGCCGGCAACCGGCTGTGGCATACCGACAGCTCGTTCAAATATCTGCCGGCGTTGTGTTCGCTGTTGTACGGCCGCACGGTCGCCGCGGTCGGCGGTCACACCGAATTCGCCGACCAGCGCGCCGCGTATGACGCTTTGCCTGACGCGACGAAGAAAAAGCTGGACGGACTCATTGCCGAGCATTGCATCGCGTTTTCACGCCGCCGCAGCGGCTTTGCCGAATTCACCGAAGAAGAGCAGCGTCGGCTGCCGCCGGTGCCGCAAATGCTCGTGCGCACCATTCCGCAGAACCAGCGCAAGTCCTTGTACGTCGCCTCGCATGCCGGCAATATTTTCGGCATGTCAGAAGCCGAAGGCCGCGCGCTCATCGATGAACTGCTTGCGCACGTGACGCAGCGCCAGTTTGTTTACACGCATCGCTGGCGTCCGAACGAGCTCGTGATGTGGGACAACCGCTGCACGATGCACCGCGGCACCGAGTACGACGATTTGCGCTGGGTGCGCGACATGCGCCGCGTCACGATCAGCGACGTCGCGAATTCGTGCGAGCAGGAAGGCGTGCCGTTGCCGGCGGAAGCGGTCGCGAAGCGCGCTGCGCAACGCGTAGCCTGACCTGAGCCGTTGATTCGTCCGCCCCGCTCGCGGAGAAAGGGGCGAGGTAAGGCGCGACTTACTGCGGCTTGATCCCGGCAGCCTTGACCACGCGGCCCCAGTTCTCGGTTTCCGTTTTGATGTAAGCACCGAATTCCTCAGGCGTGCCGCCGAGCGCGACGATGCCTTCGGCGGCGAAGCGCGATTTCACATCCGGGCGCTGCAGGATTTTGTTGAGTTCGTTGTTAAGCCGGACAACGATTTCGCGCGGCGTTTTCGCCGGCGCGAGCGGACCGAACCACGTGGACGACTCATAACCGGGCACGCCGCTTTCGGCAATGGTCGGCAGATCCGGCATCAGCGCGAGCCGCTTGGTCGAGCCCACCGCAATCCCACGCAAGCGCCCTGACTGCACGAAAGGGTAGAGCGGCGGCACGCCGGTAATCGTTAGCGACGTCTGCCCGGCGATGAGATCGGTCACCAGCGGGCCGGTGCCTTTATACGGAATCGCGGTGATGTCCGTTTTCGAGAGCAGCTTGAAGTATTCCGTCGCCATATGTGAAGCACTGCCGTTGCCCGACGAGCCGTAGTTCATTTGACCGGGATGCGCTTTGGCGAGCGCAATCAGGTCCTTTACCGACTTCGCCGGCAGCGACGGATGCACGACGAGCATGTTCGGCACCATCGCGAACAGATTCACCGGCGCAAAATCTTTGATCGGATCGTACGGCAGCTTCTGATACAGCGAAGGGCCGAAACCGAACGTGCCGACATGACCAAAGATCAGCGTGTAGCCGTCGGGTGAAGACTTCGCGACATACTCGACACCGATGTTGCCGCCGGCGCCCGCGCGATTTTCCACAACGACTTGCTGGCCAAGCGCTTCATCGAGCTTCTGTCCCATGATGCGCGCAATCAGATCCGTGCTGCCGCCGGGCACGAACGGCACCACGAGGCGAATCGGCTTCGTCGGCCATGCAGTCTGGCAAAAGACGGGCGCGCTGCATCCCAAAATCGATACTGTCAGCGCGAAGACTGTCATCGTGCGATGCATTGTTCCTCCAACATTTTTGTTTTCCGCGAAGCGCCTGAGTTTATGCGTACGGAAAGAGACGCGCCAGCGCGGCGCGGCTGCTTGTATATAATGACTCGCGAACTATTTAACACAGCGGAGTTTTTACATGCCCGGCAAAATCGATCAGCGTCTCGCTGAACTTAAAATCACGTTACCCGAAGCCGGCAATCCGGTCTTCAATTATGTGCCGTTCGTGACCGTCGGTAATCTGGTCTTTATGTCAGGGCAGTTGCCGCGTGCGGATGGCAAGCTCGCATACGCGGGGAAACTGGGCCGCGATCTTTCGGTCGAGCAGGGCAAGGCGGCCGCGCGAATCTGCGCGATCAACCTGCTCTCGCAGCTCAAGGTCGCGTGCGGCGGCGATCTCGATCGCGTCGTGCGCTGCGTGCGCCTGACGGGATTCGTCAACAGCGATCCCGAATTCGCCGAGCAGCCGCAGGTCATCAACGGCGCATCCGATTTCATGACCGAAGTATTCGGCGACAAAGGCAAGCATGCCCGCACCGCCATCAGCGCCGGCGGGTTGCCGGCGAAAGCCGCGGTCGAAGTCGAAGCAGTGTTCGAAATTTCGGTCTAGTTCCTTCCCTTGCGTCGAGCAGGGGAAAGGCCGGGTTGGGTAAGTAATAAAGGGAGAGACGGAATGATGCGCATCACTGCACTTGCTCTAATCATGGCGGTTGCTGCAGCGTCAGCCTGCGCCGCCGACACCTTTCCGTCGCGGCCGATCCGCATCATCGTCCCTTCTCCGCCAGGCGGCGGCAACGACATCATGGCGCGCATCGCGGCGCAGCGACTGAACGAAGCATGGTCGAGTCCCGTCATCGTCGACAATCGCTCCGGCGCCGGCGGCGCGATCGCATTCGAGCTGGTCGCACACGCGGAGCCGGACGGCTACACGCTCCTGCTCGGCACGACCAACCTGACAGTGCTGCCTGACATCACCAAGGTCAATTACGATCCGGTCAAGGACTACGCGCCCGTTTCGCTGATGGCGACGGCGATGAATATCCTGCTCGTGCATCCGGCGGTGCCCGCGAACAACGTCAAAGAATTCATCGCACTCGCGAAGTCCAAACCCGGCCAACTCAATTACGCATCGTCGAGCGTCGCGACTTCATCGCACCTTGCCGCTGAAATGTTTTGCATGCAGGCTGGTATCAAGATGCTGCACGTGCCGTACAAAGGTGCCGGCCCCGCGCTGACCGATCTCATCGGCGGCCAGGTGCAGGGCATGTTCGCGAATCCCGCTGCCGCGATCGCGCATGTGCGCTCGGGCAAGCTGCGGGCACTTGCGGTCACCGGCGAGAAGCGCTCGACGATCATGCCCGAAGTGCCGACGCTCGCGGAAGCCGCATTGCCCGGTTTCGAAGCGACGACGTGGTGGGGCTTGCTCGCACCCGCGAAAACGTCTAACGCAATCGCGTTGAAGTTGAATGCGGAACTCGCGCGCGCGCTGACGCAAACTGAAGCGATGAATCGCATCGCCGCGCTCGGTGCCGACATCGTCGGCGGCCCGCCGCAGAAGCTCGCCGACCATGTGCGCGCGGAAATCCCCAAGTGGCGCGCCGTCGTGCGCGCGGCCGACATCAAGCTTTAGCCGGCGCGGAAGCGGCGGACAAACCGTCGGTCAAGGGACTTGCGCTGGGTCGCGCGCGGGTGCTTGCAAGCGACAGCAGGTAGCGTCAGAGCTGGCTCGCACTGAACGTGTCGCACGCTTTGATATTGCCGCTTTCGAGGCCGCGCCGCAGCCATTGCACGCGCTGAGCTGAGGTTCCGTGCGTGAATGAATCGGGCACCACGCGGCCTTGCGTTTGTTTCTGCAGCGTGTCGTCGCCGATCGCCGACGCCGCTTTGAGCGCGCTTTCAATGTCGCCCGGATCGAGAAACTGTTTGCTCTGTTCGGTGCGGTTCGCCCACACGCCGGCGAAGCAATCGGCTTGCAGTTCCAGGCGCACCGAAAGCGCGTTGTAAGCTTCACTCGACACTTTGCCGCGGCGCGCGTCGAGCTGGTCGGTGATGCCAAGCAGATTCTGCACGTGGTGGCCAACTTCATGCGCGATCACATACGCTTGCGCGAAATCGCCGGTGACGTGAAAGCGGTCGCGCATCAACTGATAGAACCGCAGGTCGATGTAGACTTTGCGGTCGCCCGGACAGTAGAACGGCCCGGCCGCCGCCTGCCCCATGCCGCACGCAGTCGGATACTGGCCGGTGAACAAGACGAGTTTCGGCGGCGGATAGCGGCTGCCTGCTTGCTGAAAAACGCCGGTCCACGCATCTTCGGTCGATGCGAGCACGCGCGACACGAATTTTGCTTGCTCATCATTGGCGGGGGGATGCGGCGCGGGCTGTCCGGACTCCGGACGCGATTGCGTAACCGTTGGACCGCCTTCGAGCAAGCTCAGGATTACGCCGGGGTCGATGCCGAACACGTAGCCGCCGATCAACGCGACCAGCAGCGCACCGATGCCGATGCCGCCGCCGCCCAACGGGAAGCCGCCGCCGCTGCCGCGCACGTCTTCTACATTGCTGCTTTCCCGATCACCGAGCCGCATAAAGGTGCCGATTGCAAAATATCCGGGTTCGAGTATAGACCGGGGCGCGGATGCGTTTTGTTATTATCCGCACAGACAACAAACACGGCCTGACATATGCAATGCGTGGCCGGCAAGGAGCGTTTGGCCATGGCACGCTGGAAAACCGTACTGGAGATTTTGATGCTGACGACAACGCTCGTAACCGGCGCTCAAGGCGCTGAGCCCGCCGACCGCAACGTGACCGTCAACGGACTGCGCATACATTATCTCGAATGGGGAAGCGCCGACAAGCCGCCGCTCGTCCTGCTGCACGGCATTGCGCGCGTCGCACATACTTTCGATCATCTGGCGCCGCACTTCGCCGCAACTTATCGGGTAATCGCCATCGACATGCGCGGGCATGGCGATTCGGCATGGGACGCGAAAGGCGAGTACACCGTCGAGGATTACACCAAAGACATTGCCGCGCTCATTGGGCAATTGCAATTGCGCAATATCGTGCTGTGGGGCGCTTCGACCGGCGGCCGTGTCGTGCAGATGATCGCGGGTCAGCATCCCGACCTCGTGAAGGCAGTGATTGTCGAAGACGTCGGCCCCGAGCGCCCGAAAGAAGTGTCGAATCGCCGCGCCGATCGCATGGGCAAGGAAGCCGACGGCTGGGCCAATGCCGATGAGATGTACGCCCAAGTCAAAATCGAGAATCCGCGCACGCCCGAGCCGCTGCTGCGCGCGCTGGTTCAGCATGGTTCGAAAGCGCGGCCCGATGGCCGCATCGTGTGGAAACGCGATCCGGCAATCCTCAACGGCTTCGTGCCGACGGAATTGTGGGCGACCGTGCGCAAGGTCAAAGCGCCGATCATTTATGTTCTCGGCGGCGCCAGCAATATCGTGCCGGCACAAACGCAAATGGATATCCGGCGCGAGTTGCCGCAATCCGAGATCGTGATGATGCCGGGGCTTGGGCATTATCCGAGTGACGAGAAGCCGGTGGAGTTCGTGGCGATTGTGGATCGGTTTTTGGCGGGGGTTCGGAAGTAGTTGTTCAATCTCCGGGTTTGCCACCCGGAGATAAAAAAAATTCCCCCGTACCTTTCAGCACGGGGGAACCGGCAACGCCTGCTAAGGAGAGGGATACTTAGCGGCGTCCGCCACGACCGCCTGTGGAAGCCATTGCAACGCGATTGCTTTGCATGCCGCGGCTTGCCTGCATCGTCGAAAAGCTGCGCTGCGCGGGCGCCTGCTGCGATCCGCCGACGCTGCTGCGATTACCCGAGAAGCCCGACTGGGTGCTCGTCTGCGTGGTGCCGGTTGCGCCGCCGCGATTACCTTGCCACGTCGACTGCGTTCCCGCTGTCTGCGTGCCGCCGAAGCCGCCGTGCGTGTTGCCCGTCGTGGTCGCGGGGGTGGTTGACGGCGTGCCGGCGTGTTGCCATCCGCCGTTGCTGCGGTGGTCATTGAAATTACCGCCGAAGTTGCCACGATTGGCCTGCATGTTGTCGTGCTGGCCGAAGCGATTGCCGAAATCATGCTGGCGATCATTGCCGTTGGCGAAGTTGCGATAGTCGTTGCGGCGGTCCGTGCGATCGGAATGAAGATCGCGTTGATCGTGCCGTAAATCGCGCACGTCGCGACCACGCTCGGCGACGTCGCGATTCAGTTCGCGGCGATCGCGATTGATCTCGGCGTTGTCATGGCGAAGCTCCGCGCGTTCCTGCGCGACGCGGCCCCAATCTCCGTTTCTTTCCGCGGTACGCAATTGACGCATGTCTTGCGCGCGTTCACGGTAGTCGTTCGAGAGCTCGCGGCGATCGCCGGCGATTTCACGATTGTCGTGACGGATTTCCGCACGGTCTCCCGAGACTTCACGCCGGTCGTTGAAGATTTCACGGTTGGACGATGAGTAGCCGCCGCGGTAATCGGTAGCGAAACTTTGAGCATTGACTGCGGACATCGAAACAGCGAGCGCCGCACCGACCGCCAACCCGAGCAAACTTTTTCGCATCATATTTGTCTCCTTCGATCTACGGTGGGGCACATGCCATCACCTGAGCAGACATTAATGCAGGCGGCGCGCGGGTTCCCGCGGTTTTACATTGAATTACCCGTGCTTACACCTGCTTACAAATAGCGGCGGGATGCGTTCGCCAGTACGGAGTTTGTAACGAATTGTTACATGTATCAGCAGCAACACACTGTTACCTTTTGTCGATGGAATTTTTCCGGCGCGTACCTGATCATATGAACACCCGGTAACGAACGGCGATGCAGTGAGCGGGAAGATCGATCACCGCAGCGGCGACGAACCCCGGAATTTTGCGAAGGAGACAGATCATGAAAAAGACGACTAAATTATTTCTCGCCGGCGCACTGCTCGTCGCTTCGAGCGCACCATTGGTCGCGAGCGCGGCAGTGAACGTCGATGTCAACATCGGCTTGCCCGGTTTCAGCACCTACGTAGCGCCGCCGCCGGTTTACTACTATCCGCCGGCCCGCGTTTACTACGCCCCGGCGCCGCGTCCTTATTACTACCGCGATCACTGGGATCGCCGCTGGGACCGCCCGTACCGCCACGACGATCGCCGTCACTGGTAAGGGCGGCAGGTTGTCTGGTCCCGGTTAACCGCCTGTGATTGTGCAACTGCACGGTCACAGGCGGCCGGGAAAATAAAGCCGAGGAGAACATCATGTTGATACGCGCAGGAAGAGCTTTGATTTCGGTGCTGGCGTTAATGCTTTGCATGACTGCTGCCAGCGCGCAGCAGTATCAGGATGCGCGTCCGCCGGCGTTTTCGCAGCAGCAGCTCGATCAGATGCTGGCGCCGATCGCGCTGTATCCGGATTCGCTGTTGTCGCAGATCCTGATGGCGGCGACGTATCCGCGCGATGTCGTCGATGCCGCCGACTGGTCGCGGCGTAACGGCACCCTCAACGGCGATCGCGCCGTGCGCGCGGCCGAGCGTTATGACTGGGACCCGAGCGTCAAATCGCTCGTTGCATTTCCGCAGATCCTCGACATGATGAATCAGAAAATCACGTGGACCGAAGATCTCGGCGACGCGTTTCTCGATCAGCAGGGGCAGGTCATGGACACCGTGCAATACCTGCGGCGCCAGGCGTACGCCGCGGGCAACCTGAGATCTTCCGAACAAATGCGCGTGGAAGTGCGCGACTCGAGTTACGTGGTCGAGTTTTCGAACCCCGAAGTCGTCTATCTGCCGTACTACAACCCGGTCGTGGTCTACGGCCGCTGGTGGTGGCCGACATACCAGCCGGTGTATTGGGCGCCATGGCCCGGCTATCGCGCACGTCCCGGATACGCTTATGCATGGGGCGCGCCGATTCCCGTGAGCCGCGGTTTCTTCTACAGCGCACCCGACTGGCGCAATCGCCGGGTGCAAATCGTCAACGTCAACAACTATTACTACCGGCCGGCGTTCGAGCATCGCGCCGATGCGCCGCGCAGTGTTGTAGCGGGCGCGCCGCCGGTGTGGCATCACGATGTCGAACGCCGCCGTGAAATGCCGCAACGCCACGGCGCGTGGCAACCGCCGGCTCGCGACGCTGCGATGAATCGCGCGCCTGTCGCCGGGAATCCTTCACCCGCGGTTGCGCCGCAACCTGTCGTCGCTGCTCCTGTACCGGTAGCGCCGCAACGCGGCGAACCCGCGCGCGGCGCGGATTCGCACGCGAATGATCCGCGGCGGTTTGACGGGCGCCCAGATCAGCGCCGCGATGGCCGCTTCGAGCAGGGCAATCGGCAAAACGAGCGCGGGAACGCGCAGCCGGCTGCAGCAGCGCCCGTTGCTACGCCTGCATCGCCGCCGGTCGCTGCCGTCCAGGCGCCGGCACCGCGTCATAGCGAGCCGCGGGCAATGCCGGTGCCGACCCCCGCACCTGCAGCAACGCCGGCTGCAGCGAATCGTCCGAATGCCGAGCAGCGGCCGAACGTTGCGCGCGGTCAGGACAACAACAACCACCAGAACAATGCCCAGGATCGTGGCAATCGTCAGGATAATTCGGACAACGCCGTCGCCGCCGCAAACGGCAACTCACGCGGCAATGGCAATGGCAATGGCAATAGCAACGGCAACGGCGGCGGCAATCCGCACCGTCGCGATTAGCATCGCATCGCGTCTATAATCGTCCGGCAACAGAGCGCGACCTTGGCGGTCGCGTTCCTGTTTTTGGAGAGGCAGGATGGCGGACGATATATACAAAGCAGCCCCCGATGTATTTGCCGCGGCGCGCACACGCCGCTCGATGCGCGCTTATAAACCCGACCCGGTGCCGCCGGCGATGTTGCGCGAGATCGTCGCGCTCGGCGGCGAGGCGCCGAGCGGTTCGAACATCCAGCCGTGGCGCGTATATGCGTTGACGGGCGCGACACTCGAGCGCCTGGGCGACGCGATTCAGCATGCGTTTCTCACCGAAGAACCGGGCCACGTGCGCGATTACGATTACTACACCGACCCCATCGAAGAGCCGTACCTCGACCGGCGCCGTCAGTGCGGCTGGGGCTTATACGGCACGCTCGCCATCGGCCGCGGCGACCGTGAAAAATCGAAAGCCTATCGTGCGCGCAATTACAATTTTTTCGGCGCGCCGGCAGGGCTCGTGTTCACGATCGACAGAAAACTGGAGCGCGGCAGCTGGCTCGACTACGGCATGTTTCTGCAAACCATCATGCTCGCTGCGCGGGCGCGCGGGCTGCATACCTGCGCCGAGGCATCGATCGCGAGTTATCCCGACATCGTGCGGCGCGAGCTCGGCATCAGCGACGACGGAATCGTCATCTGCGGCATGGCGCTGGGCTACGCGGACCCGGATGAAATCGTCAATACGTTCCGGCCGCCGCGCATTGCGCTCGACGACTATGCGGTGTTCATGGAGTGAGCTTCGCGGTTTGATACACTAGCCGTTCTTTCAACTTCGTCCGCGGATACTGTCATGGCCAATGCCACATTGAGCTTCGATCACGTTCACGTCATCAGCAAGGAACCGGTCGCAGTTGCCGACTGGTATGTCGACCGGCTCGGCGGCACGATCACCAAAAGCGCAACGGTCAAGGACGCGCCGCAGATTTACGTGTCGTTCGGCGAAGCGTTCATCATCGTGCGCGGCCAGCGGCCCGGCGAAAGCGCCAAGGACAAAGCGAATACCGAATGGGGCGCCGATCACTTCGGCTTTCAGGTCAAAGGCGACTTCGACGCGTTTTGCGGCGGCCTGCGCACGAAGGGCGTGGCGTTCAGCCTGGAGCCGACCGACATCAATCCGACGACGCGCATTGCATTCATCGATGCGCCGGACGGGGTGAGCATCGAACTTTTAAGTCGTAAAGCGCAGCCTTAAACCGCATAAACGCAGCGCGCCGTTCTCATTCGCGAGATAGCGAACTTAATCGATCTTGATGCCCGAGGTCTTGATGACCTTGCCCCACTTGGCGGTTTCCTCGCGCATGAACGCCGCAAGTTCTTCGGGCGTCGACGAGAGCGTATTCGCGCCCTGACTCGCGAGCTTCTGCTTCAGGTCGGCGGAATTGAGCGTTGTGACCAACAGCGACTGCAACCTGGCGATCACATCTTTAGGTGTCGCTGAAGCCACTACCACGCCGTACCAGTTGTCCGCATTGACCGAGGGATAACCCGCTTCAGCCATCGTCGGTACGGTCGGGAGCGTAGACGCGCGGTTCGCCGTCGCAATGGCGAGCGCGCGCAGTTTGCCGCCCTGCACGTGCGGCAGCAGCACCGGCACGTCGAGGATCGACGCCTGCACGTGTCCACCCAGCAAATCGATCACCGCGGGTGCGGCGCCTTTGTACGGCACGTGCAGGATGTTGACGCCCGCCGCGATCTTGAACGATTCGAACGCGAGGTTCGGCATATTGCCGTTGCCGGTCGAGCCGTAAGTAAGCTGGCCCGGCTTGCTCTTGGCCAGCGCGACAAATTCTTTCGTCGTCTTGACCGGCAGCGCCGGATGTACGACGAGCATCTCCGGCACCGCGATCGCCTTAGTTACCGGGGTGAAGTCGCGATTGAGATCATACGGCAGTTTGTCGTACAGCACTGCGTAGGACGAAAGCACGGCGCTGCTCGCGAGATAAAACGTATAGCCATCCGCCGGTGCTTTTGCCACGTTCTCCGCGGCGAGGATGCCGCCGGCGCCAGCGCGGTTATCGACGACCACCTGTTGTCCCGCGACTTCGGCGAGCTTTTGCGCAATCGCGCGGCCAAAGATATCGGCGGGACCGCCGGCCGGAAAACCGACGACGAGCCGAATGGGTTTGCTCGGGTAAGTTTGGGCATGAGCCGACGCGGCGGCGAGCAGACAGCAACCGGCGATGCAGGCGACGACGTGACGCATGGTGAATCTCCTCAGTGCAGAATGGTATGTTTATTGCGAAAATTCGGCGCGACTTTTTCCATGAAGAGGCGGATGCTGTTGGCCGCGACGTCATACGGCATCGGGCCGATGCGAAACACGAGGATCAGGCCGCCGACGCCGATCTTGTCGATTTCGGCGAGCGCTTCAGTCACTGTCGCCGGCGAGCCGCACAGCATCGAATGGCTGACTTGATTGCGCGCGGCGGGCGCGGTCTCCTGTTTCAAGAGCAGGCCCTGTTCCTTGTAAACTTTTTCACGCATCGCTGAGCGGAAAGCCTGCTGCGTCTCGAAAGCGGGCATGGCTAAACGCTTCGCTTCGGCGTCGGTTTCCGCGACAAAGATGTTGCGCCAGACCCAGGTGTTGTCCACGTTGTTCGCGACCGTTGGTTCATCGAAGCCGGATTCACGCATCGTCTTGCGATAAAGATCCATGCGATGCTTGGTGACTTCGTTGCTTTGGATGTTCATGAGGAACGGCCGGCCGGCGCGCGCCATGCCGAGCATCGCTTCTTCGGACGAGCAGGCGCGCACGATGGACGGATGCGGCTTGGTGTAAGGCCGCGGGCGCAGCAGCGGCAGGCGTAAATTCCAGTACTTGCCTTTATGTTCGTAATTTTCGGTCGTCCACGCCTTGATCATGATGTCCTCGGCTTCGATGAGGCGGTCGTATGCTTCGGCCGGATCGATGCCGTAACCCTGGTAATCGTAAATATTGTAGGCGGTGCCGCGGCCGAGGCCGACGACGAGGCGGCCCTTGCTGATGTTGTCGATGAGCGACATTTGCTCGGCCATGCGAACGGGGTGGTGCAATGACATCTGCGCGACCGCGAATCCGATCTGGATTTGTTTGGTGCTCGACGCGAGTGCCGCCGCAAAGGTGACCGGATCGACGTACGCGCAAATGCCGTCGAAATGATGCTCGGCGAGCCACAGCATCTCCATGCCGAGTTCATCGCACAATTGCGCTTCGCGCAGCGTTTCCTCAATCACGCGGTGATCGTTGTTCGGGTCCATCGAGGCGGGGAACAGGAAGTTGCTGAATTTCATCGGGCGTTCTTTCTTGTTATGTGAGCACAGCGAAGTTTTTTAATCGACCTTGATGCCGGCGGCTTTAACGAGTTGGCTCCATTTGTCGATTTCCGTGCGGATGAGCTTATCGAATTGTCCGGGCGTGTTGCCTACCGGATCGAGGCCCTGCGTGCCGAAAACGTCAACGAGCGAGGGTTGCGTAAGGATCTTGACCATTTCCTTATTCAGCCGATCGATGATTGCGCGCGGGGTTTTCGACGGCACGACGATGCCTTGCCAGTTCTGCACTTCGAAACCCGGCACGCCCGATTCGGCGATCGTCGGCACATCGGGCGCTGCCTTCGAGCGATTCGCGGTGGTGACGCCGAGCGCGCGCAGCTTGCCGTTCTTCACGAACGGCAGCGGCGGCGGCATCGTGCTGAATACCATTTGCACCTGGCCCGCGAGCAGATCGGTCAATGCGGGCGCCGTGCCCTTATAGGCGACGTGAACAATATTGATTTTGGTCACTTGCCTGAACAGTTCGCCCGTCATGTGCAGCGACGACGCAACGCCGGCGGAACCATAGTTGAGCGTGCCCGGCTTCGCGCGCGCAAGCGCCAGCAGTTCCTGCACGTTGTTGGCCGGCAAACCGGGATAGACAACGAGAATGAACGGTGACGTCGCAAGCAATGTCACGCCGGCAAAATCGCGCGCCGGGTTATACGGCAGATTCGGCCGCAGCGCCGGATTGTGCGCGAGCCCGCCCATGCTGCCGAGGAAAAGCGTATAGCCGTCGGGATCAGCGGTTGCCGCGAGTTGACCGCCGATCAGGCCGCCCGCGCCGCCGCGGTTATCAACGACGAACTGCTGGTGCATCGCTTCCGAGAGGCGTGCGGCCATGGCGCGGGCGAGAATGTCGTTGCCGCCGCCAGGCGGAAACGGCACGATTACGCGCACGGGGTGATCAGGATAACTTCCCGTTTGCGCATGAGCTACTGCGGCACCGGTTAATAGAACGCCCGCAATGCTCTTGAGCAAGAGCGCTCCAAGTGACCTGAAATATGAACAGCCATTCATGCGGTATTGCTCCTCCAGCTTTTGATGAGTTGCGTGTTACTCAGCGCGTATATTCGCTTCGCGCGCGACCTTCGTCCATTTGCCGATTTCCTGTTCGATCACGCGCTTGAATGCATCGCTCGACAGCGGCCACGGCTCCGCGCCTTCGGCCGCCAGACGCTGCGCCGATTCGGGCGTGACGAGTATCGCGGCGACTTCGTTGTTCAGCTTCGTAATCATAGCGCCCGACAGTCCGGCCGGCGCGAGTATGCCCCACCAGGTGCTGATTTCGGCGCCCGGCGCGCCGGCTTCCGCCATCGACGGCGTGTCGGGCAGCAGCGCCGAGCGTTTGACGCTCGTGACGGCAAGCGCTTTCACTTTGCCTGCGCGAATCTGCATCAGCGTGAGCGGCATCGTTCCCCACATGAGCTGAACTTGCCCGCCCATCACGTCGGTCAGCGCGGGCGCGCCGCCTTTGTAGGGCACATGAATCATCTGCACACCGGCGATGCGTGAAAACAGCGCGCCGCCGAAATGATTGATACCGCCGGTGCCGGCCGACGCGTACGTCAGCGTGTTCGGCTTGGCGGCGGCGATCTCGATCAGACCGCGAACATTGCTCGCGGGAAATGCTGGATGCGTGACGAGCACGAGCGGCCCCGCGCCCAGCGTGCCAATCGGCGTGAAGGATTTGACCGGATCGAACGGCAAGCTTTTGTATACGGCGGCGCTCATCGTGTGCGAAACCGACATCAGGAGCAGCGTGCGCCCGTCGGGTGTCGCCTTGGCCGTGAGGTCGCTGCCGATGTTGCCGTTGGCGCCGGGCCGGTTGTCCACGACTACTTGCTGGCCGAGACGCTCGTGGAGTTTGGCGCTGACGAATCGCGCCAGTGTGTCATTGCTGCTACCCGGCAGAAAGCCGACGATCATGCGAATCGGTTGGGAGCCGGCGTCCTTCGAAGTTTGGGCGAAGGCGGGAGCCGCCAATGCAGTCAACAGCGAAATGCGAAATAACGTCGCCAGCATTTTTAGATTGTTTGGTTTCGACGGCCGGCTATTTTCGCACGGCGGGAATTTCGCCGCTCAGTACGGCGGTTGATGATAAGGTGAGCCGATTGAGAAACGGGGAAGACGCGATGCGCAGGATAAGTCTGGCCGTGTTGGCGACAGGGTGCATGCTCGCGTCGGCGTTCGCCCAGGATTTCCCGAACCATCCATTAAGGATCGTGGTTCCATTTCCGCCCGGCGGCGCGGCGGACATCATCGGCAGAACAGTCGCGCAGCCCTTGATGCGCTCGCTCGGCCAGAATATCGTTGTCGAGAATCGCCCCGGCGCCAACACCGCAATCGGCGCCGAAATCGTGGCGCGCGCGCCCGCCGATGGGCACACGCTGCTGATTATTGCACCGAGCTTTACGATCAATCCTTATGTTCGCGCGAAGCTCGCTTATGACACGTTCAAGGATTTTTCCGGCGTCACGCGGCTCGTCTCGAACGCGATCGTGATCGCCGTGCATCCGTCGCTGCCGGTCAAATCGGTGAAGGAACTCGTCGCGCTTGCGCGCGCCCGTCCCGGCGAGCTCACGTTTGGGACCGCGAGCATCATCGGCGGCCAGCGCATTGCAGGTGAACTCTTTGCGGAAGCGGTCGGGATCAGGATCGTCAATATTCCGTACAACGGCGGCGCGCCGGCGACGACCGCCGCGATGGGCGGCCACACCAGCATGCTTGTTTCAAACGTGGTCGAAAGCGCGCCGCAGGTGCTCGCCGGCAGGCTGCGCGGCGTCGCGGTAACTTCTTTGCAGCGTTCCGATGTGTTGCCCGACGTGCCCACGGTCGCCGAGTCCGGTTATGCTGGTTTCGAAGCGCTCAACTGGTTTGGCGCGGTTGCGCGTGCAGGCGCGCGTCCGGCGATCGAAAAATTGAGTGTTGAAATGGCGCGCGCGATGGAATCGCCTGAAGTTAAAGACCAGATGGCGCGCCAGGGGATGGCGCCTGCGACAATGAGCCCCGATGCGTACGACGCGTTCTTGCGCGCTGAGGGGCAGCGCAACGAGCGCATCATTCGCAAGCTCAATTTGAAAATTGAATAAGCAAACGCCGTAAAAGCCGAAGTCGGACTGGCGCGGCGGTTCATTGAGAAGAAAGACACATGTCGCTGAAGATGGATAAGACCGCGCGTGAAATCTCGCGCGAAGCGCTGCTCGAATTGCCCATAGGCAAATATGAAGGCGAAGTGTGTCTCGTTGAAACGCCCGCGGATCTCGCGCGCGCCAAAGCGGATTTACTGCAGGAGACCGTCGTCGGCTTCGATACCGAAACGCGTCCCGCGTTCAGAAAAGGCGAGAGCTATCACCCAAGTCTCTTTCAGGCGGCAACAGCGCGCGCGGTTTATCTGTTCCAGTTGCGCCATACCCATTCGTTCCCGGTGCTGACCGAACTCTTGAGCGAGCGCCGCATCGTCAAAGCCGGCGTCGCCGTTGCCGACGATCTGCGCACGCTGAAGCACGTGTTTGCATTTGTCGAAAACAGCATTGTCGACCTGGGCATCGTCGCGCGCCGCGCCGGCTATGCGCAGACCGGGGTGCGCAATCTTGCCGGCATCTTGATGGGCATGCGGATTACGAAAGGCAATAAAACATCGAACTGGGCGGCTACGCATCTGACTGCTCAGCAAATCAATTACGCCGCGACCGATGCGTGGGTGTGCAGAGAACTGTATTTGCGGTTCGAGAAAGACGGAATGCTAGTCAACGATATGCCGACGTAATGCTCAATCCCATCTGGTTTGTTCTCTCATTCATCGTCTTTTGGCTGGTCATCTGCGGCTTACTCGCGTTTGCCGGTGGCTGGCGAGAACTGGCTGCGCGATTCAAGAGCGATTCGCCGCTCGAGGGCGAGCAGTTTCGTTTTGAATGGATTGCGGTCGGCTCGGGTCTCTTTCCGGTCGCTTACCGCAACTGTGTTTTTGCGACGGTAGGGCCCCAGGCGTTTTCAATCTCGCTGCTTTGGCTGTTCAGGTTTCTGCATCCGCGTTTGGTCATTCCATGGTCGGCTGTCGAGCGGTGCGAGCCAACCAAGTTGTGGTTTGTGAAATGCATTGCGGTGCAGGTTGCCGGCACCAGCCGCCGCCTGCTGTTCGTGAGCAGGCTGGGAAGCAAAATGCAGGAAATGTGGATGCAATCGCACGGCTCTTCGTCAATGATTGTTTAGCTCTTGGCCGTCAAATGAGACGGCAGCGGGATGAGCGTTGCAGCAGTCACGCATGTAACTGACAGGGATATCGACTATGAATAGCGGACTGGCGACGTTGATAGCCGCTGCATGCGGCGCCATCGGCGGCGGGATCGCCGCTTTGATGTTGCCACCGGACAAGTTTGCATGGACGGGATTCGTGTTGCTGCCACTATTCGTGCTGCTCGAAGGCTGTCTCGAACAGTTCCGGATGTTGTTTGGCGGCGATCGAAATATTGCGCGCGTGACGCTCGCAAGCGCCACAGTGGCGGCATTTTACGTCGCCTGGTTTGCTTTGAGACCCGTGTGAGGTAGAGCTCAAGTCATATTGCCGGCGCTTTCTCCGGGTTGACCTCTTCTTCTCGCTGGACTATAGTTAGGCAAATGCCTAACCAATCGCTGCAGCTCAATCGCGTGTTCCAGGCGCTCGCCGATCCGACCCGGCGGGCGGTGCTCGAGCGTCTGAATCGCGGCCCGGCGCCGATGAGCGAGCTCGCGCGGCCGTTTGGCATGGCGTTGCCGTCGTTTTCCCAGCACCTTGATGTGCTGGAAGACTGCGGCCTCGTGCGGTCGACGAAGGAGGGGCGGGTTAGAACCTACGAGCTCGCGCCAAAGCCGTTGGAAGCCGCTGAACACTGGATGGCCAGGCAGCGCGCGCTGTGGGAGCGCCGCCTCGATCAATTCGATGTCTATGTGAAAACTCTGAAGGAGAAGAAACGATGAGCAGCAAAACTTTCAAGCCTGACCCGAAACTCGATCTCGTGCTCGAACGCGTGGTCGACGTGCCGCGCGAACTTGTGTGGCGCGCGTGGACCGAATGCGAGCACCTGAAGAAATGGTTTACGCCGGCGCCGTGGCAAACCGTCGATTGTGAAATCGATTTGAGACCCGGCGGCATCTTTCGCACGGTTATGCGCTCGCCCGAAGGCCAGGACTTTCCGAATCTCGGCTGTTACCTCGAGGTCATCAAGAACGAGAAGCTCGCGTGGACCAACGCACTGGGACCGGGCTTTCGCCCCATGGCTTCGCCCGAGACAACCCACTGCGGGACTTTTATGTTCACCGCGATGATCATGCTCGAAGCGCAGGGCAAGAGCACCAAGTACACAGCGGTCGCGATGCACCAGAATGAGGCCGGCCGCAAGCAGCACGCGGACATGGGATTTCAGGACGGTTGGGGCGCGGCGCTGAATCAATTGGTAGCGCACGCGAAGACGATGTAAAAATCAGCCGCACCGATGCGGCCGTTGTCGCCGCTAATGTCTGCCGCTATGATGCAGCTATCGGTTAAAGGGAGATGAACATGCGCAGTTTCGTAGCCGCTGTATTGGCCGGCGTTTCAACCCAGATTCTTGCTCACCCCGGGCATGGTCTCGTGGCGCCGCACGTCCATTCGGATTGGTATTTGCTGATCGGCATCGCGGTCTCGATTGCAGGTGCGATCGCCGCCTGGAAGATGAAATAGGTAGCAGCCGGTTTTAAAACAGCGCGGGCGCCCGCACGGTCGAAATATCTCCGGGCCGGCTCAAACTGCCGACCCGCACGCCGAGCAGCCGGATGCGCCGGTCGAGCGGCACCCGCTTCAGACAGGCGCCCGCTGCACGCCGGATCATCGCGGCATCCTGGGTCGGCGCATCAATCGTGTGATCGCGCGTAATCGTCTTGAAATTGTCGAAGCGCAATTTGAGCCCGATGGTTTTGCCCGCGTAGCCTTTGCGCTGTAAATCGCCCGCCAGCTTGATGCAGAGGTCGGTAAAAATCTGCGTCAGCTGATCGCGATCCGCGACCGGATGCAGGTCGTTCTCAAACGTCGTTTCGCGGCTGATTGATTTGGGCTCACTGTAAGTCGTGACGGCACGCTCGTCGCGTCCATGCGCCGCCTCGTACATCCATGCGCCGTAACTTTTTCCGAATTGTTCGATCAGCAGCGAGGGATCCGTCTTCGCAAGATCGCCCACCGTGTGAATGCCGAGCGTCTCGAGCCGCGCGTTGGCTTTGGGGCCGATGCCGTTGATCTTACGTACGGCGAGCGGCCACACGCGCGTAACGGTATCGGAGTCGCGCAGGATCGTGATGCCGGCGGGCTTGTCGAACTCGGATGCGATTTTGGATAACAGCTTGTTGGGTGTAACGCCGATGGAGCACGAAAGCCCGGTCGTCTCATGCACCATTTGCTGAATATTGACGGCGATGTCGCGCGCGCGCACCCATGGGTCGAGCGCCTTGCCGGCGGTTTCGAGCATCACGAGGTTCGTCAGGTCGATATAGATTTCATCGATGCCCCGGTCTTCGATATGCGGTGCAACCGCGCGCACGGCGTCCTTGAACATGCGCGAGTAGCGGCGGTATTCGTCAAAATCGGCCGGGAGCAGCAGCGCGTCGGGCGCGAGCTTGGCCGCTTTCATGAGGCCCATGCCCGAATTCACGCCGAACGCGCGTGCTTCATACGTTGCGGTCGTGATCACGCCGCGGCCGGTATAGTCGCGCAGCGTCGGAAAGACGGTGCCGGCGGCTGCGTCCTGCACGCTGCGGCGGCGCCCGCCGATAACGACAGGACGGCCGCGCAGTTCGGGATAGCGAAGCAATTCGACCGACGCATAGAACGCATCCATGTCGAGGTGGGCGATGAAGCGCTGCGACACCCCCTCGGCCTTAGCCGGCGAAAAATGCGAGCGCGCGCGCTTCTATGCTCTGGCGCGGTCGGGCGCCGGGCGGCGTATCGGGATCGACAATCGCGGTATGGGCGGTGAAGCGCGCGCGGCCATCGGTGGCCGAATCGAACACCTTGAACACGAGCGCTTCGTCGCGCTGCATGCGCGGGAAGTAGAACCAGTGGTGCTGCGGGTTAAAACGCAGGCGGTAGGTCTGCCCAACCCGGTTCGGATAACGGCGTTCGGCAATCAGCAGGTCTTCAAACTGCACGCTGCGCGCGTCGGCGATGGCGAGCGGATTCGATTCGATCGGCTGATTGATCGCGCGCCACACCTGGATGATGGCAAAGCGCTGCTTGAGCAGCGTCCCGGCTTCATCGGGCAAGAGATCGCGCACGCGCTGCGGACCCGACCATTCGGTGTAATCGTTATGGGCTGAAAGTATCGGCTCGCGCACGAGTTTCGCTTCGCGTTCCGATTCATTGCCCGAGCGCAGCGTGTAATCGAACGCCACGACTCGCGCAGCGCCGGAAATTCGTTTAATGAGCTGCTCGACTTCGGGATAGTAGTCGGCTTCGAGCCGGTCTTTGGCGAAAAAATCCTTGACCGCGGTTCGATGTTGGACAAATGCGAAGCCGTTTTGGTCGAGCGAAAATGTTTCCGCAAGCGGGCGCCCGTTCTCGATCTGCATCGGATGCGGGTCCATCGCGCCGATGTGGCGGCGATGAGTGTTGTTGGGGCCGAACGTCTCGTTGACGAGCTTCTCGCCGGTGTCGAGCGTATAGGGGATGGTTGCCGTTACGGCGGCACCCGTTGAATGCATTGCATGCATGTCATGCATTCTACTATCGTTGAAATCATGCGCGGCTGGAAATGCGATGCTGCATGACAGTCTCGTAATTACGTCGCCCGGCCTCGCATTGCGTGATAGATCACGAGCAAAATAATCGCCCCGATCAGGGAGCCGAAGAATCCCGCGGGTTCGCCGGCGGTGTACAGGCCGAGCGCCTGACCGCCATACGTTGCAAGCAGCGAGCCGGCAATACCAATGATCACGGTGATAATGAAGCCGCCCGGGTCGCGTCCCGGCGTAATCATCTTGGCGAGCAGTCCAACAATGAATCCAATCAGTATGGTCCAGATAATGCCCATGTCAGCAATCCCCTCGGTGAATGGTTGAGATCGCAGGTTGCCGCGCCATGTCGGGCAGTTTTGTGCGCAATCGCACAGAGCATCAAAAATCAGCTGCGGTCTGTCGGACACTTGAGGTAAACGCATAACACGAAAAATCGCACGAAAAAAAACCGGGCAGCGAGCCCGGTTCTTTTTTTATGCGGCGCGATTTCTTTTAAGTACCGCGTCCCCACAAGCCGCAGTAACGGCGCAGCACGAACGGCATGCCCTGTTCATAACCGGGCCAGCTCGCGTACTTGGGCAGTTTCACTTCTTTCTCAACGGGGTCCCAGCATTTGCCGGCTTGCGCTTCGACCTTGACGGCAGCGGACGCGTCCTGCAGGAAGGTAAGCTGATCCTGCGCATCCTGCTTGGTGCCAAAGCGTCCGCCAACGCCGGGATGGCCGGGAATCAGCGTCTGCCAGTCGAGCGCGAGCACGCGCTTGATTGAATCTTCGGCTTCGAGCGGATAAAAATCGATCATGCCGCGGCCGGGTATCTGGCCTACCGGCAGGAAGTCGACGGCGAACAGCACTTTCTCTTTCGGCAGCAACATGACGACCGTGCTGTCCGAATGATTAAGGCCGACGTAGTGCAGCTCCATCGTGGTACCGCCGAGCTTGATCACGTGCTTTTTACCGGTGAACGTCTGGTCGGGCAGGACGGTGTGCGGGTCCTTTAGCACCGCAAGCCGTTCTTTCGCGCGCTTGTGCGAAACAAAGGTGGCGCCGGCGTCCTTGAACGGTTTGCCGCCCGCGATGTGATCGAAGTGATGGTGGCTATAAACCACGTACTTGATCGGCTTGTCGGTAATTTTTCGGATTTCGGCAACATAAGTCTCAACCGCCTGCGGACGTCCGTAGCCGATCGGATCCGTTGCGATCACGCCGGCGGGCGTGACGACGAAAATCGACTGACTGTTCTGATAGCGAAACGCGTAAACGTTGTCAGTGCCTTCGACTTTTTTGGTCTCGAACATCGGCGGTTTGGGCGCCGGTGCCGCTGCCGGCGCTGGTGCCGGTGTTGCCGCAGGTTCCGCTGGTGTCTGGGCATGCGCCGATGGCGCAAGAATAAACAAGCTCGCAAGCAGTGATAGTCGGATGCTCTTCATGAAACTCCCCTCGGTAGTTGGTTTAGTTTGATTCTCTCGATGCTGCAGCCGCCACCGGCTAACACCAAGGAACGCCACGGTATTCCAAGCGCATTGATCCTGCAAACGCCGGGCGGAGTTATGGACTACGGATTGCGCGCGTCCACCAGCAACTCCCGTTTGAGTTCCTCTAGGCGGGTGATGCCGAGCAGAGCCATGTCGCGATCGACTTCTTCCCTCAGCAGCTTGATCGCATGCCGCACGCCGATGTCCCCCCCGATTGCTGCCGCGTACAGGAACGGCCGGCCGACGAAAACGAATTGCGCGCCGAGCGTCAACGCTTTCAGGATGTCAGTGCCGCGGCGGATGCCGCTGTCCATCATGACGGTCATCCCGCGCGCTTCTTCAACGACACCGGGCAGCACCCGCAGCGGCGCGATGGCGCCGTCGAGCTGGCGGCCGCCGTGGTTGGAAACGATCACGCCGTCGACGCCGCTTTCGCGCGCGATGCGTGCATCATTCTTGTTGAGCACGCCTTTCAACACGAGCTTGCCTTTCCACAGCCGCCGCATTAATTCGACGTGCGGCCACGAGAGCTGGTCGCGTTGTCCGCGATCGCGTTCGCCGGTGCGCGTGATCAGCGGCGTGCGCGGGCCCAGGTTTTCGAAATGCGGCATGCCCTGGGTCAGCAAGGTGCGCAGGAACATGCCGACGAACCAGCGCGGATGCAGGAAACTGTCCCACGCGAGGCGCACGGTCGGGCGCAGCGGACGATTGAACCCGCTGCGCACGTTGTTCTCGCGGTTAGCGCCGACCGGCACGTCGACGGTGAGCACGAGCGTATCGAAGTTTGCCGCCGCGACGCGGTTGACGAGTTCGGTGATGGCAGCCGTTTCGCCGGGCAGGTATGCCTGGAACCATGCCGTGCGGCCCGCGCTGCGTACGTCTTCCAGACGCGACAGCGAAGCACCGCTCATGATCATCGGAATATTGGATGCGGCGGCCGAGCGCGCGAGCACGATGTCGCCCTGATACGCGGCCATCGAACTGCCGCCCATCGGCGCGAAGCCGAACGGTGCATCGTACGTCTGACCGAACAACGTCGTTTTGCACGAGCGCCCTGAGACATCGACGAGCGCCCGCGGCACAAAAGCATAATCGTCGAATGCCGCACGGTTCGCGCGCAGCGATGAATTCGTCTCGGCGCCGCCCGAAACATAACCGTACATCGGCCGCGGCAGATAGCGGCGCGCGGGCGCTTCAAAGTCGTCGAGCGCGAGCATCATGCGCAGATGGCCCGGCAGTTCCTTGTCTGGTTCGGCGCGCGCGCCGGTGTGACGCCAGGCTTCGGTATTGGTCGGCGAATTCGACATGATTGGATTCCGGTTTGGTTGGGAAAGCGCGGCGGCCGCGATTCGAAGTGCGCATATTACCGCATGAGGCAACGCCCGCCGTGCGCGGCGCGTGCGATTGCGCCGCAGAGGCCGGCGACTGGAACGCGCGCAAGAAAACACCTACACTGGCGCCGGATAATAATTAACCATATGCAAAGCGAGGAGAAGTGCCATGCATCGCAGCGTGATTTTGAGTTCAGCCGTGCTGGCGGCGGGTGTTGCGGCCGGCGCCGTCGCCCAGACCTATCCGGCGAAACCAATCCGCATGATCAACGCATATGCGCCCGGCGGCGCCAGCGATGTTGTCGCGCGCGCGTTCGCGGCGAAACTCACGGAGTTGCTGGGCCAGCAGGTCACGGTCGATCCGCGCGTCGGCGCCGGCGGCAATATCGCGGCCGAAATCGCGGCGCGCAGTCCGGCTGATGGTTATACGATCCTGATGTCGACAATTTTTCTGTCGACCAACCAGAGCCTCTATTCCAAATTAAGCTGGGATCCGCAGAAAGATTTCGCGCCGATCTCGATGTTGACGGCGGCGCCGCTCATCCTGTGCGTGCATCCGTCGTTGCCGGTCAAAAACACGCAGGAGCTGATCGCGCTGGCGAAGAAGCAGCCGGGCCAACTCGATTTTCCGTCAGCCGGCAATGGATCATCGATGCATCTGGGGACGGAACTCTTCAACATGATGGCCGGCATCAAGGCGTCTCACGTGCCGTACAAGGGCTCGGGTCCGGGCGTGCTCGATCTCATCAGCGGCCGGCTGCATTTCATGTTGAACCCGATGCCCGAGCCGGTGCCGTTCATCAAGGCAGGAAAGCTGCGCGGACTTGGCGTCTCGACGTTGAAGCGCATTGCATCGCTGCCCGAGCTGCCGCCGATTGCCGACGCGCTGCCCGGATTCGAAGTGCTGACATGGCAGGGCCTCGTCGCGCCGGCAGGCACGCCGTCTGACGTCATCAACCGCCTGAATTCGGAGCTCGTCAAAGCATTGAAGCAGCCCGAGTTCGAGCAGCGTCTGCGCGACATGGGTCTCGAACTTTACGGCACCACGCCCGAGCAATTCGCCAAAGTGATTCGCGACGACAACGTGAAGTGGGCGAAGGTCATCAAGGCGACCGGCGCGCGCATCGACTAGTTACTCGTTATTCGCTATTCGTGGTCGATCTTCAGCGCTTCGAGAAAGCGCGACACGAGGTTGTACGCGCAGACGGTGGCGGTCAGATCGGTGATCGCGCGGGTATCGAAATGTTTTTTCACCGCCGCGAAAACATCGTCACTCACGTGAACATCACGCGTCATCGCGTCGGTGTAAGCAAGCACCGCACGCGCGGCGTCGTCGAATTCCGTTGATTTCTCCCAGCCGCCGATAGCGGCGATCTGCGCTTCTGTCATGCCTTCCTTGCGCGCGATCGGCACGTGAATGTCGCGCTCATAGTCGGCGCCGTTGATAACGGCGATGCGAATGATCACGAGTTCGCGATAGCGGCCTGGCAGCGTCGACTTGTGCCGCACGGCCGTGAGCAGGTTGAGCCAGCCCTGTGCGATCGGCGGACTGTTGAGCAGCATGCGATAGATGTTCGGAATCTTGCCGTCGCGCTCGGCGCGGATCTGGGCGGCGAGCGCGGCGATTGCCGAGTCGGCGTTTTCATCGGCGTAGCTGATGCGGGCCATGCGGTTTCCTCTCGGGTAAAAATCGCGTTGATTACAGTAATGGATTGTCGTGACCGGTCGCGATACCGGCGTCGGCGATCAACGACGTCTGCGTGCCGACCGGCAGATTGACGCCGAGTTCACGCGCAAGTTCGAGTGCCGTGTGCAGGTCTTTACGCATATTTGGCAGATCCGCGTCGGGCGTGCTTGCTTCGAGCATGCTTTTCCAGCGCGGCCCCATGTCGTTCCACATTGCGAGCACATTGCTGTTGGCGATGCCGTCCTTGATGATCTGCTTCATCACTGCCGGCTGCACGCCGCCGGCGGTGCCGAGCGACAGGCCTTCGAGCAAGCCCAGAACATTGACGCTCATGATGAGCTGATGAGCGAGCTTTGCGGCCTGGCCGGCGCCGACGTCGCCTGCGCGCGTGATGATGTGAGCGAACGACTTGAATACCGGCAACGCGCGCGCGAGCGTGTCTTCCGCGCCGCCGACCATCAGGCTCAATTTGCCTTCGGACGCCGCGAGATAACCGCCGGTAATCGGCATGTCGATGGTCGCGCAGCCTTTCGCCGCAAGCGCTTCAGCAATGCGCACGACGGGCGCCGGCCCCAGCGTGCTGCCCGTGGCGAACACCGAACCGCGCTTGATCGACAGAATGATTCCTTTCGCGCCGAACACGACATCGTCGGTCTGCGCGCGATCAAGCACGAGACTGATGATGAGGTCGCTGTTCGAGGCGACCTCCGCGGATGACTTGCACGCCGTTGCGCCGGCCTTGGCGAGCTCGATGACCGGTTCATCGCGAATGTCGTACACGTAAACCGGAAAACCCGCGGCGACTGCGCGCAGTGCAATCGGCTTGCCGATAATGCCGAGACCAATGATGCCGACTTTAGTTTTCATTTAAACGTCCCGACCTTGTTCATCGGCAATTCCTAATCAACCTTGATGTTTGATTCGCGCGCAACGCGCTGCCATTTCTCGACTTCGGTCGAGAGCAGGCGAGTAAATTCCGCGGCCGGCAGCGGCGACGGCTCGGCGCCTTCGGCGGCGAGGCGCTGGGCGGCTTCGGGTTGATTCAGGATGGCGGCAATTTCGGTATTGAGCTTGTTGATGACAGCGGCGGGCGTCGCCGCTGGCGCGAGCACGCCCCACCAGATGCTCATTGCGTAACCGGGTACGCCCGATTCGGCAATCGTCGGCACATCGGGCAGCAATGGCGAGCGCTTCAGCGTGCTCACCCCCAGCGCTTTCAGCCGACCCGCGCGAACCTGCGCAAGCGTAATCGCCGCGGTGCCGAACATGACTTGCACCTGCCCGCCGATCAGATCGGTCAGCGCCTGCGGGCCGCCTTTGTACGGCACGTTGACCAGTTGCGCGCCGGTGATCCGTGAGAACAGCGCGCCGGCGAAATGATTGACGCCGCCGGTACCCGAAATCGCATACGTGATCGTATTGGGTTCGGCGCGCGCAAGATCGATCAGGGTTTTGGCGTTGCTCGCGCGAAAGGCCGGATGCGCGACGAGCACGAGCGGACCTGAGCCGAGCTGCATCACGGGCGCAAACGACTTTACCGGGTCGAACGGCAACTTGTATACCGCGGCGTTCATGGTGTGCGACGTCGACATGAACTGAACGGTGTAGCCATCGGCCGGCGCCTTGGTCACGAGTTCGCTCGCGATGATGCCGTTGGCGCCGGGCCGGTTATCGACGACGACTTGCTGGCCCACGCGTTCCGTAAATTTGCCGCCGATGAAGCGCGCGAGCATGTCGGTGCCGCTGCCGGCGGGAAAGCCGACGACGATGCGAACGGGCTTGGCCGGATAAGTTTGTGCCGTCGCAGTCAACGCGGATACATTCAGCGCGAGAAGAGCGGCGGACAGTATGCCGACGTGCAAATGGGCCGCCATGGGTTTTTCCTCCTTGAACCGGCCATTTTCGCACGATCGATGCCGCGTTGCCGCAGTGCCGTTCTGCAGTGCGCGAGCCAATAGCGGGCGCTGCATCACGCGGAACCGGCGCTCGCTGCTTCAGTGCCTGGCCTGACTCCGGTGCGGAGAAAAATATTTGACGCGTGCCGCCGCCGTCCCCTCGCCGAGATCCAATCCAGCCAGCTCGACGGCGCGTCCGCTCTTTTTCAGGACAACCAGCGCGATGGCGCCGAGCGGCACCCGGTCTCCCGTCAGCGGGTAGCCGTGCAGGTGTTCGCGCAAGTACTCGGCGACGACTGATGCACGATGGGCCGCTGAAATGTCGAGGCCATAAAAAGATGCCAGCGCCTGCACCGGTGTGTTGCCGTTGACCACGAACCCGTGAAAGACCGCGCGATCGCGCGTCCACGCAGTCGCGGCCGGAAATGGCCAGATTTGTCGATTATTCTGATCACGCATTCGATAACCTCCCGATTCATTCGATTGTAAAGACCCGCGCCGGCAATTGCGAATTCCTCCCGCAGCTATTTCCGCGCGCTGCGGAATGCAAATCCACATTCGTTCGATGACAACGCCGCGCGCGGAAAGTGCCGGCGAAGACGCGAAAGCATGACGATGTAATCAGCGTGTAATTATTCTGTAATTAAAAATCGCGGCGTAACATTTTGTTGCAAATCGCTGCGAACTTGCACGCAGGAAGGCGTGTCTGCTGGTGGGAGTGAATTACTCCACTCTCATAACCAACAATCAAGGAGCACGGAAAAAATGAAAATGCAAACCGTAATCACCGGCAGTGTGATAGTCGCAGGAAGCTTGATGAGTGCTGCCGCACTGGCACAGTCGGCGGCACATCCGGGCTGGTATGTCGGCGCGGGTATCGGTCAGAGCAGGGCGCAGGATCTCGACAGTATCGACGGCACGTTCGCCGGCCGCGGCATAACCAGCTCGAGTGCAATAACCGGTACGGACACGGCGTTAAAACTTTTCGGCGGCTATCAATTCACTCCGTATATCGGCGCCGAAGGCGGCTACACGAACCTGGGGAAATTCGATATCAACTCAAGTGTCGCAGGGCCCACGTCCGGAACGGGCGCAGGGACCTGGGAAGCGAAAAACGTGTGGAGTCTTGCCGCGGTCGGCACGCTGCCGATCACTTCGCAGTTGGCCGCTATCGGCAAGCTGGGGCTCGCCTATTCGAAAGTGAATCTGGATTACTCGGCGCCGGGCGTGGCGATCGGCCAGAGCAATACCGGCACCAGTCCGCTGTACGGGGTCGGGCTCAAATACAGCGTGACCCCGAACACCGCTTTGCGCGGCGAGTGGGAACGCTATTCAAACCTCGGTGACGCGGCCACGACCGGCAAGTCGAGCGTCGATGCGTGGACGATGAGCGTGCAATACAGCTTCTAGTTGTGCCCCGGCCGGGCGGCAGCGGACGGACAGCGCTTTACGCTGAGCCCGCGCGCACCGCCTGAGGCGGGAAATAAACAGTGTCTGCTTCGAACAGTTCTTTCAGCTGCGCCGCTGCTTCCTGCGCCGTCTGGATGAGCTGCGCTTCATCATGCTGGAACGCGTGCTGAACCTTGAGTTGTGCTTCATCGTGCTGCTTGAAGAGCGCGATCGCGCGCTGCGCGTCGGCGATACCGAACCCCAGCCGCAGCAGCGACTGGTGCGCGACTTCGAGGCTCGACGGAAAGGTCTCGCGATAAATCGCGTCGATGTTCAGATCGCGCAAGCGGAAGTAGTGCACTCGATTGCGCGCCCGCGCGAGGATCGGCAATTGCGGGAAATGGCGCCTGACCAGTGTGGCGCAGCGGACCGACGCCTCGACGTTGTCGATCGCGAGCACAAACAGTTTCGCTTCGCCGATTTTGGCCGCTTGCAGCAGATCGAGCCGCGTGGCATCGCCGAAATAAATTTTGCTGCCGAAGCGCCGCACGAAATCGACCTGCTGGTAGCTAACCTCCAGCGCGGTGAACGGTATGTCGCACATGCGCAGGACCCGCGAAACGATCTGGCCGTAGCGGCCGTAACCCGCGATGATCACCGGCGTCGCCGGCGCGTCGATGACGTCGTACTCGGGCTCCGCGCGCCGCTCCTGCCAGCGCAAAAGCAGGCGCTCATGGGCGACGAACATCAGCGGCGCGAGCACCAGGGAGATTGTCACGACCATCACGAGCAGGTCGGTGGTGGCCGCATCGATGATGCCGATGGCCGCAGCGGTGGAGAACAGCACGAACGCAAATTCGCCGCCCTGGGCGAGCGCGACGCTGACGCGTTGTGCCGTCTCATTGCCGGCGCCGATCGCGCGCGAGATCGCGTACATCACGCCGAGTTTGATCGCCATCAGCGCCAGCGCGAGGGATATGAGCTTGACCGGCTCGTTGAGCACGAGCTCGAGGTTCGCACCCATGCCGACGGCCATGAAGAAAAGTCCAAGCAGAAGGCCCTTGAACGGTTCGATGTCGGCTTCGAGCTCGTGCCGGAATTCCGAGTCGGCGAGCAGCACGCCGGCGAGAAAGGCGCCGAGCGACATCGACAAGCCGATTTTTTCCATGATCAGCGCCGAACCGACGACCATCAGCAGCGCCGCCGCCGTGAATACTTCGCGACTGCTGTGAAACGCGATGAACTTCAGCGCCGGCCTGACGAGAATGCGGCTCGCGCCGATGACGACGGAAATCACCGCGAACCCTTTGGCCGCCATCAGCCATTGCGCGCTGCCGTGCGCGGCGCCGCCCGCCAGCAGCGGCAGCAGCGCGAGCGCGGGAATCACCGCGAGATCCTGAAACAGCAAAACGGCGAACGCTTCGCGGCCGTGGACCGTGTTTAATTGCCCGCGCTCGGCGAGCGAAGCCATGACGAGCGCGGTCGACGACAATGCGAGCCCGAGCCCGATGACGACTGCTGCGTGCCAGCCAAGTCCGAACAGGGTCGCCGCGAGTGCGAGCACGCCGCCGGTGACCCCCACCTGGGCGCCGCCTAATCCAAATACCGTGCGGCGCAGCGTCCACAAGCGCGCCGGATCGAGTTCGAGCCCGATGAGGAAGAGCAGGAGCACAACGCCGAGCTCCGCGAGGTGTAGTGTCGACTCGGTTGCGCCGACCACGCCGAATCCCCACGGGCCGATCACCATGCCGGCGGCGAGGTAACCCAGCACCGCGCCGAGCTTGAAGCGCTGGAAGAGCGGCACCAGTACGACCGCTGTCAGCAATAATATGACGACTTGCTCGAGCAATAACATGACGTTCACCCGCTGATTCGTGAAGAGGCAAGAATACAGGCAGCCGCGGCGCGCGCACAAATGCCGCGCTGGAAAAAAGTCGTCGCGATTTAATCCGGCGATGCCGAGCGGAAGCGGTCCACTTCGAGCGGCGATACGAGGCCGGCGCGATTGCCCCATGAATTGCGCACGTAGGAAACCACCGCCGCGACTTCATCGTCGTTGAGCGTGGGCCTGAAGGGCGGCATGCCGTAAGGACGCGGATTGCCGTTCGTGCCCGGCGGGAATCCGCCGTTGAGTACCATGCGGATTGGATTGACGGCCGAGCGCATGGTGAGCGCACGATTGCCGGCGAGCGGCGGATAAGCAGGCGGCTTGCCGGCGCCATCGCTGCCGTGGCAATCGGTGCAATGGTCTTCGTACAGTTTGGCGCCGCGCGCCATGATTCGCTGCATGTCCTGCGCGGCAACTGGTGGCCCGCCGGAGTCGGCGGGCGCACGCGTTTGCGGCAGCGATTTGAGATACGCCGCCATCGCCTGCACGTCGCTTGCCGACAGATGCTGCAGGCTTCTATAGACAACCTCCGACATCGGCCCGAATATCGCGCTCCGTTGCGCGACGCCGGTCTTGAGCAACTGTACGATTTCCGCGATCTGCCAGTCGCCAAGGCCCGCTTCCACATCGGAGGTGAGCGACGGCGCATACCAGTTGAGCATCGGAATCATGCCGCCGGCAAGATCGGCTTTGAGATCTGTGCCGCCGAGCGCCGTGCGGCCGGTATGACACGCATTGCAGTGGCCCAGTCCCTGCACGAGATAGGCGCCGCGGTTCCATGCCGCGTCGCGATCGGCGACCGGCTCGAACACGCCGGGTTTGAAATACAGCAGACGCCAGCCCGCGAGCAGAAAGCGATTGTTGTACGGAAAGCGCAGCGTGTGTTCGCGCGCGGCCTGCTCGACCGGGGGCACCGTGCGCAAGTAAGCAAACAGCGCGTCCGTATCTGCTCGCGTCACCCGTGTGTAATTGGGATAAGGAAATGCCGGATAAAGCAGCTTTCCATCTTTCGATTTGCCGTGATGCATCGCGCGCCAGAAATCGTCGGCCGTCCAGACGCCGATGCCGGTTTTTGCGTCGGGCGTCAGGTTCGACGCATAGACGTTGCCAAACGGCGTTTCGACGGCGCGGCCGCCTGCGTAATCGGCGCCGCCGCGAGCGGTGTGACAGCCCGCGCAATTGCCGGCGAGTGCGAGATAGCGGCCGCGCTCGATTTGTTCCGCCGGCTTGCCGGTGAAGACGGTGGCGGGCGTGTCGTCACGCTCGTTGATGCCGGCGAAAAGCGCGAGCGCCGCAATGGCGAGTGCGACGGACAGCGCGATCCACGGTTTCATCGCTTGCCCGGCACGGAAGTGATGCTGCCGCAATCGAGCGGCGGTTTTCGCGGCGTTGCGTTCGCCGGCGCGGCGTTTGGGGGCACGGGTCGCGACGCAAGGTAAGCGGCGACCGCGCTGATGTCTTCATTGCTCATGCGCCGCGTGATGTCCGCCATGCAATCGGGTGCGGCGGCATGCCGCGCACCGATCTGCCACGCGCCGAATTGCGAATTAATGTAATCGCGCGGCAAGCCGACCAAGCCCGGCACCGCGGGCGTGACGCCGGTCAGCGCATCGCCATGACAGGCCGCGCACGCAGGAATATTTTTAGCGGCGTCGCCGCGCGTCGTGAGCTCGCGTCCGCGTTCCAGCACGGTGGTTGAAGCTGCGGTGGGCACCGGCGGCGCGTACGGCGGATGCTGATCGGCGAAATGCGCGGCGATGTCACGCAGGTATGCGTCCGGCAGATTGCTGACGAGATAGGTCATCATCGGGTTGCGCCGGCGCCCGTCGCGGAAATTCACGAGCTGGTTGTAGAGATAGCCGGCCGGTTTTCCGGCGATGCGCGGGTAATAGCCGTCGCTCGTCGCGCGGCCTTCCTTGCCATGACACGCCGTGCATGCGCGTAACCGCTCGGCCATGTTGTCAGGGACTGGCTGGGCGGCCGCCGTGCTCATGGCGCAAGCTGCGGCCGCCGCGACGAGAACAGCCAATACGATACTTCGACTACCTGCGGCGCAACCGGAAATCATTGCTCTGGATGCTTCAGGTCAGTGCTTTCGCATGATTACTTGCGGCCCGTCAGCTTGAGCCCTTTTTCGAGCACCGCATTCGAGCGCGCGGGTTTCGGCATCAGGAACCGGTAGCCGAGCGCAATCACTTCTTCGACGTTATCGGCCTCGACGTGCGGGTGTCCGCACGCGACGTTGTTTTCGTTGCACGCGGCAACGATTCTCGCCATCGCCTCGACGACTTTGGGATGCTTGTATTGGCGCGGAAAGCCGAGGTTCTGCGACAGATCGCCTTCGCCGATGATGACAACGCCGATGCCCGGCACTTCTTTCAGGATTTTGGGCAGGTTCTTCACGCCTTCGATGTCTTCGCACATGATGCCGCACAGGATTTCGCCGTTCGGATCGAGCGGCCACACATCGGCGCGGTCGTAATATTCCTGCGCGGTCAAACCCCAGTACCGCGCGGCGTAAGCCGGCCCGTCGCCGCGTTGTCCTTTCGGCTCGAGGCGCGGCGCGGTATCGGGACGCGCGTAACGGCAGGCGGCGACGGCGCTGCGCGCTTCGGCGACGGTGCTGACATGCGGCCAGATGATGCCGTAGGCGCCGGCGTCGAGCACCTGCTTTGCGATCCACTGGTTCATCTCGATACCGTTCGGCGGAATGCGCACGAGTGGCGTGACCGCGGGCGCGAGCGTTGCGGATTCCACGATCTGACGGCGATTCATCAAGTATTGCAGGCAGTCGCGCAGCGTGCGG
>JAQGMI010000130.1 GCA_028292435.1 Betaproteobacteria bacterium
CGATGCCGGGGCAGGCAAAGCCTGGGTAATTGGCGCCGGCTCGCGCACGAATGTTCTGGACGCGGCAGTGCTCAACGGTACGGCGGGCAGCTGGCTTGAACTCGATGAAGGCAACCTGTTCGCGAAAGGCCACCCAGGCATACAGGTGGTGCCGGCCGCGGTTGCGCTCGCGCAGGTAGGCGGCGCAAGCGGCGCCGATCTGGTGCGCGCGGTTGCGCTCGGCTACGAAATCTCGGCGCGCATCACGCGAGCCGCGCAGACACGTCTCGCTTTTCATCCGCACGGCACCTATGGCGTCATCGGCGCGGCGATCGCGGCCGGCGTGTTGAAGCGCTTCAATGCAGCGCCAATGCTCGAACTCATCAACTGCGCGGCCACCATGGGCATGGCAACGAGCCGCCAGACGCTGCTCGACGGCGCGACGGTGCGCAATATCTTTACTGGGCATTCGGGTTACATGGGGCTGACCGCGGTGCGGCTGGTGGAATGCGGCTTCACCGGTGAGATCGACAGCGTCGGCAACGTGTGGGGCAAAGGCGTTTACTCCGACAAGTTCGAGCCTGAACTTGCGGTCTCGCGCCTGGGCGATGAATGGCTGATCACGCAAAGCTACTTCAAGCTGCATCCGATCGGCCGCTACGGACATTCCGCCGTCGATGCGCTCGAGGACCTGCTCGCCCGAGTGCCGGGAGGGCGGCTGCCGATCGACGCAATCGAGCGCATCGACGTGCGTGCTTATATGCTCGCGGCAAGTCTCAAGGGTAAAAACATCGTGTCGAGTTTCGGCGCGCGCTTTTCGGTGCCGTTCGCGCTGGCCTCCATTCTTTATCACGGCCGTTCCGGGCTTAAAAGCTTCGACGAGGCGGCGGTTGCGAATCCCGCTGTGCAGGCGCTCGTGCAGCGAGTCGACTTGCAGGAAGACAAAGCGTTCACTGCACGTTTCCCGCAGGAGCAGCCGGTCACCGTGCGCATCACGATGCGCGACAAAAAAACTTACGAAGGCCAATGCCTGATTACGAAAGGCGAGGCCGCGAAGCCGCATACGCACGACGAATTGACCGGCAAATTCTTTGAGCTGGGCGTGCCGGTCTGGGGCGAGCCATTAACGCAGCAACTCTATGATGGCTGCATGGAACTCGAATCGATCGAGGATTTCGGCGCGTTTTCACAAAAGGTGAGCTTGTAATTCCGCGCCAGGCTGTCAGCGAAACTTGAACCAGCCGCCGCGGCTTTCGACTCGAGCGATCAGTTTGGCGAGCGCCGCGTCATTCAAGAGGCGGATCGATTTATCCTTGGCAAAGGTCAGTGCATTGGCGGTGAAATCGCCGGCGGCGACGTAGATGCACTCCGACGCATCATTGGAATCTTTCACATCACGCAAGTCTTTGAGCGGCCCAATGCCGGTCTGCGCGACTTTCCAGCGTTTGCAACTGACGATCGAAATGCGGCCGGACTTGTCCAGTTTCAAATCGACCGCGCCCTGGTAGATTTCGCTGACCGTGTAACCGTCGCGGCGAAATGCTTCGACCAGCAGCGCTGAAAAATTTTCCCACGGCATGCCGCGGATGCGCCCGAGCATTTCGGTCACGTTCGTCGCGCTCGGCGCCTGCAGTTGACGCCATCCCGCGTAGCACGCAATGCCGATAAACGGCAGCGCGACCGCACCTGCCATCAACTCCGGCAGAAACAGCCGTGCGCTTGCAAAGAGCGCTACGCCAACGCCGACGCTGAGCCACCACGGCTGGCGTGACAGCACGTCGAACAGCGAGTCTTTCTTGACCATATTAAAATGCGCTTCGGCTAAACGAAGCACAGATTATATGAGCGACGCCGCAGCACCGCCATTAAAAGGTATCAAAGTCATCGAGCTCGGCACGCTGATTGCGGGCCCGTTCTGCACGCGCATTCTCGGTGAATTCGGCGCGGAAGTGATCAAGATCGAAGCGCCCGATGGCGGTGATCAATTGCGCGGGTGGCGCAAGATGTACGAGGGCACGTCGCTGTGGTGGTACGTGCAGGCGCGCAATAAAAAATCGGTGACGGTCAACCTGCGCGATCCCGAAGGCCAGGAAATCGTGCGCAAGCTTGCTGCCGAAGCGGATATCGTTGTTGAAAATTTTCGTCCCGGCGCGCTCGAAAAATGGGGCCTCGGTTTTGAAGCACTGGCAAAAATCAATCCTCGGCTGGTGATGGTGCGGTTGTCGGGTTACGGCCAAACCGGTCCGTATCGGGATCGCCCCGGCTTCGGCGTGATCGGCGAATCGATGGGCGGCATGCGCTATGTAACGGGCTACGCCGACCGGCCGCCGGTGCGCCTGGGCATTTCAATCGGCGATTCGATTGCCGCGCTGTATGGCGTGATCGGCGCGATGATGGCGCTGCATCATCGCAACGCGAACGGTGGCAGCGGACAGGTCGTCGATGTCGCGTTGTATGAAGCCGTGTTCAGCATGATGGAAAGTCTGGTGCCCGAGTTCGACGTGTTGGGATTCATGCGCGAGCGCGCAGGCAATGCATTGCCCGGCATCGTGCCGTCGAACACTTATCCGACCAAAGACGGAAAATTCGTCATTGTCGGCGCCAATAACGATGCGATTTTCAAACGCATGATGACGGCAATCGGCCGCGCTGACCTCGCGACCGATATATCGCTCGCAAGCAACGCGGGACGAGTGCCGCGCACCGCCGAACTTGACGGCGCCATCGCCGATTGGACGCGCCGGCACGACCTCGATTTCGTGCTTGCGGCGCTCGAGCAGGCGCAAGTGCCGTCGGGCAAAGTGTTCGACGTCGCCGATATCGTCAAGGACGCGCATTACATGGCGCGCGGCATGCTCGAGCAGCATCAATTGCCCGATGGCAAACCGGTCAAGCTGCCGGGCATCGTGCCGAAATTATCGGCAACGCCCGGCGCAACGCAATGGATCGGGCCGAAGCTCGGCGAGCATACGGACGAAATTCTTGCGGCGTTGGGTTACGACGCGGCGCAGCGCGTCGGGATGCGTGCTCGCCGCGTAATCTAGAAAGGCGGCGCCTTGACACTCGGTTGTCGCCATGTGAGCATCGCTCGCCATTTGTCTCTGCCGGAGGAATTCATGCATATCGCCAGAATCGTTTTCATTGCGCTCGCGGTCATCGCGGGCATTTCTCCTGCCGGCGTGCTCGCCCAGGCGCTTGAGAAATCGAAAATCACGATCGCCGTCGGCGGCAAAAATCTTTTTTACTATCTGCCGTTGACTATCGCCGAGCGACGCGGCTTTTTCAAGGACGAGGGACTCACGGTTGAAATCGTCGATTTTCCCGGCGGCGCCAAGGCGCTGCAGGCGATGGTCGGCAGCAGTGCCGACATCGTTTCGGGTGCGTACGAGCATACGATCAACATGCAGGCGAAGGGCATCAACATCGTCGGCATTGCGCTCGAGGGACGCTATTCGGGCATCGTGCTTGGCGTGCACAAGAACAAAGTGACGCAATACAAAACGCCGAAAGACATGAAGGGCTGGAAAATCGGCGTGACGGCACCGGGTTCGAGCACGAACATGATGGTGAGCAGCCTGCTGGCCAAAGATCATTTACCGCCCGACGCGGTCTCCATCATCGGTGTGGGCGCCACTGCCGGCGCGGTTGCCGCGATGCGTAAAGGCGAGATCGACGGCATTTCGAATCTCGATCCCGTCATCGCACGGCTTGAAGCATCCGGTGACATCATTCCGGTCATCGACACGCGCACGGCGAAGGGCATGAAAGAAGTCTATGGCGGCGCCTATCACGCCGGCTGCATTTACGCGCCGGCCGAGTGGCTGAAGAAGTATCCGAACACGGCGCAGGCAGTCGTCAACGCAATCGTGCGTGCGGACCTGTGGCTGCAGACTGCGCGTCCCGAAGACGTCGTGAAGACAGTGCCGCCCGAATATTACGGCGACGATCCGACCATGTATAAAGTCGCGTTGCTCAAAAACATGGAAGGTTATTCGCCCGACGGTCTCTTTTCGATGGACGGCGCCAAGAACGTCTACAAGGTCTTGAACTCGTTCGAGCCGTCAGTGCAGGCCGCTAAAATCGATCTCACTAAAACCTTCGATAACAGTTTCGCGCAAAAAGCGCTGAAAAAATATCGCAAGTAGCGCCGTGCCGATAACGTGTCGTTAAAGCCCGCACTCGATCTATCCGGCATCACTGTCACCTTCGTTGCCGGCGATGCGGACAGCAAAACCTACACGGCGATTCGCGATACGACACTGACGGTCGCCGCCGGCGAATTCGTCTCGGTCGTCGGCCCGACCGGATGCGGCAAATCGACTCTGCTCAACATCGCCGCCGGCCTGCTCGAAACCTCGGCGGGCGAAGTGCGGGTGCTCGGCGAGCCGCTCGCCGGCATCAACCGTCAAGCGGGCTACATGTTTCAGTCGGACGCGTTGTTGCCCTGGCTGTCCGCATTCGACAATGTCGCGCTGGGCCTGCGCTACCGCGGTGTCGACGAAGCGGCCGTGCATGAACGTGTCGACGCATGGCTTTCGCGGGTGGGCCTGCAGGCGCACGCCGGCCGCTATCCCCATCAGCTTTCCGGCGGCATGAAAAAGCGCGTGGCGCTTGCCCAGATGCTGATTCTCGATCCGAAAATTCTGCTGATGGACGAGCCGTTCTCGGCGCTCGATATCCAGACGCGCCAGTTGATGGAAAATGAATTGCTCGAATTATGGTCGGCCGACCGCAAATCGGTTGTGTTCATCACGCACGATCTCGAAGAGGCGATTGCACTGTCTGATCGCGTGGTCGTGCTGTCGGCGGGACCAGCAACCCGTCCGATCGGCGAATACACGATCGATCTGCCGCGGCCGCGCGATGTGGCGGAAATCCGCATGACGCCGCGTTTTGTGCAGTTGCATACCGAAATCTGGCATGCGATGAAAGACGAAGTGCTCAAAGGTTATGCGCAAACCGCTCTCCGCTAGCAGGCTCGCGCTTTATCACGCGCTGTTGTTAGGCAGCGTGTTTGCGTTCTGGTACCTGATGACCGAGCCGCTGTTGTGGTCGGAGGAGTCTGCCCGCAACACGGCATTTTTCTTCGGCAAGCCGTTGATCGTCTTGCAGAAGGCGTGGGAATGGTTTGCAAGCGGCCGGATTTACGAGCACTTGCTGGTTACGCTGATTGAAACGCTGCTCGCATTCGCGATAGGCACTGCGGCGGGACTTGGCGCCGGCTTGTGGCTCGCGTTGTCGCCGACCGCTTCGGCGCTTGCAGACCCGTACATCAAGGCGATGAATGCGATGCCGCGCGTCATTCTCGCGCCGATTTTCGCGGTGTGGTTCGGGCTCGGCATCCTCTCTAAAGTCGCGCTCGGCGTCACGCTTGTGTTTTTCATCGTGTTTTTTAACGTCTATCAGGGCGTCAAGGAAGTGAGCCCGGTCGTGCTCAACAATGCGCGCATGCTGGGCGCGAGTTCACGCCAGCTGCTGCGCACGGTGTATGTGCCATCCGCGATGTCGTGGGTGTTCTCGAGTTTGCACACTTCAGTGGGCATGGCGTTTGTCGGCGCGGTCGTCGGCGAATACCTGGGCTCCTCGCGCGGCGTCGGCTATCTGATCCTGCAGGCGGAAGGCGCGTTCGATATCAATACCGTGTTTGCCGGCATCCTTGTGCTGACCGCATTTGCATTGGCGCTCGATGCGCTGGTCTCGGTCGCCGAAAGGCGGCTGCTCGTGTGGCGGCCGGCGCAGGGCGAGACGGAGAGGCTTTAAGGAGTGGAAAGCGGCGACGGTCAACGCGGCTGCAGTCCCCCTAAATCTAAAACTTGCAATCCGCAATACCTCATCCGCAGTCTTTGTTATGATCAGGTTAAGCCTAGGGCCGCGAGGACTCGACAATGGTCGTCCGTGACATCTTGAACATGAAAGGCGGCGCTATTTTCAGCTTGCCGCCGGATGCCACGGTGGCTGCGGCAGTCGGGCTGATGGTTAAAAACGACATTGGTTCGCTGGTGGTCCGCGATGGCGTGCGCATGACCGGCATGCTGACGTTTCGCGAAGTTTTGAAGGCGCTTGATGCGCAGGGCGGCAATCTCGCGGACATGCGCCTGCACGACGTCATGGTGAAGGATCCATTGTGCGGCGCTCCGACGGACACACTCGATCAGGTGCGTGAAGTCATGACGAAGAGTCACGTGCGCTATTTGCCGGTAGTTGAAGGACAGCAGTTGCTCGGTGTCATTTCTTTTCACGACATCGCCAAAGCCGTCATCAAAGAAACCAGTTTTGAGAACCGCCTGTTGAAGCGGTATATCGAGAATAGACCGGACGCCGACGAAGCGTCGAATTAGAATAACGGCTGCACGGACACTGCCGCACGACGATGCGGCGGTGCATGACTCAATCAAGAGGGGCGCGGGACTATGGCATTGTTCGGGGGCGCAAAGCCCGATCATCCGATGGCGGATCCGAAGCAGGCGCGCGCATTGATCGCGGAGTTTCCCGTTAGCGACGCCGCCAAGGCGCTCGAAGAAGTAACTTTCTGGCTCGACTCCGTCAGCCGCACGGAAGGCTTCAAGCTCGATTATCGCTATCAGTTATACGATGCGCTCGACCAGGCAGCCAAAAACCACCAGCGCAAGCTGTCGCAGGATTACCTCGCCACCGACCGCCAGGAAAAATTCCGCGAGAGCAAGCTGTGGAACACGATATTCGAATTCTGGAAGGCGCTCGGTCACGGCTACACTCAGTGCATCGAACAGTTTCAGGCAGGTGCCAGCGGTGCGGGCGCGCTCAAGAAAGATTTGCCGACCATCGCCGGCCGCGCCTTGCGCACGCTCACGCTGCAGCTCAAGTGGAGCGGCTTGCGCTACGGCCCGATCGATGACCGGCTATGGGGCGAGATCGGCCGCATTTTCCTGTTTGCGGAATCCAAACGTCTGGCGACGACCGAGGTCGAGATCTATCCGGGCGCGCATGGACAGGGCAGCGTTCAGCAGGAATTCCTGAAGGCGCTCATGCTCGGCGTCTCGTCAACCGACGGCCTGACGCCGATGGAGCAGGAGATCGCCGAACGTACCGTCGCGCACTTTGGCAAGCATTTCGAAATGCACGCGCAACCGGGAACGGCGTGCAACTACTATTTTGACCTGTCGATGCGAAGACCCGCGACGCGCGTGATGAAAAATCTGGACGCGAGCCCAATGATTCGCTACCTCGGCGCCGGCAAGGCGCTGCCGGCGCTGCGCCAATTGGTCGATGACATCAAAAACAAGCAGGCGGTGCCGGCCGATGTGAACCTGGGCGGCAGTTACGATCTCAAACTGCTCGAATCTGTCATGTCGCATCTTGCGATGTATTGGTCGGACAAGCCGCCGGCACGCAATTCGGAGCGCCGCAAAATCGCAACCCGTCTTACGGTCGTGCACGGGATGAGCGAAATGTTTCGCTGCATCCGGCCCGTCGAGGAAGACCTGTCGCTCGATTTTCAGGCGAAGAATGCCGGCGAAAGCTGGATCGTCGAAAACATCAGTGAAGGCGGCTTCGGCGCCATTGTGCCGCAGGTAAAGGGCGACTGGATCAAAGTCGGCAGCCTGCTCGGCGTGCAAGGCGAAACCTCAAAATACTGGGGCGCGGGCATTATCCGGCGGATTACGCGTGACGAGTATCAGCAGCGCCGCGTCGGTATTCAGTTGATATCGAACGCCATGATTCCGGTCGTCCTGTCGCCGGCCGCCAGCGTCTCATCGATCAATGTGTTGCGCGACGGCGAGTCCGCGATTTTATTGTCGACGACACCGGACAAAAATGGCGATATTGCGTTATTGCTGAACGTTGGCACTTACGAACAGAGCCAGCCGCTGGAAATGAACGTGCGCGGCAAGCACTATTATTTGATGCCGCGCAAACTGGTCGAGGGCGGCAACGATTTCGACTGGGGCAAATTCAAGGTCATGAAAAACGAGTAACGCGTCGCTCTCGCGGCGATTGCGCGGCTAAGGACGCAGAACCTGCGCGAGCCAGCGGCTGATTTCGCCGACTTCCTCGGCACACACCGAATGCTGCATCGGATATTCATGCCACTCGACGGCATAGTTGGCGGCAGCCAGTTTTTCACGTGACACCGTGGCCATGGCAAGCGGAATGACCGGATCGTGGCTGCCATGCGCATAAAAAATCGGCACGTCGCGATTCGCCGGTGACGCTTCGGCCGCGATGTGCTCGCCGAGCGGCAGATACGTCGACAGCGCCATGATTCCGGCGAGGCGCTCGGGATAGCGCAGTCCGGTTTGCAGCGCAATTGCGCCGCCCTGTGAAAATCCCGCGAGCACGATATTGCGCGCGGCAACGCCGCGTTTTATTTCACGCTCGATCAGTTGGCCGACCTGCAGTTGCGAGGCGCGAACGCCTTTTTCGTCGGCGCGCCGCGTCGTGCCCTCGAGGTCGCCGAAACTCACGTCGTACCATGCGCGCATCACATGCCCGTTGTTGATCGTGACCGCCATCATCGGTGCGTGCGGAAACACAAACCGCACTGCCGGCGCCTTCGGCAATTTCAACTCGGGAACGATCGGTGCAAAGTCGTTGCCGTCCGCGCCGAGGCCGTGCAGCCAGATGACGGCCGCCGTCGGTTTCGGCGCAGTTTCGACTTCGAGGGTTTCAAGTAGATCGCTCATGTCACGGACTCTTGGGCTTCAATGCGGATTTGGGGCGAAACGCTTTGACGATATTTTCATGCGTCTCGATGTAAGGGCCGCCGATCAGATCGATGCAGTACGGCACCGCGGCGAATACGCCGTCGAGCGTTTCCTTGATCGCCTTCGGCTGGCCCGGAAGATTGAGGATCAGCGCCTGCTTGCGAATGACGCCAGCCTGGCGCGACAGAATCGCTGTCGGCACATACTTCAGGCTGACCTGGCGCATCTGCTCGCCGAATCCCGGCATGACCTTGTCGGCCACTGCGAGGGTTGCTTCAGGCGTTACATCACGCGGCGCGGGACCGGTGCCGCCCGTCGTAAGCACGAGATGGCAATGCGCGGAGTCGACAAGTTCTTTAAGCGTCGCTTCGATGACCGGTTGCTCGTCGGGAATCAGCCGCGTCACCATTTTCCAGGGTGAAGCGAGTGCCGCGCCGAACCATTCCTGTAGGGCCGGCAGGCCTTTGTCTTCATAAACGCCGCTCGACGCGCGGTCGCTGACCGAGACGAGACCGATTAAAAGTTCGTTTTGCATGAGGCAATTATAGCGAAGTGGACTGGCGGGCTTACCCGGACTGCGCCGGTTCACCGTTGTGCGCGGCGACGATGTCGCGAATTGTGCGGAACAATTCGCGATAATTTTTTGGTGTTCGATTGTGTTCGCGGTCGCGCTTGACGCTCGTAATCAGCGAGCGCAGGTGCTGCAGATCGCATCCGGCATATTCGGCCGCAAACGGCGTCAAGGCGTCATCTTCTGAAAGCAGGCGGTCGCGCCAGCGTTCGATCAGCTTTTGCTGAGCGGTACCCTCGCGCGCGGCGCCGTTCCACAATTCGAGGCGGGCGCGGATCGGCGCCGGATCGATTTCGCGCATCAGCTTGCCGATGAACTGCAACTGGCGGCGGCGGCCTTCGCGACTGCGCAGACGCTGCGCTTCGACAATGGCCTCGAGCAAGCGTTCGGGTAATTCGATTTTCGCGAGCTGGTCGGGATTGAGTGTGACGAGTTCCGCCCCAATATCCTGCAATGCGGTCATGTCGCGTTTGCGCTGTGATTTGCTCGGGCGGCCGTCGTCTTCGGGGTCGTCGGTGACTGGATTCATGCTGGTATGATAACTACTTTTACGAAAGCACCGCTGATGTCTACTGCAGTCAATTCGCGCGCGCCGTCGCGCAACCGGTTCGCCAATGACCTGGCGAGCCTTAAACAAATCGTCGCCGATGTTTTGAAGTATGCGGCAACGAAAGGCGCCACCGCCTGCGAAGCCGAGGTCTCGGAAGGTCTCGGGCAGACGGTGACCGTGCGCCATCGCGAGGTCGAAACGATTGAATACAATCGCGACAAAAGCATGGGCATCTCGGTTTATATCGGGCAGCGGCGCGGCCACGCAAGCACCTCCGATTTTTCGCCGGAGGCGGTGCGCGCGACCGCCGATGCCGCTCTGTCGATTGCGAAGTTCACGGCCAGCGATGAGTTCGCCGGATTGGCCGACGCCGCGCTGCTCGCGCGCGATTTCCCGGATCTCGATCTCTATCATCCGTGGGAGTTGCCGGTTGAGCGCGCGATTGAGCTCGCGTGCGCGTGCGAAGACGCCGCATTCGCGGTCGACAAGCGCATTTCGAATTCGGAGGGCGCGACGGTTTCGCTGCAGCAATCGCATTTCGCGTACGGCAATTCACTCGGCTTTCTGGGCGGATACCCGAGTTCGCGGCACTGGGTGAGCTGTGCAGTGATCGCAGGCAAGGGCGATGAGATGCAGCGCGACGACTGGTACACATCGGCGCGCGACCACGCCGGCCTCGATGCGCCCGAATTGGTCGGCACGACGGCCGGCAAGCGCGCGCTCGCCCGCCTCGGCGCCAAAAAAATTCCGACCGCGCAAGTGCCGGTCCTGTTTGAAGCGCCGGTCGCGGCATCGTTGCTCGGCCACTTCGTGTCGGCGGTCAGCGGCGGCAGCCTGTATCGAAAATCGTCGTTCCTGGTCGACAGTCTCGATAAAAAAGTGTTCGCGCCGCTGGTCGAGATCACCGAAGACCCGCTCATTCGCAAGGGCGAAGCGAGCAGCCCGTTTGATGAAGAGGGTGTGGCGACGCATCAGCGCGCGGTCATCGAGGCGGGCATCGTGCGCGGCTATTTTCTCAGCAGTTATTCGGCGCGCAAGCTCGGCATGCAGACCACCGGCAACGCGGGCGGCACGCACAATTTAATACTCAAGGACACGGGGCAGGGTATGGCGCAGCTGCTCAAGGAAATGGACCGCGGCCTGCTCGTGACCGAAATGCTGGGTTCCGGCATCAATATGGTGACCGGCGATTATTCGCGCGGCGCCGCCGGATTCTGGGTGGAGAACGGCCAGATCGCATATCCGGTCCAGGAAATCACGGTCGCCGGCAATCTCAAGGACATGTTTCTCGGCATCGTCGCTATCGGCAACGATACCGTTAAGCGCGGCTCCAAGCAGTGCGGCTCGATTCTGATCGACCGCATGACCGTCGGCGGGGATTGACCGCGGCTGGGGAGTGCTGTCCAATACGGACGGCTACGGGCAAGAATCGGGCGCGATGACCCGACCGGTATAACTCAAAAAAAACCTGAAGGCAGATAGAGGAGAAACAAATGCAACGTCGTTCCTTTCTAAAAAAAGCGGCGGCCGGACTTGCCGCGGGTTCGGTGGCGGCGCCTGCTATCGCCCAATCGCAACCGGCGATTCAATGGCGGCTGGCTTCGAGTTTTCCCAAGAGTCTCGACACGATTTACGGCGCGGCCGATATCGTTTCCAAGCGCGTCGCCGAAATTACCGAAAACAAGTTCCAGATCCGGGTTTTCGCCGCTGGCGAAATCGTGCCCGGGCTGCAGGTGCTCGATGCGGTGCAGAACGGCACGGTCGAGTGCGGCCATACCGCGCCCTATTACTATGTCGGCAAAGACCCGGCGTTTGCATTCGGCACTGCGGTGCCGTTCGGCCTGAACGCGCGCCAGCAAAACGCGTGGAAATACTATGGCGGCGGCATCGAGGCGCTCGCGCTGCTGTTCAAGGATTACAACGTCATTCACATTCCCTGCGGCAACACCGGCGCGCAGATGGGCGGCTGGTATCGCAAGGAAATCAAAACGGTCGCCGACCTCAAAGGCATGAAAATGCGCATCGGCGGACTCGCCGGCCAGGTTCTGGCGAAACTCGGCGTCGTGGCCCAGCAACTGGCGGGCGGCGACATCTATCCAGCGCTCGAGCGCGGCACGATCGATGCGGCGGAATGGGTCGGCCCGTACGACGACGAGAAACTCGGCTTCAACAAGGTAGCGAAGTTCTACTACTATCCGGGCTGGTGGGAGGGCGGTCCCGAGCTTTCGCTGCTCATCAACGAGAAAAAGTGGGCCGAACTGCCCAGGCATTACCAGAGCGCAGTCGAAGCGGCGTGCGCGGAAGCCAACGTGCACATGCTCGCGCGCTACGATGCAAAAAATCCGGAGGCATTAAAACGCCTGGTCGGCAGTGGTACGCAACTGCGCGGATTTACGCGTCCAGTCATGGAAGCGTGCGAGAAAGCCGCGTTCGAGCTTTACGATGAGCTTTCTGAAAAAAGCCCGCACTGGAAACGGATTTATCCGGCCTGGAAAAAATTTCGCGACGAGCAGTATCAATGGTTCCGCGTCGCCGAATACGGGTTCGACAGCTTTGCGTACAGCCCGCGCGCCAAGCCGGCCGCTGCGCCCGCGAAGAAATAGCCGCAGCATCGTTCAATAAAAAGCCCCGCTGCGGCGGGGCTTTTTTATGTGGTGCCGTGCGCGCTTATTTGCCCTCGCGAATCGCCTTCTCGAGTTCCGCCGCGGCTTTGTCCTGTTCGGTCTTGCCGTCGGCGTCGGGTGTCGAATCAATCGGCACTTCCATCTGCTGCTCGATGGTGCTCGGCGTACCCGTCGGGCTGTTGTCGATAAAGCTCGTAACAAGCCCCGGGAAGAAAATCAAGATGCCAACGAGTATCAGCTGCAGCACCACCCACGGAATCGCGCCCCAATAGATGTCCGAACTCTTGACCTCTTTGGGCGCGACGCCGCGCAGATAAAAAAGCGCGAAACCGAACGGCGGGTGCATGAATGATGTCTGCATATTCGCGCCGAGCAGCACGCCGAACCAGATGAGGTCGATGCCGAGCTTCTGCGCGACCGGGGCGAGCAGCGGAATGATGATGAATGCGATTTCGAAGTAATCGAGGAAGAACGCGAGGAAGAACACGAACAGGTTGACGAAGATCAGGAAGCCGGTGACGCCGCCCGGGAGCGATGTCAGCATATGTTCGATCCACAGGTCGCCGTCGACGCCGCGAAACACCAGGCCGAAGACCGTCGAGCCGACCAGGATGAATATCACCATCGAGCTGATGCGCATCGTCGAGCCGAATGCTTCGCGGATGAGGCCGCGCAGTTCGCCGATAAATGCCGATTCGAGCAGCAACAGCGTGAGCGCTGCGTAGAAGACAATGAACAACGGCGTCTGCGCAAATCCGAGAAATGCGGTGGCGGCACTCACGAACGGCGCCGGCATCCAGGCGTCCTGCCATACGCAGAAAGCGGGAATGGCCAATAGTACGAGCGTGACGAGCGCGATGCGCGCAGCGATTTTGCCGCGACGCGAAAAATCCTTGTGATGCAGTACCGCGAGAACAATCGCGCCGACGGCGCCCATCGCACCGCCTTCGGTCGGCGTCGCGAGGCCCATCAATATGGTCCCGAGCACCAAAAATATAAGCACGATCGAGGGCACCATCCCCCACAGGCATTTGCGAATCAGCGGCCATCCCTTCAGCGTGCGCGCTTCGGGCGGCAGCGCAGGCATTGCGCCCGGCTTGACGATGCTCAACACGGCGATGTACAGGCAGAACAAGATCACCTGGACGATGCTGGGGCCGATGGCGCCTGCGTACATGTCGCCGACCGAACGGCCGAGCTGGTCGGCGAGCACGACCAGCACGAGCGACGGCGGGATCAATTGCGTGATGGTGCCTGAGGCGGCGATGACACCGGTCGAAAGCCGCATGTCGTAGCCGTAGCGCATCATGATCGGCAGTGAAATGAGGCCCATCGCGATAACCGATGCCGCGACCGTGCCCGTAATCGCGCCGAGGATGGCACCGACGATGATGACGGCATAGGCAAGGCCGCCGCGCACGGGACCAAACAACTGGCCCATGCTGTCGAGCATGTCTTCGGCCAAGCCGCAGCGCTCGAGGATCGCCCCCATGAAAGTAAAGAACGGAATCGCCAGCAGCAGATCGTTTGAAATGATGCCGAACACGCGCTCGGGCAGCGCCTGCAGCAGCGTGACCTGGAAGAAACCGAGCTCGATGCCCCAGAAGCCGAAGAAGAGGCCGACTGCCGCCAATGAAAATGCGACCGGATAGCCGATCAGCATGAAAACGACGAGTCCGCCGAACATCAGAGGCGCCATCAGCTCCCGGGTCATTGCAGCGGCCTTTCGTAATGGACGTCGGCCGTCAAATGTCCGGTCAGCATGGCGATGCGCTTGATGATTTCGGAAATGCCCTGGAGTGACAGCAGCCAGAAGCCGAGCGGAATCATTATTTTTATCGGCCAGCGCAACAGCCCGCCGGCATTGCCCGACATTTCATGCTGGATGTACGAGTTGTGGAACATCGGCCACGCCAGCCACGCGATGATGATCGTCGCTGGCAGCAGGAAAAAAATTCCGCCGAGGATATCGATCCAGATCTGCGTGCGCGTCTTTAAGTGGCCGTAGATGATGTCGACGCGCACATGCTCGTTTCTTTTGAGCGTGTAGGACGCGCCGAGCAATATCATCGCGCCGAACATGTACCACTGAATCTCAAGCCAGGCGTTCGAACTCAGGCTGAAGGCGTAGCGCGAGAATGCGTTCGCGGCGCTGATCAGGCACGAGAGCAGCACGAGCCAGTTCGCGATGACCGCGAATTTCTCATTCATCGCGTCAATTGCACGCGAAATCGCGAGCAGATATTGCATTTCGATAAATCCCCTTTTGGCGCTATGCGTGCACTGCGCTCGGCATTCATCATACGGACAACCGGGATAGCGGGCAAAACCTGCGAGCCTTTAGCGGACCGATGTTAGCTGAGTCCCGGTCCGCCACGCGCAACGCCGGCCCGTGCGCAGCCACGAGAGTCACGGCGCACCTTGCATTGAGCCAACCGCGGCAATTTAGCATGGTAAAATCAACAATTTAGAGACAAATCCATGTACTCACGGCAGGACACCATCGCATCCTTCGACCCCGAACTGACGTGGGCGCTGCAGCGGGAGATACGGCGGCAGGAGGATCATATCGAGTTGATCGCCTCCGAAAACTACGCGAGTCCGCGCGTGCTTGAAGCGCAGGGCTCGGTCCTGACCAATAAATACGCCGAAGGGTATCCGGGCAAACGTTATTACGGCGGCTGCCAGTACGTAGATGTTGCTGAGCAGCTTGCAATCGACAGGGCCTGCGAATTATTTGGCGCCGATTACGCGAACGTGCAGCCGCATTCAGGCTCGCAAGCGAATTTCGCCGTGTATTCAGCGGTGCTGCACCCGGGCGACACCATACTCGGTATGTCGCTCGCGCATGGCGGCCATCTGACGCACGGCGCCAACGTAAACATCAGCGGCAAGCTTTTCCATGCGATCACGTATGGTCTCGAGGCCGGCACCGAAGCCATCGATTACGCACAGGTCGAAGAACTCGCGCGTTTGCACCAGCCCAAAATGATAGTCGCCGGCGCGTCCGCGTACTCACTCACGATCGACTGGCAGCGCTTTCGCGAAATCGCCGACAGCGTCGATGCCATGCTGATGGCTGACGTCGCGCATTACGCGGGATTGATCGCGGCCAAGGTATATCCAAGTCCGGTCGGTATCGCCGATTTTGTCACCACGACCACGCACAAGACGCTGCGCGGGCCGCGCGGTGGACTCATACTCGCCGGGAGCGAGCATGAAAAAGCGCTGAACTCGGCGATCTTTCCCGGCAGCCAGGGCGGTCCCCTGATGCACGTGATCGCCGCCAAGGCGGTGGCGTTCAAAGAGGCGTTAAGTCCCGGCTTTCGGGACTACCAGGTGAAGGTGATCGCCAATGCGCAGGCGATGGCTGCGCGTTTGCAGCAGCGCGGTTGCCGCATCGTGTCGGGCCGCACGGATTGCCATTTGTTTCTGGTCGACCTCACTGCCAAAGGCGTTACCGGCAAGCAAGCTGAAGATGCGCTCGGCCGCGCGCACATCACGATCAACAAGAATTCAATTCCCAACGATCCGCAGAAACCGACCGTGACGAGCGGCATCCGGCTCGGTTCGCCTGCGATTACCACGCGCGGTTTCGGCCTTAACGAAACGCAAGAGCTCGCCGACCTGATTGCCGACGTGCTCGATGCGCCGACGGACGATAAGGTGATCGCGCGGGTGGCAGAAGGCGCAAAAGCGTTGTGCGCGAAATTTCCGGTTTATGGAAAGTAAAAAGGGCCGAAGCGTGAGGACGAAGAACGGGAAAGCGCCCGAGATGCCGGCTCGATCCCCAATCCTCACCCCTCAATCCTGAAATCATGCATTGCCCATTTTGCAAAGCGCCCGACACGCAAGTGATCGATTCGCGTGTCAACGACGACGGCGACAGCATTCGCCGGCGGCGGCGTTGTGCTGCGTGCAACAAGCGATTTACCACTTACGAAACGGTCGAGTTGCGCATGCCGCAGCTCGTGAAGCAGGACGGCAGCCGCACTGAATTCGATCTTGCAAAGCTGCGCACGGGTTTCATGCGCGCATTGCACAAGCGCCCCGTGCCCACACCGCTCGTGGATGACGCCGTTGCGACGGTGACGCAGCAGGTTCTCGCGCTTGGCGAACGAGAGATCGAGTCGCGGCGCGTCGGCGAGATGGTGATGCGCGAACTCTACAAGCTCGATAAGGTCGCTTACATCCGCTTTGCATCGGTCTATAAAAGCTTCCAGGACGTCGACGACTTCCAGGACGCCATCAAGGAAGTGCAAAAGCCCGCGGGCAAGCCCAAATAATCTCCAATGAGCGCCGCGGCGGACAACGAATTCATGGCGCGCGCACTTGAGCTGGCTGCGCACGGACTCTATACGACGACGCCGAATCCGCGCGTCGGCTGCGTCATCGTGCGCGATGGCTCGATTGTCGGTGAAGGTTGGCACGAGCGCGCGGGCGGGCCTCATGCTGAAATCGCCGCCTTGAACGCAGCTGGCGCGCGCGCGCGCGGCGCGACCGTTTATGTAACGCTCGAACCCTGCCATCACCAGGGCCGCACGCCGCCGTGCGACGAAGCGCTGGTCGCGGCACGTGTCGGCCGGGTCGTCGCCGCGATGCGAGACCCCGATCCGCGCACCGCGGGGCAGGGCATGGCGAAACTCGAGCAGGCCGGCATCGCCGTGGAAACCGGCATCAAAGACAACGAAGCACGCGCACTCAATCGCGGTTTCATCTCGCGCGTGACGCGAGGCAGGCCATGGTCGCGGTTGAAAATTGCGGCAAGTCTCGACGGCAGGACGGCATTGCTCAACGGCAAAAGCCAATGGATAACCGGCGAGGCCGCGCGCAACGACGGTCACCATTGGCGCGCGCGCGCGTGCGCGATCCTGACCGGCATCGGCACGGTGCGCGACGATGATCCGCAGCTCACGGTGCGGGCGGTCAAGACGCCGCGCCAGCCGTTGCGCGTGATAGTCGACAGCAGGCTTGAAACACCGTTGAACGCGCGCATATTAAAAGGCGGCGGCGTATTGATCGCGTGTGCGTCGATGAATGAAGTAAAAGCGGCGCAACTGCGGGCGTTGGGGGCTGAAATTATTGTGCTGCCCAACCCATCGCACAAGGTAGAGCTGCCGGCGTTGATGCAGGAGCTCGGGCGGCGGGGTATCAACGAGTTGCATATTGAAGCCGGACATAAATTGAACGGCTCCCTGATCAACGAGGGTTGCGTCGATGAACTGCTGGTATATCTCGCGCCTTGTCTCATCGGCGAAAACGCGCGCGGCATGGCGGAACTGCCGGAACTCGCCGACCTGCCAGCTAAACGCCGGCTGCGGATCGAGGACGTGCGCACGATAGGCGACGACATTCGCATCGTCGCCGCAATGGAAGCGGTCTAAAACATGTTTACGGGCATCATCGAAGCGGTCGGGCGGATCGATGCGGCCAAGCCGGCGGCAGGCGGGGTACGCCTGGTCGTCGATGCCGGCGCGCTTGCGCTCGACGACGTGAAGCTCGGCGACAGTATCGCGGTAAACGGCGTATGCCTGACCGTTGTCGCGCTGAAGGGTAAGCAGCTCGAATTCGACGTTTCGCGCGAAACGCTGGCCCGCGCCGCCGGTTTTTCAGACGGCAAGGCAGTGAACCTCGAAAAAGCGCTGCGTCTCGCCGACCGTCTCGGCGGACACCTCGTGAGCGGACACGTCGATGGCGCTGGCAGCGTTGTCCGCTTCGACCCAGTCGGCGATAATCGCCGACTCGTTATCGAAGCGCCCGAAGAGATCGCGAAATATATCGCGCGCAAAGGCTCGGTTGCACTCGATGGCGTGAGCCTGACGGTCAACACGGTGGACCGGTTGCAATTTGACGTAAACCTGATTCCGCACACGCTGGCGGCCACCACGTTTCACGCACTGACAGTCGGAATGCCGATCAACATTGAAGTCGACATGCTGGCGCGTTACGCCGAGCGGTTGGCGGAATTCAAGGACAAGTATAGATGGCAGTGAGCCCGGCCACCGAAATCATCGCCGACATTCGTGCCGGCAAAATGGTGATTCTCGTCGACGAAGAGGACCGCGAGAACGAGGGCGACCTCGTGCTCGCCGCCGATTTCGTCACCGCCGAGGCGATCAATTTCATGGCGCGTTACGGCCGTGGACTGATCTGCCTGACGCTGACCGAGCAAAAATGCCGTAGCCTCAATCTGCCGCTGATGGTCAGCAGCAACAATTCGCCGCTCGGCACCAATTTCACGGTGTCCATCGAAGCGGCCGAAGGCGTGACGACCGGCATATCGGCGGCCGATCGCGCGCGCACGGTGCAGGCGGCGGCGCGCGCCGACGCCGGTCCTGCCGACCGCGTGCAGCCCGGGCACATTTTTCCGCTGATGGCGCAGAACGGCGGCGTGCTTGTGCGCGCCGGGCACACTGAGGCGGGTTGCGATCTTGCCGCGCTCGCGGGCCTCTCGCCGGCGGCGGTGATCTGCGAAATTCTGAAAGACGATGGCGACATGGCGCGGTTGCCCGATCTGATCGAGTTCGGCCGCGAGCACAATCTGAAAATCGGCACGATCGCCGATCTGATCCACCATCGCAGCCGCACTGAATCGCTCGTCAGCCGCGTGTCGGAGCGCGACATCGAAACGGTGCACGGTGTGTTCCGCCTCGTTGTTTATAGCGATAAGATCGGGCGCGCAACGCATCTTGCGCTGGTGAAAGGCAAGATCAAGCCGGACAGCGAAGTGCTGGTCCGCGTGCATGAGCCGTTGTCGGTCATCGATCTGCTCGACGTGAAAAGCGCGAGTCATTCGTGGAATTTCAACCAGGCGCTGGCGGCGGTAAGCCGCACCGAATGCGGCGTGATCGTCTTGCTGCATCGTCCCGAGTCCGCTGAAGACCTCGTCGAACGCGCATTGCCGGGCGCCATCGCGGCGCCGCAAAAAAACGCGCTGCGTACTTACGGTATCGGCGCGCAAATCCTGCGCGATCTTAAGGTCACGAAAATGCGTTTGATGGCGAAGCAACGTAGAATGCCGAGCATGGCGGGCTTCGATTTGCAGGTGACCGGTTACCTGCAGCCCGATGAAGCGGCGAAATAAAGGCGAGCATGGCGAAATACGATGCAATGGACGAAATTGAAGCGGGCACCGACGGCAGCGGCCTGCACATAGGCATCGTCGTCGCGCGCTTCAACGCGAGCGTCGGCGACGGCTTGCTCGCGAGCTGCACTGCCGAACTGACGCGCCTTGGCGTCGCATCCGAAGATGTGACCATCGTCAGCGTGCCCGGCGCGCTCGAAGCACCGCTCGCGCTGCAGAAAATGGCGCTGTCCGACGAATACGACGCGTTGATTGCATTGGGTGCCGTCATCCGCGGGGAGACCTATCATTTCGAAATCGTCTCCAATGAATCGGCGCGCGGTATTTTGTCGGTGCAGCTCGATACCGGCATTCCGATCGCCAACGGTATCCTGACGACGGAGAACGACGACCAGGCCGCTGCGCGCATGGCGCAGAAAGGCGCGGACTGCGCGGCGGTGGCAATTGAAATGGCCAACCTGTTGCGTGAGCTCGAGCGTAAATGACGACCATGGCTGCACCCACCGCGCACAAGACGAGCCGGCGGCGCTCGCGTGAATTTGCAATGCAGGGCATTTATCAGTGGCAGCTGGCGGGAACCGACGCGGCGACTATCGAGCGCTATATGTCTTCGGCCAAAGGCTTCGACAAGATCGACCGCCCGTATTTCTCTTCACTGCTCGCGGGCACGATCCGCGAATCGGGACGGCTCGAAGAATCGATACAGCCTTATCTCGACCGCAAAGCCGCAGAACTGAGCCCGATTGAACGCGCCATCCTGTTTATCGCTGCGTATGAGCTCGAAAATAATATCGACGTGCCGTATCGCGTCGTAATTAACGAAGCGGTCGAACTCGCCAAAAGCTACGGCGGGACCGACGGGTTCAAGTATGTGAACGGCGTGCTCGACAAGCTCGCGGCCGACAAGCGTCCGCACGAAACCGCCGGCAGGTGAGGCGTAAAAGGTAAGCTGCGATGGAACCGGTGATGGACGTCAGGTTAAAGCGCAAGATCATGCTGTTTTACGCGGGCGGCATCATCAATGCGCTGCTCGGCCTGTATGTGCTGATCGAGGGCGTGTCGTTTTTGCCGCCTGACACCGCACGCACGCTCGCGATTATCTTTTGCGTGTTCGCCGCAGTCGATTTTTATCTGCCTTATACGTTAAAGCAGCGGTGGCTTGCCAGCCAGGCCGGCAAGCAGGCGCAAAGTCACGATCCGGTCCAGCGCAGTTAAGCGGAAGCCCGGCGCGTGGCGACTTCCGAATTCGACCTGATCAAGCGCTACTTTACCCATCGTGGACGCCACACCGTGCTCGGTGTCGGCGACGACGCCGCGCTCGTCAAAGTGCGGCGCGGTCATGATCTGCTGATTTCCGCCGACATGCTGGTCGCCGGCCGGCATTTTTTTCGCGACGCCGACCCGCGCATGCTCGGACACAAGGCGCTCGCCGTGAATATTTCGGATATGGCGGCAATGGGCGCAACGCCGCGCTGGGCCACGCTTGGGATAGCGCTGCCGGCGGCGGACACGCGTTGGGTGCAGGCGTTTTCGCGCGGCTTCATGGCGCTCGCGCGGCGGTTCGATGTCGATCTGATCGGCGGCGATACGACGCGCGGGCCATTGAACATCTGCGTGCAGATCATGGGCGAAGCGCCGCATGGACTGGCCCTGTGTCGGGATGGCGCGCGCGCGGGCGACGATATCTGGGTGTCGGGAACGCTCGGTGATGCGGCGCTCGGACTTGCGGCTTTGAAACGACGCATTACGTTGAAGCCGGCGGAGCGCGCGCACTGCGCCGCGCGGCTGCATACGCCGACGCCGCGAGTCGCGCTCGGACTCGCCATCAGGCAGATAGCGCACAGCGCGATCGATATTTCAGACGGGCTGCTCGCTGACCTGGGCCACATTCTCGAACGTTCGAATGTGGCGGCCGAAATCGAATTGAGCGAGCTGCCCACATCGAACGTGCTCAAGCGTTATCTCGATCGCGTGGTTGCATGCGGCGCATTGCTCGCCGGCGGCGACGATTATGAATTGTGCTTTACAGCGCCACGGAGTGCGCGCGCGCGCATCGAAAGAGCCGGACGCAGTACGCGCACGAGGTTGACCTGCATTGGCGCCGTGAAGACTTACCGCAAGGGCGAACCGCGGCTGATCGTGCGGGCGCCGGACGGCGCTGCACTGCGCGTCGTGCGCGGAGGTTACGATCATTTCCGCTGAAGGGGCTGTCGCGCCGTCGTGGCATTTCATGCTGCGGCATCCCGCACACGTGATTGCATTTGGCGGCGGCGCGGGCCTGGTGCCTTTTGCGCCCGGCACTGCGGGCACTTTGCTCGCATTTCCGCTCTACTGGCTGCTTGCCGCCGTCACGACGCTCGAGATCTCACTGGCCGTCGTCGCGGCCGCGTTTCTCGTGGGCATCTGGGCTTGCGGCGTGACCGGACGTGCGTTGGGCGCCGCCGATCATGGCGCAATGGTATGGGACGAAGTCGTCGCATTCATGCTCGTGCTCATATTCACGCCGGCCGGTTGGCTATGGCAGGCGGGCGCGTTCCTGCTGTTTCGCGCCTTCGATATCATAAAGCCGCCGCCGATTCGCTATTTTGACCGCAAGCTCAAAAGCGGCTTCGGCGTGATGTTCGACGACCTGCTCGCCGCTTTTTATACCTTGCTGATACTTGCGATAATCAAAACACTGACCGGCCCCTGATCATGTCCGATACCAAACTTTATGAAATCGCCGCCGCGGTCGGCGTCGCGCTCAAAGCGCGCAAGCTGACGCTCGCCACCGCGGAATCGTGCACCGGCGGCTGGATCGGCGAGGCGTGCACCGCAGTGCCCGGCAGTTCCGACTGGTTCGAGCGCGGATTCATTACCTATACGAATATCGCCAAACGCGAAATGCTCGGCGTCAAGGCGGAGACACTCGATAAATTCGGCGCCGTATCCGAGGAAACCGTCGAAGCGATGGTTGGCGGTGCGCTTGCCCATAGTCACGCCCAGGTCGCGATCGCCGTCAGCGGCGTCGCAGGGCCCTCGGGCGGCACGCCGGCCAAGCCGGTCGGCACGGTCTGCATCGCGTGGCAGCTCGAGCGCGGCACGGCAATCGTCGAAACGCAGCGCTTTGACGGCGACCGCGAAGCCGTGCGCAGGCAATCGGTCGAGCGAGCGCTCAATGGCGTGCTCGCGCTGCTGGCGTCCGCCTAGTCCAGAAGTCCTAGTCGTCATCCGGCGGGATGACAAATCGTTATCGGTAGCGTGGGACGAGTCGCAGCAACGCAGTCGATGCAACGCAGAAGCAGCGTCAGGTATGCGATAATCCGGGAGGCTCAAATGGGAGAAATCATGGACGAAAATAAGTCAAAAGCACTCGCAGCAGCACTCTCTCAAATCGAAAAACAGTTCGGCAAGGGCTCGATCATGCGATTGGGCGAAGCCGACGTCGCCAAGGACATCGAATCGGTTTCGACTGGATCGCTCGGCCTCGACATCGCGCTCGGCATCGGCGGATTTCCGCGTGGCCGTGTGATCGAAGTCTACGGCCCGGAATCGTCCGGCAAAACAACCCTGACGCTTTCGGTGATCGCGCAGATGCAGAAAGTCGGCGGCACGGCGGCGTTTATTGATGCTGAACACGCGCTCGACCCGCAATATGCGCAAAAACTCGGCGTCAACGTCCAGGACCTCTTGATTTCTCAGCCCGACAACGGCGAGCAGGCGCTTGAAATCGCCGACATGCTGGTGCGCTCGGGCTCGGTCGACGTGGTGGTGGTCGACTCGGTGGCGGCGTTGACGCCGAAGGCCGAGATCGAAGGCGAAATGGGCGAGCCGCAGATGGGCTTGCAGGCAAGATTAATGTCGCAGGCGCTGCGCAAGCTCACCGGCAACATCAAGCGCTCGAACACGATGGTGATTTTCAGCAACCCGATCCGCATGAAGATCGGCGTGATGTTCGGTAATCCCGAAACGACGACTGGCGGCAATGCGCTTAAGTTTTACGCATCGGTACGCATCGACATCCGCCGCACCGGCGCCATCAAGAAAGGCGACGAGGTGATCGGTTCGGAAACGCGCGCCAAGGTCGTCAAGAACAAGGTAGCGCCGCCGTTCAAGCAGGCCAACTTCGATATCCTGTACGGGGAAGGCATTTCGCGCGAAGGCGAAATCATCGAACTCGGCGTGCTGCACAAAATTGTCGACAAATCGGGCGCCTGGTACACGTATGGCAAGGAACGCATCGGCCAGGGCAAGGACAATACGCGCGACTATCTCAAGGAACATCCCGAAATGGCGCAAGAGATCGAAGCCAAGATCCGCGCCGAGATAGGCGTCGGTGGTGGACCCAAGCTCGCCGAACCCGCAGTCGCGGAAAAGTAAGCCGCCGCGCAGTCTGCGCTCGCGGGCGCTTGCAGCACTCGCGCGCCGCGAGTATTCGCGCCGGGAGCTTGAGGCCAAGCTCAGGCCGTTCACCGAAAATCCCGCGGAGATTCCCGAGCTGCTCGATGACTTCGAGCGGCGCGGATGGTTGTCCGAGGCGCGCGTCGTCGAGCAAGTGCTGGCATCGCGCCGCCGGCGGTTCGGTGCGCAACGCATAACCCACGAGCTACGTGGAAAAGGTATTTCTGAAGGCGCGATCGGCGCGGCGCGCGAGAACCTGCAGGACAGCGAAATTGCCGCGGCGCGCGGCGTCTGGCAGCGCAAATTCAAGACTGCGCCCACGACCGCGCAGGAGCGCGCGCGCCACATGCGTTTTCTGCAAGGCCGGGGCTTCAGTGTCGACGTCATCCGCAAAGTAGTTAGCGGCCATTTGGACGACGAAGCAGACGACAATTCAGGCGATAACGCAGACGAATAAGCGCGGAGGGTAACCGCGTGCGATCGAAGCGGCGGCCTGCGGCCGGAGTTTCGTTTAAAATCGTGGTTTTACGCGTCCGGTCGAGCCCATGAAAAGCAGTCAGATTCGCCAGCAGTTTCTCGAGTATTTCAAATCGAAGGGCCATACGATCGTGCCGTCGAGCCCGCTCGTGCCCGGCAACGATCCGACGCTGTTGTTCACGAATTCCGGGATGGTGCAGTTCAAGGACGTGTTTCTCGGCCAGGAGCAGCGTCCCTACAAGCGCGCCACGACTTCGCAGCGCTGTGTGCGCGCGGGCGGCAAGCACAACGACCTCGAAAATGTCGGCTATACCGCGCGGCACCACACGTTTTTCGAAATGCTCGGTAATTTTTCGTTCGGCGATTACTTCAAGCGCGACGCGATCCATTTTGCGTGGGAGCTTCTGACCGGCGTCTACAAGCTGCCGAAAGACAAACTGTGGGTGACGGTCTACGAAACGGATGACGAGGCGTACAACCTGTGGGCGAACGAAATCAAGGTGCCGCTGGATCGCATTACGCGCATCGGCGACAAGCCGGGCGGCGGTTCGGATAACTTCTGGCAGATGGGCGAGACTGGTCCTTGCGGACCGTGCAGCGAGATTTTTTACGACCACGGTCCGGAAATCGCCGGTGGCCCGCCGGGCACGCCGGACGCGGACGGCGATCGCTATATCGAGATCTGGAATCTCGTGTTCATGCAGTTCAATCGTGACGACAGCGGAAAATTAAATCCGCTGCCCAAGCCGTCGGTCGATACCGGCATGGGCCTGGAGCGCATTGCCGCCGTGCTGCAGCACGTGCACTCGAATTATGAGATCGATCTGTTTCAGGACCTGATCAAGGCCGCGGCGCGTGAAACGAATTGCAAAAACCTCGGCAACAATTCGCTCAAAGTCATCGCCGATCATATTCGCGCGTGCGCATTCCTCATCGTCGACGGCGTCATTCCAGGCAATGAAGGCCGCGGTTACGTGTTGCGCCGGATTGTGCGCCGCGCGATCCGCCACGGGTACAAGCTCGGCGAGAAACAGCCGTTCTTCTACAAGATCGTCCCTGATCTCGTCGCGGCAATGGGCGATGCTTATCCCGAACTCGCGAAAGCGAAAGATCGCGTCGCGCAAGTGCTGAAGCAGGAAGAGGAGCGCTTCGCGGAGACTCTTGAAAACGGCATGGCGGTTCTCGAAAGCGCGCTGCAATCGGAAGACAAGATGCTCGACGGCGACACCGTGTTTCGCCTCTACGATACCTACGGTTTTCCGCTTGACCTGACGGCCGACATCGCGCGCGAGCGCAACATCACCGTCGACTTTGCGGGTTTCGAAGCGGCGATGAGCCAGCAGCGCGAACGCGCGCGCGCAGCGTCCAAATTCGGGACTCAAAGCGCGGTCGAATACAGCGGCGCAAAAACGGAATTCCATGGGTACGACTTGTTGACGCTGCCGGGCGCCAGGGTGATTGCCATTTATAAAGATGGCAGCGCGGTCCCGGCCATTGAACCGGGTGACGCTGCGGTGATCGTGCTCGACAAGACACCGTTTTACGCGGAGTCGGGCGGGCAAGTCGGCGATCGCGGGCAGCTCGTGTCGAGCCGCGGCACGTTCAACGTCAACGACACGCAGAAAATTCAATCCGAAGTGTTCGGCCATCACGGCGTGCTGCACACCGGCATGCTGGCCGTCGGCGATGTACTCGATGCCAAAGTCGACATCGCTGCACGCACGCGGGCCGCGCACAATCACTCGGCGACGCATTTGATGCACGCCGCGCTGCGTAAGGTGCTCGGCGGCCACGTCCAGCAGAAAGGCTCGCTAGTCGACGCCGATCGCACCCGTTTTGATTACTCGCATAACGAGCCGCTGACGCCGCCGCAAATCCGCGAGATCGAGCAGCTCGTCAATCAGCAGATCCGAACCAATTCGGCGGTTGAAGCGCGCATCATGAAATACGACGACGCGATCAAGACCGGCGCGATGGCGCTCTTTGGCGAGAAATACGGCGACGAAGTCCGGGTCCTGACGATGGGCGATTTTTCGACCGAGCTATGCGGTGGCACGCACGTCGTGCGCACCGGCGACATCGGATTCTTCAAGGTGGTGTCCGAATCGGGCATCGCTGCGGGCGTGCGCCGCATTGAAGCGGTCACCGGCGAGGGTGCGCTGAGCTGGGTTCAGCAGCAGGAAGCGAGCCTTCAGCAGGCAGCGGGTGCATTGAGAGCGCCGGTGCAGGAAGTCACGCAAAAAATCGGCCAGATTGTGGATAACGTACGCAGCCTCGAAAAAGAACTTGCGCGGCTCAAATCGAAGCTCGCTTCTTCGCAAGGCGACGACATCGCGACGCGTGCGGTCGACGTCAAAGGCGCGAAAGTGCTGGCGGCGACGCTCGACGGCGCCGACTCCAGGGCGCTGCGCGAAGCGATGGACAAGTTGAAAGACAAGCTCAAATCGTGCGCCATCGTGCTCGCGGCTGTCGAGGGCAGCAAGGTCACATTGATCGCAGGCGTGAGCGCTGATCTGACGGCGAAGGTGAAAGCCGGCGAACTCGTCAATTTCGTTGCTTTGCAGGTCGGCGGCAAAGGCGGCGGACGCGCGGATATGGCCCAGGCGGGCGGCAACGATCCATCGAAGTTGAGTGCTGCGCTCGAAGCGGTGCAGGCATGGGTTGAGCAACGACTGTGAAACCGCAACGTGAACGACAACGGCGTCCCGAAGTTACCGCCGGGCGTTTAAATGAAAAGGGCGCCGGCCATTTGCCGGGGCTCGTCGGGGTTGAAGTGCTGGAAGTCGGCGACGACGGGCTGAAAGGGCGCCTCGCGGTGCGTCCCGATCTGCTCGCGCCGAACGGTTATCTGCACGCGGCATCGGTCATTGCGCTCGCCGACACGATGGCCGGTTATGGCACGGTCGCGTTTTTGCCGGAAGGCGCGCGCGGCTTCACGACGGTCGAGCTGAAATCCAATTTTCTGGGCACTGCGCGCGACGGTTACATTGAATGCATCGCGACACCGCAGCACATGGGCCGCATGACTCAAATTTGGGACGCGGTCATTACGGTCGGTGACAGAAAAATCGCGCTCTTCCGCTGCACGCAAATGATTCTCTACGACGGAAAATAATCAATCGACCGTTAATATGGCAGCTTGGCGTCGGGCTTGGCCGCCAGCAGCACGCGGCGAAAATCTTCCTGGATTCTTTTTAACGCGCCGGCGTTGTCTGCCTCGAAGCGCAGCACGATGACCGGCGTCGTATTGGAAGAGCGTGCGAGACCAAAGCCGTCTGCATATTCGACGCGCAGCCCGTCGATCGTGATGACCTCGCGCGCGTCGGTGAAGTGCGCGGTTTTCTGGAGCTCTGCAATCAGCGCGTAGTTCTCGCCTTCGTGCAGTTTGATCTGGAGCTCCGGCGTGCTGATCGCGTCGGGCAATTCCTGCAACGTCGTGCTCGGATCGGCTGCGCGGCTCAGGATTTCCAGCAGCCGCGCACCCGCATACAAACCGTCGTCGAACCCGTACCAGCGCTCTTTGAAAAAAATGTGGCCGCTCATTTCGCCGGCGAGCAGCGCACCGGTCTCCTTGAGCTTCGCCTTGATGAACGAATGTCCCGTTTTCCACAGCAGCGGCTTGCCGCCGTGCTGCTCGATCCACGGTTTGAGGTTGCGCGTCGACTTCACATCGTAAATTACGGTGGCGCCGGGATTGCGCGTCAGCATGTCCGCCGCGAACAGCATCAGCTGGCGGTCCGAGTAGATGATGTCGCCGCGTTTCGTGACGACACCAAGCCGGTCGCCGTCACCGTCGAACGCCAGACCGATTTCCGCGTCGGAATTCTTGAGTGTCGCAATCAGATCGTTCAGATTCTCCGGCACCGACGGGTCGGGATGATGGTTGGGGAAATGGCCGTCAACTTCGCAGAATAATTCAGTGACCGTGCAGCCGAGCGCGCGGTAGAGCGCGGGTGCAGTTGCGCCGGCGACGCCATTGCCGCAATCGACTGCAATTTTCAGCGGGCGGGCGAGTTTGATGTCGCCGGTAATGCGTTCGACATACTGTTTTGAAATGTCGTCGCGACGATAGCTGCCGGCGCCGGTGGCGAGCTTGCCGCTCACAATGCGCGTGCGCAGCGCCTGAATCGCTTCACCGGCAAGCGTTTCACCGGCGAGTACGATCTTCAGGCCGTTGTAGTCCGGCGGATTGTGCGAGCCAGTCAGCATGACACCCGACTGCGTATTGAAGTGGTGCGCGGCAAAATAAAGCATCGGTGTCGCGACCTGGCCGACGTCGATTACATTGATGCCCGCGGCACGCAAGCCGTCGGCCAGTGCGGCCGACAGTTCCGGTCCCGACAGGCGGCCGTCGCGTCCAATAGCGATGTCACGGCCGCCGCGCTCGATGAGTTCGCTGCCGATTGCGCTGCCTATCGTTTTTACGATGGCCGGCGTCAGCGTTTTGCCAACGATGCCGCGAATGTCATAGGCTTTAAAAATTTCGGGTGGCAGCGTGCTCATGAGTCTGTCTCGATTCTTATGTCATTGTGGCTCATGCGGTCGCATGAGCTTGAAAAAATTTCAATAATCGCTGCGGCAGCCAGTCAAGATTTCCCGGAAATCCGCCGCTGACAAAACCGACGTGGCCGCCTGTTGCAGGGAATTCGACCGTGACTGCAGTCGATAGTTCGTGCGCATCGGGCAGTGCTGCGGCGGGCAAAAAAGGGTCATTTCGTGCGTTGATCATGAGCGTTGGCACCGCAATCCGGCGCAGCAGCGGTTTCGCGCTTGCGCGGGTCCAGTAATCGTCGGTATCGCGGTAGCCGTGCAGCGGCGCGGTGACGATGTCGTCGAAATCGCGCAATGTCCGCGCAGCCAGCACACGATTTCGATCGCAAAGATCAGGAAACAGTACGAGCTTGGCGAGCGTCTTATGCCGCATGGTTGTCAGAAAATTCCAGGTATAGATGCGATTAAAACCTTTACCCAGCGCATCGCCTGCGATCATCAGATCGACCGGCGCCGATATCGCCGCCGCTGCGTCTATCACCGACTTTGCTGCCATTTCTTGTTCGCCCAGCCATTTGAGCAGCGCGTTGCCGCCGAGCGAAACGCCGGCTGCATGTAACGATGCGCCGGTTTCGCTTTTGAGGCGGCGCAGAATCCAGTTGATTTCCGCGCTGTCTCCGGAATGGTATGCACGCGGCAAGCGGTTAAGTTCGCCGCCGCAGCCGCGAAAGTGCACAACGACACCCACCCATCCACGCGCGACCGCCGTCGCCATCAGCGCGGTTGCATAGGGGCTCGTCGAGCCGCCTTCAAGGCCGTGAAAAAGTACAACCAGCGGATTGCCGTTGTTCCTGCCGCGAGCCGGATCCGTCCAGTCGAGATCGATAAAGTCGCCGTCCGGCGTGTCCCAGCGCTCGCGCTGGAAGGCGACCTGCGCGCGCGGCGCAAGCAAGGCTGCATAGAGCGTTTGCAGGTGGCCGCCGGGCAGCCAGCGTGGCGCGCGATAAGGAGTCATGAATTTTTGCGGACGACGGTAATTTTTACCGGCGGTTCAACTCACCAAAAGAAACGGGCCCTCATAAGAGCCCGTTCAACTGCGATCGGCTAACCGAACAATCAATCGCGATACGACGGGTCGATTTTATCGAGCTTGCGCAGGAGTGCCGGCCACTCAATCATGCCCCAGCGGCGGCGCACGCCCGGCTTGAACCCGTCCTGAGTCTGCTTGACGACTTCGGCGGGCGGGAGCGTGATTTCCGCGTTGCACGAGAGCGTCGTGACCTGCAACTGGCATGCGCGCTCCAAGCGGAACATGTTGTTGAACGACTCCATGATCGAAGGGCCGACCGTCAGCAAGCCGTGATTGCGCAGAATCATGGCTTCGCGATCACCGAGGTCTTCAACGAGGCGGGCGCGTTCATCGAGATTGAGCGCGGGGCCTTCGTAGTCATGATAGGCAACGTCGCCAAAGCGCATCGCGGTTTGTGCGAGCGGTAAGAGGCCGGTTTTCATCGCCGAAACCGCCATGCCGGCGAGCGTGTGCGTGTGAATGACGCAATCAACATCGTGGCGCGCCGCATGCACGGCACTGTGAATCACATAGCCGGCTTTGTTGATGCCGTATTCGGTTGCGTTGAAAATGATATTGCCGTCGATATCGATCTTGATCATGCTCGAGGCGGTCATTTCCTCGTAAAGCATGCCATAGGCGTTTATCAGGAACTGGTCTTCGGTGCCGGGCACGCGCGCGGAAATGTGATTGGCGATCATTTCGGTCATGCCGAATTCATGCATGAGCCGGTAACACGCCGCGAGATTGACGCGCGTTTCCCATTCTTCGCGGCTGACCTGTTCGCGGACCGACTTTTCTTTCTTGCTGATCTGGGTGACTGCCATGTGGTTTCTCCTCAGTTCGTCAAAGTAGAACGTAGAGCGGCTGCGATTATTTGATGCTGGCGGCCGCGCCCGTGCCGGCCAGTTTACCGAACACCGATCCCGAGACAAGACCGCTGCCGCCGGCGTAGTTGTGATAAAAAAGTCCGCCGACCAGTTCGCCTGCGGCGAACAGGCCCGGCATCGATTTGCCGGCGACATCTTCAACCTGGCCGTTGGCGGGATCGATCTTGACGCCGCCGAACGTGAACGTGACGCCGCAAGTGATTGCGTACGCTTCGTACGGCGGCGCGTCGAGCACGTTGGCCCAGTTCGTTTTCGGCACCGTAAGTCCTTTAGTGCCGCGGCCGTCCTTGATCGCGGGATTGAACGGCACATCCGTCATGACGGCCGCGTTGTAGGCCTTGAGCGTTTCGAGTGCGCGCTTCGCGTCGACGCCTTCGAGTTTGGTGACCAGCTCTTCGAGCGTGTTGGCGGTGACCTTGGTCATCTGCTTGATGCGATATTCATCGCGCAGCATGTGCACGAGCTTCTTGTCGAAAATCTGCCACGCGAACATGTTCGGCTGGTCCATGATGACCTTGCCGTATTTAGCGTAGGTGTAATTGCGGAAGTCAGCACCTTCGTCGACGAAGCGCTCGCCGTTCGCATTCACCATGATGCCGAGCGGATAGCTGTGCTTCTGGAAATTGTCGCCAACCGCGAGATCGCCGAAGGGCGGCGCGTTCTGGTCCCAGCCGACCGCGTGGCAGCCTGACCAGTGTCCGTACGGCAATGCGCCCGCATCGAGCGCAGCCCGGATGCCGACACCCGTGTTGTAGCGTGTGCCGCGCACTTTCGCCAGGTCCCAGTTCGGGCCGAGATAACGCGCGCGCATTTCCGCGTTGGATTCAAAACCGCCGCAGGCGAGCACGACGGCCTTCGAGCGAATCTCAACCGTCTTGCCCTGGCTTTTCGCGCGCACGCCTTTGACGCCGCTGTCGTCTGTAATGAGGCCGATTGCCGGCGTCTCATAATGAATCGGAATGCCTTCGCGCTCGCACGCCTTGTGCTCGAGCTCGATCAGCCCGGGGCCACCGCCCCAGGTCTCGCAGGCGAGGCCGCCCCAGAACTTGAACTTGCAGTCGACCTTGAAGGCCTGCCGCCCGTACGGCGCCTGAAACTTCACGCCTTTTTTGCGCATCCACACCATTGTTTCGAAGCTGCGCCTGACGAGGATTTCACAGAGGTCCGGATCGGTGCGGAAATTCGTGATGCGGCCCATGTCGTCGAAATACTGATCTTCGGTATAAGTGCCGTAATCGCAGGTCTTGCGCTCGTCGTCTGTGATCTCATACAGCTGGGCAAGGTCGTCGGGGCCGTTGAACACGATGCGGACCGCGCCCGCCGTGTAGCGGCTGTTGCCGCCGCAATCATCGATGGGGGCGGCTTCGAGCATGATGACCTTGGCGCCGGATTCACGCGCCGCCAACGCCGCACAGCACGCCGCATTGCCCGCGCCGATGACGATTACATCCGGATTGCCAAAATCGACAGTGCTCATTGCTATCCTCGGTTTGAATGGTGTTGAAAGTGACGGCCCGCAGCGCCGGCGGCTTTGCCGCGATCATGCGATGGCGCCGCTGCGTGCCGCCGTGTTTCGAGTGGTTCAGGAATTGAGTCGGAACGGGAACCCGCAAATTATACCGTCAGCGGCCGTTTAATGCAGGGTCTTGGGCCCGCGTTTGCCGTCGCTTTCGGGTGCTGCCGGCGCGGGGGATGCGTGATGCACGATCATGCGCCAGCCGCTCTCGGTTCGCATGTAGACGTTGGTCGCGATGATGGGCTGACGCGGCGAATCGCCACCCGCGCTGATCTGCTCATACACGCTGTGCACGACGACCGTCATGCCGTTCATGGCGTGCGGCTCGCGCAGCTTGAAGCGCAGGGTCGGGCCGGCCGCAAACATCCGGCGCCATGCTTCGCGTATCTGTTCGATGCCGCTGAGACGCGGGCCGCCGGGATGTACGCAGACAATCTCGTCGTCGTCGGCCCACACGCCCATCATTGCATCGAGATCGCTTTTTTCAAACGCTTCGTAAAAAGCCGTTTCGGCTTCCTGCGGGGTCGTGAATACGGCGCGCTTCATCGGTGGCCGATTTTAGCAAAGTCAATCTGGTTCCAGACGAGGTCCGGTTTCAGTTGCATCATGCAGTTGAAGTGACCGAGTGGACACACACGCTGGAAACAGGGGCTGCACTCCAAACCAAGCCGGACGATGCGCGCATTGGGCGAAGCCGGCGGCGTGAAAGCGGGGCTGCTTGAACCAAATAACGCCACCAGGGGCTTGTCGAGCGCTGCGGCGATATGCATGAGGCCGGAATCGTTGCTGACGACGAATGCAGCGCACGACATGAGATCGATGGCTTCGTCGAGCGTCGTGCGGCCGCTCAGATTGACGCACGCCTGGTCGCTCAAGCGCACAATTTCATCACCGGTGACCGCATCGTTCGCCGAGCCGGCGAGCCACACGTCGTAACCGGCGGCAGCGAGTCTGCGCGCGAGCTCGGCAAAGTGTTGCGACGGCCAGCGTTTGGCCGGGCCGTATTCGGCGCCGTGGCATAACACGGCAATCGGGCGTTGCGTGGCGAGCCCGAGTCGAGTCAACGTCGCCGCGCGGCGTGCTTCGTCAATGACGAGGCGGGGCGCGGGCAACGGCCGCGGCATTGCGACACCGGGCGGTTCCGCGAGCGCGGCGAAGCGTTCGACCATGAGAGGCAGCGCCTGCTTGTCCAGGCGGCGCGCATCGTTGAGCAGCCCATAGCGTGCTTCACCGAAAAAGCCGGTTCGCAGCGGAATGCCGGCCAGCCACGGGATCAAAGCCGATTTGAATGAATTCGGCAACACGATTGCCTGGTCATAGCGGCGGGCGGCGAGTTCACGCGCCAGTCGATAGCGTCGCGTGAGCGCGAACTCGCCATGACCGAATGGACTTGCAAGCACCGCGCGCACTTCGGGCATGCGGTAAAAAAGCGGATGCGTCCACGGCGGGGCGAGCACGTCGAGTGCCAGATCGGGCTGGCGCTCATGCAAGCGCGCGAACAGAGGCTGGGCAAGCACGGCATCACCGACCCAGGCTGGCGCAACAACGAGTAAGCTTTTCATTGCGCGCTGTTTTCGCGCAATTGCCGGCTAGTGACCGGCTTTGGCGCCGCCCTTGAGCGTGTATTCAGTGCCGCAGTAAGGGCAGAGCGCGGTGCCAGTTTTTTCGATGGGTAAAAAAACCCGCGGATGCGCATTCCACAACATCATTGCGGGTGTCGGGCAATGCAGCGGCAGGTCGGCCGCGGTGACTTCAATGTGGCGCTGCGTGTTTTCGATCTGGCTCATCGGCGTTACGCCGCAACCGGCGCGAGCCAGTCACGGTACTTGTCGTTTTTGCCGTTGACGATATCGAAGAAAGCTTTTTGCAGCTTGGCGGTCATCGGCCCTGTCTTGCCCGCGCCGATGGTGCGGCCGTCGACCTCGCGAATCGGCGTGACTTCGGCCGCGGTGCCGGTGAAAAACGCTTCATCTGCAATGTACAAGTCGTCGCGCGTGATGCGGCGGGCAGTAACGGTGTAGCCCATCTCTTCGGCGAGGGTGATGATCGAGCGGCGCGTGATTCCCATGAGCGCGCTCGTCAGTTCCGGCTCATAGATCTTGCCGTCCTTGACCATGAACAGGTTTTCACCCGAGCCTTCGGCCACGAAGCCGTCAACGTCGAGCAGCAGGCCCTCGTCGTAGCCGTGTTCGGTGGCCTCGAGATTGGCGAGAATCGAGTTTGCATACGTGCCCGAGTATTTCGCCCGGCACATCGAAACGTTGACGTGATGGCGCGCGAACGAGGACGTTTTAACGCGGATGCCTTTTTCGAGCGCTTCCGGCCCGAGGTACGCGCCCCACGGCCAGGCCGCGATGGCGACATGCACGGTCGCGCCTTTCGGCGAGACGCCCATTTTTTCCGAGCCATAGAATGCGATCGGCCGGATGTAGCATGATTCGAGCTTGTTGGCGCGCACCACTTCCTTGTGCGCCGCCATGATGGTTTCCCGGTCGTATGGAATTTTCATCATGTAAATGTGCGCAGAATTGAACAGGCGCTCGGTGTGCTCCGGCAACCGGAAAATCGAGGTGCCGCGGCTCGTATTGTAGGCGCGCAGCCCTTCGAATACCGCCAGTCCGTAGTGCAGCGAGTGCGTCAGCACATGGGTGTTTGCATCGCGCCACGGCACGAGTTTTCCGTCGTACCAGATATGCCCGTCGCGATCGGCCATCGACATGTTCTGCTCCATGCAAAAGTAGCGAATTCTAGCGTATTTCACTTCGCACTGCGCCGCGCGCCGCGTGGCCGGCGTCGAATCAAACAGCGGCGCGGCAGAATTCGCGCAGCCGGACCGGGGCGAAAATATCGCCCCATCCTTGACCGCAAAAATGAATGATGTGAAGATGCGGAACATCGCAAAAACAAGCAGTATTCCCAGTACTTTGCGCCTGATTTTGGCGGCGCCTAACGTGCTGGTAACAAAGATAAACAGGGAGCGTCTGGGAAAAATGTCCAACCCGTTCAGCATGGCGATCAGCCGATTGACCGATCGGGTATTGACGGTCACTGACACTGCTGAAGAAAAGCTGCAGAAAACGCTGCTCATTTTTGCGTGCGGCCTGATGGGCTTCGCGGCGATGTTGTGGCTCGTGATTTACCACGCGATGGGCATCAAGTATTCGGCGACGGTGCCGCTGATTTATCTCGCGGTGTCGGCCGCGACGCTCGGCATTTACGTCTGGAACCTCAACTTCGCGTTCTTCCGCTTCGCGCAGACGAGCCTGTATTTGTTTGTGCCGTTCATCATGCAATGGTCGATCGGCAGCTACGTCACGTCTTCCGGCGTAATGCTGTGGGCACTGCTGGCGCCGATCGGCGTGATGGTTTTCCAGGGGCCAAAAGAGTCGGTGCCGTGGTTCTTTGCTTATCTCGTCATGACGGCGGTGTCGGGTTTCTTCGATTATTACCTTGCTTACGGCACGGAAAAAACGAGCGGCCTGCCGATGCAGACCATCGCCGTGTTCTTCGTCCTCAATTTCGCCGCCATGTCGACGATCGTGTACCTGCTCGTCGTGTATTTCGTGCGCCAGAAAGACCGGCTCAAGGAAGCACTCGATGAGCAGCACAGCCTGCTGCAGATCGAGCAGGACCGTTCGGAGCGGCTGCTGCTCAATGTATTGCCGGGCCATATTGCCGAACGCCTGAAGCGCGACCCGACTGTAATCGCCGACGGTCTTGCCGATTGCACCGTCATGTTTGCCGATCTCACGGACTTCACGCGCCTGACCGAGGAACTGCCGCCGCGCGACATGGTGGCGATGCTGAACGAGGTGTTTTCCTGGTTTGACGGACTCGCGGAACAATACAACCTTGAAAAAATCAAAACCATCGGCGACGCCTACATGGTGGCCGGCGGTCTGCTCGACCACGATGTCCGTTACACCGAGGCGATCGTCAACATGGCGCTCGATGTGCGCGACCGGATCGCCGAAATGAAGTCGGGCACCAGTGAACCGCTCGGCATCCACATTGGCATCGGCAGCGGCCCGGTGGTTGCGGGTGTAATCGGCGTCAAGAAATTCATTTACGATTTATGGGGCAACGCCGTGAACGTCGCGGCGCGCCTTACGTCCGAAGCCACGACCGGCGGCATTCTCGTCGACGCAACGACTTATCGCCGGCTGCGCGGGCTTTATCAGTTTGAAGGCCCCGAGCCGCTGACGGTCAAAGGCCAGCGCCAGCTCACTGCCTATCGCTTAATCGCGAAGCTGCCGCAAGTCGCGACGGCAGCGCAAGCCGAAGTCGCTTAGCATCGCGCAGTCAAGGGCGCGCCGGTGCGTCCTTCATCACGGCATCCCACAGTTTTTTGACGGCCGCACTCTCCGCGCCCAGCGTCGCGGCATCGACGCGCGCGTACTTGTCGCCTTGCAGGCGCAGTGCATGCTGCAGTTTGCGAAAACGCCGATAGGCATCGTGTGCCGCCTGAGCATCGTCGGTGCCAATCAAGCCCAAGCCCGCTGCCAGCTTGAGTAATGCAAGATTGCCGATGTTTCCGATCAGCGCGGCGTGCTGGTTCGCGTAACCCAGAATCAGAAACTGAACGATAAATTCGACATCGATGAGGCCGCCGCGGTCATGCTTGATGTCGAATTGTCCGCTTGCATTCGGATGCGCGGCCAGCATCGTTTCGCGCATGGTAACGACTTCATCGCGCAATGCGGTTCTTTCGCGAGGCGAACACAGGAATTCGGCGCGTACTTCATCGAAGCGGCGTCCAATCGCCATATCGCCGGCGACCGCCCGCGCCCGCGTCAATGCCTGATGCTCCCAGACCCAGGCCTGCGAGCGCTGATATTCGGCGAAGCCGGCAATCGGGCTCACGAGCAATCCGCTGGCGCCGTCGGGACGCAGCCGCAAGTCGGTTTCATAAAGCGCGCCGGCCGCGGTTACGCTGGTCAGCCAGTGATTGATACGCTGCGCCAGCCGTGCGTAATTTTCCGGCGCTTCGGGCGCCGCATCGTCGTAGAGAAAAATCAGATCGAGATCCGATGCATAGCCGAGCTCTTTGCCACCAAGCTTGCCATACGCAATGATGCAAAAAAGCGGCTCCTCGCGATGGCGCGTGCGGATGCCGCGCCATGCAATCCTCAGCACTTCGGCGAGTATGAGATCGGCGAGTGCGCTCAAATGATCGGAAAGTTTTTCGAGCGGCAGTTCGCCCGCGAGGTCCTGCGCAAGCAGATGCAGCGTCTGCGCATGCTTGAAATGGCGCAGCGCATCCATCTGCGCTTCGCTGCCGTCGCCTGCCTGGTCGAGCCGGCTGCGCAATTGCGCCTGCAATTGCGGCCACACCGGCGGCGTGTGCAGGCTGCGCACGTCGAGCAGCTCGTCGAGCAAAATCGGATGGCGCGATAAGTAATGCGCCGCCCACGGGCTCGCGCTCGCCAGCCGCGCGCCGCGCCTGATAGCGTCCGGAAATTGCAGCAGCAGCGCTAGATAGGCTTCACGCCGGCTGATGCTCTCGAGCAGCGTCAGCATCCGTTCGAGCGTGGCATCGGGATTGCGGTTGGCGGCAACCGCGGCAATCACTTGCGGCACCAGGTGTTCCATGCGCGCATGGCTCGCCTGCGGCATCTGACGAACGCGACTGCTGTCGCGGAATGCAGCGATGCGCTCGAGTACATGCGCGGGATCGGCATAACCGAGCTCGCGCAGCATGGCGTGGCGGTCCGCTGTACCTTCGACGTGCCATAACGGCGCCAGCGGATGCACATCATTGTCTGTAGTGGCGAAAATGTTTTCGAATTGCCGCGTGACATTCGCGCGGTGAATATCCAGTTCTGCGCGCAGAGCGGCAAAATCCGCGTGTCCGGTTGCGGCAGCGATGAGCGCCTGGTCTTCGTCGGGCGCCGGCAGGGCCTGGGTTTGTTTGTCGTCGAGATATTGCAGGCGATGCTCGAGATTGCGCAGGAACACATAGGCAGCAGTTAACTCCTGCACTGCGGCCGGCGGCAACAGGTTGCGCTCGGCAAGCAGCGGCAGGATCTTCAGCGTTGGCGGCTGGCGCAGCGGCGCTTCGTGACCGCCACGCACCAGTTGAAAAAGCTGCGCGATGAATTCCACTTCACGGATGCCGCCCGGCCCCAGCTTGATATTGTCGAGGATGTCGCGGCGTTCGACTTCGCGCCGGATTTCCTGGTGCAAGCCGCGCATCGATTCAAATGCGCTGTAGTCCAGGTGGCGGCGAAATACGAACGGGCGCACGAGGTCGGCCAGTTCGCCGGCGCGATCGCCGCACACCACGCGCGCCTTGATCCACGCATATCGTTCCCACTCGCGCCCCTGCGTCACGAAATAATTTTCGAGCATGCCGAAACTCACCGCGAGCGGGCCGTCACTGCCGAGCGGCCGCAGCCGCATGTCGACGCGGAACACGTAACCGTCGGCGGTCATCTCATTCAGGATCGCGATCAGGCGGCGCGCCATGCGGATGAAGAATTCGTGATTGCTGAGCGGCCGCGCGCCCGCGGTTTCGCCGTCGTCCGCGTAAACGAACACGAGGTCGATGTCGGAGGACACGTTCAATTCGGCGCCGCCGAGCTTGCCCATGGCAACCACATGCAAAATTTGGGGGCGGCCATCTTCCTGCCCAATGGGCTTGCCGTACTGCGGCTCGAGTTCGCGTTCCAGGTGCGCGACCGACGTGCCGATGGCGAGATCGGCGAGCGCTGTCACCGTCGTCATGACTTCATTCAGCGTCGCCAGACCGTTAAGGTCGCGCACGATGATGCGCAATATGACGCGCTTCCGGAGTTCGCGCAGCGCACGCATCAGCAAAGCGTCGCTCGATGTATCCGCGGCGGCGAGCTGCGCGCGCATTTCTTCTGCGCTGAAAGCAAATGCGACCGCGGACGGCGGCAGAAGATCCGGCTGAGCCGCCAGCAGGCGCCGCGCGAACCGTGACAAGCCTGCGGCGCGCGTGATCAGCGCGCTGTCGATTTCGCGTTGTTTTCCGTTAGGTGGAGTCACGCCGTTGGGGTTACAATTGGTTTTGAAATCATCGTCTTGCTTTGTATTTTATGACTATTGTCTAAGATCGTGCCGGCAATTTCAGTTTTCCGCTGGCTACACGTCAGTTCGCTCTGGTGTTATCGCGCGATAACCTGGGCTTTCCTGGGTTGCGCGTTCGCTTTCGCATTGGTCGTTCTCTTAGTGCGATTCTGGGTGTTGCCGAACATGGGCCAGTACCGGGAGCCCATTGCCCGCGAATTGAGCCTAGCGACCCATCATCGCATCACCATCGGCAGACTCGACGGTCACTGGAGCGGACTCAACCTGCAGTTAACGCTCGGCGATGTCGTTGTTTTCGACAAGGCAGACCAGCCCGCGTTGACGCTGCGAAGCGTCGATGGCACGTTGTCGTGGTGGTCGCTGGTACTCGCGGAGCCGCTGTTCGACGCAATCGAAATCGCGAATTCCGAACTCAGCGTCAAACGCGATGCCCAAGGCGTTATCTCTGTCGCCGGCATTGAACTCAGCCAGGACACGGACGGCGGTGGTGTTTCCGACTGGCTGCTGCGACAGAATCAGATCAGCATTCGCGACGCGTCGATAGTCTGGTATGACGAACTGCGCGGTGCGCCGCGCCTCGATTTGCAGCATGTCGATTTTCGCTTCGAGAATGATGGCAGCCATCATCGTTTCGGCTTGCGCGCCGAGCCGCCGGCCGGGCTCGCGATGCCGCTCGACGTTCGCGGCGATTTCACCGGCCGCACCGTCAAGTCGCTGGCGCAGTGGAATGGACAGATTTTTGCGCAGCTCGATTACATCGACATTGCCGCGTGGCGCGCGTGGGTGCCGTTTCCGGTCAGCTTTCCGCATGGCATAGGCGCGGTTCGCGCGTGGGCGGGACTTAAGAACGGTGAACTCGCGCAAATTACGGCGGACGTTCAACTCGCTGAAGTGACGACCCGGTTTGGCGCTGAGTTGCCGCAGCTCGATCTGTCGGAACTCAAAGGGCGGATTGTCTGGAAGCAGGCGGCCGACGGCTTCGAAGTGTCGACGACGCGTCTTAGCTTGTCGACGCATGATCACACGTTACAGCCGACCGACTTCTCGCTGCGCTATCGCCGCGCGGTCGACAAGCGGGCGGCGCACGGCGAATTGCAGGCGAACGCGCTGGACATTGCACCGTTGATGGCCCTGGCCGACCATCTGCCGTTAGAGACCGGCTTGCGCAAGGAAATCGAGATGTACGCGCCGCGCGGCAGCTTTTACGACATCGCGCTCAAATGGACCGGTGAATGGCCGCGTCCCGAGCAGTACGCGGTGAAGGCGAGATTCGTCAACCTCGGCTTGAACCCGGTCGGGCGCTTGCCCGGCATGGCTGGCGTCAGCGGCAGTATCGACGGCTCCGAACGCGGCGGCACGCTGTTGCTCAGCACGCAAAACACCGCGATCGATTTACCGCTCATGTTTCAGGAGAAGCTGACGTTCGACACGCTGACCGCACAGGCGGGCTGGCAGCACGCCGGTGAGCAATTCGAGATTCGGCTCAACGATATTTCATTCGCCAATCGCGACATGGCCGGCAGCGTTTCCGGTGTCTACCAGACCGCGACCGACGGCCGCGGCACGATCGACCTGACGGCGCACGCGACGCGTGCTGACGCGCGCAGCATCAGTCGATATATTCCCATGCAAGTCGGTGAACGCGGCCGCGAGTGGATGACGACCGCATTTCTCGGTGGCACCTCGAACGATGTGAAGTTGAGATTGAAAGGCAATCTCAACGAGTTTCCGTTTCCTGAGGGCAAGGGCGGCACGTTCCTGGTAACTGCCCAGGTTGCCGGCGGCGTGCTCGACTATGCAAACGGATGGCCGCGCATCGAGAACATTGACGGTGAAGTCACATTCCGCGGTCGGCGCGTGGATGTTGCGATTCGGGACGGTTCGATTCTCGGTGCGAAAATTGCGCGGGTGCGCGCCGAGATTCCTGACGTTGTTACGCCGGATCGGCACGTCCTGGTGACGGGCGAGGCGGAAGGCCCGACGAGTGAATTTTTGAATTTCGTCGAGCACAGTCCCGTCGCCGAGGCAATCGACCACTTCACCGAACGGTTCCGCGCGGAAGGCCGCGGCAAGCTCGCGCTCAAACTCAACATACCGCTCGCCAACGCGAAGAACATCAAGGTCGCCGGCGACTTCCAGTTTGTGAACAACCGGATCGACAGCGAGGAATTGTTCTTTCCCTTCGAGCAGGTCAACGGTCATATCGAATTTACCGAAGGTTCCGTGCGGGTGCCGGGCCAGACCTTGTCGATACTCGGCGGTCCGGCGACGTTAAGCGGCAGCACGCAAAAGGACGGCAGCGTGAGGTTCAACCTCGCAGGCCGCGCCAACATGGACAACTTTCGCCGGGTGACGACGGCGCAGTTCGTGCAATCGTTGCGCGGCGCCAGCGACTGGAAGACCAGCATCGTCGTGCGCAAGCGCCTGGTCGACGTCGTGTTCGAGTCGACGCTGCAGGGTATCGCCTCGGACCTGCCCGCGCCGCTGGCCAAGACCGCGGCGGACTCAGTTGCGTTCAAGATCGAACGTTACGTCACAAGTCCGCAGCAGGAACGCATCGGCGTGGCGGTCGGCAATATTGTGTCGGCGCAAATCATACGTCGCAGGGACGGCGACGCGACGATCGAGCGCGGCAACATTACGCTTGGCGGCCCGGCCGCGGAGCCTGAGCGCAAAGGGTTGTGGATCACCGGCGGGCTTAAAAACCTCGATCTCGATCAATGGCTGCTGTTGCTGAAATCCGGCGGCGAGGGTGGGCGCGCGCAAATTGCCGGCCTGGACGTCAAGTTCGGCGCACTCGACGTATTCGGCCGCCGCTTTAACGACATCTCCATTAATGGCACGCAGCAGTCCGGCGTCTGGCAAACGAATCTGACCGGCCGCGAGTTGACCGGCGAAATGAGCTGGCGTTCGCAAGGTAAAGGTAAAGTCACGGCGCGCATGAAAAACCTGAGCATTCCTGCCGCCAGCCCCGACCGCGTCGTCGTCGCCGCCGACAAGGAGCAGCCGCTCGAATTGCCGGCACTCGACATCAAGGCGGATTCGTTCCAGGTCCGCCAGGCGAATCTCGGCAAGCTGGAAGTGACCGCCGTGCCGGATGGACGCGACTGGCGGCTCGAGAAGCTGCACATCACGAATCCCGAGTCGACGTTGAATATCGAAGGCGTCTGGCAGGGCTGGCTCACGCAACCGCGCACGATGGTCAACGTGCGCCTTGACGTCAATGACATTGGCAAGTTCCTTGTGCGCATGGGTCAGCCTGAAGGCGTGCGGCGCGGCACCGCCAAGCTCGAAGGACCGCTGTCGTGGGCCGGCAATCCGACCGACGTCGATTATGCGACGCTGTCTGGCAACTTCGTGCTCGAAGCCAACAAGGGCCAGTTCATAAAACTCGACCCGGGCATTGGCAAGCTCTTGGGCGTCATGAGCCTGCAGTCGCTGCCGCGCCGCCTGACGCTCGACTTTCGCGACATATTCAGCGAAGGTCTCGCGTTCGATGAAATAGTCGGCACCGTGAAGGTGAATCGCGGCGTCGCGAACACTGAAAATTTCCGCATCCAGGGCCCCGCCGTGCGCATCCAGATGAGCGGGGACGTCGATCTCGCGCGCGAAACGCAGAAGCTGCGCGTCAGGGTTTATCCCAGCATGAGCGACAGCCTGTCGGTAGCCGGCGCGCTGATCGGCGGCCCGATTGCGGGCATTGCGACGTTCGTCGCACAGAAATTGTTCAAGGATCCGATCGACAAAATCGCCGCTTACGAATACGACATCACCGGGAACTGGGCTGATCCGCAGGTGACAAAAATGGAACCGTCGCAGTTGTTTGCCAAGCCGGGTACGGAGCGCTCGGATTGAAGCGCCTTGCCGCCGGTATTGCGTTAGCGCTGCTCGCGGAATCAGCGGCCGCGTACGATATCTTCACCGTCGCGCCCGACCTGTGGGACCGGCCGCGCAGCGCACGTGCAGTTCTCGAGCAATCCGCGGTGCGGCAGGCCATTTCGCAATATCTCGCGGAGCCGGCGGCGCAACTGGTGATACACCATGGTTACGGCCAGGATCCGCTGCTGCAGGCGGAGGAATTACGCATGTGGCTGATGACGCTCGCGGTCGACGGCGCGCGCATTTCTTTGATAAACGATGTACGGCCGCACGAGCCGTTGAAAATTGAAGTGGTGAAATGAGCGCAAAACCAGCTTCGTCATTCGGACGCGCGCGGCCGCACCGCAAGCCTGACGCCAAAAGCGAAGCGCCGGCCGGCGTGCGTGTCGCCGCCGTTCAACTGGCATCCGGCCCGAGCGTGGAAGCCAATCTCAACGAGGCGGGACGTCTGGTGGCGATGGCGGCGAAACGCGGCGCGAAGCTGGTGGCGCTGCCCGAATATTTCGCGATCATGGGCATGCACGAGACCGATAAAGTCAAAGTGCGCGAGGCGGAAGGCGCGGGTCCGATCCAGCAATTTCTGGCCGACGCCGCGAAAAAACACAAGATCTGGCTCGTCGGCGGCTCGGTGCCGCTCGAGTCGAGCGAACGCAATCGGGTGCGCAACAGCTGCCTCGTGTATGACGATAAAGGCAAACTGGTTGCGCGTTATGACAAGATTCACCTGTTCGGATTCGAGATGGGCGATGAGCGTTATTCCGAGCAGCGCACCATCGAACCGGGGCGCGAGGTGAAAGTGATCGATTCGCCGTTTGGGCGGCTGGGCCTTTCGATCTGCTACGACCTGCGATTCCCCGAGCTATACCGCGCGATGAAAGACGTCGATATCATTCTGGTGCCGTCCGCATTCACCGAGACGACTGGCAAGGCGCACTGGGAGACGCTGATTCGCGCGCGCGCGATCGAGAACCTGGCCTACGTCATCGCGCCGGCGCAGGGCGGCTATCATTTGAACGGACGCGAAACGCACGGCGACAGCATGATCGTCGATCCGTGGGGCGTCGTGCTCGACCGCCTGCCGCGCGGCTCCGGCATCGTGATGGCGGGCATTAATCCCGAGTATGTGCAGCGCCTTCGCACCAGCCTGCCGGCGCTCGCTCACCGCACCTTGCATCGCGTGTAGGACATGGCGGTGCGGCCTTGAATACGGCCACGCCGCCTCCATTGATTAAAGTAATTCCCACCGGATAAACAGATGACCCGCCCAACCGCAACGACCGATTCCCAGCTTGAAACTGCATTGCAAACCGCGCAGGCAACGCTGCTTGCGCCTTATTCGCTCGACGCCAGCGCGCTTGAGCAGGTTTTCGGCCAGATACTCACGCATAAGGTCGATTACGCCGATCTTTATTTTCAATACAGCCGCAGCGAGGGCTGGAGCCTCGAAGAAGGCATCGTCAAATCGGGCAGTTTCAACATAGACCAGGGCGTCGGGGTGCGGGCTGTCGCCGGCGAAAAAACCGCTTTCGCCTATTCGGATGACATCAGCCTCAATGCGCTGACCGCGGCCGCACAGGCGACGCGTGCGATCGCGCGCCAAGGTGCCGACAACAAAACGCAGGTGGCGAAGCGTGGCGAAGGCCGCAACTTGTATGTGCCGCAGGATCCGCTCGCGAGCCTGGCGGATGCCGCTAAAGTCGCGCTGCTTGAAAAAGTCGAGCGCTATGCGCGCACGCTCGATTCGCGCGTGACGCAGGTCATGGCGCATCTGGGCGGCGAATATGAGGTCGTGCTCGTTACCCGTAGCGACGGCGTCATGGCGGCAGACGTGCGGCCGCTCGTGCGCATGACCGTGCAGGTAATCGTCGAACAGGACGGGCGGCGCGAGCAGGGCAGCGCGGGCGGGGGCGGACGTTTCGACTATGCGTACTTCAACGACGCGGTGACCGAAGATTACGCCCGCAAGGCCGTCGCGCAGGCGCTCACCAATCTTGACGCAAAGCCGGCGCCTGCCGGTTCGATGACCGTCGTGCTCGGGCCGGGCTGGCCGGGCATCCTGTTGCATGAAGCGATCGGGCATGGACTTGAAGGCGATTTCAATCGCAAGGGCAGTTCCGCGTTCAGCGGCCGCATCGGCGAGCGAGTTGCAGCGCCCGGCGTCACCGTGGTGGACGACGGCACGATCGAACGGCGCCGTGGCTCGCTGAACATCGACGATGAAGGCAATCAGACGCAGCGTAACGTGCTGATCGAAGACGGCGTGTTGAAAGGCTATATGCAGGACAGTCTGAACGCGCGCCTGATGGGCGTGCCGGTGACGGGCAACGGGCGGCGCGAATCGTTCGCGCACATCCCGATGCCGCGCATGACCAATACCTATATGCTCAACGGCGACAAGGATCCGCAGGAAATTCTGAAGTCGGTGAAGCACGGACTCTACGCCGTGAATTTCGGCGGCGGCCAGGTCGACATCACGAGCGGCAAATTCGTGTTCTCGGCGTCGGAAGCCTACATGATCGAAGACGGCAAGGTCACTTATCCGGTCAAAGGTGCGACGCTGATCGGCAACGGGCCGGACGTGTTGACGCGCGTGTCAATGATCGGCAACGACATGGCGCTCGATACCGGCGTCGGCACTTGCGGCAAAGAAGGGCAGAGCGTGCCGGTCGGCGTTGGCCAGCCAACGCTCAGGATCGACGGCTTGACGGTGGGCGGCACGGCTTAACGCTGAATTCCAACGCGTTTTAATTCGGGCCGGCGGAATCCGGTAATCTTTACGTATGCGGAAACTGGCCGATCTCGAGCGCGAACGTGCGCAACCAAGCGATGGCGACGACGCGCCGCCGCCGCTGCCGACCGGCGCAAAAAATTACATCACGCCCGCCGGTCATGCGCGCCTGAAACGCGAAATGCAAACGCTGCTCGACCGGGAGCGTCCAGCGCTCGTCAAGGTGATCGCGTGGGCGGCTTCGAATGGCGACCGCTCGGAGAACGCCGATTACATTTACGGCAAACGGCGCTTGCGTGAAATCGACCGCCGCATTCGGTTCCTGGGCAAACGCCTCGAGATTGCCGAAGTCATCGATCCGGCGGTACGCGAAGCGGACCAGGTATTTTTCGGCGCGACCGTGGCCTATGCCGACAGCAAAGGCGTCGAACGTACCGTCAGCATCGTGGGCCAGGACGAAGTCGACCCGCCGCGCCATCGCATCAGCTGGGTCTCGCCGGTCGCGCGCGCGTTGACGAAGGCGCGCGAAGGCGACGTCGTAACGCTGCGAACGCCCGCCGGCGCCGAAGAACTCGAGGTCCTCGAAATCCGCTACGTCGAGTTGCCGGAGTGAGCGTCTTCAAAAATCTTATGCGAACGGTGTTCGGCGGCGAGGGAGCCCGCACCGAATCTCCGGTTGCATCTTTCGGCGACGATGCGCTCAAGGCAGCCGATGCCGCTGCGCGAAACGGGCGCCTGAACGAGGCACTGGAACGCTATAAGGCTTGCATCCAAGCGAATCCGCAGTCGCTCGATGCGCATCTTGGCGCCGCTGCCGTTCTCGTCGATCTATGGGCGCTCGATGATGCAGTGGCCCACTATGAGCACGCACGCCGGATTGCACCCGCCTCGGGTGCGGTGTTTTCGGCGCTGCTGTTCCACCGGCATTATCTGTTGCCCGTCGATGCGCAAGCGCTGTACGACTTGCATCGTACTTACGGCGCGACGACGGCCAACGCACCGCAGTCTCTACAGCCCGCAGCGGAAATTGCGCAGCAGCGGCGTTTACGCATCGGCTACGTGTCGCCGAATCTGTCGCGTCATTCGGTCGGCTATTTCATCGCCCCGGTGATTCGATGCCATGACCGGCGCGAATTCGAGGTGTTTTGCTATTACAACCACGCATTGTCCGATGACGCCACGCGGACTATGCGCGAAGCGGCCGACGGCTGGCGCAATATTGCGGGCATCGACGACGAGGCTGTGTCGCGCATGGTGCGCGACGACAAGATCGACATCCTGGTCGATCTTGCAGGCCATTCCAAAGCCAACCGGCTCGGCGTGTTCGCGCGCCGGCCCGCGCCCGTGCAAATGACCTGGCTCGGTTATCCGGACACGACGGGGCTGGCGGCATTCGATTTTCGCCTGACCGATGGAATCGTCGATCCCGCGCCACAGGCTGAAATGCGCCATACGGAAAAGCTGGCGCGTATCGACGGCCCCTTTCTTTGCTACGAACCGCCCGCCGATGCGCCGACAGTCACCGCGCGTGCAGCAGGCGCGGCGGTGGTTTTCGCGTGTTTTAACAACCTGGCGAAAGTCAACGCATCGACGCTGGAGCTATGGGCGCGGATACTGGAGGAGGTGCCGCAATCCCGGCTTGCGCTGAAATCGGCGCCGCTTAATTTCCCGGACACTGTGGATCGCGTCATCGATGCGCTCGAGCGCTGCGGCATCGACCCGGCGCGCGTCGACCTGCGCGGTTGGGCGAGCGATCGGCAGCAGCATCTCGATGCGTACGCACAGGCCGACATCGCGCTAGATACTTTTCCTTACAATGGAACGACGACGACTTGCGAAGCGCTGTGGATGGGCGTCCCTGTCGTGACCCTCGCGGGAGAAGTCCACATGTCGCGCGTTGGCGCATCGCTGCTGAATTCTGCCGGGCTCGGCGAATTTGTCGCGAAAGACGCGGACGATTATGTGCGAATTGCCTGTGGACTCGCGCACGATGGCGAGCGCCGCCGCCGTCTACGCGGTGAACTGCGCGAACGACTCGAGGGTTCGCCGCTGCTCGATCACCTCGGTTTCACGTATCAGCTCGAAGCGCGGTGCCGGGACGCCTGGCACTCATGGTGCGCTGAGCAGCGCCTGAGCTAAGCCGGCGGCCTGAGGGGGGCGATTTCACGCGCCCGGGCGTTTACGCGCAGTGACATTGAGGCTAATCAGTTTGCCCTTGAACGCCAGCGCGCTGGCGTCGCTAAATAAACCAAAACCATTTACGCGGGTGATGTCGACAAATCCGGCCTCCGCGAGGAAGCCGCGCAACAGTTCGTCGTTCAATCCAATCCGGTGGAAATCAACATCATTGGTTTGTCCGCCGAACATCATGTGCATCAGTTTCATGCGTTGTTTTGCGCTTGCCTCCTGGTCGAGAAACAGCGCGCACAAAATGTCGAGATCAGGCACGCTCGCGCACAGTGTGCCTCCGGGGACCAGCACGCGGTGAATTTCACGCAGCGCCGTGGGCAGCGCATGCGCATAGCCCAGGTGCTCGAGCACGTGCGACGCATAAACTTCCTCGATGCTCGCATCGCCGAAGATAGAGAGATCCGTGCAATCACCGACGAAGTCGACGTGCGGGCCGGCGATGACGTCGAGGATTTTCCATTCGGGATGAGCAATCTGGCCGCCGATATGCAATCTGCGCGGCGACACATGCGTGCGCGCCTCAGTGCGCGCGCCCGGACGGCTCCATTTTTTTATGAGCGATAGCAGCATGTGTCGGGTTGGCGCGAGAATCCCTGATAACGATCGAGGTGCCGGCGCGCCTAGCCGCTTTTGCCGGTCACGTCTTCGAGGTAAGGCTGGCAGCGGCGGCCTTCAGGATTGGCGCGCAGGCGGTAGACCCGGTTCGCCTCGAGCCGTCCCTGCAGTTCTTCGTCGTATGTAAAAAAGCGGTGATCGACATAGATGCCGCAGGAGACGATTAGCTTCTGGTCGCCGGGTTCAAGGCGCGCGACATTTTCGCCCAGGGACACTCTCCTCATATTGACCCAGCCGACGAACAAGCGCGTCACCCGGGTATCTCTTTCAGCTTTCAGCGCAGCGCGTGCATTTTCGGCCGCGGTATTACCCCACCCGATGACTACCGCTCGTCCTGACTCTGGCTCCGCGGTGATTGCTTCCGGATTGATAGGCGCGGGTGCGCATGCGCCGAGGGCGACGCACATCGCGCCAGCCAAAATCCGGCTGAGGTACGCATGCAGGCGGATTACCGCGAGAACTTTCATCGATCTTTCCCTGGGGCGCAAGATGTCGGCCACACCGCGCCGAACAGCGTTGAGATTAGACCATCGTTGTGCTTGGATTGTCATCTGCCGATACGTCGCCCACTGACTGCGGGCGCACAGGCCGGCGATTACACGAGTGGTCTTGAGTTATACTGTTACGATTTCGTTGAATTATTGAAGCCGGCCATGCAAAGAACCGACGATTTACGGATCAAGGAGATCAAGGAACTCGTGCCACCCGCGCACGTGTTGCGCGAGTTTTCTCTGTCCGACAAGGGTGCACAGACGACGTTCGATGCGCGCCAGGGAATCCATCGCATTTTGCACGGCGCCAACGACCGGCTGCTCGTGATCATGGGGCCGTGCTCAATTCATGACGTCAAGGCCGCGAAGGAATACGCCGGCAAGTTGAAACAGGTGGCGACGCGGCTCGCCGAGGATTTGCTGGTTGTGATGCGCGTCTATTTTGAAAAACCGCGTACCACGGTCGGCTGGAAGGGACTGATCAACGATCCCAATCTCGACGGCAGCTTCAGCATTAACGAGGGCATCCGCATCGCGCGCGAACTGCTGCTCGAATTGAACGAAAAAGGCGTGCCGGCCGGCTGCGAATTCCTCGACATGATTACGCCGCAGTATATTGCCGACCTCGTTTCGTGGGGGGCGATCGGTGCTCGCACGACCGAGAGCCAGATCCACCGCGAACTTGCTTCTGGCCTGTCTTGCCCGGTCGGCTTCAAGAACGGCACCGACGGCAATATCAAGATTGCGGTCGATGCCATCCGCGCGGCACAGGCGCCGCATCATTTTCTGTCGGTCACCAAGGCGGGCCACTCGGCAATTGTCTCGACCGCGGGCAATGAAGACTGTCACATTATTTTGCGCGGCGGCAAGGCGCCCAACTTCGATTCGGCGAGCGTCGATTCGGCGGCAAAAGGGCTCGCCGACGCAGGCCTCGCGCAGCGCCTCATGATCGACTTCAGCCATGCAAATTCGAGCAAGAACCCGCAGAAGCAGGTCGATGTCGGCCTCGATGTCGCGCGTCAACTCGCGGCGGGCGAAGACCGTATATTCGGCGTGATGGTCGAAAGTCATCTGAAGGCCGGGCGCCAGGACCTCGTCCCGGGCAAGGCGCTCGTGTTCGGACAAAGCATTACCGACGGCTGCATCAGCTGGGAGGACAGCGAAAAGCTGCTGGAGACCCTGGCCGACGGCGTGCGCAAGCGCCGCATCAAACTGATGGAAGCGGAACAGTAAGCCGGTGGCGGTAGTTCAAAAAACGGAGCGAGCATGGCGAAGAACACCACTAAGGTGGCCGACCGTAAACGCCTGACCGAACTCGAAGATCTCGGCAGCGGCGCGGCATTCGCAGACCAGGTATTCAGTCTTGTCGGCCATTCGCTTTTTTTTGCTGAATTTGATCACGACGATGTCAAGGTGCTTGCCGCCTATCTGCGCGTCTATCATGCGCAACCGGGTCAAACGATCATTCGCGAAGGCGATATGGGCGATTACATGCTGCTCGTCATCCGCGGCGAGGTCGATATTTACAAGCAAAACCTGATGGGTGACAGGCAGCTGATGACGTCGGTGACGCAGGGCGTGACGCTCGGCGAAATGTCGATGATCGATGGCGAGCCGCGATTTGCGACTTGCGTCGCCCAGAAAGAGACCACGTTCGGCGTACTCACACGCGACGACATGGTCAAGATCATCCTCGAGAAACCGAGCCTCGGCTCCAAGATCCTGATCAAGCTCGTCACCATGCTGTCGCAACGGCTGCGGCATACCAGCGCGACGTTGCTGCAGTACATGGGCAACCAATAGTTTTTCCGCTGGCCGCAACATGCATGCGGTGAAACATCCGTCCACCGCAGTGTTCATGAAACTGGCGGCCGCTGTCGTTTTGGCCGCAACGAGTGCGACGGCCGCATCGCAGAGCGCCATCAGCGTCGTCGACGATCGCGGCACCCGGGTCGTCCTGCCGGCAGCGGCCACGCGGATCGCGGCGCTCGCCCCATCGATCACCGAACTCGTGTTCGCGGCCGGCGCAGGCGACAAGCTGATCGGCGTGCCGCGTTACAGCGATTTTCCTTCTGCCGCCGCCTCGATTCGGCAAATCGGCGACGCATCGCGCATCGATCTCGAACGCGTGTTGAGTCTCAAGCCGGACCTGGTCATAGCATGGAAGACGGGCAACCATGCCGCCGATTTCGAGCGGCTCGAGCAACTTGGTTTTACGGTTTTCGTCGCCGAGCCTGAAACGCTCAGCGCGATTCCGCGCTTACTGCGCGCGATTGCGTCGCTTGCCGGCACCGGCGCAGCGGGCGAAGCCGCGGCTGGCGACTTCGAACGCGGCATCGCTGCACTGAACGCGCAGTACCGCATGCGGTCGCCAGTGCGCGTGTTCTATGAGATATGGCACGAGCCGCTGATGACGGTCAACGCACGGCACATGATCAGCGATGTGATCGCGTTGTGCGGCGGTCGCAACGTATTCGCGCCGGTGCCGGTTCTCACGCCGATCGTATCGCTCGAGAGCGTGATCGCCGCCAGGCCGGAAGTTGTATTGGGAGGCAGCTCGGCAACAACGCCCGCTGAATTCGCCGCACCCTGGATGCAGGCTGAGCGTTATGCGGCGCTCCGCCGCGTTCAGGCGCGCTATGTCGACCCCGACTATATTCAGCGCCAGACGCCGCGCGTCTTGCAAGGCGCCCGAACGGTGTGCGAACACATCGATGCCGTGCGCACGGCGCGAAACACGCACTGAACTTTAACCCCGGTTTTTGCCTTGTTGCCAGTAAACGTCGTTTCGTCCGGCGTGCCGGTTGAGCGCGCGCGCGAGTACGAACAACAAATCCGACAAACGATTCAGATACTGCAGCAGCGGCGGCGCGACGGCCTCCGAACTCCCTAGAGCGACGACGGTACGCTCGGCGCGGCGGCAGCCGGTGCGGGCGACATGGGCGAGGCTTGCGGCACGCGAACCGCCGGGCAGGATAAAGTCCTTGAGAGCGGGCAGGCTGGCATTGAATTCATCGAGTGCTGTTTCCAGCCGCTGGCTGTGGGCTTCGGTCATCAGCGAATGGCCCGGCACGCTGAGTTCGCCGCCAAGATCGAACAAGTCATGCTGAACGCCGTCAAGGCAGTTGCGAATCGGATCGGGCAGCTCTTCGCAGAGCAGCACGCCGATCGAGCTATTGAGTTCATCGACCGCGCCGATGGCCTCGATGCGCGGCGCATTCTTGGCGACCCGCGAACCGTCGGCAAGGCCGGTCGTGCCGGCATCGCCGGTGCGGGTATAGATGCGGGTCAGACGGTTCGCCATGCGGCAAAGGGTAAGTGAATTGATTTGCGCATGCAACCGGGCACGCGCATCGAGAAACGAACGCGTACATTGCACCATGTTTTCCTGACCGTGTGCTTGAGGCGCGAATGAGCCGTTACAATGCGGCTGCTGCGGCGTCATGACAAGCCGCGAGAAGTCTCGCGTTCGGGGAATGAGTAAAAATAAATTCAGCGATTGGTCGGGCGTAATGCTGGCTGCGGTCGTCGCATTGTGCGCTGCAGGCTGGACAGGTTCCGCATTAGCGGCGGTGGACATGGCGGCGCTGCCGTGGTGGGTCTGGCCGTTGTCCTTGTTCGTGATCTGTTTCGTGCTCGGCATGATTGCGGTGCCAGCGGGTGTCGGCGGCGGCGTGCTGTTCGTGCCGATCGTCAGCGGCTTCTTCCCGTTTCATATCGATTTTGTGCGCGGCGCCGGATTGCTCGTGGCGCTTGCCAGCGCAGTGGCGGCAGCGCCGGGGTTGCTGCGCGGGGGACTCGCCGATCTCAGGCTTGGCCTGCCGCTTGCACTGCTCGCATCGACCAGTTCGATTGCCGGGGCGCTGATCGGGCTCGCGCTGCCGGCAGCCATTGTTCAAACGGCGCTGGGCATAACGATTCTGTGCATCGTCGCGCTGATGTGGCTCGCCAGGAAATCCGAATTTCCGCAGGTGCCCCAAACCGACCCGCTCGCCGCGGCACTGCGCATTCACGGCGTTTTTTACGACGCCGTGAATGCAAAGGAAATTGCGTGGCGAGTGCATCGGACGCCGCTTGGCCTGCTCATATTTCTCGGCATCGGCATGCTCGCCGGCTTGTTCGGTCTCGGCGCGGGCTGGGCCAATGTGCCCGCCTTGAACCTTGTCATGGGCGTTCCCCTGCGGTTGTCGGCAGGCAGCAGCGGTTTCATCCTGTCGATCGTCGATTCTTCAGCGGTATGGGTTTATATCAACAAGGGCGCGGTGCTCGCGATTATCGCCGCGCCGTCTGTGATCGGCATGATGTTCGGCGCTTTCATCGGCGCGCGTCTGCTGACTATTATCAAGGCGTCGACGATACGCAGTCTCGTCATCGCATTGCTGCTCGCGGCCGGCGTGCGGGCACTGGCAAAAGGACTTGGCCTATGGACGTAAAGAGTCATGTGTCCCGCGAACAGCTTCGCTATGCGCAGGTGCTCGATTTCGGAATGCGACTGGGACTCGGCGTGCTCGTTCTCGCCTTCATTGCATACGTCACAGGTTGGCTGCCTGCGCACGTGCCGCTCGAGCAAATGCCGTCGCTATGGACGCTGGCCGCGCCTGACTATCTCCGCGCCACCGGCATGCCGGAAGGCTGGGGCTGGCTCGCGATGCTGGACCACGGCGACGTGTTGCCGCTGGTTGGCATCGCAATACTGGCCGGTATTTCCGCACTGTGTTTCATTGCGTTGTTGCCGATCTACGCGGCACATCGCGACATCGTTTACTTTTCGATCGCAGCACTCGAAATTGTGGTGTTGGCGCTCGCCGCATCGGGCGTGTTGAGCGCCGCGCATTGAAGCAAGGTCGCGCCGCTTTCAAGGCGCTGTAGCGGCGCAACCGCAGGAATTTCCGGTATAATCACGCGAGTTTTTTGCTGACTTCGGGGACGACAAACCAATGAAAATGATGAACGTTATCGCAGCGGTCGCACTGTCGGTCGCGGCAACTTCCGTGGCGGCGGCGGACGGCAATGCCGCGGCCGGTCAACAAAAAACCGCTTTGTGCGAAGGTTGCCATGGCATCCCGGACTACAGGACAGCCTTTCCATCCGTATACCGGGTGCCGAAACTCGGCGGCCAGCACGCGTCGTACCTTGCTAAAGCGCTGCAGGCATATAAATCCGGCGAGCGCAGTCATCCGACCATGCGCGCAATCGCAGCCGGATTGAGCGACCAGGACATGGCTGATCTCGCTGCTTACTACGCTGCGGGCGATACCAAAACAGCGGGCAAATGAAAAAGATAACGATGATGACAAAATTATTGATGATCGCAGCGGCACTTACCTTCGGCACGCTCGCGTATGCGGCCGATCCGGCTGCAGGCAAGGAAAAGTCCAAAGTGTGCGCGGCCTGCCATGGCGAGAACGGCAATAGCCAGGCGCCGGATTTCCCGAAACTCGCCGGCCAGCACGGCGACTACCTTGTTCGTGCGCTCACAGACTATAAATCCGGCGTCCGTAAAAATCCGATCATGGCGGGGCAGGTTGCCAACCTGAAACGCGAAGACATTGCGGATCTTGCGGCGTATTACTCGAGCCAGCAGGGCCTCGCGACCAAATACTAAGAACGAAGGTTCGAATCGATTTAGCCGGTCGGCGCAAGCCCGCCGGCTTTTTCACGTTCGTGCGTTGCCGCGCCTAACAATCTCCGGCGCCGGATTTTGCGGCGAGGCAGGCAAGGTAAGCGGTGGAGTCGGGCGCGGCGCCCGTGCGCTGAGCCTGCCATATTGTTTCACCGAGGCATTCGAGCAACGCATGGCGCGCATCGTGTTCCGAGCCGGTGATCGCAGCGATGCGATCGTATTGGGCGCGAACGCCGGGCGGCTGGTCGATCGACAGTTGCTCCTCAACCGCGAGATGCAGCGAGAGATGCAAAAACGGATTGATGCTGCCGTCATCGGGCGGGTAGTCGCGGTCGACGTTTTGCTCGATATCCTCAAGCAACCGATGGTATTCCGGATGCAGGCCGATCACCTTGAGCGCAACCTGCTCGAGGTCGCTTATTGGCGCGCCTTGACGATACTTCGCCCAGGTATCGAAAAAGAACCGGCGCGCCTGGTCTCGCGAGGGATTGAACATATTAGAGTCCGTAACGTAATGAAACGCATACGTGTTTTATTATGTCCCGAACTCTCACGGATGAATACTCGCTGGTGGCGCCGGCTTCGTCTTGTGCTTGTATTCGCACAGATCGTTGATGATGCAGGCCGGACAATCGGGTTTGCGCGCCTTGCAAACATAACGGCCATGCAAAATCAGCCAATGATGCGCATGCAATTTGAATTCATCGGGCACGAGCTTCATCAGTTTCTTCTCGACCTGGACGACGTCCTTGCCCGGCGCGATGCCCGTGCGGTTGGAGACGCGGAAAATATGAGTGTCGACTGCGATCGTCGGCTCGCCGAACGCGATGTTCAGAATTACATTGGCGGTCTTGCGGCCGACGCCAGGCAGACGTTCGAGCTCTTCACGGGTCTTGGGCACTTCGCCGCCATGTTCATCGATCAGCAGCTTGCAGGTTGCCGCCACGTTTTTTGCCTTGGTGCGGTAGAGCCCGATGCGTTTGATGTAATCTTCGAGTCGCGCGGCGCCGAGGCTTAATATCGCAGCGGGCGTGTTGGCCGCGGCGTAGAGTCCGCGCGTCGCGAGATTCACGCTTTTGTCGGTCGCCTGGGCGGACAAAATCACCGCCACCAACAGCTCGAACGCATTGCGATATTCGAGTTCGCCGCGCGGCTCGGGATTGGCTGTGCGCAGCCGTTCGAATATCGCGATGCGTTTGGATGGATTCATGGAAGGCGCCCGGCGCAAAAGAGCGGATGCCGGCAATCCGGCGGAGTGTTGATATGACGTTTGATTAACAGAAGTGAGGCGGCTTGTGAATGACAACAATGTCACATAGCAGGCTTCGAATAAGAGGTCTTGCGTGTCAACGTAAGCCTATTCTGCAAGCATTATGTCACACGCTCGTATGGCACGCTATTTGCGAAGGTAATCCGGCAGGCGACTGTGAGCGAAGCAGCCGGCCGGCGAAAGCGAAACCATGAACGGCAAAACCGGACAAAAACAATCTGACGTTGGTTTGTATTTCATTAATCAGCATCGCGGACAATGGCTCGCGCTGGGTCTCGTGTTGTTGCTGCTGGTTGCGGCGGTCGATTATGCGACCGGATTCAAGCTGCGCCTGACGGTGCTGTATCTGCTGCCGCTGCTCGTGCTGACCTGGGTGATGGGCCGATTGTTTGGTGTGTTGTTATCGATCGTCGCCTGTACTTCGTGGGGCTATCTTGAAGCGATGAACGGCCGCTACATGGATCAACCGGCGCTTTTGTACTGGGATTGGGCGACCGTCGTGTTTGGTTTTATCGTGATGGTGATCGCGCTGACCGAGCTGCGCAAGGCGCTTGACAACGCGCATTTCGAGTCACGCAAGGACAGTCTCACCGGCCTCGTCAATAAAAGCGGGTTTTATCAGGTCGTCAGTGCGGAGATCGAAGTATGCCGTCGATATAAACGTACGTTGTCGATTGCATATATCGACTGCGACAACTTCAAAAAGGTCAACGACAAACTTGGTCACCACGTGGGCGACGAGTTGTTGCGCGTGATTTCGAAGACCATGTTGCGCAAGCTGCGTTCGTCGGATCTCCCCGGCAGGCTCGGCGGCGACGAGTTCGCGGTCATGCTGCCGGAAACGAACGTGGAAGCATGCCGCATGGTGGTCGAAATGCTGCAGCAGCGATTGATGCACGAAATGAAGGAGCATCAGTGGCCGGTCACTTTCAGCATCGGCATCGCGACGTTTCTGCGTATGCCGCCGTCAATCGAAGACATGATTCGTCAGGCGGATAAGCTCATGTACGCAGTCAAGAACACGAGCAAAGGCGCGATCAAGCAGGAAGTTTTTCACGGCTGACGCCGCTTGCCCAGTCGCTGTCGCGCGCGCGCGATTGCCTGCTGCACAATTTCCATGTCGACACCGGCATTCGAGCGAGGGCCGCTTGCGCGCTTTTCGGCCAGTCCGCGCGCCAGTCGTTCGGTGCGACGCTCATAGTTTCGCTTTGACCGTGCCGCGAACGCGATTCGTGCTTCACGTGTGAGTTGGGCGCCGGTCGGCTGCAGGCTGATGCAGTCAACGGGACAAGGGGCCAGGCACAGTTCGCAGCCGGTGCATTCGCTGGTGATAACCGTGTGCATGAGTTTGGCGGCGCCGGCAATGGCATCGACCGGACACGCTTCGATGCAAAGTGTGCATCCGATGCAGGTGGCTTCGTCGATCAGTGCAACAGCCGGCGGCCTGGTTGCGCCGAAGCGCGGGTCAACCGGCGCGTATGCGACATCGAGCAAGGCGGCGAGTTCGCGGGCCACCTCGTCTCCGCCGGGCGGACATCGATCGATGCCGGCGCGTCCATCGGCGATCGCGTCGGCATAGGGCCGGCAAGCCGCATAGCCGCATTGCCGGCATTGCGTTTGCGGCAGCAGTGCATCGATTTGCGCAGCGAGTTCAGCGCGGTTCAAGCGAGCGTCTTACGCGAGCGTTGTGAGAAATTACGACGCAGAGCCGGCACCTGATTGATTGTCAGAAAGCTCAATCGGTCCGCAGCTGCGCACTGGCCGCGTCAGTCAACTGTTTCCAGCTGCCATCGATGAGTCCCTGCATCGGTTGAAAGTTGATCTTGTATGCCATTTTTCGGCTTTGCGCGATCCAATAACCCAGATACAAATTGGGCAGGTCTTGTTTTATGCAGCGCTCGATCTGCCACAGGATGTTGTAAGTGCCGAAACTTGCCGCTTCGACGTCGGGATCAAAAAACGTATACACCGATGACAGGCCGTCTTCGAGTTCGTCGAGTATGCTGACCATGCGCAGCACGCCGTCTTCGCGAAATTCGACCAGGCGCGATTCGACATTGCTTTGCAAAAGAAAGTGCCGGTATTGCTCGCGGCTGTCGTGATCCATGCCGCCGCCCGCGTGCCGCATCGCCTGGTAGTGCAGGTACAGCGCGTAGTGTTCGTGACTGTACTTGAGATCCAGTAACGTTGCCTGCAGGTTCGCATGTTTTTTTGCGATCCGGCGCTGCGTGCGGTTTGGCTTGAACTCCGCGGCAATGACGCGAACCGGCACGCACGCTCGACAGTGATCGCAGTATGGCCGGTACGTGAAGGCACCGCTCCGGCGAAAACCCGCCTTGACGAGTTCGCTATAAACCGGGGCGTCGATCAGATGGCTTGGCGTCGCCACCTGCGAGCGCGCCATGCGCTCCGGCAGATAGCTGCACGGATAGGGCGCAGTCGCGTAGAACTGCAGTATCGACAGCGGCAGATCAGTCAATAAGGTCACGGTCCAGATTCCATCGGCCGGGTAGATGGGAATAGTTTACCAATTCCTGCAGATTACGCATAAAGGCCGTGCGCGGAATTTCGCGCGCGCCCAGTGAAGCGAGGTGCGATGTATACATCTGACAATCGATCATGCCGAACTGCCAGCGTTCGAGCTGTCGCACGAGATGGACAAGCGCGATCTTCGATGCGTTTGACGTGCGTGTGAACATCGATTCGCCATAGAACATGCGGCCGAGCGCAACGCCATAGAGTCCGCCGGCAAGTTCGCCGTCGATCCAGGTTTCGATCGAGTGCGCGACCCCGCCTGCGTGCAACTCGGAGTATGCGTCGATCATTTCGGCGCTGATCCAGGTGCCGTTTTGGGTCGCGCGCGGCTCCGCACAGGCGGCGATGACCTCGCTGAACGCCGAATCAGCGCGAACTTCATAATCGGAATTGCGCAATACCTTGTTAAGCGAGCGGGTGATGTTGAGTTCGGCCGGAATCAGGACCATGCGCGGGTCGGGGCTCCACCAAAGAATCGGCTGGTCCGGACTGAACCATGGAAAAATTCCGCGGCGGTAGGCGTCGGTCAGCCGCGCCGCCGACAAATCGCCGCCCGCTGCGAGCAGGCCGTTGGGGTCTGTCGCAGCTTCGGTCAGAGGCGGAAACGGTTCGCCCGGATGCAGCCAGCGAATCATCCGCCTCTTAACCGCCGGCCGTGCCGCGCGCCGGCTTCAACATTGCACTTGCTGGCGACAGTAGTTATTAAGCTCGGTGACGATCGCGGTGCCGGCGACCGGCTGGCGCGCGCGCTCCCCATATTCGAGCGCAAGCTTGAACTCATATTTTTTGAAGAACGCGTCGTACATTTCGGCGCCGAGCGTGCCCACCGCGTAGATCTGATCGCCGGCCTTGTCATGCTCGAGCAAAATCGCCGACAGCGGCTGCGGCGCAGGGCCGCCCAACACGCGCGCGCCGGTTGCCGGGTCGTATTCGCTGTGTTCGGAGCAGCAATGAATAACGTTGGTGTGCGTTATTTTCGAGGGGCCTGCGGCCGTTCGATAACTAATGAAGCTGATCTGGCGTGTCGGATAAGACAGCTGGTGGGCGCAAATTGCGGAATAGCCAACGATTGCATTTTGCGGGCCGACGCCGCCCGGCCAGTCGTAATCAGTGCCGCTTTCGGTTTTCAGTGTGACCGCCTGCTGAGTCGGTTTGCCGAGGTTCAGCAGAAAACACGGCGTCGCAGCAAATGGATAGTGAAAAATGTAATTGCGGTTGGCGGCGAGCGAAGCTGCGCGCAGCGGCCGGTTGGTTGCATCGAGCAAACGAACGCGTTGGTAAAAACGCGGCCGTAAAGTCGCCGCCTGCGCTGGATTGATGCCGACGGCGACACCCGCCGCGCATGCACCGATAAAATCGCGCCGGTCCATGGCGTTTTAGCGCGCGCTTGCCCGGCTGACACTCGGGGGCGAGAACACGCGTTCCATTTCGCGCCGGAAACGCGCGGCGTCTGAATCGATCTCGCCGACGTCGGTCCATTTGACGGCCTGGCCTTTGGCGACCGCGCGCTTCAATGCAACGCCGTGCGCCAGCCCGAGCGGCAGTCCGCCGCATGCGAGCGAATCGGCCGCCGGCATCAGCTTGCCGTACACGGTATAGCCGCCTTCGCCGTCAAGCGTTTCGCCCGCCTTGAGATCGCGTTTCGCGGTTGCGACCACGTCGCCGCGAAAACCGGTCGCCGCACCGGTGGCTTCGCGTCGTATGCCGACGGATGCGACACTGATACCGAGCTCGAGTCCGATCAGGTGATACGGTTTATACATCGCGGAATAATTGCCGCTATCATCGGTTAAGAGTCCGTATTCCTTAAAACAGCGTCGCACGTAGTCGCTGTCGGCGGCGAAGTTCACATAGACCCCCCAGCGTAAATCGCGGAACACCGGCCGCCCGTCGCGTTCGAGGCTCGAGATAACTTCGACCTGGCCTGCGTGATTCAACAATCCACCCGCTGCGCGCGGCCGCATGCTGCGGGGCAGGTCGTCGACGCCGCACGGCGGAAATTCGAGTCCCTGCGGCGCCGGCGTGAGGCCAGTCGCGTTGGCAACCGCCGCCATTTCGATCGCCGACTTGGTGCCGTCGAGAAAAGAATTGAACATCTGCGCGTTGAAGTCGCCGCCCGCGACCATCTCGGGCGTAAATCCGTAGTGCCCCCACACCGTAGCCGGCGTCGATGCATGATAGGCAGGCAGATACTTCGTGCCTTTGCCGGCGGCGACGACTTGAAAGCCGGCGGCGCGCGCCAAATCGACCATTTCGCAAATCAACGCCGGCTGATCGCCGTACGCGAGCGAATAAACGATGCCCGCTTCGGCGGCGCGCCGCGCGAGCAGCGGACCGGCGAGCGCGTCGGCTTCCACATTGACCATCACGATGTGCTTGCCATGCGCGCAACACGCGAGCGCATGACGAATGCCGGCAGCCGGGCTACCCGTCGCATCAATCGCGATTTCAATCGCGTCGGATTGGATGACGGCGAGCGCATCGTCGGTGACGAAAGTAGTGCCGTGCCGGTGCGCGGCATCGAGCGACGCGGCCGCGTATTGTTCGGCCGGCCAGCCGACGCGCTGCAGGCTTTCACGTGCGCGCGCCGGTGCGAGATCGCACACCGCCACGAGATGCAGGCCCGGCGTGCGCCGGACCTGCGATAAAAACATCGAGCCGAATTTGCCGGCGCCAATCAGCGCAACGCGCAATGGTTTTTGGTCGTCAGCTCGCTGCAACAGCAGACGGTGCAGGTTCATGTAATCACCTGGAAATGCGGGATTTAAAAGTTACCACAAGGCGGCGCACTTCGAACGGCGCGCGGCAATCATGGCCGCAGTGCGAATGCGCTATCGAAAATCGTCGGCCAGGCCCGTGGGCGCGCGATCGAGGAAAAACAGCACCGGCAGCAGGATGACCGTGGACAAAAGCATGAAGTGCGGGCCGAACAGCCAGAACACGAGTGGCACCGCGATGTAATAGGCGCGCATGCCCACCGCGTAAAAAGCACCCGCACGATTCAAATGCAGCGCAACATGCGGCGGCGTGAAAGCACGATGCTGCGTCGATACCGGTACGTTGATCATGTAACCGACATGGTGAAAAAGCCTGATTGCCTGGGCGAAACTGAAAAACGCCACCAGCATGTCGAGCAGCAGCGCGAGCAGCTTCGCGAGCCAGAGTTCGGCGCGCATGGCGCCAAAAACGTTGAGCGATTGCCAGGTGGTGCCCAGGTGTTCGCTCTGGCCGCTCAAAGTCAGCACGCCGATGATCAACAGCACCGCGGTCGATGATAAAAACGTCGCCCCCATGATCGAATTGCGCAGCGTCTGCACGGCCAGCACGTCCTTGTTGCCCGCTGTCATGACCGTTTCCACCCACGCGGCGCGCGACAACGCGTTGACAGCCTGAATCGTATAAAGCGGGTCGCTGCGCAGTTTGATGCGCAGAAAGACGTGGTACGCGATGAGCAGCAGCACACTTGCGGTCGCGCCGGCAAAATCGTTCGCAAAGACGTTCATGATGTCTCCAGCAGTTTCAGCCGCTGCACTTTGCCCGACGGGCCTTTGGGCAGCGAATCGACCAGCTTGATGAGCTTGGGTGTTTTGTAGTTGCCCAGCTCGTGATTGCAGAAAGTGTAAAGATCGGCGAGCGAGCAGCGCTGTCCGGGTTTGAGTACCACGCACGCCATGATTTCCTGGCCATACTGCGGATCAGGAATGCCGACGGCCGCAGCTTCGAGCACCGCGGCGTGTTTTAACAGCGCTTCGTCGATTTCCCGGGGCGCGATATTTTCACCGCCCTTGATGATAAGTTCCTTGATGCGCCCGGTGACAAAGACGAAGCCGTCGTCGTCCATAAAGCCAAGGTCGCCCGTATGCATCCAGCCGTCGGGGTGCAACGTTTTGGCGGTGGTTTCCGGGTCCTTGTAGTAGCCCTTCATTACGTTGTCGCCGCGCACCATGAGTTCGCCGATCCGGCCGGCGGGCAGATTTTCGCCGCTAAGCGGGTCGATGACCTTGCCTTCATTGCCGAACGGACGGCCGGGGCTGCCGATTTTGCGTTGCGCGCGTTCGTACGGATTCGTAAAACACGGTGCATTGGTTTCAGTCATGCCGAACGTCTCGATGATGCTGATGCCGAATTTTTCCTCGAATGCGCGATGCAGTTCCGGCGGCAGCGGCGCCGAAGCCGACCGGCAAAATTTGATTGTCGATATGTCGAGTCCCGCCATGCGTGGATCAAGCGCGTTCAAAAGATACGCGATGATGGTCGGCACCACGTTGATCCACGTGCATTGGCTGGTGACAACCGTCTCCCAATAATTGCTTACGCTGAAACGATGCGGCATCACCACCGAGCCGCCGTGCACGATGGGCGCCACCGCAGTCACGATCTGGCCGTTGATATGATAAAGCGGCAATGCGCACATCACGCGGTCGCTCGCGGCCAGCTGATGCGCGCGGCTGGTGTAATCGCCGCCCGCAATCACGCTCTTGTTCGAGAGCACGACTCCCTTGGGCTTGCCCGTGGTGCCCGACGTATACATGAGCAGCGCGTCGTCTTCAGGGGCGACTGGCGGCAGGTCAGCAGCCGGCTGCGCATCGAAGATCGAAGTTGAGTCGGGATCGATGACGACGACTTTAATCGCGCGGTTAATGTTTTTAAGCGCGGTCTGCAGGCGTTCGGCAAGTTCGGCGCTCGTGAACACCAGGCGCGTGTCGGAATGTTCGAGCACGTACGCAAGCTGGGACGCCTGCGACAGGAGATTGAGCGGCGCCACGGTAAAGCCCGCGTACATGACGCCGATCAGCAGCCGTCCGGTTTGATACCCGTTGTGCAGCATCAACGCGACCTTGTCGTCTTTGCCGAGCCCTTGCGCCAGCAGATAGCGGCCGAGTTCGATCGAATCGGCTTTGAGTTGCGCGTAGGTGAGTGTGCGGCCTGTTTCGGGCGCGATCAGGTACGGCGCGATCGGTTGCGCTTTGGCCTGTTGGTCAACGAAGTGCCGGATAGTTTTCATTAACTGCTTTGCTGCGGTGACGCGGCGACGATGCGACGCTGGCGGGTTAAATCTTATGTTTCTGGCGATATGCGCCGAATATCTCGTCAGGGCTCGGCTCTCGTGCCGGAATAGTGCGCACGATGCGCGTGATGTTCAGGAAATGCTTGTAGTGCAAGTTCTCGGAGAAGCTGTTGCCGCCCCAGGTGCCGCAGCCCATCGACAGCGAAAACGGCAGTCCGTTGTCAAAGCTGCCGCCGGTCGCGAAGGTGTGTGCTTGTTTGACGATGACGCGGCATACCGTCATTTCGAGCCCGAGCTTGCGAATATGTGCGTCGTTTTCGCTGTAAATGCCGCACGAGTGGCCGTTGCCCATGTATGCGTAAATGCTGCGCAGCGTTTCGAACGCATGGTCGAAATCATTCGCGCGATAAACGGTCAGCACGGGCGCGAGCTTCTCGCCGGAGAACGGATAATCGGGGCCGGCGCCGGTTTCCTCGACGAGCAGGCATCTGGCGGCAACGAGCGCGGGGCGCGTGAGGCCTGCAATCGAGCAGATTTTCGCAACCGATTGCGCCGTCACCGCCGACGATAAATGGCCGCCCGGAAACATCGTTTTCTGGAGTGTTGCTTTTTCATCGGCGCTCAGCAGCGCGCCGCCTTGTTTCGACAGCGCCGCCAGCATTGCGTCGTATACGGCGGCATGGACGATCATGCTGTTTTCGGAGGAGCAGCTGGTGGCGTTGTCGAAAATTTTCGACGCCATGATCTTGGCCGCCGCGTCATCGACATTCGCGCTGTCATCAACGATCACCGCGACATTGCCGGCGCCGACGCCGAGCGCGGGCTTGCCGCTCGAGTAACCGGCGCGCACGTTGGCGCGCGAACCCGTGACGACGACGAGATCGGCCTGCTGCATGAGCTCGGTTGAGGATTCCTTCGTTACCGGTGCCGGCAGCATTTGCACGAGATCGAGCGGCGCGCCGATGCGCGCCAGCTCCTGATGGATATAGCCGACGAGCGCCTCGCAGGTCGTGTAACCCTTGGGTGAGGGCGACAGCACCACCGCATTGCCGCACTTCATTGCATTGATGATGTTGTTGGCCGGGGTCGCGCCCGGATTGGTCGACGGCACGACCGCGGCGACGACGCCGACCGGACGCGCGATCTCAGTGATGCCGGTATCGGCGTGCTCGGCGATGATGCCGGTGGTTTTGGCATGCTGAAGATCGCGCATGAGCCCGAGCGTCTTGCGATGGTTCTTGATGATCTTGTCGCCGACGTTGCCGAGGCCGGTGTCCTTGACGGCAAGCTCGGCGAGCGCGCGATTGCGCGACGGTTCCATGATGGCCCACGCCGCGGCGGTCGCAACTTCATCGAGCTCAGCCTGCGAGTATTGCTGATACTTCGATTGCGCAGCGCGTGCGCGCGCGACCAACGCCGCCACCATCGCGCGGGCAGGTGTCGCGTCCATTGCAATCGGGGGGCGGGCAGTCATACACTCTCCGGTCAGGCGCCTGATTTAACAGCGCAAATGATAGCATTGCGCGCGCTCGTCTGCGGCGTAGCGTCCGGTGCTTGATCAGTCGTCATAGGACAGCATGAAAACAATTTCGATTCCGGCGTTCGGCGGTCCTGAACAGTTGAAGCTGCTCGAATTGCCGCAGCCGCGTCCGGCCGCTGGCGAAGTGCTGGTCAAGCTCGAGTATGCGGGCGTGAACTTCATCGACGTTTATATGCGCAGCGGCCAGTATGCGCGCTCGGATACTTACAAAACGCCGTTACCGCTGACGCTTGGGATGGAAGGCGGCGGCACCGTCGCGGCGATCGGCACCGATGCCGGCGAATTCAAGGTGGGCGATCGCGTCGCGTATTGCATCGTGCGCGGCAGCTATGCGGAATACGCAGTCGTTCCAGCGGCGCGACTGGTGCCCGTGCCGCCGGCGGTACCGCTCGACGTTGCGACCGCTTTAATGCTGCAGGGTTGCACGGCGCACTATCTGTCGCATTCCGCATTTACGCTGACGCCCGACACGAGTTGTCTCGTTCACGCCGCGGCAGGCGGCGTCGGCCAGTTATTGACGCAGCTTGCGAAATTGCGCGGCGCCACAGTGCTGGCGACCGCCGGCAGCGCCGACAAGGTCGAGATCGCCAAAGCATGCGGCGCCGATCACGTGATCCTGTACCGCGAGACGGATTTTCGCGAAGCGGTGATGCAGTTGACCGGCGGGCAGGGCGTCAACGTCGTTTATGATGCAGTGGGTAAAGACACGATCCATAAAAGCATCCGCAGTCTCAAAAAACGCGGCGTGTGCATCAACTATGGCGGCGCGTCGGGGCTGGTTGCTTCCGTTGAGCCGCTTGAGCTCGCCGAAGCAGGTTCTGTTTTTTTCACGCGGCCGCATCTCGCCGATTACATCGCAACGGCGCAGGAATTGCGCGCGCGTACCGGGGATCTTTTTGCGCACTACAGCGCCAACAAACTCAAGGTCACCATCGATCGCGTGTTTGCGCTCTCTGAGGCCAGCGAAGCGCATCGCTATCTCGAAGGCCGCAATTCGCGCGGCAAGATTCTGCTAAAAATTTAATCGCCGCAGACGGCGGCGCGGCGCCGTATTTTTTGAAAGCGCCGCACGTAAAATGCTAAACTCCACGCCGCAAATGTTTGCGCTGGCGGGAAGCGGGAGATGAACGAAAAAAAACACGTCAAGTTTCAGGGCCGACTGGTCATCATCGGCTTTGGTTCCGTCGGCCAAGGCACCTTACCGCTGCTGCTGCGCCACATCGACATGCCGCTCGAGCGTATCCGCATTCTCACGGGCGATACACGCGGCGTCGAAGAAGCCAAGCATTTCGGCGTCAAGTTCATCGTCAAACCGCTGACCAAGGAAAACTATCGCGCGGTGCTCGAACCGCTCGTCGCCAAGGGTGATTTCCTGCTCAACCTCTCGGTTGAGGTGTCGAGCGTCTCGTTGATCGAGTTTTGTTACAAGCGCGGCGTGATGTATCTCGACACCTGCATCGAGCCGTGGCTCGGCGGTTACACGGATACGAGCGTGTCGCCGTCGCGGCGTTCGAACTACGGTTTGCGCGAAGAGGTCATCAAATTCCGCACTCGTTATGCGAGCGGAGGACCGACGGTCATTCCGACGCACGGCGCCAATCCGGGATTGATTTCGCATTGGGTCAAGCAGGCGCTCATCAATCTGTCGCGCGACATCCGCAAGCGCGCGGCCAAGCCCGAAACCAAAGCCGATTGGGCACGGCTGGCGATGGGCCTCGGCGTCAAGGTGATTCATTGCTCCGAGCGCGACACCCAGGTCGCGAATCCCGGCAAGCGGCGGCTCGAATTCGTGAACACCTGGTCGGTCGACGGCTTTGTCGGCGAAGGCTCGCAGCCGTGCGAACTCGGCTGGGGTTCACACGAAAAGCATTTCCCGCGCGATGCGAAACAGCACAATTTCGGCGGCAAGGCGGCGATTTATCTCACGCGTCCCGGCGCGTCGGTGCGGGTGCGCACGTGGACGCCGGCCGAAGGCAATTTTCACGGTTTCCTGATTACGCACGGCGAAGCGATTTCGATCTCGGATTACTACACCGTGCGCACCGGCAAGAAAGTCATGTACCGGCCGACCTGCCACTACGCTTACCACCCGTGCGACAACACGATTCTGTCGCTGCACGAATACGCCGGCAAGAACTGGGCACTGCCCGAAAACAAGCGCATCCTGATGGACGAAATATTTGACGGCACCGACGAACTGGGTGCGCTGCTGATGGGGCACGCCAAAGGGGCCTATTGGTACGGTTCGCGGTTATCGATACACGAAGCGCGCAAGCTGGCGCCGTTCAACAATGCGACGAGTTTGCAGGTGGCGGCGGGCGTAATGGCGGGCGTCGTGTGGGCGATGGAAAACCCGCTGCGCGGCATTTGCGATCCGGACGATATCGATTTTCAGCGCGTGCTCGAAATCGCGAATCCTTATCTTGGCAATGTCGTCGGCACCTATACGAACTGGACGCCGCTCAACGATCGCGGACGCCTGTTCCCCGAAGACGTCGATCAGTCCGATCCCTGGCAGTTCAAGAATTTCCGGGTCATGTAAATCGCGCGGAACGGCGCCGGCCGCCGCGCCGTCTCAAAATGCGCGCCGCGGCTTTGCCTTGCCTTTGATCTGCGTGCGATACATGAGCCGCCGCGCGGACGCATCGAACGGATCGCGCCGGTGCAGCGTCGTGCGGTTGTCCCACATGAGCACGTCGCCAATGCGCCAGCGGTGCGCGAACGAATGCTCGGGCCGCGAGGCGTGCGCCCATAGTTCGTCCAGCAGGGCCTCCGATTCGTCGCGCGGCAAGCCGACCACATAGGCGTTGCGCCGGCGTCCAAGGTACAGCGTGGGTTTGCCGCTCGGCGGATGCACGCAGATGATCGGATGCGGCGTGCCGACCGAGTTGACGGGATCGTCCGAAGCGGTGAGGCCTGCGCGCAGATAGCCGCCCGAGTTGTACGTGCCGTCATGCTTGATGCTGCGGTCTTTCACCGCGTCGCGCAGTGCGGCCGGCAACGATTTGCACGCGGCGATCATGCCGCACAGCCAAGTGTCGCCGCCGCTCGGCGGGATCTCGACCGCGTAGAGTAGCGAAGCGTCGGGCGGTTCCGAAAGATAGGACATGTCCGTGTGCCAAACCGCTTCGCCCGCGCCGAGACTGCCGATCGGCGTGCCGTCGGCGCCGATGATGTTGGAAACGACGTAAATATCCGGATAACCGTCGACAAATTTCTTGCCGTTTTCGTTGACGGGCGGCGGATCGAGTTCGCCGAATCGGCGGCTGAACGAAAGCAACGCATCGTGGTCAAGTTGCTGGCCGCGAAAAAGGAGCGCCGAATGATTGGTCCACGCGTTTTCTATCGCGGCAAACTGCGCGTCGTTTATGCGTGCGAGATTGACCCCGGCGATCTCGGCGCCGACTGCGGCGCTGAGCGGCCGTACTTGAATCGAATGACTGCCGTGCCGGCTGCCGGCCTCATCTTTCAGGGTGGCTGTCATGCTGCTCCTCTTTCCGGATTGCCAACGGCTGTTATCGTAGCAGAGTTGCGGGCTGCGCTTAAGCACCGAAAGTGCGGCGTTCCAGCGTGCAGCGCGCGACTGCTTCGTGATTCAGCCGCGGACGAAATTCCGGCTCGAGCGCAATCGCGCCGTTTTGGAAATTGAGCGGACGCTCGAGCAACGAGGTCGCGGGTTTCAAAAAACCGTTCATCTCGCCGGCATTGTTGATGCGGTCGCGCGCAATGCACGCTTCCATCCAGCAGCCGATCTCGCATGCAACGCCGTTGCCGAGCACCGGTTCCATACCGCAATCGCGAATCGTGTCGATCGCTGCGGCGAGGCGGTCGAGGCCGCCGAGTTTCATGAGTTTCAACTTGATGTAGCGCGCGGCCTTGAGTTCACTGGCGCGGCGGATGTCATCGACGCCGTAAATGGATTCGTCCAGCATCATCGGTACGGTCGCGACGCGCGCGACCGCGCAGGCAGACTCCCAATCGCCGGCCGCGCACGGTTGTTCGAACAATTCGATGCCGTCCGGATCAAGTGAAGCGGCAAACCTGCAGGCGTCATCGCGCGTATAACCCTGGTTGGCGTCAAGGCGGATAGCCGCACATCCCTGGACGACGCGCTGCACGCGTTTGACCATTGCGGCATCGCTTGCGGCGTTGAAGCCGACTTTGACTTTGAGCGTGGTAAAACCGGCGGCGAACAGTTGCTGCGATTCGGTTTCAATGTCTGCCGTTTCGGTCGCGTGCAGCAGTCCGAGCACCGGCGCGCGACCCGGTGCCGTAGCCGTTAGCAGCCGGTGGCCGGCCGCCATCTCGAGCGCCGTGTTAAATGCAGTCGCGGTAAATGGCGCCGTGGCGAAATACGGTTCGAGGCGCGCTGCAATGTCCGTGGACTCAAGCCCAGAGAATTCATCGGCCAGTTGCTGCACTAGCGTCCAACTCGGGCCGATCGCCTCGTCGGTATAGCCCGTCAAGTAAGTTGCTTCGCCGAGGCCGTGGCGTCCGGCCGCATCGCGCAACTCGACGAACACGGTGTCGAATGCGTGAACGGGCCCGAACGCGAGCCGATACGGCTTTTGCAGCGGCACGCTCAGGCGATAGATGATAAGTTGCTCGATCTTCATGGGCGAATGATAAGACGGACGCGGTGCGGTTCGCTCAATTTATAATAGTTTCCAAATGACGAGTAAACCGGACGGCATGCAAAACGTCGGACATACGGGCATCGATGCGCCGTCGACGTGGGTCGAGCGATTTGCTGGTCGCATCGAGCCGGGCGGCCGGATCCTCGATGTGGCGTGCGGCCATGGGCGGCACGCGCGCTGGCTCGCGGCACGCGGTCATCCGGTTGAAGCGGTCGACCGCGATGCGGATGCACTGAACGATCTCATCGATGTTGCTGGCGTCGTCACGCTTGCGGCTGACCTCGAAGGCGGTCCGTGGCCGTACGCGGACCAACGCTTCGCCGGCATCGTCGTCGTCAATTATCTGCACCGCCCGTTATTTCCCGCGCTGATCGCGAGCCTGGCGCCAGGCGGCGTGTTGATCTACGAGACGTTCGCCCTTGGCAACGAGCGCTATGGCCGCCCGCGCAATCCGGACTTTTTATTGCAACCGGGCGAATTGCTGCAGCGCGCACACGGCCGCCTTGAAGTCATTGCCTACGAGCACCTGACGATTGAAGCGCCGCGGCCAGCCGTTGTGCAGCGCATGTGCGCGCTCAACGGCGCGCCACCGTTCAGCGCCTGACCGGCCGGATGGCCTCATTTTTAGATTCAGACTGCAACTTTTCGGCCGGTCGTGCGTTCGTAAGGTGTGGGATGAGCCCGTATCAACGATGAAAAGCAGGGCAATGGACGCGGATACCGATAAAGACCAGCCAGCGATTGCTTACGCGGATGAAATACTCTGCGCAAACTGGCATCCGCTCGTTCTCATGCTGACCGAACCACTGACGCGAGTAAGGAAGACACTCGATACAGTCGATGCCGAGAACCTGCTGGTTCGCCTGTATTCGAGCCAGGAGGCTTGAGCGTTGCTGTGCTCTTTCGTTGCGGCGTTTTGTAACGCTGGCTGTCGAGTCAAGTGCAGGCGGCGGCAGGTTTCAGGGTGTTTAAGTACATAGGCCTAATGCGGTAGAATCCGCGGTTAATCTTTGCGCAGTTGGCTGCGCATGAGCGGTAATCTCGGGAAATCGTACAGATGGCACAGTTAAGCGGCAGCATGGTCGCAATCGTCACGCCGATGCACGACGACGGCAGCCTTGACCTCGATGCGTTTCGGCAACTGATCGACTGGCATATCGAGCAGGGCACCGACGGCATCGTCGTCGTCGGCACGACCGGCGAATCGCCGACCGTTGATTTCGATGAGCATCATGTGCTGATCAAGACGGCGGTCGAACATGCGCGCAAACGCGTGGCAATCATTGCGGGTACTGGCGCCAATTCGACACGCGAAGCGATTGAGTTGTCGGAATACGCGAAAAAAGCAGGCGCCGATGCGAGCCTTTCGGTCGTCCCGTACTACAACAAGCCCACGCAGGAAGGTTTGTACCATCATTTTCGCGCGATCGCCGAAGCGGTCGAGATGCCGATGATTGTCTACAACGTGCCGGGCCGCACGGTCGCGGATTTGCAGACCGAGACGATGGTGCGGCTCGCCGAGGTGCCGAATGTCGTCGGTCTCAAAGACGCGACCGCCAACCTGGAGCGCGGCGCCGAATTATTGCGCCAGCTGCCGGCGCACGTGGCCGTCTACAGCGGCGACGACGCCACCGGGCTTGCGTTGATGCTGCTCGGCGGCCATGGCGTGATTTCGGTGACCGCCAACGTCGCGCCGAAACTGATGCACGAGATGTGCGTAGCCGCGCTTAAGCCCGATCCTGTCCGCGCGCGCGAAATCAACAAGCGCCTGATGGCGCTGCACCACGATTTATTTTGCGAGGCCAATCCGATCCCGGTCAAATGGGCGGTAGCCAGCATGAAGTTGATGAAACCGGGTATCCGGCTGCCGTTGACGCCTTTGCCCGCCAGCTTTCATGAACGGGTGCGCGCCGCGATGAAGCAGGCCGGCATTAATGTTTAAAGGAATTCTCATGAACCTGTCGCGGCGATGGAAAACTGCGATCCTCGTTGGTGCGGCGGTAGCGCTCACCGGGTGCAGCGCATTGCCAAAACTCGAAAGCGACTCGATCGAGTACAAGTCGGCGTCAAAAAACCGCCTGCCGGATTTGCGCGTGCCACCGGACTTGACCAAGCCGACGGCGGATGACCGCTATTCCGTGCCGGAAACGAAAGGCGGCGCACTGGCATCGGAATACGATAAGGACCGCCGGGCGGCGCCCGATCCCACCAAAACGGCTGTTTTGCCGTCGCAGGAAAACGCACACGTCGAGCGCTCGGGCAATCAGCGCTGGCTCGTGGTGAATGGCGACCCGGACGCCGTATGGAGTGTCGTCAAGGAATTTTGGCAGGAGCTTGGTTTCGTCATCGCGATCGATTCACCGGATACCGGCGTCATGGAGACCGATTTTGCCGAAAGCCGCGCCAAGCTCGATGCCGGCACGATTCGCAATTTTCTCGGCAAGATACTCGACAGCATTTCATCCACCGCGGAACGCGACAAATTCCGCACCCGGCTCGAGCGCGGCGCCGACAAGAGCACGACCGAAATCTACGTGAGCCACCGCGGGATGGAAGAGGTTTACATCAACGAATATAAAAATGAGACGCGCTGGCAGCCGCGGCCGCCTGATCCCGATCTCGAAGCCGAGATGTTGCGGCGCTTGATGGCTCGATTCGGCGTGCAGCAGGAACGCGCCAAGACCGAGATCGCACAAACCGCGAGGCCGCAAGCGTCGACGCGGGCAACGCTCATCAAAGGTCAGAAGGGCGGCAGTACTCTATCGGTGAACGACCAGTTCGATCGCGCGTGGCGGCGAATCGGGCTTGCACTTGATCGCGTCGGGTTCACCGTTGAAGACCGCGACCGCTCGAAAGGCGTTTATTTCGTGCGCTATGTCGATCCGGACGCCGACAACAAGAACACGCAGACGAAAGGCGGATTTCTGTCGAAGCTGAATCCGTTCAGCAAGACCGAGAAGGTCGTATCCAAAGAGCAGTTCCGGATCCAGGTCAAGGATTCCGACCAGATCAGCGAAGTCAGCGTGCTCAACAAGGACGGCGGCGAGGAAAAATCCGACACCGCGAACCGGATTCTGTCGCTGCTGTACGAGCAGCTGAAGTGAGGCGCGGCAGCGCGCGCAGCTCACAGCGTTTTTTCCTTCGGTCTTCACCGCGCCCTTCCGCCGTTCAATGATGCGGTTTGCATCGTTGGGCAGCGGCAGCGAGGGCAACGGGCTGCTGATCGAAGTCGGGACGTCGCGAATTCTGGTTGATTGCGGCTTTGGGCTCGCCGATACGATCGAGCGGCTCGCACGCCTCGATGTGACCGCCGAATCGCTCGATGCAATTCTCATTACGCACGAACATGACGACCATGTCGGCGGCGCCGCGCGGCTCGCGCGCAAATTCAATATCCCCGTCTGGATCACGCATGGCAGTCACCAGGCTGCTGCCAAGCTGCTCGGCAACGTCGATGAGATCAGGATTTTCGATTGCCATCAGCGGTTCTCGGTCGGCAGCATTGAGATCGAACCGTACACGGTGCCGCACGATGCGCGCGAACCTTCGCAGTTCGTATTCAGCGACGGCGCTTCTCGTATCGGCCTGTTGACCGATGCCGGCTCGTTGACGCCGCACATGCAGGCGGTGCTGAGCGGGCTCGATGCGCTCGTGCTGGAATGCAATCACGATCTCGACATGCTGTGGGGCAGCGCTTATCCCCACCGTCTGAAAGAACGTATTGCCGGCAGATTCGGTCATCTCGATAACCAGATGGCCGCGCAATTGCTGTCGCTGATCGACTGCAGCCGCCTCAAGCATCTGGTGGCCGCTCACTTGAGCAAGCAAAACAATACGCCTGAGCTTGCGCGGTCGGCGCTCGCCCAGGCGTTGAACTGCGAACTCGATTGGGTCGGTGTTGCGACCCAGAACGATGGTTTCGGCTGGCGCCAGGTCGGCTGACGCTTTCAGGCTGCCCGAGTGGGGACGTAAAAAAGCCGGCCATTGAGGCCGGCTTTTTTATTGCTGCTGAAGCGTATTACTTCTTCATCGCATCCGCAGGTGCCGGGGCGGCGGCGTCTTTTGCCGGTTCGCTCTTGGTTGCATCCGGTGCGGGCGCAGGTGCCGGTGCCGGCGTTGCAGCAGGGGCCGGCGCGGGGGCCGGAGCTTTAGGAGCGGGCGCGGGTTTTTCGCCGCAGGCGGTCAGGCCGACCGCGAGTAACGCGGCAATCAGAAGTGAACGATTCATGGTATATCCCTTTAACTTTAAGAAATTATGATGTTTTCGTGGCAGTTTGCCTCTGGCCGGCCCACTACCAACGGCCAACCAAGTCGCCGATTGTAGCCTTATTCGAACGTCATTTCCAGAACCCGGCGCTAGAGCCCAATCGTAGTCGCGTTCACGGCAGGTGCTGACGCCTCCCAGATATCATCGAAGCGCTTGATCAGAAGGCTGTTCGCGGCGAAATCGCCAATCGTCGCTTCGCAGCGCACGTCAGTGTAGTGAAAGCTGCGCACGAAGCGAGTGTCGTCGTC
>JAQGMI010000022.1 GCA_028292435.1 Betaproteobacteria bacterium
CCTCCCGTAGGAGTCTGGGCCGTGTCTCAGTCCCAGTGTGGCTGGTCGTTCTCTCAAACCAGCTACAGATCGTCGGCTTGGTGAGCTTTTACCTCACCAACAACCTAATCTGATATCAGCCGCTCCAGTCGCGCGAGGTCTTGCGATCCCCCGCTTTCATCCTTAGATCGTATGCGGTATTAGCGTAAATTTCTCTACGTTATCCCCCACGACTGGGCACGTTCCGATATATTACTCACCCGTTCGCCACTCTCAAGTATTGCTACTCTACCGTTCGACTTGCATGTGTAAGGCATGCCGCCAGCGTTCAATCTGAGCCAGGATCAAACTCTTCAGTTTAATCTCTGCAAAAATTATTACTCTCGCTTGACGTTATTACTATTACTGTCGTGCGAGCACTGCTGATTTTAAAGTTGCACATGCTTCCGCGAACGGAAATATGTGCTGCTCCAGAACCAAGTGCCCACACTTATCGGTTGTATATTTTTAAAGAGCGGAGGCGGGCAAGAACTTCAATGTAACTTTGCTCGACCTCAAAGACTGAAGATTATAAAGAAGCTTTTAAGACATTGCAACACTATCTTCGCTTTTTTTAATGTGCCGCACTAATATTTCCAAGGCGTCCTGTGCAAGTTAACGTATTTGGCGCGAATTCCGGCAAAAAGTTGCACAATCCTGAGCCATGAATTCAGCCAGCAACGCTCTGCGCGGCCCGTCTCAGCCGCTCGACATCACGTTTAATCACGACGCGTTATCGCAGCTTATTGCTGCATTCGCGCAATTCGGCGACGCATTCTGCATCTCCGAGTCAGTTACGAACGCGCCGATTTATGTTTTCAGCCACCCCGATTGCGTGCGACACGTCCTCGTCGACAATCATCAAAACTACACCAAGGGAATCGGCATCGAGCGTGTGGGCATTTTGCTCGGTAAGGGAATCATGGTGAGCGAAGGCGAACTATGGCGCCGGCAGCGGCGCATGATTCAGCCAGCCTTTCACCGCGACGTAATTGCCCGCATGCTTGGGCATATCACCGCAGCGAATCAGCAACTGCTCGACACGTGGATTGCATGTGCTAGCGACAACCGCGAGATTTGCATCACACAAGACATGAGCGATGTAACGCTCAGCATCGTTTTACGTTCGATCTTTGGCGAAGACTCTCAAGCGATGACGGAAGCGAATGGTTCAAATCCATTTGCGCTTCTTACAGAGGAAACGGAGCGCAACCTCACGTTCGCATACAAGTTTCGCGCATTGTCCAAGGTCATTTTGGATTGCGTGATGCGCCGCCGTGCAGATACGCACGAACGCACCGACCTGCTCGCAATGCTGATGGCGGCCCGCGATCGAAAATCGGGCGAGCCGATGCCTGACAAACAGTTACTCGACGAAGTAATGACATTGATCGTGGCAGGACACGAAACCACGGCCAGCGCGCTCAACTGGATGTGGTATTTACTATCACAAAATTCGGAAGTCGAGCAGAAACTGGTCGCTGAAATTAGCGCATTCGCCGAGATACCCTCGACCATCGAAGAAGTGAACGCGCTCAAATACACGCGTCAGGTCGTCGAGGAAACGCTCAGGCTCTATCCGCCGGGCTGGCTGCTAACCCGCCGCTCGATCAATGCAGATCGCATAGGCGGCTACGACATCGCCGCCAACGCCGACGTGTTTATCTCACCCTACCTCGTGCACCGCAATCCGTCCTTCTGGCCCGAGCCCGAGCAGTTCAATCCGGACCGGTTTTCTGAAACGGCCCGAGCCGGCCGCAATCGCTTTTGCTATCTCCCGTTCGCTTTGGGGCCACGTGCATGCATCGGCGAGAGTTTCGCGATGATCGAGATGATCATGCACGTCGCGACGCTGGCGCGTCACATCCGTCTGCGTTATGTTCCGAAGTATCCGCTCGAACTCGAGTGCCAGGTCAATTTACGCAGCAAGCACGGCATCTACATGCTGCCCGAACTTCGTCAATAATTTTCCAGATAATGAAATTCGCAACACTGAACGATGCGCTGATCGAACGCCGCTCGAGCGCCCGCAGCATTCACTACATCGAAGGCGAAGACAACGAGCGCGCTGTGCGTTTCGCCGATCTCCATTCACGCGCACTCGGTCTGCTGCATCATTTTCAGGCCTGCGGCGCCAAGCCGGGCGATGAGCTGATACTGCTCGTCGACAACAACGCGCAGTTTATCGATGCGTTCTGGGCCTGCGTGCTCGGCAATCTGATTGCGGTCCCGCTGGCCGCCGGCACGACGGACGAGCACAAGCTCAAATTTTTCCGGGTGCTCGATAAATTGAAAGCGCCGCATCTGTGCACCGACGGCAAAATTCACGCGCGTCTCGCCACGTTTGCCGCCCGCACCGCCGCAGAATCCGCGCTCGAACGGCTCAAACCGAAAACCATTTTCATCGACCGCATCGAAGATATCTCGCACCCCGGCCATCCGCACGCGGCCATGCCTGATGACATCGCGTTCGTGCAGTATTCGTCAGGCTCGACGAGCGAACCGAAAGGGGTCGCCCTCACCCATCGCAACCTGCTGACGAACATCGCCGCAATCGCGCAAGGCATCAAGCTCAGCGGAGAGGACATCGGTTTAAGCTGGATGCCGCTGACGCACGACATGGGACTCATTGGCTTTCATCTGACACCGCTCGTCATGGATGTCACGCATCATTTGATGCCGACGGCAGTGTTTGTCCGGCGCCCGCAACTGTGGCTGCTTAAAGCAAGCGAAAAGAAAGCAACCGTGCTGTGCTCGCCGAATTTCGGTTATCGGCACTTCCTGAAAACGTTCAAAGCGGAGAAGGCGGCGCTTGATCTGAAATCCGTGCGCATACTTTTCAACGGCGCCGAGCCGATTTCCGTCGCTATATGCGAAGAATTTCTGACTACGCTGGTCCCCTTTGGGCTTGCGCGCTCCTCAATGTTTCCAGTCTACGGGCTAGCTGAAGCGAGCCTGGCCGCGACGTTTCCAATGCACGGAAACGGCTATTCGACTATTAGCGTTCGGCGCGACACTCTCGCCGTTGGCAGCAAGACCGAACCGCTGTCCGCGTCCGATCCGCACGCAAACACGCTCGTGCTCGTCGGACAGCCTGTCGCGGGCTGCGAACTTCGGATTGCCGACGAGAAGCGACTGGAAATGCCTTCCGGCACGGTCGGCCATGTGCTGATCCGCGGCGACAACGTCACGCGCGGGTACTATCGAGATTCCGCTTCTACTGCTGCCGCAATCAGCGATGGCGGCTGGCTCGACACAGGCGACCTCGGATTTTGCTCCAGCGACGGCCTCGCGATCACCGGCCGCGCCAAAGAAATCCTGTTTGTAAGTGGGCAGAATTATTATCCGCAGGACCTTGAAGCCGTCGTCGAGAAGCATGCCGGCATCGAACTCGGCAAAGCCGCACTGTGCGGCGTGCGGCCCGACAACGCGGCGACCGATGACGTACTGGCGTTCATCCTGTATCGCGGCGAGCTGACTGAATTCCTGCCCACAGTCAAAGCGGTGCGCAAAGCCGTCAACGAGCATATCGGCATCGTTGTCAGCCATGTTATTCCGATTTCTAAAATGCCGAAAACGACGAGCGGCAAAATCCAGCGTTACCTGCTCGCGGACGCATATCAGAAAGGCGAATTTTCGAACGTCGTCGCCCAACTGCACGACCTGACGGTTCACGCTGCCGCTGCGGCCCCCGAAGCGCACAATGAAATCGAGCGAAATCTCAAGGAGATTTGCAATTCGTTCCTGACCGACCGGCCGGTCGGCGTGCACGACAACATCTTCGAATTGGGCACGAGCTCACTGACACTCGCGCAGATCTATCAGCGCATCGAAGTTATTTATCCGGGCCAGCTCGAAGTCACCGATTTTTTCGACTACCCGACGATCGCGGAACTGGCGAAGTATCTGCAAAGCCGGCTCAACGCCGCTCAGACATAAAGCGGCTTTTTATATTTCCATTTTCGGTACATCCATAGCCAGTCGGCCGGATGCCGCGAAATGTGCGCCTCCGCCGCGCGCGCATAACGTTCGATGATGTCGGTGCCTTCGCCGCTGTAAGGCGGTTGGGCGAGCGGCTGCAACGTCGCCTCGTAAAAACCGCGGCGCGTCCTCGCGATACCGACAAAGAACACCGGCGCCCGCACTATGCGCGCAATTTTGTCGGCGCCCACAAAAAAAGCCGTGTCCTGATTCAGGAACGTCGTCCAATGCTTCTCTTCGTCGCGCGGCGGTGTCTGATCGGCGACCAGCGCAAAAATTCGTCCACTTGCCCGCCGCTTGAGCACTTCGACCAGAAAATCCTTGACCGCGATCGGATTGCCGCCGAAACGCGAACGCGTCTCGAACATGAAGCGATCGATGGCCGCGACGCGCAGCGGTTTGTAAACCGCATCAACGCTCACCTTGAGCTCGAGGCAAGCTACGAGCAGCAGCCATTCCCAGTTGCAATGATGTGAAGCAAGCAGCACGACCGGCTGATTGGCGCTTAAATACGGTGCAAGCAGTTCGAGATTGTGAATTCGCATGCGCTCGCGAATTGCGGCGGGCTCCATCGCAGCGCCTTTAAGAACTTCCGCGATCAGGTCGAACGCATTGTGATACGACTGCCGGGCGATGCGTTCAATTTCCGCCGCCGGCTTATCGGGGAACGAACGCTGCAGATTGCCGATTGACAGCGCCTGACGAAAACGCCCGAGGCGGTACACGAGCACATAAAGCAAATCGGTTAACGCGTACAATACGCTTAACGGCAATCGTGACAGTAGTTTCAGCAACAGCATGCCGGGCGGCTCGTCTTGGAAGTTCTTATGGAAACGTGCGCTAGCGTAAGGGAGTGTCCGCCATCCGGCAAGTCGCACGACACGCCGAAAGACGATCTCGCGCGCATTGCATCACGCGCCGCAGTTTCGCATCCAGGCATTGAAATGTGGCTTATTCCGCTGACCGTGGATTCAGGCTGCCGGCAACAATGCGAAAGTCTGCTGTCGCACGACGAGTGCACCAGGGCCGCCCGCTTTTACTTCGAGCGGCACCAGACTCGCTATAGCGTCGCGCGCGGCATATTGCGAGTACTTCTCGGCAACTACCTGAATATTTCACCGGCAGCTGTCTCGCTCTTATTAACCGAGTTTGGCAAGCCGGTCCTGGCGGCCCCATTTTCGAACGTCCACTTCAACCTCGCTCATACAGGCGAGTTGGCGATCTGCGCGATCTCGCGTGATTATGTTCCTGGCGTCGACATCGAAAGCGCGCATCGCATCGTCGATCACGATGCGCTCGCGCGCCGATTTTTCTCAGAACGGGAATTTGCGTGGTTCAAACAAATTTCTGCCGATCAGCGTCACGCCGCATTTTTGACGTGCTGGACGCGCAAGGAAGCCGTCGCCAAAGCGATCGGCCGGGGCTTGCATATACCGCTCGATCAGATTGAAGTGACGGTCGCGCCGCATGAGCCGCCGCAGTTGTTGTCCGCGCCGGACTGCGACCCCGGCGACTGGACCTTATGCAACGTCAACGCCGGCGACGACTTTGTCGCGGCGCTGGCCATGCACTCCCCGAGCGCCCCTAACCTGCAGTATTGACGGCGCGCGTAATCGCGCGTGAGTTGCCGAAACACGGCACGTAAACCGAATGTGTGCCGGGCCCGCCGGCGACCATCAGGCAGATGTCGTCAGCTTTGTGCGCGATCGTGAGTATCGTGTCAGGTCCGATTTCACCGAGCTCTTCGCTGCGCGAACTTTTAACGCGCAGAAGATCCTTTGCCGCCATGTGTTTAGCCGGCATCTTGGTCAATTCCCACAAGCGCGCCTTGACGTCCGCTTTACTCAAGCCGCCGCGCCGGAATATTTCCGCATGCTCGGGGGCAATCATGAGCCACGGTTCGCCGCCATGGCAGTACTCGTTGCTCGCGGGATGGACCATGCTCTCCGCAATCACGCGCAAGAGATCGACGTGGTCCTTTGCGTGCGTATTCAGGTTCAACGTACCTTCCGCGCCGACGACCGTCACGGTGCTTTGATCCGGCTTGAACCCGCGTTCGACGTGCAGTGCGTCCCACGGGCTTTCCGCTTCATTCTCCGCGCAGCAGAACGTATATTTACCCGGCTGACCTTGCGTTGCGCGATCCATTTCCCCCGGCAATGCGCCGCCGATGTTGCGTAAGACGAGCCGCAAAGCGCGTCCAAGCGTGGCGTTCGCCCACACACCCTCGCCCAGGCAGTTGTACGTCGCGTTAACGCCGATTTCCTGCGCGAGCGGTCCGTTGACGATGACCCAGATCGCAACGGGATTTGTCGTGGCCTGGATGCCCTGCAGGTTAAATTCGGGATCGGCGACTGCCTCGACCGCCGCAATCAATGCCGGCAAGTATTCGGGATCGCACCCGGCGAGCACCGCATTGATTGCGATGCGCTCGACCGTCGCGGCGCCAAAACCCGGCGCGATTTGCGCCACAATTTCGTCCGCCGGTCGCCGCGCGTGCCGCAACATGCGCTCGACGCGCTCGACGGTGGGCGGCACGATCGGCAAACCGTCACTCCATCGCTTTTCGCGATACAGCTTGTTGATTGCGTCGAAGTCGTCAGGACATTCAAAGAGCGCCGCGCGTTGCGCCGACTGCATATTTTCTCCGCTCATTTTGCCGCGCCCTCCCGCATCAGACGCGCGACTTCAGTCACGCATTGCTCGGCGATTGCGCGGACCTCATCGCGGCTGCGAATCCCGAACGGATGCTGAATCACCGCGATTGGCAGCGCGGCGTAGCCAAGCGCCCTGGCCTGCGCACGACCCAGCGTGATGAAAGCGGTCGAGCAAACGGTCAGCGCCGCCCGGCCCCGCTTCGCGATTTCTACACTGTCGTGGATACTCCACGACGTGCAAGACCCTCAATCGCCCGATCCGGTAATGACGAGGTCGCACTGCTCCGCAAATTCCTTGATGACCTCGTCCGGCGCAGGCACCGACGCCGAACGCTTTTGCCGCTTGAGTACCTGGCGGACACCATGCTTGCTCTTTAGCAACTCGGCGAGATCGTCGACCAGATAATTGAAATTCGGCTTCGCATTGTCGATAAAACCGACGACCTTGCCCGCGAGGGCGGCGAGCAATTGTTCTGGCTGCTCGGGCCGCGCCAGCCGTGGCGCCGTCGGATCGTAAAGTAAAACTGTTCCAGTCATGTGGTTCTCCTGAAGATTAGCTTTGAGTGGGCGTCAATGCATGCAACGCAAAAATTATTCGGGCCGGATGTTCGCGCGCGCAATCAATTTCGTCCAGCGGTCGATTTCAGCGCGTATATAAGCATCGACTTCCTGCGGGGTATTGCCGACGGGTTCGGCGCCCTGCGCGAGCAATTGCTCCTTGGCGGCGGCGGACGTCAGCACTTTCACCGTCTCGTCATGCACCCGCGCAACGATTGGCCGCGGTGTACCCGCCGGTGCCAGCAATGCGTACCACAACGTTGTCTCGTAACCGTTATAACCGGCTTCAGCCACCGTCGGAATGTCCGGTGCGGACGGCGACCGCTTGCTGCCCGTCATCGCGAGCGCGCGCAGCTTGCCCGACTTCACGTGCGGCATTGCAGGCAGCGGGCTCGTGCACATGAACTGCACCTGGCCGCCGATCACATCAATGAGCGCCGGCGCGGCGCCTTTGTATGGTACGTGCGTGAATTTGATGCCCGCCATCCAGCTCAGCAGCTCAACCGCGAGATGCCCGCCGGTGCCCGGGCCCGACGACGCATAAGCGATCTTGCCGGGCTGCGGCTTCGCCGCCGCCACGAGTTCACGGATGTTGTTGACGCCGAGCGATGGATTCGCGACAAATACGAGCGGCGAACTCGCGACCATGGTGATCGACGAAAAATCCTTGATCGTGTCGTACGGCAGTTTCTTCTGCAGGCCCGGGTTGATGCTATGCGTTGCGCTGGCGAGAAACAGCGTATAGCCGTCAGGCGGCGCCTTGGCGGCGATTTCCGTCGCGATGATCTGCGCGCCGCCGCCGCGATTGTCGATCACGATCTGCTGGCCGAGATTTTCGCTGAGCCGCGGACTCAGCAGGCGCCCGACGATATCGCCTGCCCCGCCTGCCGGATACGGGATGATCATGCGAACCGCGCGCTGCGGGTAATTATCTGCGGCGCCGGCAATGCCTCCGGCGCAGAGCGCGGCGCTCAATGCACCAGCGACTGAAATAATACTAAGCCTGAAACGCAATGACTCCTCCATCCAATCGTGTGTGTCGTCGCCTGAATTATAACGTCTGCGCGCGTCGTCACGGCACGCCTGCATTGCGAGACGGCCCCTTCTTCTCGTAGACTCCATAGCTCAACTCACAACAAACCATTCATGGCCACTACAGACGAAACAGAAATCCGCATTCTCGCGCCGACCGGCGTATGCGGTTCCGGCTTTTCCGAAGAATCTTTCGAGCGCGGACTTGCCAACCAACCGCATTTCATCGGCTGCGACGGCGGCTCGACCGATCCGGGCCCGAGTCACTTGGGCAGCGGCGAACCGGCCTTTCCGCGCGACGCAGTCAAACGCGATCTGCGCCTGATGCTACTCGGCGCCCGGCGCGCCAAAATACCTTTGCTGGTCGGTTCGGTCGGCACCGCGGGCGGCGACGTGCATCTCGCCTGGTGTTACGACATCCTCAAAGAAATCGCCGCGGCCGAAAACCTGAACTTCAAAGTCGCGCTGATCCACGCCGAGCAGAACGCTGCGTATCTCAAGAAGCGCCTCGCCGAAGGACGCCTGAAGCCGCTGCATCCCGCGCCGGAATTCAACAACGAAGTCATCGACCGCAGCTCTCACATCGTCGGCATGATGGGCGCCGAACCGTGGAAGCGCGCGCTCGAAGCAGGCGCCGACGTGATTCTTGCCGGCCGCTCGAGCGACACCGCGATTTTCGCGGCGATGCCCGAAATGTGCGGCTTTCCATCCGGCATGGCGTGGCACGCCGCCAAGATTCTTGAATGCGGCGCGGCGGCCGTCGTCAATCGCAAAACGCCCGACTGCATGTTTGCGTGGGTGCGCAAAGACCACTTCGTGATGGAAGCTCCCGATCCGCAGCTGCGCTGCACGCCGCAAAGCATCGCCTCGCACAGCCTTTACGAAAACGCCGATCCATACAAGTTGATCGAATGTTCGGGCACGCTCGACCTCACCAACAGCCATTACGAGGCGCTCAGCGAGCGCGCAGTGAAAGTATCCGGCAGCACCTTCATCCCCGCCGAACGCTATACCGTCAAGCTCGAAGGTGCGGAACTCGCCGGCTATCAAAGCGTTCTGATCGGTTCGGTGCGCGACCCTTATATCATTCGTCAGATCGACGACTGGATCGAGCGGCTGCATGTGCGCATCCACGCGCGCGTCAAGCAGGTCTACGGCGACCGCATCAAACCCGAGCAATACGTGATCAACATCCGCATCTACGGCAAGAACGGCACCATGGGTCCGCTCGAGCCGGTGAAGGAAATCCGTTCGCACGAACTCTGCCTGCTGATCGAAGTCACGGCGCCGGCGCAGGAAATCGCCAGCTCCATCGCGGGTATCGTGCGCCATCAGGGCCTGCATCTGCCGATTCCCGAGTGGAGCGGCCTCATCACCGCGCTGGCCTGCCCGTATAACCCGGCGCATCTCGACCGCGGGCCGGTCTATCGCTTCAACGTCAACCACATCGTCGAACCGGACGACCCGTGCGAAATGTTTCCGATGGAGCTTTACTCGATCGACGGCGGCACGCAAAGGAAAATATCATGACCATGCTCGCCGAACTCGCGCGCCTGATCCGCAGCAAGAACGCGGGCCCTTTCGAATTGACGTTCGACATCATGTTCGACGACGCAGCAACCTACGAGCGCGTGAAACGCTCCGGTGCGGTCAGTCGCGAAGCGATTGCCTCGCGCTATAACCTGCCGGCCGCGGAAGTTAAATTTTTCTACTGCGACAATGCATACGCGATCAAAGCGTCGATCCCGCGCCCGTATTTTCAAGGCGACCTGCTCGACAGCGACGGGCATGGCGGCCAGCAGTACGCGCCACTGATGGATATCGAGATACCGTAGTTCGCATTAATCGGCGGTTACGCCGGCGAAGCGGATGACGCGCGTCCACTTCGCCACTTCATCGCGCAAAAATGCAGCATATTGCTCGGGGCTGCTGCCGACCGGGTCGGAGCCTTCCGCTTTCAGGCGTTCGCGAAAATCCGCCGATTGCACGACCGCGACCACCGCGCCATTGATCCTCGTGATGATTGCAGCGGGCGTACCGGCCGGCGCAACGAGCCCTGTCCATGCAACCGCTTCGTAACCGTTCAGCCCCGCTTCGTCGAGCGTCGGCACATCCGGCAACACGCTCGAGCGCGCTTTGGCCGTCACGCCGAGCGCCCGCAATCTGCCGGCCTGCAGCAGCGGCAGCGCCGACGGCAGGCTGTTGAACGCGAGGTCCACCTCGCCGCCCGTCAGCGCAATCAGGGACGGCGCATTGCCTTTATAGGGAATGTGCATGATCTTCACGCCGGCCATCGAATTGAAGAGTTCGCCGGCCAGGTGATTCGCACCGCCCGTGCCGGATGAACTGTAATTCAATCCGCCGGGCCGCGACTTCGCGAGCGCGACCAGTTCGCGCACGTTTCGCGCCGGCACGCCGGGATGGACGATTAGAAGTTGCGGATTGATGTTGATCAGCGTGACCGGCGTGAAATCGCGCAATGCATCGTACGGCAGTTTTTTGACGAGGCCGGGATTGATCGTCAGTGCCGGCGGCGTGATGAGCAGCGTGTAACCATCCGGCGGTGCTTTGGCGACCGCATCGGTGCCGATCACGGTATTGCCGCCGGGTTTATTGTCGATGATGACCGGCTGGCCCCACGTTTCCGCAAGCCGCTGCGCCAGCGCGCGGGCAACGAGATCGTTGCTGCCGCCCGCGGCATAGGCAACCACGAGCCGCACCACGCGGGTTGGATAAGCGACGTTCACCTGTCCGCACGCCGCAGAAGCCAGCGCGAACGACATCAGTGGATAAATAACCCGCGCGGCCTTCACCGTCTTATTCGATCTTGATGCCCGAATCCCCAATCAGTTTCCGATATTTCTGGATGTCGTTGCGAATCTGGCGGCCGAGCGCGTCGGGCGTCGAGCCGATCAATTCGTTGGCGCCTTCATCGACCAGTTTGCGGCGCACCTCGGGCATCGCGAGCACTTTCACCGTGTCGGTATAGATCCGGTTGACGATGGACTTATCGGTGCCCGCCGGCACCACGATCGACTGCCAAGCGGTGAATTCATAACCGCGCACGCCACCCTCCGCGATCGTCGGCACGTCGGGCAGAGAGGCGGAGCGGCGCGGCAGCGTCACGCCGAGCGCACGCAGGCGCCCCGCTTTCAATAAAGGGATCGATGTAATTAACGTATCGAACATGACCGGCACGTCGCCCGACAGCAGCGCAGTCAGCGCCGGGGCGCTGCCCTTGTACGGAATCGCGTTGAGCTTGATATTGGCCGCAAGCCGAAAAGATTCCCCGGCGAGATGATTCGAGCCGCCGTTGCCCGATGTTCCGTAAGCAAGCTGGGCCGGTTTTGCTTTCGCCAGTGCGATGAATTCGGTGACGTTTTTGACGGGCAATGCCGGATGCACGACGAGCACGTAACCGTACAGCGTCATCTGCGTCACCGGATCAAAGTCCTTTTCCGCATCGTACGGCAGCGAATGATACGTCGCCGGGTTAATGGCGAGACTGCCTTGCACACCCAGCAGCCAGGTGTAGCCATCGGGCTTCGCCTTCGCCACGAGGTCGGTGCCGATGATCGTATTAGCGCCGGGGCGATTGTCGATCACGATCTGCTGTCCCCACAGCTCCGACAATTTGGCGGCGACGGTACGCCCGACGATGTCGCCCGCGCCTGCCGCTGCAAGCGGCACGACGAAGCGGATCGGGCGATTCGGAAAACCTTGTGCGTGCGCCGATGCAGCCGATGCGAAGATCAGGGCGAGCGCTAAGCACTTCATCCTTCGCTCAACCCCAGGTGAAAAATGGCGTCACGTCTTTAAGCCGCTCGAACTGCCAGACGTCGGCAACGATACGCGCGGAACGCGCGTCGCCGATGATGGGATCGCAGTTGGCATGGAATTTCGCTTCAAGGTCGGCGTCGGTCATCGGATTTTTCACTTCGCCTTTCGGTTCGAGCACGCGCTTTTCGAGTACGGTGCCGTTTTTAAGCTTGATCCGCGCAGAACCCGAGCGCACGCCAGGATAAATGCGCTCGCATTCATCGTCGATGCGCGCATCGATGCGTTCGATCAGCGCGCGCACGTCGGGCCGGTCGAGCGTCGCGGGCACAAACATAGTCGCCGTCACATCGCCGAGCACGATAGCGAGTGCGGCCGCCACCGGCGCGCTCATCTGCGCATCGAGCAGCGAATCGCAATGCTTGTAATCGTGGCCGTTAAAGCCGACGGCATACATGCCGATGTCCGCATGCTCGACTTCATCCGCCTTGAAGCGATGCTCGCGCTGCAGTTCTTTGATCCCTTCGATCACCGCATGATAATGGCGGCAACACGGATATGGCTTGTGATACACGCTCGCGATTTCATAGCGCTCGCCGAGCCCTTCGAAGAGGCGCGGCCATTTGACGTGCGGCGCCGCATGCGTCGCAAAAAAACCATAGCGGCCTTCGAGTATCTTGCTCGGCCCCGTAATGCCGCGTTTGGCGAACTCCGCGCAGATGATGCCGTCGCGCGCCGCCTTGCCTGGATGAATGCGCTTGATCTCCGCGCCCTCATCGAGATATTCGCGGATGCCCGCCGAGAAACTGCCGGCGAGTCCCAGCGCATGCAAAGTCTTATCGCCATCGAGTTTGAGCAGGTTCGATACTGCCGCGGTTGCGCCGAACACGCCGGCGAGCGCCGTGTTGTGATAGCCGCGCCGCGCTGATTCGGGATGCATGGTGGCCGCGATCCGGCACATGACGTCATAGCCGCACACCACCGCCGCCGCGATTTCATGCGCAGTACTGCCGCGCTGTTGCGCGACAGCCATGACCGCCGGAAAAATCACCCCTGCCGCATGGGCCGAGCCTTGCGTGTGCCCGTCGTCGAAATCAAGCCCGTGAACGTTTGCGCCCGTGACGAGTGCGGCGTTCGGCGCCGACAATTTCGCGCCGTTGCCGATCACGCTCGAGATGCGCGTCGCGTCGTTCTCCACAAAATAGCCCAGCAGTGCCTGCGACACCGGCATTGCGGCGCCGGAGATCGCGCACGTCAGGAAATCGAGCAGCGTACGCTTGAACGCCTGCACGGTATCAGCCGGCAGCTTTTCGAACGTCAGGCCGGCGGCATGGGTTGCGAGTCGCCGGCTTGCGCCGAGACTTACATCGTCGGTCGTTGAATTCATGCTTTTCCTTCAAGTTTTACGACAAGTCCGTCGACCGCCACCACGCCTTTGCCTTGCGGGCGCACGAGCAGCGGGTTGATTTCGGCTTCGCTGACGCCACCTTGCGGCAGGCGGGCCAATTGCGACAGGGCGCTGACTGCGTTCGCTAACGCCATGCAATCACCGAGCGGCAGGTTGCGGTAACCGCGCAGCATCGCAAGCTCCGCGATCTCTTCCATCATCACCGTCGCGGTTTCAACGCTTACCGGCGCCAGCCGCACGCTGAAGCTGCGTTTCAACTCTGCCATCACGCCGCCAAGCCCGAGCAATATCGTGGGTCCCACTTCCGCATCGACGCGGTAACCGATGATGACTTCCGCCAGTCCGCGTTCCATTCGCTGCACGAGGATGCCGTCGATGCGGGCTTGCGGAAACTTGCTGCGGCCTTTCGCAAGCAACGCCTTGGTCTCAATCTTAAGCTGCGCTGGCTCGACGCCAAGACGCACCATGCCAGCCTCTGTCTTGTGCAGCACGTCGGGCGACAAGAGTTTGATCGCCGCGGCTCCCCCCAAGTCGGGACAGCGGTCGGGATCGGTAACGACCGCGCTCTCGACAACCTCGATGCCGAGTGCCGAGAACAGGCCGAGCGCATCGAGTTCGTTCATGCGTGCGCCCGCAGCGGCAATCACTTTAGCGGCGGCATCCGGAGCAGCCGCCTTGCCGGTTGCGTCGGCGTCAGGCGCGCGCCAATTCAAGAAGGTATTGACTGCATCGGCGCATGATTCCGGCGTGCGAAAGCTGGCGACGCCGTGTTCCTGCAACAACAGCAGGCCATTGTCGGCGCGCGGCGCCAGGTATACCGCGAGCGGTTTCACTTTCGGTTCTGCTTTCAATACGCGGTCGGCAATCACGTTCGGGTTCGTCAGCGAACTCGAGCCGATCACGGAGACGACGGCATCGCAATGATCCGACGCCAGCAGCGCCGACAGGATGGCCGTATACGCGCCGCGATCGCTGCCGCCCATCGGAATGTCGGTGATCACGGCATCATTGACCGTGATGCCCTGCCCCTTCAGTTTTTCGATCACCGCCGACGAAGGCGGCACGACGTCGGCGCCGAGAACGCCAAGCCGGTCGGCGACCATCGCTGCTGCGCCGCCAGTGCCGGTAACAACCGCCACGCGCTTGCCTTTCGGCGGGCGTTTACCGAGCACGAGTTGCGGCAGCTCGAAAAGCGTTTCGAGCATATCGACGCGCATGATGCCGTTCGCGTGAAAGAAAGCTTTCGCCGTATCGTCGCTGCCGACCATCGCACCGGTGTGCGACGCAGCTGCGCGCCGGCCGACGTCCGACCGCCCGAGCTTGTACGCAATCACCGGTTTACCTGCGGCAAACGCGCGGCGCGCCGCATGCGCAAGCTGCGCTGCGTCGCGGAACGTTTCCAGGAACAGCAGGATTGCGCCAGTATCGGGATCGTCGACGAGCAGGTCGGCGATTTCGCCGACGCCGAGATCGCATTCATTGCCGACCGAGACCAGCTTGGAAAAACCGAGGCCGCGCGCTTGTCCGCGAGTGATCAGCGTGCCGAGCATGCTGCCGCTTTGCGAAATCACGCTTAGCGAGCCCGCGCGCAGTATTTCGCTGTCGAGCACCGCATTGACGGTCAACGGCGTTTTACCCTGCACGTTCACGATGCCCATGCAGTTCGGGCCAATGAGCCGCAAGCCACCCGCCCTTGCTTTGGCAACCATATCGCGTTGCATCTTTTGTCCGGCAGGGCCAATTTCGGCGAAGCCGGCGCTGAATATCGTCGCCACCGGTATTTTCAATTCGCAGCACTGATCGATCACCGCGGGCACCGCCGGAGCGGGCACCATGATGAATGCGTGATCGATCGGCCCGGGCGCCGAGCGTAAATCCGGATATGCGCGTTCGCCCATAATTTCCGCGCGCCCCGGATTGATCGGCAGCACACGCCCGGCGTATCCATGCGCGCGCAAAAAACGCTGCGGCCTTGCGTTGTTCTTTGCGACGTCGGCTGAAGCGCCGACGAGCGCGATTGATTTTGGCGCGAACATCGCCTCGAAGAAATTGCGGTTACTCATTCGTTCCGTTTCTAATCAATTTGAATTTTGGCGGCCTCCACGACCTTCGCCCACTTCGCTATTTCAGACTGCATAAACGCGGCGAACTCGTCCGGCGTTGTCGGCGCCGGCAGCGCGCCGTCCTGCGCAAACCGTTCCTGCACAGTCGATGTTTTGAGAATGCGCACGAGTTCCGTGTTAAGTCGCTCAACGAGCGGGCGCGGCGTTCCGGTCGGCACCAAAATGCCGTTCCATGAACTGGCATCGTAATCCGGCAATCCTGCTTCAGCGAACGTCAACACGTCGGGCAACGCTTGTGAGCGTTGAGTGCCCGTAATCGCGACGGCACGCACCCGGCCGGATCTGACGTGCGGCGCCGCGGCGAGGATGGTGCCGAACATCACCTGCACCTGGCCGGCAATCAATTCATTCAGCGCAGGCGGCGCGCCTTTATAAGGTATGTGTATGAGATTGACGCCGGCAATCAGCTTGAACAATTCTCCCGCCATGTGACCGGAACCGCCGGGGCCTGACGACGCATAGTTAATCTGCCCGGGCCGCGCCTTGGCGAGCGCGATGAATTCCTTGACCGACTTCGCGGGCAGCGACGGATGCATCATCAGCAAAATCGGCTGGCGCGTCGTCATCGTGACCGGCTGGAAGTCTTTGATCGGATCGAATGGCAGGTCTTTGCGCAGCGACGGCGCAACGCCGAAGATGGTGATGCCGCCGAGCAGCATGGTGTAGCCGTCCGCCGGCGCTTTCGCCGCGAGATTCGAGCCGATGATGCCGCCGCCGCCCGGTCGGTTGTCGATGACCACATTGTGGCCGAGCGCTTCGGTGAGTCCCTGGCCCAAAGCGCGCGCGACGATATCGGTCGGCCCGCCGGCTGGAAATGGCAGGATCATTTTCAACGGCTTAGCTGGCCACGCCTGGCCCCAGGCCGACACAGCGAACGTGCATGCGGCGACCGCCAACGCAATGACCTTCAACATGCTTCGCACTTGCCGGCCGATTTCTTAACTTGCGGCCTTCGGCGGCCGTTGCGAGAAGCGCCGCTCGAAAATGACTTCGGCAAGGCGATTCTTCAGCATCTCGAGTGACCCGCCCGCAATCATCCAGCCGCGCGAACGCCGGAAACAGTACTCGACCAGCGTTTCACGCGTGTAGCCGAGCCCGCCCATGCATTGCATCGCCTCATTGCAGATATCGAATCCTGCCTTGTTGCAAAACAGTTTCGCGATGGTCGTCTCATCCGCGGCGGGAAATCCGCGGTCGGCGTTCGTCGCGGCGCGATACAGCAGCAATTGCGCGGCATCGAGCTGAATCTTCATGTCGGCGAATTTCCATTGCAGCCCCTGGAATTCGCACAACGGCCGCCCGAACTGCTTGCGCGTCATCACGTAATCGCGCGCCAGCGTGTAGCAGTAGCGTCCGTACGCGAGCGAACGCGAGGCGTTGCCGATACGCTCCGCATTGAACCCGCTGATCTGTTTTTTGAAGCCGCCCGCGGGCAGCAACACGTCTTCAGGCGGCACATAGACGTTGTCGAAATACAGCGGCGCCCATTCGTTCTCCGACATGAATTTCGACGGCTTGGCGACGGTGAAGCCCTTCGCGCCGCGCCTGATCATCACAGAGCCGATGCCGCCGACGCCGGGTCCATAGCGCACATAAACGAGATACATGTCGGCATGCGGGTTCGGGAACACCTTGCTGCCGGTAATGCGAAAGCCTTTGCCGTCGGGCACTGCGGTCGTCGTGAGATCAGTCGTCGCCGAGCCGGCGTCAGGTTCGGTCATCGCCACTGCGATCACTTCTTCGCCGCGCAGCAGCGGTTTAAGGAAGCGCTCTTTTTGATCGGCGTTCGCGAACTGAGCGAGCACGCGGATCGCGCCGAAATTGCCTTCCTGTATGACGTCGGCGCTGCGCGGGCAGTAAACGGCGATCTGTTCGATTGCAAGCACTGCATCCATCAACGTGCCGCCTGCGCCGCCGTCTTCTTCGGGCAACAAGATACCGAGCAGTCCGGCCGCAGCCATTTTTCGCGCAACGTCGTGCGGGAATTGTGCCGAGTGCGCGCGGGCGAGCGCGCCGTCGGCAAGCTCTTTGCGCGCAAATGCGGCGACCGAATCACGAAACATGATTTGTTCCGAAGAAAGCGCGAAATCCATTGCTGCCCTTTACGTTTAATTGTGAAGCGCGTTTGATTGTGAGACCAGCGGGTTACTGCTTACAATGCCGGACTTTAGCTGATATCGGAAAAAACTTCATGGAGCGAGCGGCTTTGAGCGTGCGTTGTGCGGCAACTTTTTCGACTGGCGCGCTGCTGCTGTTGACCGCATCGCTCGCGTGCGCCGCATATCCCGAAAAGCCGATCCGCATCATCGTGCCGTTCGCGCCGGGCGGCAACATCGACATCACTGCGCGCACGATTGCACCCGGCATGACTGAACTCCTGGGACAGTCCGTCATCGTCGACAACCGCGGCGGCGCCGGCGGCAAGCAAGGCACCGAGATTGCATCGAAGGCCGCGCCCGACGGATACACGTTGCTGCTCGGCTCGAGCGGCGCGCTGACGATGTCACCCGCGTTCTACAAAGTAGGCTACGATCCGCTTAAGGATTTTGCGCCGACGTCCATGGTGTCGATCGTGCCGCTCGTGCTCGATGTGCATCCTTCGATGCCGGTCCACACCATCAAGGAATTGATTGCATTCGCGCGCAAACGCAACGGCACGCTGACGATGGCATCGGCGGGCCCCGGCAGCACGACGCATCTGACCGGCGAACTTTTTCAGCTCAATACCGGCATCAAGTTCGTGCATATACCGTATAAGGGCAGCGGCCAGGCGCTGATCGACGTGATCGGCGGCCAGGTCGATCTCATCTTCGATCAATTGAGCAGTTCGACGCCATTGATCAAATCCGGAAAGCTGCGTCCGCTCGCAATTGCAACATCCCGGCGCTCCCCGTCGTTGCCCACCGTGCCGACGATGGCGGAAGCCGGCGTGCCGGCCTTCGAAGCGTCGACCTATACCGGCGTTTTTCTACCGGCAGCGGTGCCTAAAGAAATCGTGCAAAAAGTTTACGAAGCGGTCATTAAGACGCTTGCGATGCCGTCGACCCGCGACAGCTTCGAGCGCCTCGGCGCGGAAGTCATCTCGAGCACGCCGGAAGAATTTACGCGCCGCCTGCAGCGCGATCTCGCCCAGTGGACGCGGGTGCGCGACAAAACCAATATCCAGCTCGAGTAGCCGTTGAAGATCATTGCCCGGATCGTGCTCACTGCGTGCTGTTGCCTGCTGGGCAATGCCCTTGCCGCCGACGTTGCATTCCCGACGAAACCCGTACGCATCATCGTACCTTTCGCGCCCGGCGGCCCCACCGACATCGTCGCGCGCACGGTCGGCCAGCAACTGACCGCCGCGTTCGGCCAACCGGTCGTCATCGATAACCGCCCCGGCGCGGGCGGCGTCGTTGGCGCGGATCTCGTCGCGAAGAGTGCTGCGGACGGCTACACGTTGTTACTGTGCAGCACCGGCGCGATGGCGATCAATCCCGGCCTGCTAGCGAAAATGCCGTACGAACCGCTGCGCGATTTCGCGCCGGTCACGCTCGTCGTCACGATTCCCTACCTGCTGCTCGTCAATCCGAATTTTTCGGCGCAGACGGTGAAGGATGTCGTTGCACTCGCGCGCGCCAAGCCCGGCCAATTGAATTACGGATCGGCTGGCACCGGCACGACCTCGCATCTGGCGATGGAGTTGTTTCGCTCGATGGCGAATATCCAGGTGTCGCATGTGCCATATAAAGGCAGCGCGCTTGCAGCAACCGATCTCGTCGGCGGCCAACTGCAGTTGCTGTTCGATGCGCCACCCTCGTCGCTGCCGTTCGTGCGCAGCGGCCGCGTCCGCGCCATCGGCATCTCGACGCTGCGGCGCTCGCCGCTGCTGCCCGACATGCCGACCATCAGCGAAGCCGGCGTGCCGGGTTATGAAGTGCTGACGTGGTCGGGCATCTGCGCGCCCGCCGCTACACCCCATTCTGTCCTCGCGAAGCTCAACTCGGCCATCGTCAAAGGCGTGACCAGCCAGGAATCACGCGATCGCTTCGCCGGGCTCGGCGCGGACGTCGTCGCCAATTCGTCCGCGCAGTACCGGCAGTTCATCGTCGATGAGCTGGCGAAATGGTCGCTCGTCATCAAGGACGCGGGCGTCGCCGCGCATTAGCGTTTCGCAGGACCGCGCGCCGCATTAAACCCCCGCCTCCACGGCTGCCCTGCACTTCATACGGATGATTCGCATGATGCGGCTTGCCGCATGAAAGCGTTCGGCTTAAGATTCGCGTAAATGCCTCAGGGAGGGGTATCTACAATGCGCAATACGCAGGCCCGCTTTTCCTTTACTCGCGCTTGCAGCCATGCAGCGGACAGTCCGAATGTCTGATCCGCAGACGCCGAACATGGTTATCTGGCACCTCTCGCCGACTGTTGTGGGCGCGAGGGTGTGGACGGAAGCGCCGCGTCTGGTCATCGTCTGCGCCCGCGATGAGCTCGACGCGCGCGAGTTTGCGCTGCAGGGCTGCGCGCCATATATCGACGTCGCCGCCACCCAGATTAATTTCCTGAAGCTCGCCAATTTTTGGCGCGACGAGGCCCTGAGCAATTGCCATCGCGAACGCAGCGGCCAATGGCCTTCAGACAAGCAGGGGATACTTTTCCCGCTGCCGTTGCCGCCGGAGAAAACTGCCAAACCATGACTTATTTTGTCGAGGGCGTAACGAGGGTCGGCGTCGATGACAGTCACGTCGAACGCATCGGCGAATACTCAAATCTTCAGGCCGCCATTGCAGCGGCAAAACAGGCCATCGACGAATCCCTGATGAGCCAGTTAAAGGACGGCATGTCGGCCGCCAGATTATTTATTCAATACCAAAGCGCCGGCCGGGTGCCGTTCATATTCAGCGATGCCGATACGACGATCAACGTCGCCGGTTTCAATCACCTGGAATTTGCAATGCGGCGGTGCGAAGCCATCTGCAAGCAAAAAACCAGTGCCTGAGCGGCGCAGTCAGACCCGGTGTGATTACTCGGCCTTGGCGCCGGAATCCTTAACGACCTTCGACCATTTCACGATTTCGGCTTTGACATAAGCGTCGAAGGCGCCGGGCTTCATGATCATCGCCTCCATGCCCGCCGCATCCAGACGCTCGCGCATCTCGGCGCGCTGCATGATGGCCGTCGCGTCCGCGTTGATTTTTGATACCAGCGCGGCCGGCATGCGCGCCGGACCGAGCACGCCGTACCAAAGTACGGACTCAAAACCAGGCAGCGCCGATTCGGCGACTGTCGGCAGGTCGGGAACCGTGCGCCACCGTTGCGACGATGTCACTGCCAGCGCACGCAACCGCCCGCTCTTCACGTGCGGCATTGCCGCGGAAATGGTGGGTATCGCGGTTTGCACCTGGCCGCCGAGCAGGTCGATCAGCGCCGGGCCCATACCCTTATACGGAACATGCGTAATGTCGATGCCGGTCAAACGCTTGATCAGTTCGAACGTCAGATGACCGGGCGAACCTGCGCCTGACGAGCCGTAGCTCAAGGCCCGCGGCTTTGCCTTTGCCAGCGCAATGAACTCCTGCAAGGTACGCGCCGCCACGGACGGATGCACGACCACGACGCCAGGCCCATAAGCGAGCGGCGCAATGGCCGTGAAATCCTGGTTGCTGTCGTACGGCAGTTTGGCAAACAAAGATGCATTGATCGTGAACGAGCTCGAGATACAGATGAGCGTATAGCCATCCGGCGCGGCTTTCGCAGTAAGGTCGGTCGCGATGATGCCGCTCGCGCCGGCGCGATTGTCCACCACAACCTGCTGACTCCAGGTCTCCGATAGCGGCGGCGTGACCAGACGCGCGACCGCATCTGCCGGGCCGCCAGCCGAAAACGGCACGACCATACGCACCGGCCGCGTTGGATACGGCTGCGTAAACGCCGAACCGGCCGCCGTAATCATGATGACGGCAACCGCGCATCTGGCGCGGCAGCACGAAATACGCAGTCGGGTGTCGTTCACGACCGCTTACCTGCCCTTGTAAATGCCCGGGCGTTTTTCCTTGTACGCGTTGATCGCCTCGCGATAATCCTCGGTGGTCTGGACGATGGTCATCTGCGAAGCAATCAGTTCGAGGCTCGTGCGCAGATCGCAGGTCAGCGATTGATATACCGTGCGCTTGATGATGCTGACTGCCACCGGCGGCATCGCAACAATTTTTCGCGCATACGCATACGCCGATTCCATGAATTTGTCGTCATCGTAGACCTGATTCACGAGGCCGATGCGCAGCGCCTCTTCCGCGCCGACGAACTCGCCGGTCATCAGCATTTCGAGTGCGCGCGCGACGCCGACGATGCGCGGCAGATAGTAGCAACCGCCATTGCCGGGAATCAGGCCGACTCGCACATACGCCTCGGCAAACCTCGCCGAACGCGCCGCAAGCCGGATGTCGCACATCAGCGCCATGTCCATGCCGGCGCCGGCGGCCGCGCCGTTGACCGCGGCGATGATCGGTTTGTCGATCTGCGGAATCGTCAGCGCGACCGAATGCGTCGTCTTGCCGAAGCGCTGCTTGCGTTCGAGGACTGTCGGTTGCTCTCCCTCAAGCTGATGCGAGCGTCGCCCGAGATCGCCGCCCGAACAAAACGCATCGCCGGCGCCGGTAACGACGATCACACGCACTTCCAGATCCGCCTGCGCGTCGAGCAGCGCCTGCCGCCAGAGCGCGAGCATGCCGTCGGTAAACGCATTTTTCTTTTCCGGACGATTCAGCAAAAGCGTGGCAATGTGGTCCTTTACGCTGTATTCAAGATCGCTCATTGCGGCTCCATGGTTGTTGTCGGTTTCCCGTTATACCGCTGGCTTGCTCACGACGAACGATTCGCGCACTGCCAGCCGTTCAAACCGTTTCTTCAAGGCCGGATGTTCCGCACGCCAATCCGTGTCGCTCAATACGTGATCAAGATACCCGAGCGCAAACCCCGCCGCGATGTCCGCCAGCGAAAAGCTGCCGCCGTGACAAAAATCGCGGGTGCCCAGATCGCGCTCCATGGCCGCGAGACCGCGTTGTATTTTCTGGCGCTGCTTCGCATACCAGGCAGCCGGCTTGCGCTGCGCTTCCGTCTCGCGCAAGTCGTGCGAGACCAGCACCGTCGCATCGGCAATGCCGTCACCGAGCGCTTCCCAGCGCTTGACCTCGATGCGGTCTTCGAACGACGCCGGAATCAACCGCGGCTCGGGGACGAGTCCTTCGAGATATTCGACTATCACCACCGAGTCGTAGACCGTCCGTCCGTCATCGCGCACGAGCACCGGAATCTTGCCGAGCGGATTGTATTGCGCGACCCGCGAGTCGGGATTCGACGGCCGGTCGATGATGAATTCATAGTTGATTCGCTTTTCCGCGAGAACGATGCGGACTTTGCGCACGTACGGACTGCCGGGCGAGCCTAACAACTTCATGGATGTCCTCAACGGGAAATATGCGAGGCGCGTATTTTCTCATGAGTTGCGGCAATACAATGCCAGGCCGGATATGGCTGCACACTTGGCGTGGCGTTTTTCGGTGCGTGCCGATACGTTTGCACGCGCCGGACGACAGACAGCACAAGCGCCGGCGTCGCGAGTTTTCCCCGCGAAATTTCCCATCCGAAAAAAAAGCCGCCTGCCGGCGGCAGAAACCTCGAGCTGCTCTGTTTCAGCGTCCGCCCGGGTCCTGTAGAAATTTTTCGACTTCAGACGAAACCGGCCCGACTCGCTGGATCGCGACCCGCAGGCGCTCGGGCGAAACCTGCAATCGTTCGGCCCACTGCTCGACTTCGTCCGGCTGGATGTCCTCTTCTACGTAGCCGCGCGCCTTGAGGTCGTCGTCGCCTTTAGGTGCTGACTCGGCAGCGAGCGCTTTCTCCGCCGCCAGCCAGTCATCGACCTGCTGGTCGCCGGTGAAGCCGCGTTGTTCGGCGCGATAGTACGCAGCAACCGCGATATATTCGCGCTCGGGCGAGTTGACGTTCGCCGATGCCGCCGGGTCGGCGGCATTGCCCGTTTCGGTATTCGTGTGATCGGACGCTTCAGTTTCGGACGGCGCGGATCGGGAGGGCGCAGCTTGAGTTGACTGAGCCGCTGCCGGTTGAGGCGACGCGGGTCGAGACGGCGCCGGCACGCGAGCACCGCGTCTGCCGCCGTTTCCTTTAACGGCCATACATAATCTCCATTCAGTTTAATGAGACTCAACATTAAACCGTCGAATCGTGCATCCGCAGTAAGTACAACGCGCTAATCGATGACGGCCTGCGCCGACACAAGGAGCCGCTTGGGCAACGCGATAACGCGGCTCACGCTGAATTCAGCGTATGCCCGAATTGCCATCCGGCCCCTGCGTCTGCCCGCGGTGGACTTCGCCGCGCCATGCGCCGGTTTCGGCCGGTGCTGACTCGACGAACGCCTTGAACCGCTGCAGGTCGCCCTTGACGCGGCGATCGGCAACACCCATTGCATCCCCAGCTTTCTCGAGAGCGCCTTCGGGGTCGTATTCCATCACCAGCTTCACTTCCGTCTGACCGGCGCCCACTTCGCGGAATTCGATTTTGCCGCCATTGCGTCGGCCTGAAATGCTGCGCCACACGATCCGTTCGTCCGGTACCTGATCGATGATCTCGGCTTGCCAACTGACTTCCCTGCCGCCGATCTCGGCATGCCACTCCTGATGCGTGTCGTCAATTTGACGCACCGACTTCACGCCTTCCATGAAGCGCGGAAATTCTTCGGACTGCGTCCACTGGTTGTAGACCATGCGGATCGGCCGGTTGACGATCTCGCTGTGCTCAATGCGTTGTTCCATGTTGCTGCTCCTCGAAGTGGCTTGTCGTGAATGGAGGTCGCGGTCGCGGCGGAGGCCAGTCGCTCAGGCCGCGCTCATGCCCATCGGCGCGTGATTGCCGAGCGTTTTACGCAGATAGCGAAACACGAGCAGCTTGTCGAGCTTCGAAAGCCCGACGCCGATTTCGACTTCGCGACCATGCGACCTGATCATCAGGCGCTTGCCGTCATCCGACCATACCGGCTTCGCCCAGTAACGCTGAAAGTTATAACGCTCGCGCAGTTCGCGCCGGCGCACCGCGATTTCAACTGTCTGCACTTTGAGCGCCACCACTTCCTCGTCATCGCGATGGCGCTCGATTTCAATCCAGTAATGAATGACCGCGCCGACCGCGGCCACTGAAAATGCCAGCACAGGCCATGCGCCAGCCGCCAAAAACAGCGCGCCTACCATGAGTACCGCAATCGAAGTGACGGCACATAACGACGCGCGCTGCGCCGCTGAACTCGAATATTGGCGCACGATCGAGAAACCGGGCGTCGTCGATTCTTCGAGATGCAGCACCATGCCGCCGTTAATAACCGGAACTCGGCCGCACGACGCTAGCGAGTTTTCAGTCACGGATTTCACCGGCGCCGAGTTCCGCTCGCGGCAAGGTTAATCATTTGTTTCATATTTGTTTCATATCCGGCGCGGGTTTTCTCGCGCCATCAGACAATTCGAATTCCATATCGAGCGTCACCACGGTGCGTTGCAGCCCCTGCGCTTCAAACTCGATATGGCCCGACTGCTTCGGTTGCCCCGTATTGCGCCACGCGATCCGACGTTCGGGTATGTGCTCGACGATTTCAGTCTCCCACCATATATTGCCTGCCGCCGCCCGCCATTGCAGGTGCGTCTGGCTTGTGCGCACCACGGCAACGAGGCCTTCAACGAATCTCGATAAATCTTCGAACCGGTCCCAGCGCGCGTAAACCGCCTGGACCGGTTCGTCGACCACTTCGCTGTGCGTGATGCGTTCCAAGCTGCTGGCTAAGCCGTTGTGAGCACGACCTTGGTGCAGGCGTCGGCCTTGTGCAGAAACATGTCGTAGCCCTGCGGTGCATCATCCAGGTTCAGGTGATGTGAAATCACGAAACTCGGATCGATGTCGCCTTTTTCGATGCGCTCGAGCAAAGGCTTCAGATAGCGGTGAACGTGGCACTGGCCGGAGCGCAAAGTCAGGCTGCGATTCATCAGCGAGCCCATCGGAAATTTGTCGATGAAGCCGCCATAAACGCCGATCACCGACACGGTGCCGCCGTTGCGGCAGGCGCGGATCGCCTGTCGCAGCGCAAAAGCGCGGTCGGTCTCCAGCATCAGCGCCTGCTTCATCCGGTCATAGCCGTACATCGGCCCCGGCATGTGGGCTTCGGTGCCGACCGCATCGATACAACCATCCGGCCCGACGCCGCCAGTCATATCCTTGAGCGCTGCCAACACTTCCTGCTCTTCATAATTAATCACATCGGTCGCACCGGCTCGCTGTTCCGCCATCGCGAGACGTTCGGGAACGCGGTCGATCGCAATCACGCGTTCGGCGCCGAGCAGCTTGGCGCTCGCAATCGCGAACTGCCCGACCGGTCCGCAACCCCACACCGCAATCGTGTCGCCGGGTTTGATATCGCACATTTCGGCGCCCATGTAGCCCGTCGGCAGAATGTCCGAAAGGAAAAGTACCTTGTCGTCTGATAAACCGTCAGGCACTTTCAACGGGCCCACGTCGGCGAACGGCACGCGTGCATATTCGGCCTGGCCACCGGCGAAACCGCCAAGCATGTGCGAATAGCCGAAGAGGCCGGCAGGCGAATAACCCATGAATTTTTCCGCCATCCATGCATTGGGGTTCGAGTTTTCGCACAGCGAATACGCCTGCGCCCGGCACGCGCCGCACGCGCCGCATGCAATCGGAAACGGCACGACGACGCGGTCGCCGACCTTGATGTTGTGCACGTCCTTGCCGACTTCGACAATCTCGCCCATGAACTCGTGGCCGAGAATGTCGCCTTTTTCCATCGTCGGGATAAATCCATTGTAAAGATGCAGGTCGGAGCCGCAGATCGCGGTCGAGGTAATCTTTACGATCGCGTCACGCGAACTCAAAATCTTCGGATCCGGCACGTCCTGAACCCGCATGTCGTGCTTGCCATGCCAGCAATTCGCCTTCATAAATGCATCCTCTCAATAAAATTGTCGGACGGCGGATGGCTGCGCAGGACGCTGCGCCACGCGACCGGTGCCCTCGGGGCTCGCGTCGGAACGCACGAGGTCGCCCGTTTCGAGAAATTGTTTGAGCCGCCGCAGATCGTCTTCGACCTGCTGATGCGGCGAACGGTTGAACATCATTGCGAGCGCCGCGCCGGCCATATGCCCCGGCGGCCGGTATTCGAGATCGACGCGGACAACGGTGCCGCGACCACCGGTACCCGGCTCGAAGCGTACGGTGCCGGAATTTTCGACGTCGGCATCGTTGGTTGTGCGCCAGCCGAGCATTTCGCCCGGCACTTCGGCTGTTATGTCCGCATTCCAGTGCACGGTCCCGCCGGCAGGCGCCTTAACGGTCCAGCGCGAACGCTGCGGCGATATGACGTGGACTTCTTCGACGTGATACATGAACCGTGGCAGATTTTCGAGATTGCGCCAAAACTCGTACACCTCGCCGGGCGAGCGATTGATCGTGATCGTCTTGGTCACGCGCAACGCACCGCTCTCTGCCATCAATCCAGCTTCCTTGCTCACCTCCCGCGCGCACACGACATCGAGCGCGGTCAACGCAACGACGCCTGCGGTCGCCGCCGTCAGCGCACGGCGATTCGTCGTATTCGGACAGCCATACGCGGCGGCTAAAGACGACAGGTCTGCGGCATCGCCGACCACGCGTGCCCACATGCCGGTCGCGCGCAGGCGGCCCGGATTGAAAATCAAAGCGCCGGCCGCAATTTCACGCAGGCCGAAAATTCTCAGCAACGTCGTGCTCGCAGTTGGCGTACCGATCATTTTGGCCAGTGTTCGCGGGAACAGGATTTCCGCGATGCCCACGCCAACGCTGAACCAGGCCAGACCTCTCGCCACCTTGTGCACGCCGATTTTTCTTATCGCACCCGCAGGACTTTGATGTGGTGCCGAAGCATGAGTGCGCTGCCGCGATGGCGGCGGGGGTGACCGTGATGCGTGCAAACTTGAATGTTGGACTGTGTCCATGCAGGCTCCTTTCCAGAACGCTCTAGATGAGAATCGATTCTAGAGTGCGGAAAAAAGCCGCTCATATCAGCCGCGCCCTGATGCGGGCGTAGGAAATGCGCAACGGCGAGACTACGCCGGACGCGCGGACCCAGCGGCATCGGTATGTTCTATGCCGGTAATCAAAGGCCTTTCGCTGAGACCGAACTTCGCGGACAAAGGACGGCTCTCCATTTCGACCCGCGCCAGGATTTCGTCGGACGCCTTTAATGCGGCACCGACGCACTGGTCCATGTTGTAGTAACGATATTGGGCGAGACGACCGACGAACGAGACATTGCGTTCCGCGGCTGTCAGCGCTTTATAACGCTTGTACAACGCCTCGTTCTGCGGGCGCGGCACGGGATAATACGGATCGCCTTCGCTTTGCGGAAACTCGCGCACGATCGACGTGCCGCCATGCGGCTGTCCCGTCAGATGCTTGAATTCGGTGATGCGCGTGAAATCGTAGTCGTTCGGATAATTGACGGTGCCCACCGGTTGAAACTGCTCGGTCGCCGGCAGATGTTCGTGCTCGAAGCGCAAAGAACGATACGGCAAACGGCCGTAGCAATAACCGAAGTAGGCGTCGATCGGACCCGTGTATACAATATGGCGCGCCCGCACCTGGCGCCTGACCGCGAAATAGTCGACGTCGAGCTCCACCGAAATCTTCGGATCATCGAGCATGCGCTTGAACATGGCGGTGTAACCGTGCTCAGGCATGCATTGAAACGTGTCAGTGAAATAGCGGTCGTCCCGATTGTTGCGGGTCGGAATGCGCGCCGCGACGGATGCGGCAAGTTCGGATGGATCGAGTCCCCAGTGCTTGCGTGTGTAATTGCGGAAAAATTTTTCGTAAAGATCGCGTCCGACCGCATTCACGACGACGTCTTCGCTATTGGCAATGGTGGTGCGGCGCTCGCGCACGCTGTCATAGAACGCCTGGATCGTGCTTTCGTCGAGTGAAAGGTCATAAAGCCGGTTGACAGTATCGATGTTGATCGGAATCGGCAGCAACTGCCCGCCAATTCTGGCAAGCACGCGGTGTTCATACGGCCGCCATGTCGTGAACTCTGACAAATAACTCGCGATCCGCATTCCGTTCGTGTGGAAAATATGCGGTCCGTAAGGGTGGATGCGGACGCCATGCCGGTCGATCGTGTCATAAGCATTGCCGCCAACATGCGGACGCTTGTCGATGATCAGGACGCGCATGCCATGCGCCGCCAGCCGCTCGGCAATCACCGCTCCGGAAAAACCTGCACCAACCACCAGGGCATCAAATTCACGCATCTAACTCTCCAATAATTTTTTTGACCGCGGGACGCAAAGGCGCCGCCGCCTGGTGCCAATCCGCTCCGCTTGGCGGCACCCACTGCGCGCGGATCTTTCGATCCGCTCCTTACTGCGAGGTGAAACTTTTTTTTGGCGACGCGCGTCAGCCCGCTTCGTCGGCCAGCTTGCCGAACACCGCTCCCCGCCCCGCTTTGCCCGAAGCCGCTGCAGAATCGCTTTTGGCGGCGACCGCTTCGGCGATCAGCAATTCCATCTTGCGGGCTGTGCCGTCCCACGACAGGCTCTCGACCCGGCGCCGCATCGCTGCAATGCGCAGAATTCTCTGATCCGTTGATTCGTTGAGCAGCCGTTCGGCGGCCGCAATGAATTCGTCAGCCGATGATGCAATGGTCACCAGGTCGCCATACAGGTCGACGACATCCGTGACCGGCGTGCTGACGACCGGATGTTCCGCCGCCATGTACTCGAGTGTCTTGGTCGGGCTGATGAATCGCGTCGCTTCATTCAGCGCAAACAAAAGCAAGCAGACATCCCACCCGGCGATAAATGAAGGCAGTTCCGAGTACGGTTGTTGCCCGAAATAATGAATGTTAGGGCGCCGTGGCAGCACCGATTCGTCGATTTTCACGACTGGTCCGACGATGCAAATTTGCCACTGCGGCCGCGCCGCGGCGAGTGCTGCGAGCAGCTCGACGTCGAAGCGTTCGTCGACTACACCGAAAAACCCGAACCGCGGATGCGGCAGCGGCGCCAATATCGACGCCGCATTTGCCGGATCGGCGCCGCGCGCGAAGTGCTTTGCATCGACTGCGCTTGGAAAGCAATGCGTCGAGGGATGCTGCGAGCGCTTTGCCTTGTACAGGCTCGGACCGCCAGTGAAGACGAGGTCGGCGTGCTTAATGAGCGCGCGCTCGCGCAACTGCAACTGGATGGGTGCCTGTGAAAATGCACTCAACTCATCCATGCAGTCGTAAATCACGAGCTGTGGTGTAAGCGCATCGAGCAGCGGTAAAGCCATCGGCGTATAAAGCCACGCGCAGTAGGCACCCTTCGCTAAATCGGCCACCGCCGCCTTGAGCATCGGCGTCAGCACCGCTAACTGCACGTCGCTAAAGCCCTTCGCTTCAATCGGCGTATGCGGCTTCAACACGCGCAAATTCGGCAGTGGTTGCGAGACTTCGAAATGCGGCTCGCCCGGGTCGTAAACCGGCTCCTCGACAAACCAAACGGTCGTCGTCTGCGCGAAGCGCGTCATCAGATGCTGCGGCCGCTGAAACACGAAGTCCCAGCGCAGATGGGACAACACAACCAGGGGTGGCATGGCGTTACGCTCCATGGCGGACCCGGATGTCGTCAGGGAGTTGGGTTGGATGGGCGGAGCGAAGAAAGTGTGACTTTGTAAAAAACGGAACGTCGATCACGGCGGGTGATCGCCTGATTTTGTTCGGGAATTCTTTTCTCCGTTGCATGGGCAGATTCTACGGAGCGTGACGGCGACGGTAAGTAGGTCGATTCCCAATTCGCGTGTAGCCGTTTTACGGAGGCGCGTTAAACGGCGTATCTGACCCGGAAAATGCGAATGTCAGATTGCAGTGGCAGGGTTGTGCCGGGGAGAAAACCTACATGTGAAAAAGAATCGGCCTACTGCATTGCCTCCCTATCCGTTCAATAATTTCGAACGCGCAACATCGCGCGGTCATCCGATCTTTCTAAAAAGGATTTCATCGTGAAACATAAATTAATATACGCAATGATGGCAGCAGCATTGCTCGTCACCGCGGGCTGCAACAAAGGCGACAAAGCTGGCACCACCGGTTCATCTTCGATGGGTTCGAGCACAACCTCCAAGAGCGGCAGTGGTACAGGCATGGGTTCGACCGGTCCGTCGTCTTCCTCCTCTGGTTCGGACAGCACCGGCAGCGCGGGCTCGACCGGTTCAGCAGGCACGGGCAGCAGCGGTTCCGGAACGACCGGTGCAAATTCCGGTTCGAATTCAAGCGGCACCGGCAGCAAGTAAGCGCAGGACGAATCCGGAATGAGCGAGGCGTGGACAAGCGCCGTGCGGCGTTGATCCTCGCCGCTTGGTGGCTTGTCCCAGCGACCTATCAATAGCTGAAGTTGATCGTCACTGACGACCAGCTTACGGAGAGCAAACGTGCGTTAGTACACGACGCCGCGTGGGCGAGCCTGGCCGGCGCGCTGCACGGCGGAGTGATACTCACCGGGTTTGCGCTCGCGCTCGGCGCGGGTCCGTTAATAATCGGCCTGCTCGCCGCAATCCCACTGATCGCGCAGGCAGCCCAGTTACCCGCCATCGTCTGGGTTGAGCGCAGCGGCGAGCGCCGCAAGATCGCGATGTGGACGATAACGATCGCCCGTGTCGTGATTCTGGGCCTCGCCGTCATTCCGTGTCTTTCAGGCCAGAGCTTGCAACTGGCATTGCTGGTCGCGGCACAGGCCGTCATCTCGGTGCTCGGATCGGTGGGCGGTTGCTCGCTCAATTCGTGGCTGCACCAGTTGTTGCCGACGGCTGGTCTCGGTGTATTTTTTGGCCAGCGGCTGTTTTGGGCGACCACGCTCGCCTGCGTCGGCTCGCTTTATGCGGGTTACGTGATAGACCACTGGCGAATTGATTCCACTATCAATGCCTATTCGGTCGTCTTCGCGGGCGCCGGCATCGCCGGTTTTATCAGTTCAGGGTACCTGTCGCGCGTGAGGGAACCGCCGATGCCGCGCTATGCCGCTCATCTGCCGATCTGGCCGCGCATCCGTCTGCCTTTTCACGACGAGAATTTCCGCAAACTGCTTTTGTTCATGGGCGCCTGGAATGTCGCGTCTAATCTCGCTTTGCCGTTTTTGCCTGTTTATCTGATGAGGCAACTCGGTTTAACGCTGGGTACTGTGACCACGCTGTGGGTCGTCAGCCAGGCGGCAAATGCGCTCACGATTTACCTGTGGGGCCGCCTTTCAGACCGTTTGTCGAACAAAGCGGTGCTCGCGGTCGCGCTGCCGATTTACTTTGCCTGCCTGCTCGGTATGGTGTTCACCGCGCTGCCCGGGATGGACGGGTGGACGCTGCCGGCCCTTTATTTCGTTCACATCGTCATGGGCGCGGCCTCAGGCGGCATTGGACTTGCCACCGGCAATATCGGCCTCAAGCTGGCGCCGCAGGGGCAAGGCACGCCCTACCTCGCCGCAATCAGTCTCGTCGGCGCAACCGCCGGCGGGTTTGCGCCGATCATGGGCGGCGCGCTCGCCGAGTGGTTCAGCACTTACAAGCTATCGATTCTCGTGCGCTGGACTTCGCCGCTTGAAACCAGCGAACTCACCGTGCTGGGTTTCAGTCACTGGGAATTCTTGTTTGCCATCTCAGCGGCGCTCGGTTTTTATGTGATGCACACGCTGTCGCGGATCGAGGAAGGCGAAAAAATCAGCGAGCGCGCGGTCATGCAGGAGTTGGGCCTCGAAGCGATGCGCACCGTCAACAACATTTCGTCGATCGCCGGTTTGCTCGCAATCGTATCGGCGTTTAGCCGGCTGCTCGACCGCCGCGCGCGGCCGCGCTGACACCGCGACCGAATCAAACCGCGGTCACTTCATTCAAAATCCGCACCCAGTCGGCGACGAAGCGATCGATGTGAAAGCGCTGACGCGCCGTTCGCTGCGCGACTGCGCCCCATCCGCGCGCAGTAGCATGATCACTCAGCAGCATGTTCATGACGCGGCACAACTCCCCGCTGTCGTTATGCACGAATCCGTTGTCGCCATTGCGAATCACCGATGCGAGTTCGGTGGTGGCGAGCCCGACAATCGGCATACCGATCATCATCGCTTCGACGATCGCGAGTCCCAGGCTCGTCCAGCGGATCGGATTAAAGAAAAAACGATACGGTGCACAAAAAGCTGCAAGCTCGAGGTTGCTGATTTCACCAATGCCGCCGGCCGATTCGGCATCCATGCCGACCAGGTCGAGCGCAACCACTTTGCGTGCCGCATCGAACACGTCGAACCCCAGGCGCCGGCCCCGTTCGCGCAGATTATTAATGACGACAATGCCCTTGGCGAGGCCGCCGTCGTAGACGACGCCTTCCGGCACGACGACGCCATGCTCGATGACCGTCGTCGGCGTCACCCCGCAGTCCCACATCAGGCGATTGAAATACGTGACATGCACGAGCAACAATCCGCTGTCCTGCACCCAATGGCGCTGCGCGAACGGGTTTTCCTGCGGCGGGTCGTGCTCGATATAAACACGCGGCAGCTTGCGCTGCACTTCGCTCAACGCATGCAGCCGGTCTTCCAGGTAGTTTGATTTCTGCTGGTACAACACGCAGTCGAAGTCGCCTTCACGCACGTTGTTGTAATCAATCGCGTGAACGTTGCCCCCCCACGGCAGCGCGCCAACCGGCCCGGCGTAGCCCGGCGGATTGCCCGGTTTGGTTACGAGGTAAAAATCATGCGGCACCTGCGACAGGTAATAAAGATAATTGCCGTGCACATGCCACGTCAGGATTTTCAAGCGGCGGTTAAGCGAGGCGGTCATGTACCTCGTCCCCGCGGTGATGCGAACTGCCAAACAAGTGAAGCCGGCTGCCGTAATTGCACTGCGCCCGCGCCGCCTCGATGACCTGCGCGGCCGATATGGCGTGCGCACACAGATGCCCGTGCGGACACACGGCGAATGAGCACGGCCTGCACTCGGGGTAATCAGCGACGACTCGATGCAGTATTTTATCGGCCGGCGCCCAGCGTGCCGTGTCGCTGCCGCACGCGACAACGACGCTTGGCCGGCGCATCGCGGCAGCGATATGCGAGATACCGGTGTCGTTGCAGATGACCAGATGCGCGCGCTCGACCAACGCCGCCAATCCGCCGAGCGTCGTGCGGCCGACGAGCGAGATGGCGTCGCGCGACATCGCCGCACGAACCGCCTCCGCCAGCGATTTCTCGGCGGGTGTGCCAGTGATGAAAACGGTTTTACCGAGCCCCGCCATTGCGTCGGCGACCGCGGCAAACCGCGACGGCGGCCAGCGCCGCGAGGGCAATTGCGCGCCGGGGTGGACGACGACGAAAGACCGGTCGCGCGCGCCATGCTCTTCAAGCAACGCCGCGGCTTCAGCGCGATCGATCCATTTGAGCGGAAACCATAATGCGCTGTTGTCCGCCGGGACGCCGAGCGCGCGCATCAGCGCCGTATACCGCTCAGGTTCGCGTAATTGCTCTGGCCACGGAATAAAACAGCCGGCCCGCGATTCGCCCGGCTGCACGAAGCCGGCGCAATGACGCGCGCCCAACTCGAACACGATGTCGTTCGCCACGCCGCCGCTGCCGTGGAGCTGAATCGCGAGATCGAGATTTCGCTCGCGGGCCGCGGCAATGAACGCGGCCAGTCGCGCATCGCTTTCGGCTTGCTCCGGAAAACCGACGGCGCCGGGAAAGACACACAGGTCATCGACCAACTGCGAATAGCGCTCGACAAACGCTTTCGCCCACGGCAGGCCGATCAGCGTGATGCGCGCGCGGGGGAAGGCAGTGCGCAAAGCCAGTAATGCCGGCACCGCGCACAGCATGTCGCCCAACTGCAGCGCGCGAAAAACGGCGATACGGGAAGGCACCGCGCGCTCGAGGGCGCTGACAGTCAACGATCGCGATACGAGCGCGGCGGCGTTAACCATCTAATGTTTGATGTCGAATTTCAACGCACCGTGAAGCCGCCAGAAAATCGACAACGGCGGAATCGCGATCGAAGTCCAGATCATTTCCGCCATGTGCCTCGCGCTGTGGCTCGTCCGGCGCAGACGCAGAAACGCAAAATATGCGGTGAACAGGAGCCAGCCGACCAGCCCGGCAAGCGCCAGCGCGTGCTCCCCTGTCACCAATCCAATCGCTGCGATCGCCAGGCTCGCGAGAATCAGATAGTAGAGCGAGGGCGGCGAACGGCCGATGTGCTTCGCGTAAAAGGCCGGATATTTTCGGCGCAGCAAGACGTCGAACTGGCTTTTCTTCTGCTGCGCGATGCTTACGCCCCACTCTGCCGGACGCACGGGATGAAATATCAGCGCATTGTCCGCGCGCACGATTGTTCCGCCGGTCGCCAGAATCGCAAACTGAAGGTCGGAATCTTCGCGCCACGCGGCGGTGTAGCGCTCGTCGAATCCACCGACCCGCTCGAGCACGCGTTTGCGCACAAAACAATTGGCCGTCGCGAATTCGGCCTTCGCGAGCCCTGCCACGTCGAGCTCGTAATCCGTCGGCGTTTTCGGCAACGGCACGTCGATGCGCCCGCCCGCTGCGCTGACGCCGGGCCGCATGGCGCGCCAGCCTTCGGACAACCAGTCGCGGTCGGCAATCGTGTCGTCATCGGTGAACGCAATGATCGGCGCGCGCGCCGCGCGCCATCCGCAATTGCGCGCGCCGGCAGGCCCTTGCGTAGCTTCGACAGGAATGTACCGGATCGACGCCCGGCGGCGTTTGCCCGGCGCTGCCAGCCGCGCCACCAGCGCCTCGGTTTCCGCATCAGGCCCGTCGTCGCAAACGATGATTTCGTAGCGATTCGGTGCAAAATCCTGCTTGAGCAGCGACTCGAGAGAGCGTCGCAGCAAGTGCGGACGGCGATACGTCGGAACGACCACCGAAATATCGATCGTCCGGTAATCGCCGCGCTGGCGCACGCTTCTGCGTCGCAGGAAGCGGGTTGGCGTAATCGAATCAGGCATGCGCGTCCTGCGCTGCAGCGCTCTTTTCGAGCAAAAAAGAACCGATCACGAGCGCATCGAGCGGCGAAGTCCAGAATGATTCGATTGCGTCGCGCGGCGTGCAGACGATCGGCTCGCCGCGCGTATTGAATGAGGTATTGATCAGCACGGGAACGCCGGTGCGACGCTGGAATGCCGCAATCAGGTCGTAATACAGCGGATGCTGTTCGCGATTAATCGTCTGCACGCGCGCGGTGCCGTCGACATGGCGTACCGCGGGTATGCGATCTTCCTTGCCGCGGGCGACGTCGAATACGAACAACATGAATGGCGCCACGCCGGCGCCTTCAAACCATTCACCCGCATTCTCTTCAAGCACCACCGGCGCCACCGGCCGGAAATCCTCGCGATCTTTGATCTCATTGAGGCGCGCCTGCATGCGTGCGTCGAGCGGCGACGCGAGTATCGAGCGCGCGCCGAGCGCACGCGGGCCGAACTCCATGCGCCCTTGAAACCAGCCGATCACGCGGTCTTGCGCGAGCAGGTCGGCGGTCTCTTCAGCCACATTTGCCAGCCGCCGGTACGGCAGCTTCGACCATTTGAGAAACGTTTCGATCTCGTCATCGCTATAGCCCGGGCCCAGATAGGCATGCGCCATGCGCCAATGACGCGGCGGACTGCCGCGTTCGCGATGATCGATCCACAGCGCGGCACCGAGCGAAGTGCCCGCATCGCCGGCAGCCGGCTGCGCCCACACTTCGTCGAATGGTCCATGATCGCGCAGATAAGCGTTGAGCACGCAGTTGAGCGCGACGCCGCCTGCCAGCGCGAGCTTGCGCATACCGGATTGCTTGTGCAGCCACTGCGCCATGCTCAGCACGGTTTCTTCGAGCACCAGTTGCAATGAGCGCGCGAGATCGAAATCGCGCTGCGTCATCGGCGCGCCGGGCGTGCGCGGCGGACCGAAGCGTTTGACGAGCTCTAACTCGCCGACGCGATACTGGCCGTCTTCCTGAAAACGCAGGATCCGGCGGAAAGCATCGGCGTGCGCCGGCTCGCCGTAAGACGCGAGCGCCATTACCTTGTATTCGTCGGACGAGCGCAGAAAGCCCAGGTACTCGGTCACTTCTTCGTACAAGAGTCCGAGCGAATGCGGCAGATGCACTTCAGCAAGGCGCTTGTACGCGCCGCCGCGGTAGGCGCCGTAGCTTGTGGTGGCGAGCTCGCCGCGTCCGTCCATCGTGAGTACGGCGCATTCGTCGAACGGCGACGCGAGAAAGGCGCTCGCTTCATGCGCGAGATGATGCTCGACGTAATGCCACTGCGGCCGCCGGCCGTCGTGCAGGCGCAAACGCGACTGCAGGTGATGCGGCGCGCCGTCGTGCAACTGGCCCCGCGCGTTCTGAATGTAGTGTGTAAAAAGCGGCGTCCACGGCGTTGCTTTCGGGTCATCACTCACCTGTCGGGATGCGCCGATCGCGTGCAACGGCGGCGCTTTACCGGACAACAATGCCGGCTCGTACGAGTAGGCGACGTGATCGACGTCCGCGAGCGTGACGCCGGCTTCGGCGAGGCAATAGTTGATCGCGTGGAACGGCAGTTCCCAGGTCGAGAACGGCACCGGCCGTTTCGCGTGCTTGATGTGCGTAAAACGCTCTTCTTCGGCGGCGGCGATCACGTTGCCGTCGCGCACCAGGGTCGCCGAGCTGTCGTGATAGACCGCGTTGATGCCGAGCGTGATCATCGTCACGCGCTGGCCTCGAGCCGCTGCGGCGCACGCGCCATCTTCCATGCCCGCGTCGCAGTCGCCTCATCGAGCAATTCACATGCTGCGGTGACGACCTCGGACGGCTCGACCCCGCGCAAGCACCGGTGATGCTCGTGCGGACACACGCTGCTGTAGCAGTACTTGCAAGCGACGTCGCGGGACAACACCCGGTTGGGCACCTGCCACGGGGTGTGCTGCGGATTGGTCAACGCATATAAATCCACGACCGGCGTGCCGACTGCCGCGGCAATGTGGACGGGGCCGGTATTGTTTGAAATCAGCAAGTCGGCGCGCGAAATCAGCGCGCCGAGTTCGCCCAGTCCGAGGCGTCCAGCGAAATCGAGCGGTCGGCGGCTGGCGACGACGCTTGCGCAAATGCCGCGCGTAAGCTCGCGTTCGTCGGTGCCGCCAGTCACTGCCAAATGGCAGTCGAACGCGTCGTTCAACTGCTGCACGACTTTCGCAAAACGTTCCGGCGGATAACGCCGCGACGGCGCCGAGGCGCCCGGGTGCATCACCACGAGCGGCACAGTTGCGTCGACCTGTGCGGCGTTCAGCATATGTCCGATCGCTTCTTCTGCGGGCAGCGGCACTTCAAATTGCATCTGCACATCCACCGCGCGCGCGCCGACAGTGGCGACGAGATCGAGTTGCCGCTGCACTTCATGCCGAACGCGGATCGCAGGTTCGGTTTCCCGGACCCAGTCGGTGAGCAGGTGATAAGGGTTTTCGCGGCAATGTGCGAGCCGCAGCGGGATCTCCGCCAGGTAACAGAACAAGGCCGCGCTCAGCGGGTTCTGGCTATAAACCGTAAAGATGACGGCCGCGTCGAAGCCACGGCTGCGTATCAGCGCCCGCATCGCATCGGACGATTCGACGTCCGGCGGCCGCGCGTGCTTGACCCACGGCGCATCGAAGCATAGGACTTCATCGATGGCCGGAAGGAAAGGCGCCGCCGCCGCCGCCGAGCGCGACGTCAGCAGGGTGATGCGCCGGCCCGGCTGCGCTGCTTTAAGCGCGCGGATGGCCGGCGTCGTCATCAGTACATCGCCGAGGTTGTCGAGGCGCACGCACAAAATATTGCGGGCCGCGCGCCACGCATCGCTGCCGACTGCAATCATCCAGCGCGCTCCTCGACCGCCGCGCCCGAACGCTGCCAGGCGCTAATCAAACGCGCGGCATGGTCGAGCCGTGTCACTGAATAATGCGGCCGCCGCAGCGGCGTTAACTGCCATTCGGTTTCATTGCCGTTGTGAACGAGCACCGTCGTGCAGCCGGCGCGGCGGCCGGCCTCGACGTCGTCGAGAATGTCGCCAACCATCCAGGCGTAGCGCAGGTCGACGCCATGTTCTGCAGCGGCACGTTCGAGCATCCCCGGCAGCGGTTTGCGGCACTCACAGACGCGCGCGTAGCGGCGGTCCGTGCCCTCAGGATGATGCGGACAATAGTAATAGGCGGTGAGTCGCGCGCCGTGCGCGGCGAACAATTCCTCAAGCGCGTGCGCCACGGTTTGCATGGCCGCTTCGCTGAACCGCCCGTGCGCAATGCCCGCCTGGTTGCTGACCACGATCAACGGCGTATTGTCGAGCGCGCCGAGGATGGACAACGCCTCGGCCGCGCCGGGCGCCAGCCGCATGCGCGCGGGATCGACATTGAATGGCACGTCGTCGAGCAACGTGCCGTCCTTATCCAGAAAAACAGCGCTGCGCGCCGGAGCCGCTGTCACTGTCTATCTCTCGTGGCTGGTTCTTTGGATGGCTCGGCCGGGCGCGTTTTTTTGCGGCGGCCGCATCACCGGCGCGACCGGCCGCGGGCGTACGGATTGTCGCTGCACTGTCACGCGCGCGGCAGCCGCCTGGGCCGTCGCCGCCGCAGTGTGCACCGCGTCGAGATAGACAGTCTCGAGCCCTCGCACCACCCCTGCCCATGTATAAAATCTTTGCGCGCGCGCGAAACCGGCGTCGCCAAGCGCCTGGCGGCGTTTGTCGTCGCCAATGAACTCGTGCAGATGAAGCGCGAGCGCACCCGGATCCCTGGGCGGCACCAGCACACCGGTTTTGTTGTGGACGACGGTCGAACGAATGCCGCCGACGTCCGAGCCGATCACCGGCCGTGCACACGCCATCGCTTCAAGCGGCGTGATGCCAAACGGTTCGTACCATGGCGTGGTAACGAATACATCGCATGCCGAATAAAACAAGCGCAGCACATCGCGGTCGCGCCGGCCGAGGAAGTGGACGCAATCTGCGACGTTAAGCTCGTGCGCGATCTTTCTCAGCCTGCCGATCTCCGGCGTCGCCGCGTCATCGGGCGCGTCGGAATTGCCCCCGACGACATAGAGCGTTGCGTCGTCGTCGTAGGCGTCGCGCAGTTCGGCCACGGCGCGGATAACGTTGTCGACGCCCTTGCGCGGCACCATACGCCCCAGCTGGAGGATTGCGAAGCCTTCGCGCGGAAGTCCGAGCTGCGCGCGCGCCGCGAGCCGCGGGACCGGGAAAAACTCCCTGCCGTCGAATCCGCACGGCACGACTGCAAGCTTGCGGACGTCGCCGTCGTACAAGTGCAAAAGGTCATCTTTATCCTGCGGACATTCGGCGACGATGCCATCGCATTCCGCGACCAGTGTTTCCTCGATTTGGATCCGCTCGAGCGGAAACCCGTCGTCCGCGCCCTGGTGAAGGCGGCGGACCTTGCCGAGCGCATGGAAAGTCACGACCAGCGGAACGCCGAGCGCGCGCTTTGCCTCGAGGCCGGCGAGTCCCGACATGAAAAAGTTGGCGTGAGTCACGCTGTAACCTTCGCCGGCGCGCTTCTCCGTGCGGTAATAGTCGATCAGGTTGGCCGCAAACTCACCCATGTAAGGCAGCAGCGCTTCTTTCGGCATGACGGCGGGCGGGCCGGCGGCGACATTGATGACACGCACACCGGGGCACAAGGCGGCGCGTGCCGGCTGCTCCGCACTTTCGCGACGCGTGAAAACGTCGACCTTGTGGCCATGGCGCGCCAGTTGACGGGCCACATTCGCAACATAGACGTTTTGACCGCCGCTATCGGTTCCACCTAACAACGCGAGCGGCGACGCGTGTTCACTGACAATGGCAATCTTCACGGGGCGAGCATGAAGCGTTCGAACGCCTGCTTGTATCAGCAAAGTGCTACATGTGATGTAGGATTTTTTCCGCGCGGAATTGGGGGCAACGCATGCCACTGTCAGGTGACAAAAATAGAAGCGCTCCTCTTGAAACGCTTCGTTCATGCCAATCGGGAACGCACGCCGAAGTGTCCGACATACCGCGGCCGGCTCACGTGTTACGTGCGTTGATCTCGATTGCCGTCTTTCCTCTGGCCGACAACGATCCGGCTTCGATGTAAATCTTCTTAATTGTCGGATAGCGCGATCGAATCTGCTGCTCAAGGTTTGCAATGATGCTCGCAACTTCGTGCGCCTGCAGTTGCGGCTCGAACTCGACATCGAGCGTGAGCAACGCTTCGCTCGGACCGATGTACATCGACAATGGCATGGCGGCCCTGCGGATGCCGGGCGTGTGCAGCGCCAGTTCACGGATGTTGGCCGACGTCTCGGGCCGCACGCCTTCGCCGATCAAGAGGCCGCGCGATTCACGTATGAGCAGCACGGCGACGCCGGCGAGCAGCACGCCGATCAGCACCGAAGCGGCGCCATCGAGCACCGGCATGCTGAAGTAGTGGCTCGCAAAAACGCCCGCTGCCGCTATCGCCAGGCCAGCGATCGCTGCGGCATCTTCGGCGAGCACGGTATAGGTCGCCGGGTCCTTGCTCGCATGCAGCGCCGTCCAGAACGGACGCTTGCCTTTTTCCTGCATGAATGCGCGCAGCGCAATGGAAAAGCTCACTGATTCGAAGATCGCGGCCAGTGCCAGCACCACATAGTTCCAGAACGGATCGTGCAGCGGCTGCGGGTTGCGCATATGCACGTAGCCTTCATACGCCGAGATACCGCCGCCGACCCCGAAAATCAAGACGGCGACAATGAGGCTCCAGAAATAAAGCTCCTTGCCATGCCCGAACGGATGCTCGACTGTCGCTTCGCGCTGGCTCAGATGGATGCCGACCAACAACAGCACGCCGTTGCCGGTGTCGACCGTCGAGTGGACACCTTCCGACAACATTGCCGAACTGCCGGTGAATCCGGCGACGATGAACTTGGTTATGGCGATCGAGAGATTGGCGACGATTGCGCCGTACACCGCGGTCTTCGATTCAACCATCGCCGTCCAGCGCAAACGTACGCATCGTGCACCTTGATATCGCGCAAGGACGCTGGCCGCTTGCCGGACCGGCATGCGTCCGCTGTCGCTCGCGCCAAGTTTAGGTGGGAACCAGACGCGAATGTATCGGCCGCCTCACCACAAAAAAGTAGGATGAACGCTGATGCCAGCTTAGCTGAGTAAACGCCTGCCTCATGGACGACGCTTCGATCCTTGGCATGCCTGCCGCGCAGATCAACTCCGAACGAGGCTGACGGTGGATTAGGGTTTGGGCCGACAGCGAGCCCGCTGCAGCATCTCCGATACTTGGCGCTCTTCCCTTGTTCAGCGAGTTTATGCAATCACGAGTGGACCCAATTCCACTGGAGATGTGGGGCGGCGTCGAGTGCACCGTCAATCGCGTGCGCGATGCGTATTTTCATCAGTTGGAGCGCTGCGGTCACCATAGCCGCATCAGTGATCTCGATCTGATTGCCGCGCTGGGCGTACGCACCCTGCGTTATCCGTTGTTGTGGGAACGCACTGCCCCGCGCGGGCTCGAGGAGGCGAACTGGTCGTGGGCCGACGCCCGGCTGGCGCGCCTGCGCGAGCTCTGCATCACGCCGATTGCCGGACTGATTCATCACGGCAGCGGCCCCGTGCATACCAGTCTCGTCGATCCGGCGTTCCCGGAACAACTCGCCGCGTATGCCGGCGCGGTCGCTTCGCGATATCCATGGCTGTCCGCGTATACACCCGTGAATGAACCGCTGACGACGGCCCGTTTCAGCACCTTGTACGGCCACTGGCATCCGCACGCGCGCGACGAGCGCACGTTCAAAGCCGCATTCTTCAATCAGTGCCGCGCGACGGTTCTGGCCATGCGCGAAATCCGGCGCATAAATCCGGCAGCGCGGCTGATTCAAACGGAAGATCTCGGCAAGACGTACAGCGCCCCGCAGCTCGCGTATCAGGCCGACTTCAACAACGAGATGCGCTGGCTCAGCTGGGATCTCTTGTCCGGCCAAGTACACAACGGGCATCCGCTGTGGCATTGGCTCATCGATTATTGCGGCGCCACTGAATCCGAGCTCGCGTGGTTCCGTGACAATCCATGTCCGCCCGATGTGCTCGGCATCAATCACTACGTGACAAGCGAGCGCGTGCTCGACAAGAACCTCGCGCAGTATCCGGCGCGCTATCACGGCGGCAACCGGCAGGAACGTTATGCGGATGTTGAAGCGGCGCGCTGCCTGGCGACACCGACGGCCGGCTTGCGGTCTCTGCTCGTCGAAGCATGGCAGCGCTATCGCAGTCCCGTTGCCGTGACCGAAGCGCATATCGATTCGACGCGCGACGACCAGGTGCGCTGGTTATTCGAATGCTGGAACGCGGCTGTCACCGCGCGCGCAGAGGGCGCGGACATACGCGCAGTTACGGCGTGGGCAATGTTCGGCGCTTACGACTGGAACTCGCTCGTCACCGAAGCGAAAGATTATTATGAAAGCGGCGCATTCGATGTCAGAGGCCCGGCGCCGCGCCCCACCGCAATCGCGACACTGATCAAGCAACTGGCTCACGGCGAAACACCGGCGCATCCTGTCCTCGAAGGTCCGGGATGGTGGCGACGGCCCGAGCGGTTGTTAGCGCAGCCCCTTATTCTCGAACACGCGAAATCGTCCGCGATCTCCGAAGCACGAATGACAGCAATGCGACCGTTACTCGTTACGGGCGGTCGGGGTACTTTTGGCAATGCGTTGGGCCGCATCGCGGCATTGCGCGGACTGAATGTCCGCCTGCTTGGCCGCGGCGAACTTGACATCGCAGATGCAGGTGCCGTGGAGCGCGCGCTCGATCGCTATCAGCCGTGGGCCGTCATCAACGCAGCAGGTTACGTGCGCGTCGACGCAGCCGAAACCGATGCCGAGCGGTGCTACCGCGAAAATACGCTCGGCGCGGAAACGCTCGCCGCCGCATGCGCGCGGCACAACCTGCCGTTCGTGACGGCGTCAACGGATCTGGTGTTCGATGGCGAACGCGAAGAGCCGTACATCGAAGGCGACTCAACGCGCCCGCTCAACGTTTACGGCAAAAGCAAGGCCGCGGCTGAGGTACGCGTGCTGGAGCGGCACCCGGCGGCGCTCGTCGTGCGCACGAGTGCGTTTTTCGGCCCGTGGGATTCGCACAATTTCCTGACGCTCGCGCTGCGCGCCCTGTCATCGCATTCAGCATTCCACGCCGCCTGCGACATCACGGTCTCGCCGACCTATGTGCCGGATCTCGTGAACGCTTGTCTTGATCTTCTGATCGATGGCGAAGCAGGTTTGTGGCACTTATCGAACGGCGAAGCGATGACCTGGGCGCAATTCGCATTGCGCGCGGCGCGTATGGCCGATGTCGATCACAAGAACTTGCATGCATGCCGGCACGAAGATTTACGGCTGGTCGCGCCGCGTCCCCGCTATAGCGCGCTCGCAACCGCGCGTTGTAACGTCATGCCATCGCTTGAGAATGCGCTTCAGCGCTACATCGCCGAGTGGCGAACAAGCCGCAGTGAGCCGGCCACTCGCGCGGCCTGAGATGGCCGGTAACTAAATGCGGTCACCAGTTCGCGCGTTGGCTGAGCGCAGCAATTCTCACGGGTAAAACCGGTTCTGACGTGGAGAAAATCTCTTATCCCGGTTTCGGCAATTGTTATCGGATTGCGAACGACATCGCCGAAATCGTCGTGTCGACGGACATCGGGCCGCGCATCCTGCGCTACGCTTTAATCGGCGGCGAAAACGTGCTCGGCGAATATCCGCTGCTTCAGACTATGACTGAGTGGGGCTCGTGGAAGCCGTGGGGTGGCCACCGTTTGTGGGCAGCACCCGAAGCGATGCCGGCAACCTACTCGCCCGACAATGCGCCGGTCAAATTCGACGCGCCGGATGAATGGTCCATCCACCTCGCGCAGGACACGGACCGCAGCGGGTTGCAGAAAGAGATGGTTATCGCACTCGACATTGAAGACGCGCGCGTCGATGTTCATCACACGATCATCAACCGGACCAATTCGCCGGTGGAACTTGCGCCGTGGGCCATCACCGTCATGCGCAGCGGCGAAGCGATTGTCCCGCTCGAGCCCTGGCGTTCGCACGACGAAGCCCTCCTTCCCGCGCAACCAATCGTCCGCTGGTCATTTACCGACTTCACCGATCCGCGCTGGACGCTCGGCCGCCGATACGTCCGCGTGCACACAGATGCTGCGCGAAACGAACCTCAGAAGATCGGCCTACTCAATAAACGCGGCTGGTGCGCGCATTTGCATGCTCGAACTCTATTCGTAAAGCGGTTCGATTACCTGGATGGCGCGGTTTACCCGGACCACGGCTGCAACAATGAGATTTACGTCGAGGGCGATTATCTCGAGCTTGAATCGCTCGGCCCGCTTGCATCTCTGGCGCCCGGTGAATCCGCCCGGCATATCGAGCATTGGCAACTGTTCAAAGACGTCGATTTGGGAAACACGGAAGCAGAAGCGGACGCCGCCCTCGGCGCGCTGCTACTCACACTCTCATAATTCAAGGCAGGATCGCGGCCGCCGCTCGACGCTATCGGACCTTCGTCCGATACACGCAGCGGAATAGTCGCGTACGGCTTTAAACAATGCAGCGACGCGCGCATTACCCGTCGTTATCTGCCGTTCAGTTAAAATTCATGCTTCACACGGCGGACACAAGGCGAACGCACCATGCCCATTGAGCGCTTGAAACGCGCGTTCCGTCAGCGGGAAGCGCGGCGCTGGTTGTCGCCCGGTATCCAGACTGCAGCCTTCTTCATCGTGCTCGCGCTCCTTACTTGCCTCGTCGCGTGGCTCGATCCGCGCCCGAGCTTGCGCCATGTGCAGATAGCGATGCTCTCCGGCAGCACCACGGGCAACTATTACTCGACCGTCGAGAAAGTTGGAGCCGAAACCGCGCGGCGCAAAGGTCGCGTGAGTAATCTGTCGTCGGCCGGATCGGTGGAAAACATCGATCGCCTCATTGCCGGCGCGAAAAATTGCACCGTTCATTTCGCGCTCGTGCAGGACGGAATCACTTATCCGGAAGGACATCAGCTCGAGGTGATCGGCCGCCTGCCGCGACCCGAATCGCTGGTCATTTTGGGGCGCAATGTCGACCGTATCACCGCCGCATCGGACCTGAAGGGATTTCGTATCGGCATCGGTCCGGTCGGCAGCGGAACCGAACACATGATGCGGCGCGTGCTGACGCTGCTCGAAGGCGTCGGTCTGCAGGCATCGACGCTGGCGATCGACGAGCAACTCGTCATGGTTCAGCGCGGCCAGCTCGACCTCGCGGCAATGGTACTGGATGACGAAGGCAAGCTGCTCCAGACCGCCATGGCGAAGCTGAACCTCGACATTCTCGAGCTGCCCGACATGGAATCCCTCGCCCGCCACTTGCGCTTTGCGCGCGTCGGCGTAATCGCCGCGGGGCAGATGGACTACGTGCGCAAACTTCCGCGCAAGGAAAAGAAAGTGCTGCAGCTCGATGCGCTCATCGTCAGCAATGGTTGCGCGCCGGACGGCGTCACCCAGGGATTCCTGACGGCGGTAGCCGAAGTATTTCCGACCTTCATTCGCCACAACAAGAATCAACCCAATTTGACCGGCTTGCCGATGTCGGCCGTCGCCGTCAATTTTTACACCGCCGAAGGTCCGGATCTCCTCGGCAAATATGCGCCGTGGGCCGTCAACATCATGCCTCAACCCACCTGGATCCAACTCGGCGTGGCGTTTTCGATTTTATTCAGCGGCATGGCCTTATGGCACCGCTACCGTCTGTGGCGCGTCGACGTTAATCGCGTAAAAATCGAACGCGACGTCGCGGTTTTCTTTGGCACGAGCGACATCATGGAAGCGATCGCCGCAACCCGCCTTGACCCGCGCGGCGCCGGACCCGACGCTCCAGCGCAGATCGATAAATTGATGCAGCGGTTGTCCGAACTGTCGGAAAAATGCCGCAAGCAGTCATTGTCATTGCTGGTGCCGATGGGCGAGGAAATGCAGTACCGCTATCAGGAAATGCTTATTGCGGAACTGCAGCGCGCACTGGCGCGGTGCAAGCAGCAACTGGCGGAGCGTTAGGCCGGATCCCGCCGCAGCGGGATCCGTCTGTTGGGCGACCTCGAACGCGAGATCAAGCCGCGTTGCGTTGACGGCGACGGGCAGTGAATCCCAGCAGTCCAAGCCCGGCCAGCAGCATCGCATAGGATTCCGGTTCGGGAACTGCGTTCACGCCGACCTGAAAGGCGTAAAAGTTTTCGAAAGTATTCGTCCAGCTGATGGAACTGAACGTTCCCATAAACTGAACGACCCCGTTACCTTCCATGCCGCTGACCACGTTGCCAGCGACCGTGATCGGCTGGCCGCCGTACTGCGAGTTTAGCCCGCCGGCTTGCAAGGTCGGCGTCGCATTGAAGGTGAAACTTGCCATGGTAGTCGGGTCACCCAGGCTCCAGATGGCAAATAATGGATTGACCAGCGGCGCAGCAAACGTCACCGTCTGAATACCGGTGAATGCGCCGTTGAGACGAATGTCATCGCCGACCACACTCGGTGACGTCGTCGAGCTGCCGCCGATGAACGAGCTGTCGGGCGACCAGACATTGGACGTACCGTTGAGTACCGAGTTGATTACCTGCCCCGAATACGAGACGCCAATTCCGTTCAGCGTGCCTGCGGCGCTGCCCGGACTGCCAACAGCGGCGGTTGTCCAGTCGGTCCACGTGGTGGCGGCGAAAGCCGTGTTAACGCATAAGGTGACGATTGCCGCCACGAACAACAGTGAACTTCTTACGGATGTTTTCATAATCACCTTCGATGATCAGATTGACGAGACAAAAGCGAGGACCGCTTTCGGGGACTTGTAGGAGTCATGAAGTGTATGAGGCCAAATCCTAAAAGTCTGTAGGCATATCCCATCGGAATAGGTAGGACTTTGGACACTCGTCTGCTTTTGGAATGCCATTCGGGACGAAACCGAATCCGCATCACGAGGTTTGTTGAGAAACTGCGTCTGTAGGAGACGCAGGCCGACCAGTCCTACCCGTTTGGCAAGTCTGACGGCACAAATTCATAACCGGTCTGGCGGACAATTTTTATACTTGGGCGGGGCTGCGTCCTGTTTTCGCGCAGGGGCAGGACGACGCGGGCCGGATCGGGCGTAAGCCCCGTCCGGCCTTTTGTTGCGGGCGCGGCGGCCAGGAAAAAAATCAGAGAACTGCCGGAGGCGATTCAATGACCGTCAAGATGCGGTCGCTTCAATACGCGGCGCTAGCGTGGCGTCAGCAGCGGGAACAAGCTGCGCAATCCCGTGGCCATCATCTCGACCGCCATCGCTGCAAGGATGAAGCCGCCGACGCGCTCAATCAAATCGAGCTTTGACTGATGAATAGTGCTGCCGGGATGAGAGGCGATACGAAAAGTCAGCCAACACGAGAGTCCTGCCGCCATGATCGGCACGACGACGTGAAACAAATCCGGAATGCTGTCCCAGGCACTGTTGGCCATGACGTAACTGAACGCCGCCGGCCCCGCCAACAACGGAACTGCCAATGGGACAACCGCCGTCTGGCGCGGGCCCGTTTTAGTCTCGATGTCAGATGACCCTTTGAAATCGGTTTCCTTCCCGAGCACCATTGCAATTGCCAGCAGCAAAACGATGATGCCGCCGCCGACCTGCATTGCGCCAAGCGAGACGCCCAACAAACCGAGCAGCGGCATTCCCAGAAACGTGGCGATAAACAAAGCTGCGGTAACACTGACGCCAATGGTGAGGGCAAAGCGCGCTTTCCCGCTGTAATCGAGACCGCGCACGCTGGACAAAAAAATTGGAATCATCGAAAAAGGACCAACGAGCGCAATGAGCGTTATCGTTTTTTTCAGCGTGAGGGCGGCGAGCGCGAGCATTGTTCCCTGCTTACCTCGAGGAGTCGGCGGAAGACCAGAGCTGCAGATCTTACTTGATTTGAGACGGGCGCATCGCGAGCATGCGATTCGGCATCGATACGCCTGACAGAATTTTCATCACTCGTCCGATATATCCCAAAAAACGTGCTTGCGATGATTTGCATGCAAAGATCGCGCAGCAGATAACGAGTACTGAAAACGAGTTCACCTGCAAACACAAGATTGCCGGCGCCGATGAGGACTGAACACGAAAAGATGATCGCGGGCGATCTCTACAACGCCCACGATCAAGCGCTGGTGCAAGCACGCGCTCGAGCGCGGGACTTATGTCAGGCGATCAATGGGACACATGAAGCAGAGCAGGAACGGCGGCGATCGATTTTGGCCGATCTCTTTGGATCGGGTGGGGATTCCGTGTGGATGCAGCCGCCGTTTTACTGCGATTACGGGAGCAACATCCATTTAGGGAAGCGTGTTTACTTCAACTACAACTGCATAGTGCTCGACGTGTGCGAGGTGCGGATCGGCGACTACGTCTTGTTCGGTCCCGGCGTACAAATCCTCACGCCGCTGCATCCGCGCGATGCCGCTTTGCGCCGCGAGCAGGAATTCGGCAAACCCGTCGAAATCGGCTCGGACGTATGGGTGGCCGGTGGCGCACTGATCCTGGCTGGTGTGCATATCGGACCGCGCGCGATTATCGGCGCCGGCAGCGTCGTCACTCGCGACATTCCCGCCGACGTATTTGCGGCCGGCAATCCATGTCGCGTGATTGCGGGCACATGAACTTCTGACGAGGCTTCGCTCGTTAACCGCTGCACCAGTTGACTAACGCGCAGCGGGGGCTGGCCTCAAGCGAGCAGTCTAACGCTCTGCGCCTCCGAAGCCATCTGCCGGATTGAATCGTAATGGGCGTCCTCAACGGTCGTGAAATGCGAGATTCCCCATGTATCCAGAATTTCACGGCCGCTGGAATCGTTGTGCATCCCGAGCAGCGCCTGATTAATCGCGCTTCGCAATTGAGCTGGCACACTCTTCAGAACAACCCACGGCGGCATGGGACTGGGCCCGAGCGTCTCGATAATGCGAATTTCCGACGCGAGTTCCGGGGCGCGACGGAGTTCCGCTTCGAGTACGGTGCTATCGATTGCAGAGGCGTCGATTTGACGATCAACAATCAGCTTTAGCGATGCCTGATGAGCGCCGGACTCAATGACCTTGCCGAAGTATCCGGCGGTTTCGCCAAGCATCGAAAGGTGATGGCGCACGACGTTGTAGCCTGAATGGGAGCGGCGTTCGTTGTAGGTCCATGAAGCGCCCCGCAAGTCTGCGAAAGACGCGATATCGCTATCCCGATGGACGACCACATCGGAAAAATAAATCGGGCTGTTGCAATAGCGCTCATGCCGCATCACCGGCGCCGCGATTAACTGGATTGCGGGACAGTCCGCATCGCTTTTCCAGACGTAAGGCAATCCGCAGATCCAGCAAACGTGAATGTCGCCGCTGTCGAATAACGCTTCACGCTCTTCCCAGGAAATCCCATCAATGAACCGGATGGCGACCGTCAGCTTCCGGCTGATGTAGTCGGCGATGGCGCGGCACGTCGTATCGGCGTTTTCCGCCATGCAGGATGCGATATTGAGAGCATTTCCAGCACTTTGTTTGCCTGAATGAAATATGGGAGCGGAATTCGCCGCCATTATTAATACCTGCGAAATGTTGAGTTGATCACGAATTAGGGAGTTCTACATCATTCCGGCAAAGCCGGAGAAATTGATCATCGCTCGCATTGCCTCTGCGATCGGTGAATCCCGAGTCTGTCGGCTCGGGGCCGTGCGCCTAAGCTACGGGTGCAGACAGCATTATGGCGATTATTGCATCTATTCGGGGGAGCGGTTGCGCAAGCCCACCCTGATGTCCTTCGGAAATCACGTTGTCGGACTCTGAAGTTCTGCATCGTTCCGGCAAAGCCAATACAAAAGCCACCTGCTGGTGGCTTTTATATCCGGCGCGCAAGCCGAAACGGGCTTACATCAGACCACCTTGAACGAATGGTGGTCGGCCTGCAATTGCAGGCTGTGCCCGGCAGGCAATGTCAACGTAATCGTATCAGCGATGTTGTGTCCGGCGTTCGAATCCCACCAAGTCAATGAGGTCGCGTTCACGAAGTACTTTCCAGCCGAATTGACCGCCGCACTGTTTGCCTGCAGGGCGGTGAGATTGATTGCGCTGCCCGTGTCGATCAAATCGTTGATTTGAAGGTTGCTGATGACCGAGCCGCCTCTCTGCGTCGCGCCCATCACGAAAGTCTCTGTCACGGCCGATGCTGCCGTTATGTGGTGATGGCCAGTGCCCTGCAGGGTAATCAGGTTCTCACCCGATGTTCCAAGATTCACGGTGTAAGCGCCGTTATTTGCGCCGCCAAGTATCATCGTGTGATTGCCGCCGAAATTACCGACCGTCCCAAGGGTGGCGTTGGTGTTGCCGGTGCCGTCGATGTCAATGGTATCGTTGCCCGCGAGCAGGCTCGGCCCCGCCAGCAGGTTCAAAAACTCATCCGCGTTGAGGGTCAGGATGTTGGAGGGATCCGTCACCGCGATTGTGGTCGCGGCGTTGGCGATGATCAGATTGGGATCCCCGGTTGAGAGCGCCGTTGCCAGCTGGACGGATGTGTCGGCGAGGCTGTAGATTACAGCCGGATTGTAGCTGAACAGCGTGGCTATATCGGCAATCGACGCCGATCCGGTGACGGTGACCGAAGTCGCGGCACCGATCACGACTCCCGGCGATGCTACCGCCAGCAGATTCGCTGACGTATCGGCCAGGTCGTACGCGATTGCGGACGACGGCGACAACTCGCTTATCAAGGTACTTGCATCGGCTGCGAGCAGCGTTGTAGTCACGGAGATGTTATAAGCGCCACCGATTATCTGTGCAGGATTCGGCGTCGCAAGTAAATGCGCCCCTGTGTCTGTGAGGTTGAAAGTGAATGGGAACGCGTGATCGATCACGACGAGTTCCGTAGCGGTAGCGACCGTCAAGGTCGGCGGCGAGAAATCGGTCACGATGACGTTAGCGGCGCCGTGCGCAAGTGTCGCGTAAGCAGGGTTCAACAGATTTGTCGATGTGTCGGCGATGCTGTAGCCGAGAGAAATCACCGCGTGATCTACGTTCAACAGCGTGTTGGCGTCGGCGACCGATAATGTCGGTGCATTCGTGATGGTGACCGACGTCGCACTCGCCCCGACCGCCGCGGGCGCACCCAGCACGTTCACCGACGTATCGACGAGCGAGTAGACTGCGTGCGACGACACCGTGTTGTAACTCAGGATCGTGGTGGCCTGAGCTGCATTTGTCGCACCCGTTACGGTGAACGACACGACGCCTGACAGCGTCGGATCGGCGCTGTTGACTGCCGCCACGATATTCGCTGCCGTGTCGGCAACGTCGAGCGACAGCGGCAGGCCCCAGAACGAGGCGTAGCTGTAAATATTATCGCCTTGCGCAATCGTCGCATTGCCTGTGACGGTAAGCGAAACCGCATTGCCGAGCGCAACGCTGTTTGCGCTGATTGCCGCGCTGAGATTGGCCGCCGTATCCGCGAGCGCATACACGACCGTCGATGCCCATGTGGCGTTGTAGCCAAGTATCGTCGACGCTTGTGCGACTGTCGCAAAGCCGGTGATCACTTCCGAGGTGGACTTTGCCAGCGCCGGATCATGGGCGGTGACCGCGGCCGCAAAGTGCGCCGCCGTATCGGACAATGCATAGGTCGCGAGTGCCGAGACGCCGTTGTAGCCATGAATTGCGTCGGCCTGCGCCACGGTTGCCACAGTCGTAACTGCGAAGGATGTAGCATTCGCCAGCGCCGGGTCGTGCGCTACGATCGCCGTCGTCAAATTTGCCGCAGTGTCGGACAACGCATAAGTCGCGAGCGCTCCCGCCGGCGTGAACGCATGAATTGCGTCGGCTTGCGCTACGGTCGCCGCAGTGGTTGCCGCGATAGTGCTCGCACCGTTGCCGACGAGGTTTGACGCAGCAGCAAGATTGCCTGCAGTGTCCGCCAGGCTGTAGGTCTTGGTGCCGCTGTTGGTGAATGTATTAAACACCGTCGCTTGCGCCACGCTCGACAGACCCGTAGCCGTGAGGTTGATTGCACCGCTCGCCACTGCGGCCAGTGAGCCGGCAAGCGCTGCGGCCGTATCCGAGACGCTGTAACTTTTGACACCGCTGTCGGTAAACGCGTGGATCGTCGTCGCCTGCGATACGGTTGCCGCGGTGGTTGCAGTCAGGTTGATGGCGCCATTCGCGACCGCGGCCAACGCTCCCGCCAGTGCTGCGGCTGTGTCCGCGATGTTATAGCTCTTGGCGCCGCTGTTGGTGAATCCGCGTATCGTCGTCGCCTGCGCTACCGTGGCGGAATTGGTTACCGTGATGTTAGTCGCACTGTTGCCGACCAGCGCCGAAGCCGCTGCCAGGTTGGCCGCCGTATCGGCGAGACTGTAAGTCTTGCTGCCGCTGTTGGTGAACGCATCGAACACCGTCGCCTGTGCGACCGTCGCCGCAGTGGATGCCGTCAGGTTGACCGCACCGTTGGCCACTGAGGCCAGTGCCCCCGCGAGTGCCGCTGCCGTATCCGAGATGCTGTAACTCGTGCTGCCGCTGTTGGTAAACGCTTGGATCGTCGTTGCCTGCGCCACGGTCGCGACATCGGAGACCGTGATACTGGTTGCCCCGTTGCCCACCGATGCCGACGCTGCAGCAAGCGCTGCGGCCGTATCGGCAATGCTGTAGCTCGTGGTGCCGCTGTTGGTGAAGCCGTCGATGATGGTTGCCTGCGCGACGGTCGCGAGTCCCGTCGCGGTGATGTTGGTTGCGTGGTTGCCCACGGCCGCCAACGCTGCTGCCACCGCTGCGGCGGCGTCCGAGATGCTGTAGCTCGTGCTGCCGGTATTGGTGAAGCCGTCGATGATGGTGGCCTGCGCAACCGTCGCGAGTCCCGTCGCCGTGATGTTGCCCGCATGGTTGCCCACTGCCGCTGCCGCTGCTGCCACCGCTGCGGCGGTGTCAGAGATGCTGTAGCTCGTGCTGCCGCTGTTGGTGAATCCATCGATCACGGTCGCCTGCGCGACCGTCGCGAGTCCCGTCGCAGTCAGATTTGTCGCTGCGTTGGCAACGGCTGCGGGCGCTGCTGCAACTGCTGCGGCGGTATCCGAGATGCTGTAGCTCGTGCTGCCGCTGTTGGTGAACGCATGAATCGTCGTGGCCTGTGCCACCGTTGCCAGATCAGTCACCGTGATGTTGCTTGCGCTGTTGGCGACGAGTGCTGAGGCTGTCGCCAGATTCGCCGCCGTGTCCGCCAGGCTGTAGCTCTTCGTGCCGCCGTTGGTGAACGCATCGAACACCGTTGCCTGTGCGACGGTAGCAGCTGTGGAAGCCGTTAGGTTGACCGCACCGTTGGCCACTGAGGCCAACGCCCCGGCGAGTGCCGCTGCCGTATCCGAGATGCTATAGCTCTTCGTACCGCTGTTGGTGAACGCGTGGATCGTCGTTGCCTGCGCGACCGTCGCCAGATCGGTGACAGTGATGTTGGTCGCCCCGGTCCCCACCGATGCCGCTGCTGCAGCGAGTGCCGCGGCGGTGTCGGCAATGCTGTAGCTCGTCGTGCCGCTGTTGGTGAAGCCGTCGATGATGGTGGCCTGCGCGACGGTCGCGAGTCCCGTCGCGGTGATGTTGGTTGCGTGGTTACCCACTGTCGCCAGCGCTGCTGCCACTGCTGCGGCGGTGTCAGAGATGCTGTAGCTCGTGCTGCCGGTGTTGCTGAAGCCATCGATGATGGTGGCCTGCGCGACCGTTGCGAGTCCCGTCGCCGTGATGTTGGCCGCGTGGTTACCCACTGCAGCCAATGCCGCCGCAACCGCGGCTGCCGTGTCGGAGATGCTGTAGGTCGTGCTGCCGGTATTGGTGAAGCCATCGATCACGGTTGCTTGCGCCACGGTCGAAAGGCCGGTTGCGGTGATGTTGG
>JAQGMI010000023.1 GCA_028292435.1 Betaproteobacteria bacterium
GTCGCGAAGCTGGGCGGCGTCAAAGGCAAGCGGCCGCTCGGCTTCACCGGCCATATCGATACCGTCCCGCTGGGATCGGCGGCCTGGAAAAACGATGCGTTCGGCGCCAGCCTTGAAGGCGGCAAATTATTCGGCCGCGGGTCGAGCGATATGAAAAGCGGTGTCGCCGCGTTTGTGATCGCCGCGCTCATGATGGCGGAAAAAATAAAAGCAGGGCCCGGCGTCACGCTGGTGATCACGGCCGACGAAGAACTCGGCTGCGGCGGTGCGGCGCATTTGGTGAAGCAGGGTAATCTGCTGGGTGAAGTCGGGGCGCTGGTCATCGGCGAGCCGACGGCCAACTATCCGCTGATCGGCCACAAGGGGGCGTTGTGGCTCGACGTTGCGACGCGCGGCATCACCGCGCACGGCTCGATGCCCGAACGCGGCGACAACGCAATCTACAAAGCGGCCGACGCGATTCAGCAACTGCGCGAATTTGATTTCAAAACGCCAACGCATGAATTGATGGGCAGCCCGACGCTCAATGTCGGCACGGTTCACGGCGGTCTCAACATCAACTCGGTGCCGGATTCGACATTGATCGGCGTCGACATCCGCACGATTCCGGGGCAGGACCACGCGCTGATACGCTCGGACCTGCAGCGCGCGCTCGGGGAAACCGTGGAAATCACGCCAACCATCGATGTCGGCGCGATTTACTCCGACCCGTCGCAGCCATGGATACAGCATGTGTTCAGCGTAACGCAGCCGCATCTCAAAACGCGGCCGCAGGCGAAAACCGCGACGTATTTCACCGATGCGGCGGTGCTCAAAGATGCGTATCGCGATATTCCAATGGTCGTGCTGGGGCCCGGCGAACCGGCGCTCGCGCACCAGACAGACGAATACTGCCTGGTTGACTGCGTCGAGCAGGCTGTTGATATTTACGTGGAGTTGATTAAGGACTGGAGTTCGTAATGGGCGCATTGAATACCTTGTCAGTGATCGAAGCGGCGCGCCAGATCGCGGCGAAAAAAATCACGTCGGAAGCGCTCGTGCGCGATTGTCTCGAGCGAATTGAGGCGCGCGAACCCGAGGTTCAGGCGTGGACGCATATCGACGGTGAGGCGGCGCTGGCGCAGGCGCGCGCCGCCGACAAACACACGGGCAGCGGTCTGCTGCACGGCGTGCCGGTCGGCATCAAAGACCTGATCGATACGGCCGACATGCCGACGACTTACGGTTCACCGATTTATGCCGCGCATCGGCCGGCGTGGGATGCGCCGTGCGTGGCGCTCACGCGGGCGGCGGGCGGCGTCATCATGGGCAAAACGGTGACGACCGAATTCGCCAACATGCATCCGGGAAAAACACGCAATCCGCATAATCCGGCCCACACACCCGGCGGTTCGTCGTCGGGCTCGGTTGCCGCGGTGGCCGATTATATGGTGCCGGCGGCGTTCGGCACGCAGACCGCGGGTTCGGTAATCCGGCCGGCATCGTACTGCGGCGTCGTCGGCTACAAGCCGAGCTTTGGCTTGATCAGCCGCGTCGGCGTCAAAGCTTTGTCCGATACGCTCGACACCGTTGGCACCATCGCACGAACTGTCCCGGATGCGGCGTACTTTGCCGCCGCGGTCACCGGACGCCGCGAGCTGATTATCGATAAACCGTTGGGCGCGAAGCTGCGGATCGGCATCTGCCGCACGTACGAGTGGAAGCACGCACAGCCTGAAACAGTCGCCGCGCTCGAGTCGGCTGCGAGCCGTCTCGCTGCGTCGGGCGCGAGCGTGAATGAGGTGAAATTGCCCCCCACCTACGCGAATCTCGTGCAAGCGCAGATCGATATCATGTTCGTCGAACAGGCGCAGTCGCTCGCGTATGAACGGCTAAATGCGTGGCCGCAGATCAGCAAACGGCTGCAGGCGCTGTTCCAGGACGGATTGCAAATCTCGTTCGAACGTTTCGATGCCGCGCAGCGGCTCGCTCGCAATTGCCGCCGATCCCTGGCCGACGTGTTCGCCGAGTGTGACATATTGCTCGCGCCGAGCGCGCCGGGTGCGGCACCCGCCGGTCTTGATATGACGGGCGACCCGGTGTTCAACCGGATGTGGACCTTGTTGCGCACGCCCTGCGTCACCGTGCCGGTCGCGGCGGCCGCGAACGGGTTGCCGGTCGGCTTGCAAGTCATCGGCGCATTCGGCTGCGACGTGGAGGTGCTGGCTGCCGCACATTGGGTCCATCAGACGCTGACTTAGCGCTCGGCGCCGGGCATCCATGAATTCAGTATCGCCGCGTCTTGCTGTGGGATAATGGCTGGCGATTGAACCAATCGATTGGCATAATGGCGCGTCAAACGCAGAATCTCGCAGTGTTGTTTGCTGACATCAGCGACAGCACCAAGCTTTACAGCACATTAGGCGACAACGCCGCGCGCGTGGTCGTCAATGCGTGCCTTTCTCTGGTTACCCAAGTCGTCGAGCGCTGCAAGGGCAGGGTCGTCAAGACCATCGGCGATGAAGCCATGTGCGTTTTCCGGCGCGCCGACGACGGCGTGACCGCCGCGAGCGAAATTCAGACCGCGGTTGAAACCAAGCGGCCGGGACGCTATCACGTGCAAATGCACATCGGCTTGCATTACGGCCCGGTACTCGTCGAGGACAACGACATATTCGGCGATACAGTCAATGCCGCTGCCTACCTGACTGCGGTTGCCGCTGCCGAACAGATTCTTACCACTGAAGCCACCGAACGCAATCTGTCGCCGGAGCTGCGCACGACCGTGCGCCCCGTTTTCAAGGCGGTGCTAAAAGGCAGTTCCGACGAATCGACCGTTTACCAGGTGGTCTGGCACAAAGACGTCGCCGAACTTACCGACGTCAACATGCGGTCGCACAAATTCATTCCCGGCGATCAGGGCAGCCTCATCATCGCGCATCGCAATCTGAGCCTGCGCCTTGATCAGACGTGCGCCAATATAACGATCGGCCGCGGCGAAGATTGCGATCTGGTGGTGCACGAGAAACTCGCCTCGCGCAAGCACATGAGCATCCGCCTCATGCGTACGCATTTCTATCTGGTCGATCACAGTCTCAACGGCACCTTCGTCACGCTCGATAGCGGCGACGAAGTACACGTGCTGCGCAAAGAGCTTCTGCTTGACGGGTCTGGCAATCTGACGCTCGGACGCAGCACGCGCGACGGCGCCGAGGAAGTCATCACCTTTACGCGCGACCGCCGATCGATGTATCGGGTCGAGTAAGCCTTATTTGCGCGGTTCGTCGGCAACCAGCCTGACGACATCGAGCCCGCTACGCGATTTGTCGCGGTTCTCCGGCGTTTCTTTACCAAGAGCAGTACCTGCAATGAACGTGTACATATCGGCCGCGCCCTGCAGTATTTTCGGCGTCATGCCGGCGCCCTCGAACGTCTTTGCAATTTCCAGCATTTCCGGCACCCAGCGATAGGCCTTCGCCGGCATCGCGGGCAGCGCGCCGACCGCCCAGGTGTACACGTCGCTGCGCGATGCTTTGATCTGCGCTTCGAGCGCCGCATCGACGCCGAGCCGCCGCGCAGCTACCAGCAGTTCCAGCATCAGCGCCTGCGTGCCCTTGGTCATTGCGGCGTAGCACATCTTGATGGCGCTGGCGTCGCCGATGCGTTCGCTCAGAACGGCAATCGCGATGTGCGGGTTCGCGAGTTGCTCAAGCGATTTCGCTTCAGGCCCTGAAACATACAATGTCGTCTTGGCGGTGCCGCGCGGCGGCGGCCCGATGATGCCGCCGTCAGCGCAGCGGCCGCCGGCCTCGGTGATGCGGTCGGCAATCGCCTGCATGGTGACCGGCGCAATCGCATTGCAATCGACGATCAACGGACTGCGCTTCGTAACTTTCAGCGCCTGCGCGACCTCATCGGCGAAACTCAACGCGGCGCCCGGATTCATGACCGACAGAATGACTTCACAGCGCTCGGTCAGCGCGGCGACGGTGCCCACGTCGGTCAGTCCGGCTTCGCGCGCGAGTGTCTTGCTGCGCTCACTGCGTGCAGCGAGCGCGGTGCACACATTGAAGCCGTGGTTTTTGAGCTGGAGTGCGATCGCCTGGCCCATGTCGCCGGGACTCATCACACCGATGGTTTGAATTTTCATGCGTGAATCTCCTGGTTGTAGCGCAAGGTCGTCGCGTTGCATGCATTCTAACTCGCGATGCGGGCGCGGCGGTTCGTGCGCGCTACGCATGGATTACAATCGGCGCTTACAGTCGAAGCGCGCGCTTTGCCGCCGCGCCAGGGAAGCTCATGGGGTTTTACGTCATCGTCGCCCTGACGGTGCTGAATCATATTGCGTACAAGGGCAGCAAGATGCTGATCTCGCTGTACGCAATCGAACTCGCCGCGTCGCCGCTTACAATTGGCATCCTGTATTCACTGTATTCGTTTTTTTCGCTGTTTCTCGCGCTTTACGCGGGCCGCATCTCGGATCGTCTCGGTCCGCGGCCGCCCATGCTGATGGGGTCGCTCGCGTTGAGCGGCGGTCTCATCCTGCCGTTTGTGTGGCCGGGACTGCCCGCGCTGTTCGTTTCCGCGACACTGATCGGCACGCTGTATATTTTCTACATGGTGTCGGCGCAGCATCTGATCGGTGCGTTCGGCGCCGGTCATGACCGCACGCGCAACTACGCGACATTCAGTCTTGGCGTTGCGTTGACCGCGCTGATAGGGCCGACGATGACCGGGTTTCTGATCGATTCCATCGGGTATCAATCGACGTACCTCGTGCTTGCACTGCTGCCGGTCGGTCCGATTGTTTTCCTGCTATTTTTTGCGCGCAGATTGCCGCGGGTGGCCGAGGACCCGAAGCGGGGCGGCCACCGCACCATGGACCTGATTCGCAATCCGCCATTGCGGCGCGCATTTATCGCGGCCGGTATCATTGAAACGGGCGGCGAACTTTTCAATTTTTACATGCCGATCTACGGGCGCTCAATCGACCTGTCCGCTTCGTTGATCGGCATCATCATCGGCACCTATGCGGTTGCGGTATTGATGACGCGGCTCGTCATGAGTGCGCTCGTTAAACGCAGCAGCGAGGAATCGGTCTTGTACCGTTCGCTCGCGGTGGCGGCATTTGCGTGCCTGCTGTTTCCGTTCGTCACCAGCGTATACATGCTTGCGGGAATTTCATTCGTGCTCGGCATCGGGCTGGGCTGTTGCGGGCCGCTGTCGATGGTAATCACGTATAACCGCGCACCCGAAGGACGCAGCGGCGAAGCAATGGGGCTGCGCCAGAGCTTCAACAAATTCACCGAGGTGCTCGTGCCGCTGATCTTCGGCACCATTGGCGGTGCTTTCGGCATCGGCGCCGCGTTCTGGATGGATGCTGTGCTGCTCGGCGCCGGCGCGCTCGTGATGAAAGCAGATGCGGCGAAATCGCGCACGGCCGAACCGATAACGCGCAAGCTCGACTAAGCAGATATGGCGTGGCGCGATCTGGCGGGCATGGCAGGTCGCGCTGGTATACTCCGCGCATTAGCCGGTACCGGGTCGGATTTATCACCAGTACTGGTTTGGCAAGATACTCCTACGAGGAATCCATTGTTGCCTGATCAGGTCAGCGCATCGCCGCGTACGTGGATAATTCAAGCGCTGAGCGGCTGGCATGGCCGCGCGTACAAGTGGCGGCGTGCCTGCACGCTTGTTCTCACATGCATTGCATTCACCGCTGCCGCGGCTGAGCTGCCGTCGCGCGCAGCAATTGCGAGCGCGCATCCGCTCGCGACTGAGGCAGGATATCGGGTTCTGGAGCAGGGCGGCAATGCGTTCGACGCCGCGGTAACCATTGCCGCAGTGCTTGCAGTTGTTGAACCGTATTCAGCGGGTTTGGGCGGCGGCGGCTTCTGGCTGCTTCATCGTGCAGTCGATCGCAAACAGGTGATGGTCGATGCGCGCGAAATGGCGCCGGCCGGTATTGCGCTTTCTCAGTACGTCGACGAGCAGGGCGTGCCGGTCCCTAACGCAACACTTCGCGGCGGCAAAGCGGCGGGCATTCCGGGGGTGCCCGCCGGCATGGTGCACCTCGCGCAGCGCTACGGTAAATTGAAATTGCGAGTGCTGCTTGCCCCGGCTATTGCGCTCGCGCGCGACGGGTTCAATATCGATTCCCGCTTTGCCAATGTGGCGCGGGTCCGTCAGGCGTTGCTGCGCGACGGCATCAACACCGCGCGAATTTTTTTGGATAACGGCAATCCGCCGGCCCAGGGTTATCTTTTGCGCCAACCCGAACTTGCGGCGACGCTCGAGGCGCTCGCCGAACATGGGCGCGATGGTTTTTATCGCGGCGCGGTTGGCCAATCGCTGGTCAGCGCAGTCAATGCCGCAGGCGGGGTGTGGCGGGCCGCCGATTTAACCAACTATAAAATTATCGAGCGGCCACCCGTACGTTTCAGCTACCGCGGCGCGACCATCGTCTCAGCTGCGCTGCCTTCGTCGGGCGGAATCACGCTTGCGCAGACGCTGAACATCCTCGAAGACTATCGCATCGCTGACGCGCGCGATCCGGCGAGCGCGCATGTCGTGATCGAAGCGTTGCGCCGTGGATTTCAGGACCGGCTGCGCTATCTCGGCGACACCGATTTCGTCGTCGTGCCGATCGGCCGGCTGGTGGACAAAAAATACGCGCACAGCCGTGCGGCTTCAATTAATCCCGATTTTGCAACGCCGTTCGACACGCTGATGGGTTCGCCGTTGGCGGCGGCCAAGCCGGAAAGTTATAACACCACGCATTACTCGGTAATTGACGCTGACGGCAATCGCGTCGGCGCGACGTTGAGCATTAACGCGTGGTTTGGCGGCGGTGTGGTCGCCGGCAATACCGGTGTGCTGCTCAATAATGAAATAGACGATTTTTCACTCGGTCCGAACTTGCCGAATATTTATCGCCTGCTCGGGAGCAAAGCCAATGAGATGGCGCCGCACAAGCGGCCGTTGTCCAGCATGAGCCCGACGTTCGTCGAAGACGACAAAGGGGTTCTCGTCATCGGCGCGCCCGGCGGTTCGCGCATCATCAGCATGGTGCTGTTCGGCATTCTGGATTATTTGAGTCAGACCAAAGTCGATCTTTTGAAAATCTTGACGGCGCCGCGCTATCATCATCAGTGCTGGCCTGACGTGGTTGAAATCGAGCCTGACAGTTTTTCGGATAGCTGGCGGGCGTCGCTCGAGGCGAAAGGCCATACGCTCAAGCCGGCGAACCGCAAGTGGGGCAATATGCAGGCGGCTTTCAAATCGAAGACCGGCGAAGCGCAGGCCGCAAGCGACCCGCGCGGATTCGATATGGGCGGATACTGAACAACAGGGAGAACGTATGTCAGGTGGTCATGGACATGGGCATGATGGCGGTCACGGCGGCCCCGAGAACAAGCGGATCGCACTGCTGATTTCGATTCTGGCTTTGGTGCTGTCGATCTCGGAAACACTGGGCAAGGGCGCGCAGACGACGGCGATCGACAAAAACATCGAAGCGTCGAACCTGTGGTCGTTCTTTCAGGCAAAGACAATCCGGATGACGGTCGTGCGCACGGCGGCGGAAGCGGCGGAACTCGAATCATCGATCACCGGGCAGGTGAAGTCGAAAGAGGCGATTGCCGAGCGTGTCGCGGCCTGGCGCAAGACTGCCGAACGCTACGACAGCGAACCGGAAACGAAAGAAGGCCGCCAGGAGCTCGCGTCGCGTGCGAAAGATGCCGAAAAAATCCGCGATCGTTCGCTCGCGGCTTATCACCACTATGAAACCGCTTCTGCCGGACTGCAGATTGCAATCGTGCTGGCGTCGGCGGCGATCGTCACGAGCACCATGCTGTTGGCGTGGATAGGCGTCGGCCTTGGTGTCGTTGGCATGGTGTTCTGCGGGATTGCATTTTTTGCACCGCTTTCAGTTCATCTCTTTTAAGTTGATGTATCATGCGCCGCGCTAAGGTGATGACCGCATGAAGACCACTTTTCTCGAATTCGAGCAGCCGATTGCCGAGCTCGAAGGAAAAATTGACGAACTGCGCTTCGTGCAGGACGACTCCGCGCTCGATATCTCGGAAGAGATTTCGCGGCTGCAAAAGAAAAGCCAGCAACTGACCAAAGAAATCTACGCCAAGCTGACGGCGTGGCAGATCTCCCAGGTTGCCCGCCATCCGCAGCGGCCGTATGCGCTCGATTACATGCAGAGCCTTTTCACCGGCTTCGAAGAACTGCATGGCGATCGCGCGTTCGCGGATGACGCCGCGATTGTCGGCGGATTGGCGCGATTTAACGATCAGTCGGTGATGGTGATCGGCCATCAAAAGGGCCGCGACACCAAAGACAAGATCTACCGCAATTTCGGCATGCCGAAGCCCGAGGGGTATCGCAAAGCGCTGCGGCTCATGAAGCTCGCCGAAAAATTCAGTGTGCCGGTGTTTACATTCATCGATACGCCCGGCGCGTATCCCGGCGTAGGCGCCGAAGAGCGCGGGCAGTCCGAAGCGATCGGACGCAACCTTTACGTCATGGCCGAATTGCGCGTGCCGATCATCTGCACTGTGATCGGCGAAGGCGGCTCGGGCGGCGCGCTCGCGATTGCGGTCGGCGATGCGCTGTTGATGCTGCAATACGCAACCTACTCGGTGATTTCGCCCGAAGGATGTGCATCGATTCTCTGGAAAAGTGCGGATCACGCGCCTGAGGCCGCAGAAACGCTCGGCATCACCTCCACGCGACTCAAGACGCTCGGGCTCATCGACAAAATCATTACCGAGCCGCTGGGCGGCGCGCATCGCGATGCCGACGCCATGATGCTGACGCTCAAGAAGGCTTTGCAGGATACATTGCGGCAGGTGCAGAGTCAGTCCATCGACGAACTCCTGCAAGCGCGGTTCGACAAACTGATGGGCTATGGCAAATACAAGGAAGTCGCCGCCAAATAAAACGCTGTTGCAGCGCATTGGCGCGGTACTCGGCCGTCATGTGCGGCGCGGCGACCGGTTGGTGGCCGGATTAAGCGGCGGCATCGATTCAGTGGTCATGCTGGATCTCCTGCACCGCGTCGCCAAAACGCATCGCTTCGAACTCGCCGCGCTGCACGTCAATCATCAGATCAATCCGCGCGCGGACCGCTGGGCCAGCTTTTGTCGCGCCTATTGCCGGCGGCTCGGCGTTGCCCTGACGGTGGTCAAGGTTCGCGTGCCGCGCGAAGCCAGTTTCGAGGGCGCAGCACGTGCGGCGAGGTATGCCGCGTTCGCGGCCTTGCCCGCGAACTTTGTGGCCGTTGCGCATAATCTGGACGATCAGGCCGAAACGGTATTGATGCAGTTGTTGCGCGGCGCCGGCGTGAAGGGTGCAAGTGCAATGCCGGTTCTCAGGCGTATGGACCAGGGATTAAAGATCGAGCCAGGACTGCCCGATTCCCGGTCCTCAATGCGCAATCCCTCCGTTTTGCGTCCGCTGCTCGAAGTGACGCGCGCTGAAATCGAGGCGTACGCGGCGGCTCGAAAACTCACGTGGGTCGACGACGACAGCAACGCCGATATCAGCTTCGATCGTAACTTCGTGCGTCACCGGCTGTTGCCGGTCATCGCCGAACGCTATCCGGCTTATCGGCAGACGCTGTCGCGCGCGAGCCGGCATTTTGCAGAGGCGGCCCAATTGCTTGACGAGCTGGCGCGCGGCGACATGCAAATCGTATCCGGCTTGAAGATCTCACTGCTCGCGGCGTTGCCCATAGCGCGCGCGAAAAACGCACTCCGTTACTTTCTGGCACTTCAAGGCGTGCGCATGCCGAACGAAGCGCGCCTCGCGGAATGCATCCGCCAGTTGCAGAAGCCGGGAGGTGCGAATACGGTCATCGATCTAGATGGACATCAATTGCGCGCCTTCAAGGGTGATTTGCGCGTCGTTCGGCACTCGCCGCAGCCGGCGGCCGGCTCGTCTTGGAGCTGGTGCGGCGAAAGCCGTCTCGTCGTGCCTGAACTCGGTGCTGCGCTGGTCATGAAAAAATCGCGCGGTAGCGGAATCAGCCTGGCGAAGCTGCAACTCGCGCCGGTGACGGTGCGCTTGCGAGAGGGCGGCGAGCGCTTTCGCCCGGATGCCCGGCGACCGCGGCGAAGCCTGAAAAATCTGTTACAGGAAGCGCGTTTACCGCCATGGCTGCGCAGCCGGCTCCCGCTGCTGTACTGCGGCGAAACGCTGGTGTACGTGCCGGACATCGGGATCGATGCCGACTTCGGCGCCCAAGCCGGCGAACCTGGGATCGAGCCAAAATGGGAGCAGGAGGGGGCGGCTAGCCCTGCATAAAACGCGTCGAATCGCTTTATAACCATGCCTTAACGTGGTATTCTTCCGAATTAGCCTTAAAATTCAGAGACAAAGGAAAAGGTATGGCAGTCGAACGCACGCTTTCAATCATTAAGCCCGATGCAGTAGCGAACAATGTTATCGGCCAAATCATGGCGCGCTTCGAGGGCGCCGGCCTGAAAGTCGTCGCTGCACGCATGCTGCGGCTGTCGCGCGAAGATGCGGAAGGCTTTTACGCCGTGCATCGCGCGCGTCCTTTCTTCAAAGACCTCGTTGATTTCATGATTTCCGGGCCCGTCGTCGTGCAGGTGCTTGAAGGTGAAAATGCGATCCAGAAAAATCGCGACCTCATGGGCGCGACCGATCCGAAGAAGGCGGCCAAAGGAACAATCCGCGCCGACTTCGCTCAAAGCATAGACGCAAACGCCGTGCACGGTTCCGACGGCACCGACACGGCCGGTGGTGAAATTGCTTATTTTTTTCCGTCGCTGAATATCTATTCGCGTTAATACCTGCCGCCATGACGGTCAATCTGCTCGAATTTGAACGCACGGGTTTCGCGCAGTTCTGTGCCGGATTGGGCGAGAAGCCGTTTCGCGCGCGCCAGTTGATGCGCTGGATTCATCAGGTCGGCGTCGACGACTTCGATGCGATGACCGATATTTCGAAAACGTTCCGCGAGGAAATGAAAAAGCTCGCGGTGATTTGCGCGCCTGAAGTTGCGCGCGACACGACTGCGTCGGACGGCACGCGCAAATGGCTGCTCAACGTGGGCACTGGCAACGCCATCGAAACCGTGTTCATTCCTGAACGCAATCGCGGCACGCTGTGTGTTTCTTCGCAAGCTGGCTGTGCGCTGGCGTGTACGTTCTGCTCGACCGGGCGCCAGGGATTCAATCGCAATCTGACTACCGCCGAGATCATCGGCCAATTGTGGCTCGCCAATCGCAAGCTCGGACGCGGTATCGAGTCGCCGCGGCCGATCACCAACGTCGTCATGATGGGGATGGGCGAACCGCTAGCGAACTTCACCAACGTCGTTGCCGCGTTGCAGTTGATGCTCGACGACGACGCTTATGGCCTGTCGCGCCGCCGCGTGACGCTCAGCACTTCCGGTCTGGTACCGGCGATCGACCGTTTACGCGATGCGTGCCCGGTGGCGCTCGCCGTTTCGCTGCATGCGCCTGACGACAAACTGCGCGACGAAATCGTGCCCATCAATAAAAAATATCCGTTGAAGGAACTGCTCGCCGCCTGCGTGCGTTATCTGGATCGTGCGCCGCGGGATTTCATTACGTTTGAATATGTGATGCTGGCCGGTGTTAACGACAGCCCGGAACAGGCGCGCGCACTCGCGAAGCTGCTGAAAGCCGTGCCGTCGAAGATAAATCTAATCCCGTTCAATCCATTTCCTGATTCGGGATACGAGCGGTCAAGTGCCGCCGCGCTCGAGAATTTTCGGGATGTGTTGATGCAAAAAGATTACACGGTGCTGGTGCGCAAGACGCGTGGCGATGATATCGATGCCGCGTGCGGGCAATTGGCGGGACAGGTGCTGGACAAGACGCGTCGCCGCGAACGGCGGCCTACGAATGCAGCGGCGTGAGAGGTGCCATGACTCGATTGATGCAGAAATTATGCGCCGCTGGATTTATATTGACGGCACTGGGCTGCGCGAACACCGGTTCGGAATCGACCACCTATGCGCCGAAGCCGGTCGCCAACACGGAAGAGAATTCGCGCGCCCGCATTCACACTGATCTCGCGGCTGGTTATCTAGAGCTGGGGAATTATGGCGTCGCGCTCGAGGAAGCGGGCGAGGCGCTCAAAGCCGATTCGAATTACGCACCGGCGTACAGTGTGATGGGTCTTGTCTACATGGAACTGCGCGACGACAAGGCGGCAGAGGCGAACCTTGCGCGCGCACTGCGAATCAGTCCGCAGGATTCGGACATCAACAATAATTTCGGCTGGTTTCTATGCCAGCGCAAGCGCGAGCAGGAGTCGATCAAGTATTTTCTCGCCGCTTTGCGCAACCCGTTGTATCCGACGCCGGACAAATCCTGGGTCAATGCCGGCATGTGTTCGCGCCAGGCCGGCGATATCACCGCTGCGGATGACTATTTCCAGAAAGCACTCAAGGTGCGGCCGGGACAGCCGCAGGCTTTATTGCAACTGGCGGACATGGCTTACAAGCGTAAAAGTTATGCAGAGGCCAAGACGTACCTGACGCGCATTCAGCGCGACGTTTCGCCGACGCCCGAATCGCTGTGGCTGGCGCTACGAGTCGATCGGGCAATGGGCGACCGCAATGCCGAGTCGAGCCTCGGCTTTCAGTTGCGTAAAAATTTTCCTGAATCGCGCGAAGCGCGGGCACTGGCGGCTGGCCAGTACGAATGAACGACTCGGAATATCCGGCCGAACCCGAGGTGCCGCCACCCGGCGCGCGGCTCGCGGCCGCGCGCGAGAGCCGCGGCATGACGGTCGCGGAAATCGCGCAGCAGCTTAAATTGTCGCCGTGGCAGGTCGAGGCGCTCGAGGCCGGCGATGACCGGCGTTTGCCGAGTCCGGTGTTCGTGCGCGGATTTATCCGCAACTACGCGCGCCTGGTGAAACTCGATCCCGCAGCGCTGCTCGGAGATACGCGACGTTTTCAACAAGCTGTGTCGGTAATTGCAGCAGTGGCGCCGAGTCGTTCAGCGGAAATTCCTTATCCTACGGGGCGGCGCATCCGGTGGCATCTTCCCGCACTCGCGGCGGTTGTTGTACTGGCGGCGCTTGCGATTTATGAATTTTATCCAGACGATGTCGCTGAAAGTCCGGTGACGTCGAACCAAGTCGAACCGACCGTTATGAAGGTCATCGCTGAAGCGCCAGCCGTGCCGCCGCAGTCAACGAGCGAGGCGCCGCCGCTTGCCGTCGCGAGCGAGCTACCGGCGATTGAACGCTCGGGCGCGAAGCTGAAAACGAGTGCGGCGAGTTCTGGCGGTACCCCGAGCGCTGGTGCGCAGGTCGTGCGGCTTCGTTTTGTCCGCGAGTCGTGGGTCGAGATTCGCGATCGCGATGGACGCCGGATATTTTCGCAACTGAACGCGCCTGGAACCGAGCAGGTCGTCACCGGCATTGCGCCTTTGTCGCTGGTTGTCGGCAATGCAAACGGGGTGCGGTTGACGCACAACGAGCAGTCGGTCGATCTCGGACCTTATACGAACGTCGACGTCGCGCGACTTACGCTCGAGTAATCATTATGTACGGAATTTCACAGCGGCGGCAGGCACGCCGCGTTCTGGTCGGCGGCATCGCAGTCGGCGGCGGCGCGCCCATCGTCGTGCAATCGATGACGAACACCGACACGGCGGACATCGACTCCACGGTCGGCCAGGTCGCCGCATTGGCGCGTGCAGGCTCCGAACTCGTGCGCGTCACGGTGAACACGGCGGAAGCGGCGGCGGCAGTGCCGCACATTCGCGATCGGCTGGCAGCCAAAGGCGTCGATGTTCCGCTGGTCGGCGATTTCCATTTCAACGGTCATCGTTTACTTACGCAGCACCCGGCATGTGCCGAGGCGCTCGCGAAGTTGCGCATCAATCCGGGCAACGTCGGACGCGGGTCCAAGCGCGACGAGCAGTTTGCGACGATGATTGAATTTGCGTGCAAGTACGGCAAGCCGGTGCGGATCGGCGTCAACTGGGGCAGTCTCGATCCGGAGTTAATCGCGCGCATGATGGACGAGAACGCACGCAGCGCCGAGCCGCAGGAAGCGGCAGTCGTAACCCGCAAGGCGCTCGTTGCGTCTGCACTCGATAGTGCGCGCCAGGCCGAGAGCCTCGGCCTTGGCGAGGACAAGATCATCCTGTCGTGCAAGGTCAGCGGGGTGCAGGACCTGATTGCGGTTTATCGCGACATCGCATCGCAGTGCGACTATACGCTGCATCTTGGCTTGACCGAGGCCGGTATGGGTTCGAAGGGCATCGTTGCTTCGACGGCTGCGATGAGCGTGTTGCTGCAGGAGGGCATCGGCGACACCATTCGCGTGTCCCTCACACCCGAACCGAACGGCGATCGCACACGCGAAGTCGTCGTCGCGCAGGAAATCCTGCAGACCATGGGTTTGCGTTCATTCACGCCGCTGGTAATCGCGTGTCCCGGCTGCGGCCGCACGACGAGTACTTTCTTCCAGGAACTTGCCGACAGCATCCAGACTTACCTGCGCGCGCAGATGCCGCTGTGGCGCGACAGTTATCCGGGCGTTGAAAACATGCACGTCGCCGTCATGGGCTGCGTCGTGAACGGGCCGGGCGAAAGCAAGCATGCAAACATCGGCATCAGTTTGCCCGGGTCCGGCGAAAATCCGGTAGCACCGGTTTATATCGACGGCGCCAAAGCGGTGACTTTGAAAGGCGACAACATCGCGGCGGAGTTCCAGGCGCTTGTCGAGCGTTATGTCGAGGAACATTATGCGGCCGACAAGCAGGACGCCGCTGCCGCACACACGCACTGAGAATAAAAAAAGAAAAAACCAGATGTCGAACAAGATCCAGGCCATTCGCGGCATGAATGATGTGCTGCCAGACGAATCGCCGTTGTGGGAATATTTCGAAGATACGGTGCGCGACGTGTTCCGGCGCTACGGTTATCGCAACATCCGCACGCCGATTGTCGAGCGTACCGAGCTTTTCGTGCGCGGGGTCGGCGCGGTCACCGATATCGTCGAGAAGGAAATGTATTCGTTCACGGACGCGATGAACGGCGACGAACTGTCGTTGCGTCCCGAGGGCACGGCGCCGACCGTGCGTGCCGTGCTCGAGCACAACTTGCTTTACAACGGACCCCAACGCTTGTGGTACAGCGGTCCATTGTTTCGCCACGAGCGGCCGCAGAAGGGCCGTTACCGCCAGTACCATTCGTTCGGCGCTGAAGTGCTGGGTCTGCCCGGCCCTGACGTCGACATCGAGCTCCTGTTGATGGCGCGCCGCTTGTGGCAGGCGCTTGGCATCGAAGGCGTGCAGCTGCAAATCAATACTATCGGCAGCGCCGAAGAACGACGCGCCTTTCGCGAACAGTTGATCAAGTACTTCGAATCGCACGCTGGGTTGCTTGACGAAGATGCGACGCGGCGCCTGCACGCCAATCCGCTGCGCATACTCGACAGCAAGAACCCGGAGATGCAATCGATGATTGAGGGGGCGCCCCGCCTGATGGATGCCCTGGGCGACGCTTCGCGTCAAAATTTCGAGGCCGTGCAGGCCGGCCTGCGTGACGCCGGCATCGAGTACACCGTCAATCCCCGGCTCGTTCGCGGCCTCGATTATTACAACCTGACCGTGTTCGAATGGGTCTGCGACCGGCTAGGTGCGCAAAGCGCGATTTGCTCCGGCGGCCGCTACGACGGTTTGTTCGAGCAACTTGGCGGCAAGCCGACGCCCGGCTGCGGATTCGGTATCGGCGTCGAACGCACCTTGCTGCTGCTCGAAGAGAGTAAAATGCGCGCCGCGACGCCGCTCGACGCTTATGTCGTGCACCAGGGTGAAGGCGCGACGCAATATGCAATGGGGGCGGCTGAATCATTGCGCGACAGCGGTCTTGCGGTGGCGCTCGATTGCAGCGGCGCCGGGTTTAAATCACAGATGAAGAAAGCCGACGCCAGCGGCGCCCGTTATGCGGTCGTTATCGGCGCCGACGAAATGGCCGCGCAACAAGTGAGCGTCAAAGCGCTGCGAGAAGCGGTGGAGCAAACGCGCGGCACGCTGGCGCAGGCAGCAGCAATGATGGTTACAACGATGAACAGCAAAAGAGGTTGATGATGGCCGTATACGATCTGGAAGAGCAGGAACAGATAGACGAAATGAAGGCGTGGTGGAAGCAATTTGGCGGCCTCGTCATTCTGGTGGTGGCCGTCGCTCTGCTGACGGTTGGCGGCATGCGCGGCTGGAGTTATTACCAGATGAAGCAGGGCCTCGAAGCGAGCGAGCTTTTCGCGCAAATGCAGGGAGCGGTCGGTGCCAACGAGCCCAAAAAAGTACAGGATATCGCCGCGGTTATTACCGATCGCTATAAGCGCACCGGTTATGCGGCCTTCGCGGCGCTCGCCGCGGCGAAAGCGGCGTTCGATACCGGCGATCGCGCGACCGCTAAAACCCGTTTGCAGTGGGTCGTGGATAACGGCCGCGACGCCGAGACGCGCGACATCGCTCGCTTGCGCCTCGCCGCGGTGCTGCTGGATGAAAAAAGTTACGATGATGCGCTTAAGCTCGTCGACAGTGAACACGTCGAGCCGTTCAGCACGTTGTACGCCGATCTCAAGGGCGACATTCTTGTCGCCCAAGGCAAGCCGGAAGACGCGCGCGCCGCTTATCAGGTCGCACTGGACAAGAGCGACAGCAGAAGCGGCTATCGGGCGCTGATCCAGGTCAAGCGCGACGCGCTCGGCGCGGCAAAATGACGCAAGCGGTTACACGACTGGCGGCGCTCGGGGCGTCGCTACTCATCATTGGCGGGTGCGCCGCGCCGGGCGACATGTTCGATAAATGGTTTGGCGCGGGCCCCGTGCAAAAACCCAATGAGCTTGTCGTGTTCAAGCCGACTGCGACGGCGAAGATTGTGTGGCAGGCGAGCGTCGGCTCGAGCCAGCGCTATGTGTTCAGCCCCGCAATCAGTGATGGCTCAGTCTACGCGGCCGATGCGTCCGGACAGATTGTCCGGCTCGATGCAACTAACGGTAAGGTCATGACGCGCTTGAACAGCAAGGTGCCGCTGTCGGGCGGCGTCGGCACTGACGGCAATCTGGTGCTGGTCGGCAGCGCCAAGGGCGAAGTCATTGCGCTCGACAAGACGGGGAAGGAACTGTGGAAGGTGCAACTCACGAGTGAGATCCTGAGCGCGCCGCAATTGTCACAAAATATCGTTGTAATTCGCACCGGCGATGGGCGGATATTCGGGCTCGACGCTACGACGGGGGCGCGCAAATGGCTGTACCAGCGCGCCTTGCCGCCTTTGACCGTACGCACAGCGGTCGGCGTGTTGATATACCGCGGTGGCGTGTTCGCCGGTTTTCCGGGCGGACGGCTGCTCGCATTATCGGCGGACACGGGCAACGTCGGCTGGGAAGCGACCGTCGCGTTGCCCAAGGGTTCCACTGAACTTGAACGGGTGGCCGACGTATCCAGTTTGCCGATTACGGACGGCCGCCAGGTTTGCGCCGTCGCATTTCAGGGCCGCGCCGCTTGCTTTGACCTTGTCAAAGGAGCGCCGATCTGGGGCCGCGATGTCTCGAGTATTTCGGGCATGACCAATGATCGGGAAAATATTTATATCGCGGACGACAAGAGCGCGCTGCTTGCGTTTGGTGCAAGTGCGGGCGCAAGTTTGTGGAAACAGGACAAGCTGTACGGCCGTTACGTGAGTGGACCGGTCGTGATCGGCAAGTACGTCGCAGTCGGCGATTTTCAAGGCTACGTTCATTTCATGTCGCGTGAAGACGGCTCATTCGTCGCACGCATCGCGACCGATGGCAGCCCCATCGTCGCGCAGCCGCAGGTGCTCAACGACAGCATACTCGTGCAGACCGTCAAGGGCGGAGTCTACTCGATCGCCATCCAGTGATCGCCGTACTTAAAGCGCTCTGCGGTCTTGGCGCGTCTCGTCATTTCAGGCCGCGAGCCGCGCGATGATCCCAACCATTGTCATTGTCGGCCGCCCGAATGTCGGCAAGTCAACGCTGTTCAACCGGCTGACGCGCAGTCGCGATGCAATCGTCGCCGACATGCCGGGCCTTACGCGCGACCGTCACTACGGCCGCGGCCGCATCGGCTACAAATCATACATAGTCGTCGACACCGGCGGCCTGGAACCGGTCACGCCGGAAGGAGTAATGCAGGTCATGGCGCAGCAGACGCTGCTCGCGATTGACGAGGCGGACGCCATTGTCTTCATGGTTGACGGACGCCAGGGATTGACTACGCAGGACCGTGGGATTGCCGACCAGTTGCGCAAGACCGGCCGCAAGGTTTGGCTCGTCGTCAACAAGGCGGAGGGCATGCAGCCGGCAACGGTCAGCGCCGAATTTCACGAGCTCGCACTGGGCGATCCGCTGGCGATTTCCGCGGCGCATGGCGAAGGTGTCGGCGATTTAGCGGAACTAATTACTACGGGATTCCCTGATCGACCCGAAGTCGAGGAAGACGATGACACGGCGCCCGAAAAACGTCCGCGCATCGCGATTGTCGGACGGCCCAACGTCGGCAAATCAACGCTCGTCAATTCGCTGCTCGGCGAGGAACGCGTAGTGGTATTCGATCAACCGGGCACAACGCGCGACAGCATTTACATCGACTTCGAGCGCGCCGGTCAAAATTACACATTGATCGACACGGCCGGCGTGCGCCGGCGCGGCAACGTCACCGACGCGATTGAAAAATTTTCAGTGATCAAAACACTGCAGGCAATCGAAGATGCGAACGTGGTCGTGCTGGTGCTCGACGCGCGCGACCAGGTGGTCGATCAGGATGCGCATATCGCAGGCTACATCGTGGAAGCGGGACGCGCCCTTGTTGTCGCCTTGAACAAATGGGACGGCCTGCGGCCAGAACAGCGCGAATCCGCCAAGCACTCGCTCGAGCGCACGCTGACCTTTATTGACTACGCGCCGATCCACTACATCTCGGCGCTCGCGGGTACCGGCATCAAGGGATTGCTCGAAGCGGTCGAACGCGCGTATCGAGCCGCGATGGTCAAGCTGCCGACACCCAGGCTGACGCGCGCACTGGAAGCTGCAATTGCCCGCCAGGCGCCACCGCGCGGCGGCGCGTTCAGGCCGAAAATGCGCTACGCACACCAGGGCGGAAGCAATCCGCCGCGCATCATCATTCACGGCACGGGACTGACCCGCGTGCCTGCCAGCTACCGCCGTTATCTCGAGCATTTTTTTCGCGATGCCTTTGAGTTGATGGGCACGCCGCTGAAGATAGAGTTCCGCCAAGGCCAGAATCCATATGACAAACGCCGTGACCGAAGGTAGGTGCCGTCCTATGGCGCTGGCGGGTGAAATACAGTAGAGTGTTATTTAATACTAAAAAGATGGGGCCAAGAACATGAGTGCGAAAGGGCAGCTGCTACAAGACCCGTTTCTTAACGCATTGCGTAAAGAACATGTGCCGGTGTCCATCTATCTCGTCAACGGCATCAAGCTGCAAGGCCAGATCGAGTCGTTTGATCAATATGTGGTGTTATTGAAAAATACGGTTACGCAAATGGTATACAAGCACGCAATCTCGACCGTCGTCCCGGCGCGTGCCGTCAATCTTGCGCTCGACCATTCGGCCGACGGCTGATCCTTCTTATTTTCCCTCTGAATGTTTGAACGTCCGGGGAGCGACTCCCAGGCGGTGCTTGTAAGTCTCGATTTCGGCGAACCGGATTATGCCGAGTCGACTGATGAACTCGCGCAACTCGCGCTCAGCGCGCGCATCGGCATCGCCGGCGTGTTGCGCGGCAAGCGCGCGCGTCCCGATCCGAAATTTTTCGCCGGCAGCGGTAAGGTCGACGAGCTTGCGGCGATGCTCGCCGAGACGAAAGCCGGGCTCGCGATTTTCAATCACGAATTGTCGCCGGCACAGGAGCGCAACCTCGAAAAGAAACTCGGCTGTCGCGTGATCGATCGCGTGAGCCTGATACTCGATATCTTTGCGCAGCGCGCGCAAAGCCATGAAGGCAAAACGCAGGTCGAACTCGCGCAGCTCGAGCACCTGACCACGCGCCTCGTGCGCGGATGGACTCACCTTGAACGGCAAAAAGGCGGTATCGGTTTGCGCGGGCCCGGCGAAACGCAGCTCGAAACTGACCGCCGGTTGCTCGGCAAGCGCGTCAAGCTCTTGAAGGACAAGCTCGCGCGGCTCGCGCGCCAGCGCGAGGTTCAGCGCCGCGCGCGCCGTCGCGCGAATGTTTTGTCGGTTTCACTCGTCGGTTATACCAACGCGGGCAAGAGCACCTTGTTTAACGCTTTGACCCGCGCGCAAGCGTATGCCGCCGATCAACTCTTCGCCACGCTCGATACGACGACGCGACGCGTTTTTCTGGAGAGCGGTGCGCAACTCGTGGTTTCGGATACGGTCGGTTTTATCCGTCAATTGCCGCATACGCTCGTCGCCGCTTTTCGCGCCACGCTTGAAGAGGCGATTCAGGCCGATCTGCTGCTTCACGTCGTCGATGCAGCAAGCACGACGCGCGACGCCCAGATCGCGGCCGTAAATGGCGTTCTGGCCGAGATCGGCGCTGCTCACATCCCTCAATTGCTCGTCTACAACAAGATCGATTTGAGTGGCGGCGAGCCCCGGGTCCTGAGGGATGAGTATGGTAAAATCGGCCGCGTCTGGATCAGTGCCCGGCAGGCTTCGGGACTCGATCTGGTCAGGGCGGCACTCGAAGAACACGCAGCCGGGGCAGGCCGTCATCAGACGGCACGTCCCGCGGCGGCATGACACGGATCAAACAATCATGAGCAGTTATTGGCAGTCATTCCGCGGCGGGTTCGTCGGGCGCTGGCGCCGCAGCATCGGCGTTTTGATGTCGCTCAACGACCCGCAATGGGGACGCGGCGGCAAAAATTCGGGCCCGCCCGATCTCGACGAATTGATGCGGAACTTCAACCAAAAGCTCGGCTCGTTGTTCGGACGCAAGGGCGGCGGCGAAGGCCGCACGCCGGGCGGGCCGGGTTTCGCGCAATTTGGCGGCGGCGCCGGCCTGCTGATCGCGCTGATATTCTTCGTCTGGCTCGCGAGTGGTTTTTATATCGTCGATGCGAGTCAGCGTGGCATGGTCCTGCGCTTCGGCAAGTTCGTCGAAGAAACGCTGCCTGGCCCGCACTGGCATCTGCCGTTTCCGTTCGAGACTGCTGAAATCGTCAATCTGTCGCAAGTGCGCACGATTGAAATCGGCTCGCGCAACGGCGGCAAGAGCAAGGTGCCGAAAGAGTCGCTGATGCTGACCGACGATGCCAACATCATCGACATTCAGTTCGCGGTGCAATACGTCGTCAAGAACCCGCAGGAGTTCCTGTTCGCGAACCGCGCGCCCGAAGACAGCGTGCTGCAGGCGGCAGAAACGGCCATTCGTGAAATCGTCGGCAAGAACACGATGGATAACGTTCTTTATAAGGGGCGTGCGCAAATTACGAGCGATGCGCAAAAACTGACGCAGGAAATTCTTGATCGCTATCACACCGGCATCAGCATTAGTAAGGTGACGATGCAGAACGCCCAGCCGCCGGAGCAGGTGCAGGCCGCGTTCGACGATGCGGTGAAAGCCGGTCAGGACGGCGAGCGCCAGAAAAACGAAGGACAGGCGTACTCGAACGATGTGGTGCCACGTGCCGAGGGCGCGGCCGCGCGGCTGACGCAGGAAGCCGAAGGCTACAAAGCGCGCGTTACCGAACGAGCGGAAGGCGATGCGAGCCGGTTTCGCCAAATCGTGACCGAATACAACAAGGCGCCGGGCGTTACGCGCGATCGCCTGTATCTCGACGCTATGCAGGAAATCATGAGCAACACGAGTAAAGTGCTGGTCGACCAGAAAGGCGGTAACAACCTGCTGTATTTGCCGCTCGACAAGTTAATGCAGATGACCGGCCCGGGCGCCGGCACGGCCGCGGAGCCGACCAGCAAACCCGTTGAACCCAGTGCCGCGGTTGAGCCGCCGCCATCCGCCTCATCGCGCTCGCGCGATGCCTTGCGCAGTCGGGAACGGGAGCCGCGATGAACAACAAAATCGGCATGTCGCTGGTTGCAGTGGTCGTTCTGCTGATCATCGTTTCGATGTCGCTGTTCGTGGTCGACACCCGCCAGAAAGGCATCGTCTTTCGCTTCGGCGAAATCGTCTACGTGATCAATCAGCCCGGTCTCTATCTCAAAATACCGATGATCGACAACGTCCGCTACTTCGATGCGCGGCTGTTGACGATCGACAGCGCAGAGCCCGAGCGCTTTCTCACCAAAGAGAAGAAGAACGTGCTCGTCGATCTGTTCGTGAAATGGCAGATTTCGGACGTTCAGCTTTATTACATCAGCGTCAACGGCGATGAAACGCGCGCACAGATTCGCTTGCTGCAAACAATTAACGACGGCTTGCGGGCCGAGTTCGGTAAACGCGACGTGCATGAAGTGGTCTCAGGCGAGCGCGATGTGATCATGGAGCGGATGCGCGAGAAAGCGAACGAGGACGCGGTGAAGATTGGCGTCGTTGTGCGCGACGTGCGCTTGAAACGCGTCGACCTGCCGCAGGAAGTCAGCGAATCGGTGTACGGCCGCATGCGCGCGGAACGCACGCGCGCTGCGAATACCTTGCGCTCCGAAGGTGGCGCGGAATCGGAAAAAATCCGCGCCGATGCAGACCGGCAGCGGGAAGTAATTCTGGCGAAGGCATACCGCGATGCGCAGCGCCTGAAAGGCGAGGGCGACGCCAAGGCCGCAGGGATTTATGCGCGCGCATATGAGGCGAATCCGGAGTTTTATGCGTTCTACCGCAGCCTCGATGCCTATACCAAGAGCTTCAAGAGCAAGAGTGACGTCCTGGTGCTCGAGCCGAACTCGGAGTTTTTCAAATACCTGAAAAACAGCAAACCCTCCAAATAGCGGCGCGGCCGGCGCGTGTTCAAATATTTGCTGACCGCATTTGCGTTGATGCTGATCATCGAGGGCGTACTGCCGTTTCTGACACCCGCATTGTGGCGCGATACTTTCCGCCGCATCACCGAGTTGTCCGACGGCCAAATCAGGTTTATCGGCTTGACCTCTATGCTGGCCGGGTTGCTGCTCCTGCTGTTCGTGTCGCGCTAGAGCGCGGACCCCGGCTTGGGCATCAGCGGCTTCACGTGTATCCTTGCGGGCTGCGTTTTGCGCCGCCTATTTAATGTAACGTATTGACGAATCATGCATAAGTGGCTTTTGCCTGAATACATCGAGGATGTTCTTCCCGAGCCCGCGCGCCGCATCGAAGCGCTGCGGCGGGGCATGCTCGACCTCTTCGCGCTGCACGGCTATCAGTTTGTCGTGCCACCGATGCTCGAGTACGTCGACTCGCTGCTGACAGGAACCGGGCACGACCTCGATTTGCGGACATTCAAGCTCGTCGACCAGTTGTCGGGCCGCACCCTGGGTATCCGCGCCGACATTACGCCGCAGGTGGCGCGCATCGATGCGCACCTGATGAACCGCAAAGGCGTGAATCGATTGTGTTATGCCGGCAGCGTTTTGCACACGCTTCCCGCGGGCCTGAACCGCACGCGCGAACCGCTGCAGATCGGTGCTGAAATTTACGGCCACGCCGGCATTGAAAGTGATCTCGAAGTGCAGCGATTGATGCTCGATGCGCTGCGGCTGGCCGGGGTCAGCAAATTGCAACTCGACATCGGACACGTTGCGGTTTTTCACTCGCTGGTGCGTGCCGCCCGCGTCGGTGCTGATGTCGAAGCCGAGTTGTTTCGCGCCGTGCAGGCCAAGGATGTGCCGGCGCTTTCCAAACTCGTGCGTAAACTCGATCGTGATCTGGGCGCGGCATTGCTCGCGCTGCCCGAACTTGCCGGCGGCGTCGACGTGCTCGCGCGCGCTAAAAAGTTGCTCCCGGACAACGCTGAAATCAAGCAGGCGCTCGCGCAGCTGCGCGCAATCGCCGCATCGATTCAGGATGCGGGAACCGAGATCTGCTTCGATCTGGGCGAGCTGCGGGGTTTGCACTATCACAGCGGCGTCGTGTTCGCGGTGTATGCGGAGGGTTGGTCGAATGCGCTTGCACTCGGCGGACGCTACGATGAAGTCGGCGAAGCGTTCGGGCGCGCACGTCCGGCGACCGGTTTCAGCATGGATCTACGGGAAATAATCGCGGCAGCGCCGGCGGCGGACTCGCGCAATTCGATACTTGCGCCGTACTTGCCGGCGGACGCGGCGCTGCAACGGCGGATTTCGACATTGCGCAAGTCCGGCGATGCCGTGATCGTCGATTTGCCAGGGCACGACAAAGTACGCGATGAGCTTGGCTGCAACCGCCGGCTCGCGCGACGCAATGGCAAGTGGATTGTCGAGCCGCTTTGATTGATTATGCGACGCCAACGACGCACGTCATAACTTACCTATAAAAGAGCAGAGAGAGCAATGCCAAAAAATGTTGTCGTAATCGGCAGTCAGTGGGGCGACGAAGGCAAGGGCAAAATCGTCGACTGGCTTACGGACCACGCGCAGGGTGTTGTGCGCTTCCAGGGCGGGCACAATGCCGGGCATACGCTCGTCATTGGCGGCAAGAAAACGATTCTGCGGCTAATCCCGTCGGGCATACTGCGCGACGGCGTTGCGTGCTACATCGGCAACGGCGTAGTGCTTTCGCCCGATGCGCTGCTCAAGGAGATTGGCGAACTCGAAGGCGCCGGCGTCGATGTGATGGGTCGCTTGCGGATCAGCGAAGCCTGTCCATTAATATTGCCGCATCATGTCGCCATCGATCAGGCGCGCGAAGCGGCGAAGGGCACGGGTAAAATCGGCACGACCGGCCGCGGCATCGGCCCCGCGTATGAAGACAAGGTGGCGCGGCGCGCGATTCGGCTTCAGGACCTCATGCATCGCGAGCGCTTCGCCGCAAAACTCGGCGAAGTACTCGATTATCACAACTTTGTTCTGAAGAATTATTTCAAGGCGCCGATTGTCGACTTCCAGCAAACGCTCGACGCCACGCTGGCGCTCGCCGAGCGAATCAAGCCGATGGTCGCCGATGTGCCGCGCATGCTGTATGAAGCGCAAAAAGCCGGCAAAAATCTGTTGTTCGAAGGCGCGCAAGGCACTTTGCTCGACGTCGATCACGGTACTTATCCGTATGTAACATCGAGTAACTGCGTGGCGGGTGCCGCGTGCGCCGGTGCCGGTGTCGGTCCCCATTTGCTTCACTACATCCTCGGCATTACCAAGGCTTATACGACGCGCGTTGGCTCAGGGCCGTTTCCGACCGAACTCGAAGACGATATCGGCAAGCATCTCGCCCAGCGCGGCAATGAATTCGGTTCCGTCACCGGAAGGCCGCGGCGCTGCGGCTGGTTCGATGCGGCAGCACTTAAACGCTCAATTCAGATTAACGGAATTTCGGGTTTGTGCGTGACCAAACTCGACGTACTCGATGGCGTTGCATCGCTGCAACTTGGAACCGGTTATCTGCTGAATGGCGAAAAGCGCGACCTGTTGCCGTCGGGCGCGGAAGCGTTGGCTGAATGCAAGCCGATATACGAAGAAATCCCGGGTTGGTCGGGCAGCACCGTCGGTTTAACGAAATTCGAACAGCTACCGGCGGAAGCGCGACATTACCTTAAACGGATCGAGGAAATCTGCGAAGTACCGGTCGATATGATCTCGACCGGCGCCGACCGCACTGAAACGATAGTGCGGCGCCATCCGTTTCAATGAAGCAGTAGTAAGGATTAGATTGAAGTATGAGAATTGAACAGCGAGTCGCCGTTTTAGCGAATCTATTAAGTCCTACGCGTGCTACATCCGCGTTCGTCGACTCTCAATCCTGATTTTGGTGCCCGGGAAGGGACTCGAACCCCCACAGTGTTGCCACCGCATGGACCTGAACCATGTGCGTCTACCAATTCCGCCACCCGGGCATTCAAGGCGGGCAAATTTAATCATTAAGGGCAGTTTTGTCAATGAAAACACGAAAATCCCGCTCACGCTCGAGTGAAAATACTCGCGTGAAGCGCGGCACGGCAGCGACCAAAAAATCGGCGGGCACGGCGCCAAAGCGCGAACCCGTAAAACGTATCGATGCCGACGCGCGTTTTACGTTCGATGCGAGCGCCCATCAGCGCGGCGCAACCGGCGTTAGCGCGCCAACGCGCTCACACACGCGCGCCGTCGACCCGTTTCATGCGCGCGAAAGCAGCAACTACGATGAACCGGTGCCGAGTCGCGAGATGATTCTCGAGACACTCGAAGCGCAGGGCGTCCCTGTCAGTAATTCTGAGCTTGAAAAATTACTCGGCATCACCGAGACCGAACGCGAAGGTTTCGAACGCCGGCTATCCGCAATGCAGCGCGACGGCCAGATCATGCGCAACCGGCGCGATGCGATTTGCGTCGTCACCAAGCTCGATTTGATTACGGGCAAGGTGCAGGGCCATCCCGACGGCTTCGGGTTCCTGATGCGCGACGACGGCGGGCCGGATATGTTTCTCGGTCCACCCGAAATGCACAAGGTTCTGCATGGCGACCGGGTCGCCGCACGCGAGATCGGTGTCGATCGCCGCGGCCGGCCCGAAGCGAAGATCGTAGAAGTTCTCGAGCACGTGAATAGCAGCGTCGTCGGCAGGTTGCGCAACGAGCAGGGCGTTTACTTCGTCGTGCCGGAGAACCGCCGTATCAGCCAGGAACTCATGGTGCCGCCGGGCGATACCATGGATGCGAAACCGGGCCAGGTAGTGGTCGCCTCAATCATCTCGCAGCCCGCCAAGCATGCGCAGCCGATTGCGCGCGTGGTCGAGGTTCTGGGTAACTATGCCGATGCCGGCATGGAAATCGAAATTGCGCTGCGCAAGCACGATTTGCCATACGAGTTTCCGCCTGCAGTTGAAAAAGCATGCGGCACCTTCAGCGGCAAAGTCACGGCACAGGACATCGCTGGGCGCGAAGATGTGCGCAAACTGCCGCTCGTCACGATCGACGGCGAAACGGCGCGCGATTTCGACGACGCGGTTTATTGCGAGCCGCGCGGCAAAGGGTTTCGCCTGATCGTAGCAATCGCCGACGTCAGTCACTACGTCGCGCATGGCGATGCGCTTGACCGTGAGGCGCTCAATCGCGGCAATTCGGTCTATTTTCCGCGACGCGTCATACCGATGCTGCCGGAAGTGCTGTCGAACGGACTGTGTTCGTTGAACCCGCAGGTCGATCGTTTGTGCATGGTGTGCGACATGGCCATCGATGCGCAGGGCAATGTGACTGATTATCGATTCTACCCGTCGGTCATGTGGTCGCACGCGCGCTTCACGTATACGATCGTCGCGGATATTCTTGCCAATCCACAAGGCGCCGCCGCGGCGCAGCACCGCGCGCTCGTGCCGCATCTCGAAAACCTGTACCGCCTCTATCAAGTGCTCGCCAAATCGCGCGCCAAACGCGGCGCGATCGATTTCGAGACGACTGAAACACAAATGATTTTCGATGCGAACGGCAAGATCGAACGCATCGTGCCGGTTCAGCGCAACGACGCTCATCGCATCATCGAGGAGTGCATGCTGGCGGCCAATGTTTGCGCATCCGACATCCTGCGCGAGAACGAACACCCTGCGCTGTATCGTGTGCACCAGGGGCCGACGCCTGAACGCCTGCTGGGCTTGCGCGAGTTTCTGAAAGGGTTCGGCCTCGAACTCGGCGGCGGGGAAACGCCGCACGCCAAGGACTATGCCAAGCTGCTTGAGCGCGTCAAGGACCGGCCCGACGCGCAGCTCTTGCAGACTGCCATGCTGCGTTCGCTTCGTCAGGCCGTTTACAGTCCGGAAAACCTGGGCCACTTTGGTCTCGCGTACGAGGCATATGCGCACTTCACCTCGCCAATCCGCCGTTACCCGGATTTATTGATACACCGCGCGATCAAGGCGGTGCTCAAGAAGCAGCGCTATCAACCCGGCAACTGGGCCGAACTCGGCATTCAATGCTCGTTGACCGAACGGCGCGCCGACGACGCGACACGCGACGTCGATGCCTGGCTCAAGTGCTATTACATGCGCGATCGCGTCGGCGACGTGTTCGATGGCACGATCAGCTCGGCCGTCGCTTTCGGTATATTTGTCGCGCTTGACGGCGTATACGTCGAGGGTCTCGTGCACGTTTCCGATCTTGGTAGCGATTACTTTCACTTCGATGCAGCAAAGCACCATTTGATCGGCGAACGCACAGCCAAGCGTTATCGGCTCGGCGACCGCGTCCGCGTGCGCGTCGTGCGCGTCGATCTCGAAACGAGCAAAATCGACTTCGTGCTGGAAGACAGCGTTGGTGGCACTACCGGCGGGCAAGGCAAAAAAGCCGAGCGCGAGAATGGCACGCCGGGTAAACGCCGGTCCCGGAGGGGCTGAGCATGGCTGAGAGCCGTATCGTCTACGGATTTCATGCTGTCATCAGCCGCGTGCGGCAGCAAGCCGCAGGCGTAATGGAAATTTATCTCGATAGCTCGCGCCACGATGCGCGTGGTAAAGACCTGATCAAACTTGCGGGCGAGCGCGGCGTGCGGCTGATTGCACTCGATGCGCATCGGCTCGACGGACTGACAGGCAATGCAAGTCATCAGGGCGTTGCCGCGCGCGTTGCCGCAATCCCGCTGAAACATGACCTCGATGATGTTCTTAACAGCATTGAAGGTCCGGCTTTATTGCTGATACTCGACGGCGTGCAGGATCCACACAACCTTGGTGCGTGTTTGCGCGTCGCCGACGCGTTCGGTGTGCATGCCGTGATTGCGCCCAAAGACAGGGCGGTGGGCATCACGCCCGTGGTATCGAAGGTCGCAAGCGGCGCTGCAGAAACTATCCCTTATGTGTCTGTAACGAACCTCGCCCGTACCCTGCGCGAACTGAAGGAGTCGAATATTTGGATCGTTGGCGCGGATGAAGCGGGCGAAACCGGGCTTTACGACGCGCGGCTGACCGGACCGATGGCCTGGGTCATGGGCGCGGAGGGCGAGGGCATGCGGCGGCTCACGCGCGAGCATTGCGACGAGCTCGTTCGAATCCCGATGAGCGGCAGCGTGGAAAGTCTCAATGTATCGGTTGCCAGTGGCGTGTGTCTGGGCGAAACATTCCGCCAACGTCGCAGGTCAGCGGCGGCAACGTAAGAGAATCAACGGCACCGAAGTCGCACTTGATGTTGGCATAGCCGGCCGCCAGCTTATATCCGGTTCCAAACAATTCCTTTAGAATGAGTCGGACAAAATAAAAATGGTTTGCAAAACCATGACCGAGTCACCCCTTTTCGAGCGCGGCCATATGCGCTCAGGCTGGACGAACCCGCTGCGTCCGATTATGGTTGCGGTGTCGGTGGTTTTCCTGCCGTTGTCCACCTTGGCACAGCAGCCAGCCACCGAGTCCATCGAATCGACCGCTCTGCGTTTCGACATCGAGCGCTATCAAGTCGACGGCAATACCTTGCTCAAGCCTGAGGCGATCTCGCGTCTCGTCGCGCCTTATACCGGCAAGCAAAAAGACTTTTCCGACGTGCAGCGTGCATTGGAAGCGCTGGAAATCGCTTATCGCGATCTCGGTTACGGATCGGTGCAGGTCATCCTGCCCGAGCAGAATATCTCAACCGGCAACGTGCTATTCAAGGTTGTCGAGCCGAAGATTGGCCGGATTGAGGTCGAAGGCAATGTTTATAACGATGCCGCCAATGTCCTGCGCAGCCTGCCGGCGCTGCGCGAAGGACTGATCCCGAACGCGAACCGGATTGCGCGCAATTTGTTGCTCGCCAATGAGAATCCCGCACGCCAGCTTACCGTGCTGATGCGCAGCGGGCAGAGCGAAGAGCAAGTCGACGCAACCATCAAGGTCGCCGAAGAAAAGCCGTGGAAAGCGAGCCTCACGCTCGACAACACGGGAACCACGTCCACCGGCGATTATCGCGTCAGCGCCGGCTATCAGCATGCCAATATGTTCAACCGCGACCATGTGATGACTTTTCAATACATCACGTCGCCCAACCATTTGTCCGACGTGAAGGTTTACGGTCTTGGCTACCGCATTCCGCTGTATGAACTGGGCAGTTCAATTGAAATCGTCGGCGGCTACTCGAACGTCAATTCGGGCACCGTCGGAGGGCTTTTCAATGTAAGCGGCAGCGGCACGGTTGGCGCGCTGCGCTACAACCATTATCTGCCGAAGCTTGGCGAGTATGAGCAGAAGCTTGTGTACGGTATGGATTACAAGGCATTCCAGAATCAGCTCATCGCGCAGGGCCAGAACCTGTCCCCGGATATCACCGTGCATCCGGCGAGCGTTTCTTATTTCGGCACCTTGCGGCGCGAAAGCAGCGAATTCGGCTTCTATGTGAATTACACGCAGAACGTGTTTGTCGGCGATAGCGATGATTCGGACAGCGATTTCAAGGCGTCGCGGGCCGATGCGCGAGCTGGCTACCGCATCGCGCGTTACGGCGCGCATTACACGCGCGCATTACCTAACGACTGGCAGGCACGGCTGCAGATGCTGGGGCAATACACACCTGACGCCCTGGTTGCCGGCGAGCAATTCGGCGTTGGCGGCCCCGACAGCGTGCGCGGTTTCCTCGTGCGGGAAGTGGCCAATGACCGCGGCAATCAGATGAATGCCGAAATTTATACGCCTAACGTGGCGTCGAAACTTGGCTGGACCGATGCTCAGGTTCGCCTGCTTGCATTCAGCGACTGGGGATGGCTCGGACGCAACCAAGCTCAACCGGGCGAATCAAACCAGCAGTCGATCGGCAGCGTAGGCGTGGGCGTGCGCGTAACCGCGAGTCAGCGTTTCGTTATGCGGGCCGACTACGCGCGGGTTCTCAACGCCGGCGGCGCGGAGGATAAGGGCCACAACCGGCTCAATTTCAGCCTGACGACGAATTTTTAGCGAAAAGACGCGGGGTTTCAGCTAAAAAACTTATTTTTGCGTCGTCGATGCATTGGCATGATGTTACGCGCGCAAGATTGATTCAGGCCGGCCCGAAGATTTCGGCCTTCCGCCGGAAATCGAATTCGTTGTCCAGATATTCCACATGCATAAACCGTGATGTGTTTCGCACTTCATTCGAGTGAAATACGCTAAACTTCGACCCGTTTTACAGGGAGTGCCAAGCCTTTCAATTGAGCGGATCAATGACCGCCGGCTGGCCTAAGTTATTAGACGAGTGCCCGACGGCACGGCAGTGGAGCAATACGGTCGATGCGGGCAGCACGGCGTAAAAAAAGCAGGCAACTACGGCATCGAGTCGTGACTTTGGCGGTCGCCGCCGCGCTTGGTATCGAAGTCGCGGGCGCCGCGCCGACTGGCGCGGTTGTCGTGAACGGTCAGGTCGGCTTTTCGCAGCAAGGCAAGACGCTTTCGATCACCAATACCCCCGGCGCGATCATCAACTGGCGGAGTTTCTCGATCGCCAAAGATGAAACCACCCGCTTCATTCAGCAGTCCGCATCGAGCGCCGTTCTCAATCGGGTCACCGGCGCCGATCCATCGCAGATCCTCGGCTCGCTGCAATCGAACGGCCGCGTATTCCTGATCAACCCGAACGGCATCCTGTTTGGTGCGGGTGCGCAGATCGACACCGCGGGGCTCGTCGCTTCAAGTCTCAATCTTTCCAATCAGGATTTTCTCGCGGGCCGTCTGCGCTTCACTGATACGCCGGGCGCGGGCAGCGTGCGCAACCAAGGCGAAATCAGGGCGAGCGGCGGGCCCGTTTACCTGATCGCGCCCAGCGTCGAGAACAGCGGCATTATCAAGACCGAGGGCGGCGATATCATTCTGGCCGCGGGCCGCACGGTTCAGCTCGTCGATCCGAAGTCGCCTGACGTGCGCATTGAAATGACAGCGCCCGAAAACCAGGCCGTGAACGTTGGCCAATTGATCGCGAACCGGGGTCACGTCGGAATTTACGCCGGGATGGTCCGCAACAGCGGCACCATCCGCGCGACGGGCGCGAGCTTGAACGAAAAAGGCGAAGTCGTTCTCGTTGCGAAGAAAGACGTCACGCTCGAAAAGTCCAGTGTTGTGAGCGCGAGCGGCCCGACGGGCGGCAACGTCACCATACAGGCGCAGGAAGGCGCGGCGACGATCGGCGGCACAGTCGAAGCGAACGCAACGCAAGGCAATGGCGGGACGATCACGATCTCTGCTTCGCAATCCCTGAGTGTCGAAATCGGCGGCGGAGTCGCAGCGAACGGTATCACCGGCGGCGGCAGCGTAAAGCTCAAGTCGACTACAAGCAATGTGGCGATCGCAGCGCCGGTCACCGCGAATACGCTGCTCGGACGCGCCGGCGATATCGCTATCAATGCTGCGCGGTCGGTGACGCTTGCCGCTGGCGCAGTCCTCAGCGCGAGCGGAGGCCAGGGTCGCGGCACGGTTCTGATCGGCGGTTCTGAAGGCGTCAAGCTCGGCGCCGGAAGCATTGTGCAGACAACCGGCGATGCGGGTGGCGCCATTGCCGTTCAATCCGATCAAGGCGCAGTGCTCGTTGAAGGAACCGTCGACGCTTCGGGCGTTCAAGCAGACGGCGGCAGCGTGCAGATCAGTGCACAGTCCGACATCACGCTCGATGTCACGGGTCAGCTTCTCGCGCGCGGACGTGCGGGCGGCGAAATGCGCATGGAGTCGAGTGAAGGCACGTTGCTCGTGTCGGGCCTTATCGATGGCAGAGGCACCAACGGTCCGGGCGGAGCCGTTTACCTGCTCGCGCCGCGCGTTGCGTTGCTGCGCCGTGCGCTGGTCGACGTTTCAGGTGACACCGGCGGCGGAACGATACTCGTCGGTGGCGATTATCAAGGCAAGAATTCGAATATTCAAAATGCGTTGCGTACTTATGTCGGCAATGAAACGTCGTTACGAGCCGATGCGATTACAGATGGCGATGGCGGCAAAATTATTGTCTGGTCGGATGACGTAACGCGTGTTTACGGCACGCTCAGTGCACGTGGCGGCGGCGCGGGCGGCAGCGGCGGTTTTATTGAAACATCCGGTAAAAACTATCTCGATGTGGCCGGCGCCACTGTCAGCGCTTCTTCGCTGCACGGCGCCAATGGCCAATGGCTGCTCGATCCTTCGGATGTGACGGTCGTTCACGGTTCGACCGGCACGCTTGGCGGCGGAATATTTGATCCGGGTTCGTCATCGAGCATCGGCGACACAGAGATTAACCTGGCACTCAATGGTGGCACCGACGTCACTATTCAAACTTCCGCGGGAAGCGGCGGTACCGGTGTCATTATCGTGAACGGCGCCGTAGACGGCGGGGGTGCGGTGGTCATCAGCCATATCACGGGTGGCACGCGCGGTTTGACGCTCACAACAGCGGGTACCATCAATGTGCATAGCGGCGCCAGCATTTCCGGATCAGCCGGTAATGCGCTGAACGTTACGTTGAGCGCGACCGGCGGCAATACGATTGCCGGCACCATCGACAACCGCGGCGGCACGACGACGCTCACGGGCACGACGACATTGAGCGGTACGATCAAAAGCGGAACGCTCGTCACAGGCAGCAATCTCACGAGTTCAAACGGCACGCTGGACGGCGTGACGATCGGCACCAACTTGACTTTAGGTGGTGCAAGCAACGTGCTCAAGGTTGCGAACGATCTGGTGCTGGCGAACGGTGTTACGGTGAACGTCGGCAACAACCAATTGGGGTTCGCGACGACGGGCGCACAACACCTGGCAACACTCGGCACTTCGGCCGTCACCGTGGCGGGCGGCAACATCACGGCGGGCTACGGCGTGACAGGGCAGACGCTGAACATCGATGCAGGCGTGACGGTTCAGGGTTACGGGACGCTCGGCCAGAGTTCGGCTGCTACGATTGTGAATGCCGGCGCCCTGACGGCGAATACTGCGGCACAAACATTTACGATCAACCCGACGACGTTTAGCAATACCGGGACCGGCGTGTTGAGCGTGTCAGCCGGCACGATGACGGTGTCGCCGACGAGTTGGACGAACAGCGGGAACGTGCAGGTGACCGGCGGCGTATTGAATCTCGGCGGCAACTTTGCGACAGCCGGCTGGAATACGTTCACGCACAGCGCAGGCGCCGTCAACGTGACGGGCGTGCTGACCAATGCCGGCACGCTGGATATCGGCAGTGCGGGTTTATTTGGCGCGCAAGGACTGACGACGCTATCCGGCACGATCATTGGCGGCACGGTGATCACGAGCGGCGGCATCAATCTCACGAGCTCAAACGGCACGCTGGACGGCGTAACCATCGGCAGCAACCTGACTTTCGGCGGCACCAGCAACGTGATCAGGATCGCCAATGATCTGACGCTGAGCAACGGCGTCGTGGTCAATGTTGGCAGCAACCTCTTGGGATTCGTCACGACCGGTGCGCACCACCTTGCGACACTGGGTAATTCGACGATTAATCTCGCCACCGGCAACATCACGGCGGGCTACGGCGTGACAGGCCAGACATTGAACATCGATGCGGGCGTCACCGTGCAAGGTTACGGTTCCGTGAATCAAAGCAGCACCGCGGCGATCGTTAACGCCGGCAGCATCATCGGCAACACTGGCGGTCAAACGCTCACAATCAATCCGGATAGCTTCACCAACAGCGGCACGTTGAGTGTCACCGCTGGAACGGTGACGCTCACTCCCACGACATTTTCCAACACCGGAAACGTTTCGCTTAGCGCGGGCACGCTGAATATCACGCCCAACGGCGGCACCGTGCCTAACTGGACGAACAGCGGAACGATCACTGAGACCGGCGGCACGCTCAATCTGGGCGGTAAATTTACTACCGCGGATCTTGCCGGCAGCCATTTGACGCGCAGCAGCGGCGCGCTGAATTTGACCAGCTCTCTCGATAATACGGGCAATACGCTCGATATCGGTGCCGGAGGGATATTCGATACCGGTGGACTGGGTACATTTACCGGCACGATCAGCGGCGGCACTGTGATCAGCGGTGACGGCACCAATCTGAACAGCATAAACGGCACGCTGGACGGCGTGACGATCGGCAGCATCCTGACCTTCGGCGGCACCAGCAACGTGATCAGGATTAGCAACGACCTGACGCTCGGCAATGGGGTCGTGGTCAATCTGGGCAGCAACTTCTTCGGATTCGTCACGACCGGCACACGGCACCTGGCGACGCTGGGGAGTTCGACGGTCAACCTGGCGACCGGCAGTATTACCGCGGGTTACACAGTGGCGGGACAGACGCTGAACATCGATGCAGGCATCACCGTGCAAGGTTACGGTGCGGTGAATCAAAGCAGCACCGCTGCAATCGTCAATGCCGGCAGCATCATCGGCAATACCGGCGGGCAGACGCTCGCGATCAATCCGGATAGCTTCACCAACAGCGGCACGGTGAGTGTTACCGCCGGAACGGTGACGGTGAATCCCACCACCACGTTTACCAACACCGCCAATGTAACGGTGAGCGCAGGCACGCTGAACATCACGCCCAGCGGCGGCGCCGCGCCCAACTGGACCAACAGCGGCACGATCACCGAGACCGGCGGTACGCTCAATCTGGGTGGTAAATTTGGCCCTGCGAGTCTTGCCGGCAGCCATCTCACGCGCAGCGGCGGCGTGCTCAATTTAACCGGCACGTTCGATAACACGAGCAATACGCTCGACATCGGTGCCGCAGGACTATTCGATACCGGCGGTCTGAGCGGACTCACCGGCACGATCAGCGGCGGCACGCTGATCAGCGGTGACGGCACCAATCTGAACAGCACAAATGGCACGCTGGATGGCGTAACGATCGGCAGCAACCTGACCTTCGGCGGCGTGAGCAACGTGACCAGGATCAGCAACGACCTGACGCTGGGCAATGGTGTCGTGGTTAATATGGGCAGCAACTTGCTCGGATTCGTCACGACCGGCACACGGCACCTGGCGACGCTGGGGAGTTCGACGGTCAACCTGGCGACCGGCAGCATCACCGCGGGCTATACGGTGGCCGGACAGACGCTGAACATCGATGCAGGCGTCACCGTGCAAGGTTACGGCGCAGTGAATCAAAGCAGCAGCGCCGCAATCGTCAATGCCGGCAGCATCATCGGGAACACCGGCGGGCAGACGCTCACAATCAATCCGAACACGTTCACCAACACCGGTACCCTGCGGGCGAATGCCGGAACTGTGAGCACCAATGGTTCTTTTTCCAGCAACGCAGGGATCATTGATATCGCCGCCGGTTCGATTCTAACGACCAATAACACGAGCCTGACGAATGCATCGACGGGCATCATTCGCGGCAGCGGCACGCTCAACGTTGGATCCGGCACGCTTACCAACAATGGTTTGCTGCAGCCGGGCGGCAGCAGTGCGGTCGGGACCCTCAGCATCACCGGAGCACTGGCGCTAGGCGCCTCGAGCGTTCTCGAGATCGAACTCAACGGCACGAGCGGCGGGACCTACGACAAGCTCGCGGTGTCGGGCGGTATCAACTTCACGGCCGGTAACACGCTGAATCTGGTCAAGCTCGCTGGCTACAACCCCGCCTTAAACGACAACTTCACTAACGTCGTTACCTACGCAAGTCGCAGCGGCACTAATACTTTCACCAATATCAACCCGTCGTTCACGGGTACGTTCACGCCAACGTATGCGGGAACGAATCTATCCATCCAGCTGACCGCGCTGGGCGCAGTCAACACGTGGATAGGCTTAATCGACAGCAATTGGGAAACGCCCGGCAACTGGAGCTTGCTGCATGTCCCTACCAACCTTGAAGACGCATTTTTGTCGTTGGCAGGCACTGTTTTCCTCAACAGCGCACAGACAGTTCACTCAGTCGCGAGCAGTGAACCGATCAACATTGTGGGCGGTGCATCTCTCGACCTGGTTACGGCATCGGCATTTGGCGCCAACCTGACGGTCAGCGGTACGTTACAGGGAAGCGGCGCAATCACTTACACCTCGGGGACTTTGAACTGGACCGGCGGCACGATCAAAGGGAGCGGACTATTCACCGCGAGCGGCGGCCTGCTGACACTGGGTAACAGCACGCTCGATGGCCGCACCTTCAACAACTCGCTGAATGCGACGCTTACCGGCGGCAACTTTAGTCTGGCCAACGGCGCGATATTCAATCACAACGCCGGTGCTTTCAGCATCACCGATAACTCGGGTCTCACGCAAGGTGCGGGTGCTGCGGGGCAATTCAACAATGCGGGCACTTTCGGCAAAACGGGTGGTGGTGGCACGAGCCTGATCAGCGGCATCGGTTTTGCGAATACGGGCGTGGTCAATGCCGCGAACGGAACGCTGCAATTCAACAACGCCGTAACCGGCACCGGAGCGTTCAATGTCTCCAGCGTTCTCCAGTTCAACGCTGCGGCGACCACCGGTACGCTGAACCTGTCGTCCGGTAACGTAACCGGAAGCGGCGACATCACGGTCACCAGCGTCTTTCTGCAATCGGGCGGAACGATCAACACGAGCGGAAATCTCTCGCTCACACAAGCGTCCGGCACGCTTTCAATTGCGAACGGGATTTCTGCCGCGGGCGTAACGCTGAATGCGAGCGCGGGCGATATCAACGTGCAGGACGCTACCGTTGCCGGCACCGGCGCGATGAACGTGACTGCCTCCGGTAACTTGAATGTCACCGCTAATACACTTTCCACGTCACTGAATTCGACCGGCTTACAATCAATCACGGCAAAGTCGATTGCCGTTACAGCCAATGGCAGCAGCAATGCGGCGGTCACAAGTACCGGTGCAGGCGGACAGTCGATCGTCGTCAACAACCTGAATAGCGGCGGCGGCCTCGATGTGCAAAGTAACGGTGCTGGCTCTGCACAAATCAACAGCACGTCGGGCGCTGGCAATCAGAGCATAACCGTCAACGACGCAGATCATGTTGCGGTGATTGGCGCGGGTGGATTCGCCGGCATTTCGAGCGCAGGGAATCAAACTGTACTCGTCCAAGGCGCCGCGTCCAACAATAAAATTACGATCGGGAGCGCCGCCTCGATCGGGTCATCGCAAATCTCGAACTCCGGCAACGTTCAATCGGTCACGGCTGGAACCGGGGCGCAAGCGGGCAGCATAACAATCGTCGGCGGTGTGACCGATAATCTGAGCGCACGCATCAGCAGCGGCAATACCGGGACGGGCATTCAGACGATTTCTACTTCGGGCACCTTAACAATGATCGGCGGTACGGCGCCGACGACCGGCTCTCAAGCACAAATCTTCGCAAGCGCATCGGCGGGGCAAGCCGTGGCGCAATCAATTACGGCAAATGCCATCTCGATGACCGGTGGCGCATCCGGAACTTTGAATCGTGCGGATCTCAGCACTTCATCGACGGTTTCTACAGCCACTCAAAACATTACCGTAGGCACCGGCGGTATTTCACTTACGGGCGGTGGTGGGACGAACAACACCGCGCAGATCCGGCAAAACAGCGCGAACGCGACTGCGCAGACAATAACGGTTAACGCAGGTGGTGCAATAGTGCTCACCGGCGGCACTGGCATTGCCGGCAATGCGGCGACTATCACTGCAGCCGGCGGTTCGCAGACGGTCCTAGGATCGCCGAATCTTACCCTGAGCGCAGGCGCAAGCGGCGGAAGCACCGGCAATGGTAATGGCGCGAACATCATTGCCAACATTGGCGCGCAGAACTTTACACTAGGAACGACCCAGTTTTTTGGCACTGCCGGCGCAATTGATTCGAGCGCATTAATCCAGGCGCAGAACCAGAACATTGTCGTCAATGGCGATTTGACGATGAACGGCGCGACGGGCGGTTCAGGTAATAACGGCACGCGAATCGGATCTCCGACCGACACGGCCGTTAACCTGGCGCTGACCGTTCACGGCAATCTCTCGATGCTCGCGCATGTCGGTAGTGCCGTTCTCGGGATTAATGGCAATTCGACCATCGCCCAGGCGGCCAACATCACCGTTAATGTTGACGGCAATGTAGTTCTTAGCGCCGGCACAGGTAGCACCGCACGCATCGGTCAAAACTTAGCAGCGTCTGGCGGCGGGAACATCTCCGTAACAGCTGGCCTTGCCGGCAGCGGCGATATCACGCTCACTGGAACTTCCGCAAATCAGGCGCAGATCGTGACGTCCACGAGTGGCGTGGCGGGCAACATTGCGCTGAACGCAACCAATATCACGGTGCAGGATTCGAGGGTCGTGGCCGACGGAACGATTAGTGCGACTGCTACAAATAATCTTGGCGTGATCGCCAACGCGAACGCGGCTTTGATTCAGTCGTCCGGCGCGCAGACAATTATCGCAAAAGGCATCACGGTGCAGGGTGCGTCATCCGGCAACAGTCTATCCGCGCAAATCACGAGCGGCGGAGGGCAAAACTTCACTGTGGGCGCCAACGGCATGACATTAACCGGCGGCGCGGGCGGAGCCGGCAACAACGCCAACATCAATCAAAATGGCCTGACCAGCGATCAGCTAATCACAGTCAACGGCGGCGGCATCGTTGCAGTGACCGGCGGTGGTGGTACGACCACGCAGGCCGAGATCATCAATTCAGGCATGGCGCAGACGCTCACTTTTGTCGCTGGCGGTGAACTGCGGTTGCAAGGCGGCTCTGGTGCGAGCGGAAACGAAGCCGGCGTCCACAACAATGGCGTCAACGCGACCACGCAAACCATTGCATTTCCCGCTGGCGGTGTCATTACGCTTACCGGCGGCACCACCGGCACCTCCAACAATGCGGGAATTTTTGCCGGCGGAAATCAGACGATCAGCGGTACAGCGGACATTACGATAACCGGCGGGGCCAGCGGTGGCACTGCGGTCGCCGACAACGGCGCTTATATTGCGCTCGAAACCGGAACGGGCGTGCAGACCGTGAGCGCCCATAACATAAGCCTTGCCGGCGGCGCGGGCGGTAATACAAACGCTGCGGCGATCGGAACCAATGTCTCCGGTATGTCGGCCGCAATAACTGCCAGCGGCAGCGTTACTCTCGCGGGCGGCGCAGGCACGGACGCATTCGCCGTGGTCGGAAGTCTCGATGGCGATGTCAATTTAATCATCAATGCGACGGGACCGGTCAACCTAACCGGTGGCAACGGCGCTTTCGGAAGTTACGGCGCATTTGCCAAGATCGGCGCAGCAAGCGGTTTCAATGCGAACGTCACTCTCAATAGCAACGCGAATATCCAACTGGCCAGCGGTGGCGGGGTGAGTGCGGTAGCTGCAATCGGCTCTGACTCCGGCGGCGGTAATGTGACCGTCAATGCCGGCGTGGCCGGCACGGGAAGTTTGTTGCTCACGGGTAATGCGACAAACAGGGCTGCGGTCCAGACCACTGGAAACGTTACGCTCACGGCGACGAACGATATCGTTCTGCAGGACGCCAAAATCGACATCGACGGCATTCTAAATGTCAGTGCGACGAACAGCTTGAGCGTCAGCGCGGTTGCCAACAACTCGAGGTTGGCTTCGATTGGCGCGCAAACGATTACGGCGAAAGGCATTACGGTGCAGGCGGGCGCATCAGGCACCAACAACTTCGCGCGTATCGGAGGCGTCAACGGCCAGAATATCACCGCGGGCGTCAACGGCATTACGGTCGCAGGCGGTGCCGGCGGTAACAACAATTTTGCGGAGATCGTTCAGAGCGGGCTGACGAACAATCAAACGATCACAGTCAACAGCGGCGGGATCGTCACGCTCACCGGCGGCGGTGGCGCGCAGAACTGGGCACAGATATCGAACGACGGTCATGCGCAGACGATCAATTTTACGGCGGGCGGTGCGCTGAACTTGCAGGGCGGAACCGGCGCGGGCGGTCAGAACACCGCGAACCTGCAAAACAACGGCGTCGGGGCGACGGCGCAGACGATCAGTTTCTCCGGCGGCGGCGCCATCAACGTCACCGCCGGCAGCAATACGACCAACGACAATTCCGCTGTCATTCAGGCGTTCACCGGCAATCAGACTTTCAACGGCAATGCGGATATCACGCTGATCGGCGGCGTCAACGGCGGCGCGAGCAACAATGGCAACAGCGCCAACATCACCCTCAAGAGCGGTGCGGCAGGCATCCAAACCATCAATGCGCATAACCTCAGCTTGCAAGGGGGCGCGGGCGGGATTGAAAACAGCGCGACGATCAGCGCGGAAAGCACCGGCCAAACACAAATCATCACGACGACGGGTTCGGTTTCCGTGACTGGCGGCGGCGTGGGAAGTACCGATGCCGTCGCCGCAATCGGCACCAATCAGGGCGCCACCAATCTTACGATCAACGCGGCCGGCAATGTCACATTGACCGGCGGCGGCGGTGCCTTCACCAATTATGGGGCGATTGCGTTGATCGGCGCAGTCGGCGGATTCAACGCAAACGTCACGATCAATGGCCAGGCGGGCATAGCGCTGCATAAAGGAACCGGCACGAATGCGAATGCACTGATCGGATCGGATACCGGCGGCGGCTCGCTACTTCTCAACTCCGGTCTCGGCGGTGCGGGCAATGTCGCGTTGAACGACGGTCTCATCAATACGACGGGCACTGCCACATTGGTTGCAGCCGGTACCGGCGCAATCACGCAGTCGGTCATCACCGCGACCATCGTTGCCGCAAGCGGCGTCTCCCTGACCGGCGCGAGTATCGGCACAGCGTTAAATCCAATCGCCTTCGACGCAGGCGGCAATACCGTTAGCGCGACCGCAACGAGCGGCGGAATATATCTCAAACAGGCGATCGGCAATCTGCTTACCAGCAAATACACATTGAATGCAGCCGCGGCCGGACAATCCATTTTCCTCGCGACTACCAACGGATCGCTCAGCGTAGACACGCTCGGCGGATTCAATGCAAATACCAACAACGACAATTTAAGTTTGACCACCGCGGGCATAACGAAAGACATTGCGTTCTCAGGCGGCATCAGCCTGACGGCAGCAAACCTGACTCTGGCAGGAACAGGCAGCGCGACATTTAACGCGGGCACGGTGACGCTTAACACACCGGTTACCGCCACGATGGCGGTCAGCATCAATGGCGCGACGGTAAATTTTAATGGAGCATCGTCCGTCAGCGGCACTTTGAATATTGGCGGCGGCACGCTGACGGCTGCTAGTCCGTTGACAGCCGGTATTTTAAATCTGAGCAGCGGCACCTTAAACGGCGCGTCGACGCTGACGCTTACAGGCGTCGGCAGCACTTGGACTGGCGGGAATTTGGGCGCGGGCGGCGGCTCGTTGACAATCGCACCGGGCGCGACGATGACGGTCGCGAACACGAGCAACATTATCCAAGATACGTTCACCCTTACGAATCAGGGCACGGTGACGTGGTCAGGTGCGGCGACGAACATCTGGTTAGCGCAGAGCGGCGCGGTGATTGCGAACAGCGGGACGTTCGACATTCAGAACAATCTGACGCTTGCGTACAACGGCGGCGCGATGCCGACGATCATCAATACGGGGACGTTCCAGAAGAGTGCGGGCGGCAGCAGCTCGAACGTCAACATCGCGCTGAACAACAACGCCGGCGGTAATGTAAAGGGATTGAACGGGACACTGAGTTTCAATAGCGGCGGCACTGATGCGGGCACCTTCAACGCAACGGCAGGCAACGCCGTGCAGTTCAACGGCGGCACGCACACGATCAATACCGGGACGAACTTCACGGGCGCCGGCGCTTTCGTGGTGGCGAGCGGCGCGTTGTCGCTGGGCGGCACGGCGACGATGACGAATCTTGCGCTGGCGGGCGGCGCTGTGGGCGGCGCCGGCACGCTCACCCTGACCGGCGCGAACAGCACGTGGACGGCTGGTACGCTGGGCGCGGGCGGCGGCACGCTGCTGGTAAGCCCGGGCGCGACGCTGACGGTTGCGAACACGAGCAATATTTTCCTGGACACCTTCACGCTGGCAAACCAGGGCACGGTGACGTGGTCAGGTGCGGCGACGAACGTCTGGTTAGCGCAAAGCGGTGCGCTGATCGACAACCAGGCCACGGGCGTGTTCGACATCCAGAACAACCTGACGCTTGCGTACAACGGTGGCGCGCTGCCCTCGATCAACAACGCCGGCGTCTTCCAGAAGACCGCCGGCGCCGGCACGTCGAACATCAATATCGATTTTCCAAGTAACAATGGTACGTTCTCAGTGCAGAGCGGAAGCGTGCAACTGAGCAGCAATTTCACCAACAACGGCACGCTCGATCTGCGCGCGACCGGTGCCGTCAACACATTCAATGTGGCCGGCAACGTGACGCTTGCCCCGTCGAGCATGCTGGATATCGAAATCAATTCCACTGCAGCCGGTCAATTCGGCAATCTGAACGCGACCAACGCATCACTCAACGGCACGCTGAACTTGAGCAAGACCGCGCCGTACGTGCCAAACGCCGGCGACACGTTTCAGGTCGTTACATCGACGCTGAACACCGGCTCGTTTACCTCCGTGTCCTCGACTTTCGGGGTGACGTTCACGCCAACGTATAACTTAATGAACGCGTCAATGCTGCTCTCCAGCCTGGCGACAATCAACGTGTGGACGGGCGCGGTCGACAACAATTGGACGACGGCTGGCAACTGGAGTCTCAGCCACGTGCCGCTTTTCAACGAGGATGTCTTGTTGACGCTTGCACCGACGGTGAGCATCAGCGGCGCCCAGGCCGTGCATGCACTGACGAGCACCGAAGCGCTCAACATCACCATCGGCTCTTCGCTCGACTTGGGGGCGGCTTCGAGTTTTGGCGCGAACCTCACGCTGTCCGGCACCTTGCAAGGGGTGGGCGCGGCGACCTTTACGGCGGGCACGCTCAACTGGACCGGCGGCGTATTGAAGGGCAGCGGACTCTTCACCGCAACCGGCGGCACGCTTACGCTTGGCAACAGCCTGCTCGATGGACGCACCTTCAATAACTCAGTAAATGCGACGCTCACGGGCGGCAACTTCTCGCTCGCCAACGGCGCGATATTCAATCACAACGCCGGCACGTTCGCGATTACCGACAATTCGGGACTCGCGCAGGGCGCTGGCCTGGTTGGCCAATTCAACAACGCGGCGGCTTTCTCAAAAACAGGGGGCGCCGGTACCAGCACCATCAGCGGCATTCAGTTTCTGAATCCCGGCACTGTCAACGCCAACAGCGGCACACTCGATATTGCGGTCAATGGCACGCATAGCGGTCTCTTCAGCGTATCGGTCGGCAATACATTGCGATTCAGCGCCGGCGCGACTATGACCGGCGGCTCGACCGTGTCAGGCGCCGGCACGGTCGATATTTCAAGCGGGACCGTGAATGAAGCCGGCGTCTATAACGCGGCAACGACCTCTGTCACCGGCGGCACGCTCAACTTCAACAGCGCGTCGACAAGCATTGGCACGCTTAATCTGTCGGCAGGCACGGTCGGCGGCGCGAGCGATCTCACCGTATCGAACGACTTCAATCAGACCGGCGGCGCATTTACGATATCCGGCAATCTCGATTTGAGCAGCGCGGGCAATTTCACCGTCGGTGCATTCAACAATCCGGGCAAGTCGGTGACGTTGCGCGCGCCCGTTGGCGCCATCTTCGATGGTAACGGTGCAGCGAATAACGTGACTGCATCGAGCCTGACGCTGATCGCGGCGAATGGCATCGCGCTCGATACGACGGTGCCCACGCTCATTGCCACCAACATGGCAAGCGGCAACGTCTCGCTTAACAATGCCGGCGCGCTCAATCTCGTCGGCATCGCTAACAGCGGCGGTGGCACGACAACCTTGGTCAATGCCGGTAATTTAACCGTCGCCGGCGCAGTGACGACGACTGCCAATGGCGACATCAATCTCACCGCAACAGGCGGCGTTCTGTCGGTCGCATCGACGATCAGCTCGGGCGGCACCGGCGCGGCATCACTAACGACTACCGGTGCAAGCAAAGACATCGCATTCAGCGGCGCAGGTTCACTGACGGGCGGCAGCGCGACGTTGACCGCAACAGGCGCGGTCACGAGCGGAACCGCGGGAACTGATATCAGTACGAACGGAACGCTGACGGTCAGTGCCGGCACGAGCATTGGCAGCCTCGGTAATTCGCTGGAGGTGAATTCGGGCGCCGGCCTCATGAATTTCACCGCGGGCACGGGCGGCATTTTTGTCGATCAGTCGGTCGGCAACCTTGCCTATAGCAAACTGGCAACGGTTAGCGCCGCCGGCGTTGGCCAGGCAGTGCGGTTTTCAACCGCGAACGGCAGCATCAACATCGACGGCTATCTGGGCTTTCAGACGAACACAGCAGACGACAACATCGCGGCTGTCGCCAATGGCGCGTTGAGCGATATCACCGTAACGGCATCGCCGTCGCTGCTGAACGGCAATGTAACGGGCACGGCGGGACGCAATATTGCGATCAACGTAGCGAACGCAGTCAACACGACAGGCAATGTGGCGCTCACGGCGGGTGGATCGATCAGCGACAACGCGGGCGCCGGCAGCATTCATGGCGCATTGCTGACGACGAACTCGGTTGGCGGCACGACGCTCGGCGGTGCGAATTCAGTCACCACATTTAATGCAACCAATACGGGTGGTGGAAACATCCAGTTCAGCAACGCCGGCGGGCCATTGACGGTCAGCGGGATCACTCAGACGGGCGGCGGCAACGTGACTGTCAATAACGCCGGCGCAGTAACGAACACCGGTACAATTACGACGGCTGCCAACGGCAATATCAGCGTCACTGCGACCGGCGCCGATGCCACCATTGGAGCGGCAATGACCGCCTCGGGGCTCGGCACGGTCAGCATAAACGCCGGCAACCGAATCCTCGATCCGGGAGCCGCTGTGATCGCCGGCTCTGCAATCACGCTCAATGCGGTCAATGGCATGGGTTCAATCGGTGCGCCAATCGGCGTGCAGCCTTCGGGCAGCGCCTTGACGGCCACCAATACGGCTGCGAACGATATCGTGCTCTATCAGCCGGCGGGCAATCTGACAGTCGGCACCGGCGGCGCGACGCTCAGCAACACCGGCGCAGGCTACGTGATCGGCGCAGCAGGGAATGTAACTATCAACAGCGGCGCGCCGGCAAGCGGCAACATGATACTCGCCGCCGGCAACAATGTCGTTGTCGCGGCGTCCGGCTACACGAATACAGGCGACATCGCGCTGTCCGCTGCCAATAATGTGATCGTCAACGGCAATCTGAGCGCGGGTAACAATCTTGCCATTGCAGCGACCAACAACGTCAGCATCTTAGATGCGGTTGCGAGTTCGGCCGGGTTCTTCAATGTAACCGCAGCGACGCTTGATGTGACTGCAACCACCAGCTTCACGCAGATGCGCGGCGGCACGACGTTCACAGCGACCATCAGCGGCCTGGCTACGCTGCAAGGCGGCAGCGGCGTCGCCGCAGAAATCATGAACAGCGGACCCGGCAGCTTCGTCGTCAATACCGGCGCGCTGACCATCAATGGAGGCTCCGGCGCCAGCGGCTACGCCAGGTTGTTCGGCAATCCGGATGTCCGCGTCACGGTCAACGCGGGCACGATCAATCTGAACGCAGGCACCGGCGGCTCCTATGCTGCGATCCAAGCGGTGTCGCCGACGTCGATCTATGTTGATTTTCCGAATCTGACGGCGGATGGCTTTACACTCAATTCCGTATTGAACGGCGTTTACGATGCGCCCACGAATTCCGGCTTCATCGCCGGCGGACTGCCCGCTGTGCTCGGCACCAATCTGCTCGTAACGTATGCGGGCGCGCCGGTCGCACCGCCGCCCGTGACAGTATTGCCGCCGGTCGTGCAGCAACAGGTAAACCAGGTGGTGCAGCAAACGAGCTCGATCATCGCGACGACACAAAATGCGCTAATCAACACGCCTCCGGCGCCTGCGGACGACAGCGCAACGCAGGACGCGCCGGCGCCTGCCGAAGGCGGAAAGCCGTCGGCGCCTGCGCCGTCGAAGCAAAAACCGTCAGCCTGCCGTTAGCGTTTTTTCTGACGCAGCGGCACCGTCGCTGTGTTTCGTTTTGTCGTCGTCATGCGCGCAATACGAAACAACGAAACCTGACTGAGCGTACCACTCGACAACGCGCTCCAATTCCGATCGCCTATGCATTGCACCCTCCATGCAATCGTGATTGAATATATTGGCACGGGCGTTAAATAAACGGGACAAAAAAACAGGGCCGCCATGGTCCATGTCTCAATCGATCTGAGGAGGTTCTGCGATGCCAGTCAAACCGGTAACAGTACCCGATGTAATCGTTAACGAACGAGGCGCGTCAAACACGGTAGCAGTGTCGGTTGCCACAAGAGTCGATGCTGCACTCGGTAGCGCAAGCCGTCGCAACTTCCTTCGCCGCGGCACTACCATCGCAGGCGGCGCACTCGCAGCAGGTGCGACCGCCGGATCGCTTGCGGCGCTGCCGGTACCCGACAGCAACAAGGGCTTCGGCAAGCCGATTGCCGAAGACGATTACGGCATGCCGTCCAAGTTCGAATCGAAAGTGCGTCGACGCCGCACCGATATCTTCAAGAATCGCCAGAATTTTTCCGACTGGAGCATGACGCCGCTGCAAAGTCAGTACGGGATCGTCACGCCGAACGGTCTGATATACGAACGCCATCACAACGGCACGCCGGATATCGATCCCGCCAAACATCGATTGGTGATTCACGGCATGGTGCGCCAGCCGCTCGAATTCACGATGGAAGATTTGATGCGGTATCCCGCGGTGTCGAAGTTCTATTTCATGGAGTGCTCGGGCAACGGGCTGACCGACTGGCTCAAACCCGCATCGAACACGGTGCAGCAGACGCACGGCCTCTTGTCAGGCGGCCAGTGGACCGGCGTGCCGGTTTCATGGCTGCTCGATGAAGCGGGCTTGCAACCCGCCGCGAGCTGGGCAATCTTCGAAGGCGCCGATGGCTCGGCTCACCTGCGCAGTCTGCCGATGAAGAAATTGCTCGACGACTGCCTGCTTGTCTATGCGCTGAACGGCGAAATGCTACGCCCGGAAAACGGTTATCCGCTGCGCCTGTTCGTGCCGGGCTGGGAAGGTAATGTCAGCGTGAAGTGGCTGCGCCGCATCAAGGTCGGCGATCAGCCGTGGCACGTGCGCGGCGAGACTGCGCGCTACACCGATCCGATGCCGGACGGCAAATGGCGCCAGTTCAGTTTCGATATGGAATGCAAGTCGGTCATCACGCGGCCGTCCGGCGGCATGAACATCAAGCCGGGCATGCATGAAATCCAGGGACTCGCATGGTCGGGTAAAGGCAAGATCAAGGCGATTGATGTCACCACCGACGGCGGCAAGAACTGGCAGGAGGCAGTGCTTGAAGAGCCGGTGATGGACAAGTGTCTCACTGCATTCCGCTTTCGCTGGGACTGGAAAGGCGGGCCGGCGACAATCGCCAGCCGCGCTGTAGACAGCACGGGTTACGTTCAGCCAACGGTCGCAGACATTCAGAAGTCGCGCGCCATCGTCGGCTTCGTGCAGCATCACAACGGCGTCTTCCCATGGTCGGTCAGCGCTTCAGGGGAGGTCAAAAATGCGATTGCTTAATTCAGCTCTGGTTGTCTCGGGCGCGATTCTGATCGCGAGTTGTGCCACTCAGGAAATGTCGCAGCCCGTGGCGAAGCCGAACGTCAAGTACGGCAAGGCGATTGCCGAAGCGGACATTGCACCATGGAACATCGACATTCGTACCTCTGACGGCTCAGGGTTGCCGGCCGGCCGCGGCAGCGTCGCGGAAGGCAAAGCCGTGTATGACGCCAAGTGCACGGTTTGCCACGGCGCCGAAGCGAAGGGCGGTCCCGTGGTTGGCGCAATGGTGGGCGGTATCGGCTCGTTCAAAACCAACGTACGCGTTCTGACGCCGGGCAGCATGTATCCGTACGCGCCCATCCTGTTCGATTACATTCGCCGCGCAATGCCGATGGATAAGCCGCAGTCATTGACCGTGAATGAGGTCTATGCGGTGTCTGCCTACATCCTGCAGTTGAACGGGCTGGTACCCGCGGATGCGGTGATGGATCAGACGACGCTTGCGAAGGTGCAGATGCCGAATCGCGACGGCTTCATCGTCGACGATCGTCCCGACACCAATGCGGTGCGCTGCATGACCAACTGCAAGTGACGCATGAAAGTCGGATTTGCATTCGCCGCCGCTGCGCTCATCATGGGCGCGGCGACGGCGACGTCGCCGCTCGCGGCAGAGCCTGAACGCAGCCCGGTCATTGAATTCCTGCAGGCGCAATGCATTCAGGAGGCGATGCTGCGCGGCTTCGTCGGCGAATCAATGAAAGGCTTCGTGCATGCCTGCGTCGAACTCAAGCGGCAACTGCCTGCGCCCGACCCGCGGCTGTATTCCGCCGATTCCGGCGCGTGCTAGCCGGCAGAATGCCCCGCCGACCGTCGCAGGGCATTTTTTTTCAATGTTTCGTCGCAGTGGTCTTCCAGTTTCCTTTTGAAACGAGCAGCGTTCCGCAACGGTCGGGATACGATCGTCGCGGCGATTCCTCCTCTAGGCAGCGCCTGCGTCCGTATGAATTGTGCTGGCATGGAACCTGCGTAAGTGCATCAGGATTTATTCGGGTAAAGAAAATTTGGAGGTTTCATGTCTAAAAACGCGAGCCAATGGAATCAACATCCCAAATTTCCGCCGTCCCATTTTGTCGACAGCCGCATCTATACCGACGAGCAGCTGTTTGTCGAGGAACGCGAAAAGATTTTCAACACGTGCTGGATCATTGCATGTCACGAGTCCGAAATCCCGAACGCCTACGACTACCGCACTTTTTTTCATCCCGGCGGCACCTCGCTGATCATCGTGCGCGGCGAAGACATGAAGGTGCGCAGCTTTTACAACGTATGCCCGCATCGCGGCAACACGCTGCTTTACGATCCCGTCGGCAACGCCAAGCGCATCACCTGCATTTTTCATGCGTGGTCGTTCGACAGCAAAGGTAATTGCACCGACATATCGCGCGAAGAGCAGGGTTTTCAGAAGCGCTTCTGCAAAGCCGATGCCGGGCTGCGCGAAGTGCGTGCGGAAGTAGGGTTTGGCGGCTTTGTATGGGTCAACACCGACGACAACGCGTGCACACTCAGCGAATACCTCGGCGACTCGCTCAACATGCTGCACGACAACATGTCGATGCCGCTCGAGGTGTTCCATTACCACAAGGCCGTCGTCGATACGAACTACAAGCTGTGGCACGACACCAACAGCGAGTTCTATCACGATTACATGCATTACTTTAACCGCGTAACGGGCATGCTTCAGCCGGGTTATTTCGATCGCAAGTACACCGGGTATCCGAATGGCCATGCCTCGGTCGGTTCGATGGAAATCAAATACGACGCTTATGAAGGCGGCAAGCAGCGTGGCGTCGGCTGGCCGGCGCTGGCGCCCGGCGGCTGGATCCTGATCGATATTTTCCCCGGCATGACTTACAACCTGCGCACGTCGGTCTTGCGGATGGATACGTCGATTCCGCTCGGACCCAACAAGCTGCTGATCGAATTTCGCGGACTCGGGCTCAAGAGCGACACGCCCGAAGAACGTGCCGAGCGTATTCGCGACCACAACACGATCTGGGGACCGTTCGGTCGCAACCTGCACGAAGATCTGCTTGGCGTGCACGGGCAGGGCAGGGCAATGCATCCGGGCAGCGAGCCGACATGGGTGCTGCACGGCCGGGAAGAAAATATGACGATTCACGACGAAGGCGGCATGCGCCATTTTTATGCCGAGTGGAGCCGGCGCATGGGACGCAAGTCCTACGATCCGTACGGCGAGCGCAAAACCAGCGCCGTCGCCTAGTTGTTTCACCGACAGCGGCCGTGTTGCAAGACGGCCCTGTCATGGAGGAGAAGTAATGAAGCCGGACAGAAGTGCGATCGAGGAAGTCGTCTATCGCTCGTGCCTTGCGCTCGACGAAAAAGATTTCAAGGGCTACCTCGCGCTGTGCGCCAGCGAGTTTCATTACACGATCACCGCACATAGTCCCGAAATCCGCAAAGACATGGTCTGGCTGGACCACGACAAAGCGGGCATGCAGATGCTCTTCACCAACCTGCCGCGTCACAACAGCGATCATTCGCCCGTCACCCGGCATGCGACCGTTTACACCGTCGATATGGACGAAGCCAGTCAGCAGGCGACGGTCGTGTCGGCACTCCAGGTCTTCAAAACGACCCTCGACGGCGGGGCAACCGAATTATTCGCAGTCGGCCGTTACATCGACACCGTGAAAACCGGCGACGGGCCGCCTTTGCTGCTCAAGCGGATCGTCAAGCTCGATACGCGGCAATTCGGTTTCGGTTACCACATCCCGTTCTGAAATAACCATGCGCATCCAGGTCAGTGCGCGCAACCGCGCGTTCCAGTTCGACGCAGCCACGGGTGCGCGCATGCTTTACGCGGGACTGGCCGCCGGCATCCATCTGCCGTACGAATGCGGCACCGGCACGTGCGGCACCTGCAAGGCGAAGCTGATATCCGGTGAAGTCGAAGACGCGTGGCCGCAGGCCGGCGGTCGCAAGTACCTGAAGCAGGCCGGCGACGTTCTGATGTGCCAGTGCATCGCGAAAAGCGATTGCACGGTGGAGGTCGCCAACTTTGTTCACTCGATGGAATCCGGCGCGTGCATGCCGTCGTTCGGACGCGCGACCGTGACCGATGCGCACACGCTGACGCGCGACGTCACGCGCTTTTCGCTCAGGCTGGATTCGCCCTGCGATTTCGATGCGGGCCAGTTCGTCGTCGTTCAAGTGCCCGGCGTTCCCGGTTATCGCGGCTATTCAATGGTGAATTTCGATCGCGCGGCGCACAGGCTTGATTTCGTCGTCAAGAAAAAACCCGGCGGCGGCGCTTCCGAGTGGTTGTTCAACGGCAACGTCGAAGGGCAGCAGGTTGACTGGTTCGGCCCGCTCGGCGCGGCAACGTTTTTTCCCAACCTGGGCAAAGACATTTTGTGCATCGCCGGCGGTAGCGGCATTGCCGGCATGCTGTCGATACTTTCCCGCGCGCGCCAGGAGCGTTATTTTCACCAGTTCAGCGGCGACGTGTTTTTTGGTGTTCGCACCTACGCCGATGCGTTTTATCTGGAAGAACTCGAACAGCTGGCACTCGAGTTTCCGGGCAAACTGCGCATCATGATCGTATTGTCGGACGAGGCGGTGCCGGCAGCAGCGCAAACGGCGCATCCGGCGCTGCTGTTCGACCACGGTCTCGTGCACGAAGTCGCCGCCCGACACATGCAGGGCAAATACCAGAATGTGCGCGCGTACCTGGCGGGCCCGCCGCCTGCTGTCGACGGCGCGATTCGCATGCTTTTGCTGCAAGCCAAACTCACCGCGGATAATATCCGTTACGACAAATTCAGCTGAACGACGATGAGCAAAACCTTTGTATGCCCGCGCAGTCAAGTACCCGCCAACGGCATGATTGAGTGCGAAGTGGAAGGCGGACGCAAGCTGCTCGTCGCAAACTCCGGCGACGATTACTTCGCGTACCAGGCGATGTGCCCGCATCAGGATGTGGCGCTGTGCGAAGGCCTCTACGACGGCGCTGTGCTGACCTGCCATCAGCATTTGTGGCAATGGGACATCCGCACGGGTGCCGCGGTCGGGCTGGCGGAAGCGCCGCTCGAAGGATTTCCGGTACAGGTCGAAGGCGATTCGATTTACGTTGTCGCCCAAAGCACGGTCAACTCGACTGAGTTATTCGCGGGCATCCCGGATGCAACCCTGCAAGCGATCATCGGGCTCGCCAAACGCGAAGAAGTTGGGGGCGGCAAAACGCTTTATGACGTCGGCGATCCGTCCCACGATTTCTTCATTCTCGAGTCGGGGCGCGTTGAATTTCTGATCGGGCGCGACCAGCATATGAGTCCGGCAGGCTTTATGTTGCGCAAAGGGGAAGTATTCGGCTGGGCAGCTTTACTCGAGAACCAGCCACACCGCATTGCGCGCGCGACGTGCCTCGAGCCGTCGCAGCTGCTTCGCATCAACGGACATCAGGCGCTTGAGTTGCTGGCTGCCGATCCCGCCGCAGGATACGTGGTAATGCGCCGGCTATCGTCGCTGATTGCGCGGTACCTGACCTCATCGGGTTCGAAGTAGGCAACAAAACAACATTAACAAGGTTATAGGACGAGCAATGCAATAACGGGACAGCGGTGCGCATCAGAAGTCGTTAACTACAAAGGAGGAGTCATGCAAGCAACAAAGCGATTCATTCAGTTGTTCGCGGTAATTTCCGTGCTTGTGGTTGGCGGAGGCTATGCGCAGGCGTCCGATATCGATTTCGGCAAGCCGGGTGCTCCGGTCGAGCTCGTCGTCGGCTACCAGCCGTATTACACCGAGTCGTGGTCGGGTGTGGTCATGCGCGGCAAGAAGTTTTACGAGAAATACCTGCCTAAAGGTTCGAAGGTCGAGTTCCAGGTGGGCCTGCAGGGCGCGATCATCGTCAACAACATGCTGGCCGGCAAACAGCATATTGGCTACATGGGCGATATGCCGTCAATCGTGTCGACGACAAAGATTGAAACTGCCGATGTCCGCATCGTCGGCACGCTCGGCCTGGGTTTCGATCAATGCAATATTTTCCTCGCCCGCAATGACGCGCCGAAATTTGCGAATGCAAAGGAAGCGCTGAAGTGGCTTGACGGCAAACAGGTCGCGGTGCCGAAAGGCAGTTGCACCGACCGGTTCGCGCAGGCCACTTTCAAGAAGGAAGGCGTACAGCCGAAGGATTACCTCAACCAGAACATCGAAGTCATCACCAGTAATTTCCGCGCGAGCAAAATCGACGCCGCCGTTATCTGGGAACCGACCGCGTCGCGCCTGGTCCAGGAACAGCTCGCGCGCCGGATTGCATCAGGCGCCAGCGTCAACGAGGCGGATGGCGGCTTTCTCGCTATGCGAGCCGATCTGATCAAGCAACGGCCCGATGTGGTGAAGGCATGGATGAATGCCGAGCTCGATGCGCAGCTGTATCTCGCCGATGCGAAAAACGCCAACGAGATCATCAAAATGGCGAAAGAGCAGACGACCGGCTTCTCGGATCGCGCCCTGTGGTATTCGCTGTACGGTACCTACGGCGCGGACACGGGCGGCACCAAGACGCGCATCAATCTTCACTACGCTATTACACCGCAGGCTCGCGACCTGATCGATAAAGCGACCGCATTCCTGTATTCGATCAAGAGCATCAACGTCGAAAAGCTGCGTCCGGAAGCAGTGATGCCGGAATTTGCGGAGCAGGTGCTTAAAGAACGCAATCTCAAGGCGCCGATCGGCGATGTGATCGCGCTGCCCGACGCGCAGGCGCCGAAATAAGAGGCAAATCTATTGCGCCCGAATACGGCGCGCGCAGGTTCCCGGAGAGTTAGCGCTCTCCGGGCAATTCGCAGGTAATGGCGTGCAGAAAAGCGATCGACAATGACAGAGCTGTTTATGCAGGGCATGCGCAATACGGCATTCAGGCTGGGGCAATGGCTGAAAAGTCCGCGGCCGTATCTGATGCTGGTCGGTTTCACGCTGTTCATCGGCTTCTGGTATCTGTCGGTTGAGGTCTGGAAGCTGCCGCGCTTTCGCGACATGCCCGGCATTACCGTCGTCGTGAAGGAATGGCTCAATCCCAATCCGGTATTCGGCATGTCGGTCTATACGCCGGAATACTACAAGCATATCGGCGTCAGTATCTGGCGCGTAACACAGGCGTTCCTGCTCGCGACTGTGCTCGGCGTATCGGTCGGCTTGCTGCTCGGCTGGTCGAAAACATTCAAGGAATACGTGTTCCCGGTTTTCGAAACGCTGCGTCCGATTCCGATTCTCGCGTGGGTCCCGCTTGCGATCGTCATGTTCATCGCGACCGAGTCCGCGGTAATTTACCTGACCTTCCTCGCGTCTTTTTTCGCGACGGCGCTCAACACCATGCTCGGCGTCGAATCGATCGAAGAATCCTATATTCGCGCCGCGTACTGCCTTGGCGCCAAACGTTCGCAGGTTTTCCGCCATGTCATCGTGCCGGGCGCGCTGCCCTTTATTTTTACCGGCCTGCAGATTTCGATCGGCGTGTCCTGGTTCTCGCTCGTCGCCGCGGAAATGGTCTCGGGTCAATATGGTCTCGGATACGTCATCAACACGTCCTATACGATGGTGCGCTATCCGACGATCGTCATCGGAATGATCACGCTCGGTTTCGTCGGCTATGTGACGAGTGCAATGGTGCGGGTTATCGGTGATCACCTGATGCAGTGGCGCACGCGCGAACTGGCGCTGGGCGGGCAATGATGTCAGCTCAACTGCAAGCGGTTCAGAACACGCAGCCGATCACGCGCGGCGCAATCGCAATACAGGACGTCGTCAAGATCTACGATCCGGGCGGCGCTTCGGTAATGGCCGTCGATCACTGCTCGCTCGATATCAAGGGCGGAGAAATCTGCATGATCGTAGGTCCTTCGGGCTGCGGCAAAACCACGCTCCTCAATGCGATTGCCGGATTCCACGAAATAACGTCCGGCCGCATTCTGCTCGACGGTGAAGTTCTGTGCAGTGAAGACAAGCCGAAAGCGGAGCCGGGCTCGGATCGCATCGTGGTTTTTCAGAATGGTGCTTTATTCCCGTGGAAAACCAATCTCGAAAACGTCGCCTTCGGACCGCTGATGCAGGGAACCATGAGCCGCGCCGAAGTGAAGGAGAAAGCGCTCGGCATGATGGCGGACGCCGGCCTTTCCGGCGTGGAGCACAATTTTCCGGGCGAGGTATCTTCCGGCACGCGCCGGCGCGTCGAAATCGTGCGCGCATTGATGAACAACCCGAAGGTTTTGCTGCTCGACGAGCCATATCGCGCGCTCGATTCGCTGACCAAGTCGGTGATGCACGAAGCGCTGCTCGAGATTTATTACAAGAACAAGGTCACGATTTTCTTCATCACGCACGATCTCGAGGAGGCGATTTTTCTCGGACACAAAGTCGCGATCATGACAACGCGCCCTTGCAAACCGAAAAAAATCATCGAAGTCGATATCCCGCATCCACGCGATTACGGCGCTCTGACTTCAAAGAGGTTTCGCGAATTAATGGAAGAAACGAATGAAGCGGTGCACGAGGAAGCCTTGAAAGCATTTGCCGCCGGCGAAAAGGAAGGGTAGACCGGTGGCCGCCCGCAAACCTTCGTTCTTTACCTCCATCTACTGGCGCGGCTTTGTCTCGATCGCCGTTTTCCTCCTCTTGTGGGAGACGGGCTCGCTGTCGAAGATCTGGATCAAGTGGGATTCGTTCGAATGGCTGCGCAACGTGCTGGTCGCGATGGGATTGAAGCCGGTCTATTTGCCGTGGATCGGCGCGGTACCGGCGCCGACCGAAGTACTCGCGGCGTGGGCAAAAGTAGTCGGCGATCCCGGTTATTGGCAAAGCTGGTACATGAGCTTTTTCCGCGTGATGGCAGGCTTCGTCACCGCGATGCTGATCGGAATTCCATTTGGTCTGATGCTCGCGGTCAGTCGAACCGCATACGGCGTCGGCTTTCCGCTGTTCGAGGTGCTGCGCCCGATACCGCCGTTGGCATGGGTTCCCGCTTCCATCATTTTCTGGCCGACGCAGGAAATGTCGATCGCCTTCGTAACGTTCCTCGGCGCTTTCTATACGATCGTCATCAATGTCGTCGGCGGCGCGCGCTCGATCGATACGCGTTACTTTCAGGCGGCGCGCTCGATGGGCTCCGGCCAATGGGACATCTTCTGGCGGATTATTCTGCCGGGCACCTTGCCGTCGATCATGATCGGATCAGCCGTCGGCATGGGAATCACGTGGGAAGTCGTGGTTGCGGCCGAAATGATTTCCGGCGGCGGCAGCCAGATAGGCGGCACCAGCGGCGGTGGTCTCGGCTTCTTTATCTGGAACTCGTACGTCGGCGGGTCCTACGAGCAAATCGTGGTCGGCATGATCAGCATCGGCATTGCCGGTTTTATCTCGAGTGAATTGTTGCGTGCGCTCGGGCGGCGCGTCACGCCCTGGTTACGCCTGCGCTGAGTGAAAACATGAACGATTCCAATCTGATCAAGGCGGAAATAAAAGCGGGCGAAATCGCTGTGCGCAACGCGTCCAAGAGCTACGGCACCGCGCAATTTACCAAAGAGGTGGTCAAAGACTGTTCGTTTACGATCGAACGCGGGAAGCTGACCGTGATGATCGGCCCGTCAGGCTGCGGCAAAAGCACGCTTATCAGGCTGTTGGCCGGTTTCGAGCAGCCGACCAGCGGTACGCTCGAATTAAATGGCAAGCACATCGAAGGCCCGGGGCGCGATCGGCTCGTGCTATTCCAGGAAACGGCGCTGTTCCCGTGGATGACGACGTACGACAATATTCTGTACGGTCCGCGCGCGCGATGATCAACAATCCCGAAGTCATGATACTCGACGAGCCGTTTCGCGGGCTCGACGCGATGACGAAAGAGCTGATGTGGGAGTACTACTCGGCGCTTTACGAGGAAAACCGGCGCACGAACTTCTTTGTGACGACCGACATTGACGAGGCAATTTTTCTGGCGGACCGCCTGCTCATCATGTCGAATATCCCGACGCGCGTTTGCAAGGTGCTCGAAGTCGATGTGCCGCGCCCGCGCACGCTCGCCGGCATCATCGAGAACGATCGCGCGAATGAAATCAAGATGCAGGCGCTGTCGATCCTGCATGAGGAGGCGATGAAATCGTTTTCGCGCGGCAGCAAGGCCGCCGCAGATTTCGTCGATGCCTACTCAAAACGCGTCGTCAAATCCTGAGCGGCCTTGAGTGAGCGAATAGCGGCGTGGAATGGTTGCTGACGCGCGAAGTCGTGATTGGAATCGCCATCCTGGGCGCGGTGCCATCGGTGTTGGCGGGCTGGCTGCGCACGCGCGATCGCATCAGCGAGTCGCGTGCGCGGCAAATGAATGTTGCAGGCTACGGCCTCATGGGACTGAGCATGCTGCTTTTTATCATCGTTGGATTTCGCGCGCATTGATCGAACCCGAATGAGCAACGCGCGCGAAGGGAGATGCATATGACGGCAAAAATTATCGACGGCAACGCCGTCGCGCGGCACGTAAGAGGCGAATGGAAGAAGCGGGTGGAAGCGCTCAAAGTGCGCGGCATCACGCCCGGTCTCTCTGTCATCATCATCGGCAACAACCCTGCATCCCGTGTCTATGTGCGCAACAAGGTAAAAGCATGCGCCGAAGTCGGCCTGCATTCGGAGGTGCATGAATTTCCCGTCGACGCAGGCGAGCAAGTGATCCTGGAGCGGATTGAGGAACTCAATCGCAACCCGGCGATTCACGGCATCCTCGTGCAATTACCGATGCCGCCGCATCTCGAGGCGCGCCGGCTGCTCGGTGCAATCTCGATCGACAAGGATGTCGACGGATTTCACCTGTATAACGTCGGCGGTCTCGTGGTCGGGGAGAACAACATTTTTCCGCCGTGTACGCCTTACGGCGTGCAATGCCTGCTCGAGTATGAAAATATTCCGATCGAAGGCCAGAACGTGGTGGTCGTCGGCGCGAGCAACATAGTCGGCAAGCCGATGGCGTTGATGTTGATGGCCAAGGATGCCACGGTCAGCATTTGTCACATCAAGACGCGCGACCTCGCGCAATTTACGATACTCGCCGATATTCTGATTGTTGCCGCGGGGTGTCCGCGCCTGATTACCGCACCGATGGTCAAACGCGGCGCGGCAGTCATCGACGTCGGCATCAACCGGCTTGCCGATGGCACTCTCGCCGGGGACGTCGATTTTGACGGCGTCAAAGAGAAGGCTTCGTTCATCACGCCGGTGCCTGGCGGTGTCGGCCCGATGACGGTCACGATGCTGATCTGCAATACCGTCGCCGCAGCTGAACGCAATGCCGCGAAGCAGGGCGAAAGAGTCGCGGTTACGTCCTGATCGACGGTCAGTCGCCGCGCCGGAGCAGCACACGGCCCGGATCGTAAAACGGCAGCCGCGCGACTTGCGCCGACGTGCCGCAGGCAAGCTTTACCATTGTGCCGGGATAAGCGTCGTCCGCATGCACGAATCCAAGCGCCAGATTTTTCTCGAGCAGGGGCGACCAGGCTGCACTTGAAAGCGCACCGCGGCCCTGACGCACGATCGGTGGCCCGCTTGCAGCGGACGCGATGCGATGCCCGGGTAGCAAGCCAACCAGGCGCCGTGCCGGCGATTGCCGGCGTGCAGAATGTATCGCGGACGCACCGCGAAAGTCGCTGCGGTGAAAATCAATCAAACGGTCCATGCTCAATTCGGCGGGCCGTACCGGCGCAGCCAGTTCGCTGCTGAACAGAATGTGTCCAGCCTCGATGCGCAATGCGTTGGTCGCCTCGAAGCCGCATTCAAGCAGTCCGTCGTTCGCACCTGCCGCGAGCAGCGCCTGCCACAGCGCCGGCGCCGCCACATTATCAATAATGAGTTCATAACCGCGCTCGCCGCTATAGCCGATGCGCGCCAGCCGGCAGTCGACACCGGCGAACGGCAGCGAAATGAAGCCGAACCACGGCAGCGTTCTGATCGAGCGGTTGTTTAACGCCATTTCGAGGATGCCGATGCTCGTGCTGCCCTGGACTGCGATCACGGCCTGGCGGCCCGACCTGTTGACCAGCGTGACGTCGAAATCGCGTGCGACGGCGGCGACATAGTCGAAATCAGCGCGCCGGCCGGTAAACAACCAGTAGCGGTTGTCCGCAAACCGCCAGACGGTTGCGTCGATGATGACCGTGCCGTCGTCGCGCAATAACAGCGTATAGGCGATACGGCCGCCGGCCATCGCATCGAGCGTGCGCGTCTGCAGTGCATGCAAGAAAGCAGTGCTGCCGGGACCGGTAATCTCGATGCAGCACATGAACGAAAAATCAAACAAGCCGGCGGCGCGGCGCGTGGCGAAATGCTCGCGTTCCACCGTGGAAAACCGCAGCGGCGTTTCAATACCGGGGGCGATGGTCGTCATCGCCGCGCTGCGCCCTGCAAGAAAGTGCGTGAATTCGTCGCTCACCGAAACCAGCCGAGCTCGCGTCCCATTAATCCGAAGCCCACCAGCACGCACAGCACCGCCACGAATTTACGCAACCAATCGGCATTGACTGCATGCACGATACGCGCGCCCAGCAACACACCCGCGATCTCGAGCAAAGTAACGGTCCCCGCGACCTTGAAGTCAATGCTGCCGTATTGCAGATTCGCGAGCGTGCCGGAAACCGCAGCAACGATCTGGATGACCTGGCTGGCGCCGATAGACGTCAACGCCGGAAAACCGCAAAGCACCATCAACGGCACCGATAGCGCGGGGCCGCCGACGCCGGTCAGGCCGGAACCGAATCCGGCAATTGCACCCAGCGCCAGCAATAGAACGCTTTGGGCGCGTGCATGCCCTTCGAACGCGGGATGCGGCATGCCATGCCATCTTGCGAGCGTATATACGCCGGCAAACATGATGACGCCCGCGAGGATGAGTCCCAATGCACCCGGACCCGTCAGTGAATTGACCCACGCACCAATGAATGCGAAAAACACCGCGCCCAGCAGGACGGGCCATGTCACGGTCCAATCGATGCTGCCTCTGCGTTGGAACATGATGGTTCCGGCGACGCCGGTGAACCCGAACGTGAATAGAGCGGTAGCCATCGCCGAATGAATCGGCAAGCCCGCGAATGCAACCAGCGCAGGGATCAGCAGAATGCCACCGATGCCGACGGCGCCGATCAACGTGCCGACGGCAAACGCAGTGAGCAGCAGCCAGATGAGATTAGCGTCGGGCAGAGCGCGCTCCGCAAAAAATCAGGGGCATGTCAGCATGCCCCTGGGTGCTTTTGCGGATTCGAGTTCATTTAACCCGACGCAAAAGCCGTGAGGTTGCCCGTAATCAGCATGTTCAATTGCTTCATCAACCTGAAACCCAGGCTGTGGTCGGCCTCCATCAGCAGCAGCAATTGGTCGCCGTTGATCGCGAGCACGCTGCACGGGGAAATGCAAAACGCGGATGCGATGCGTTTCGGCGCGTCTTCGACCAGCGCCGCCCAGCCGAAAACTTCACCGCGGCGCAAGACCTGGCCCGCGGCGGCTCGCCGGTTTCCGAGCCCGATGCTGAAGCGCACCATGCCATCCACAAGCACGTAGAAATCGACCGCGGCATCGCCGATGTTGTAGATCTGCCCGTCCTGCCGGTAACTTTCAATGCGGCCGAGCGCCGCCACCCGTTCGCGTTGCGCCGGCGTGAGCCCGGCAAAGAAGCCCGTGCCGGCGACGATCTCGTCGCCGCTCGGAACTTTGGGCAACTCGCCCGCGATGGCGGGGGAGGTCACTTCTTCCAGCCAACCTTGTCTTTGAATTTCTTGAGCTCGTCTTCCTTCATGAAGACCGTGTGCTCTTTGCCCGGGTAAATCCGCTGTTTGACTTCATCGCGGTAATCGGTCAGGCCTTTTTCGATCAACGGCACGAGGTCGCAGTAAATCTTCGAATGCCGCGGCGTGTGTTTTTCATAAAGATGGAAAAGATCGGAGCCGATGATATGCACGCCATCCGACGTGTTGCCCGAGCCCAGACTGATGACGGGCACGGGCAGCGTTTCGGCGAGGTATTGCGAGACTTCCGAGGTGACGACTTCCGTCATGATCGAAAAGCAGCCGGCATCGACGAACGCCCAGGCGTCGTCTACCAGTTCTTTTGCACGGTCGGCGCTTTTGCCTTGCGCCGCGAAACCGCCCAATTGCGGAATGCGCATCGGGCAGATGCCGATATGACCTTGCACCGGGATGCCGGCCTTGACGATCGCTTCGATGTATTTGGCATGGTGCTGGTTGCCTTCGCACTTCATGACTTCAGCGCCGGCTTGCGAAACGTATTTGGCCGCGTTGTCGACCGACTGCTGGGCCGACAAGTGAAAACTCATGTACGGCATGTCGACCATGCGCAATCCGTACTGAGAGCCGCGCTTGACCGCCTGCGCCATGAATAAAACTTCTTCGAACGATACGGACGTCGTCGACTCGTGGCCGAACAGCACCATGCCGCCGGTATCCGATACGCACAGGATATCGATGCCGACACGGTCGGCAACGATTGCGGTCTCATAGTCATATACCGCGAGCTGGACGATGGGTTCGCCCTTTTTCTTCTTCTCCATCAACATCGGAATTGTGACTTTCTTGCGTGCGGCGGGTTCAGCCATGACTGCCTCCTGGATGGTTTATTCTGGAAACGCGTAGAACGTCAGAACGTAAGCAATCGGTATGCCCACGGTTTACGCTCAAATCATTGCGCGCTAAGGGGGCGCCGCGTTCCATTTTTAGCACACGTTTTTGCAGTCGTTTCCAAACGAAACGGCTGCTGTTTCTTAAGAGCCTGTCTCTGGAAGATCATGCGCGCTCACGCGATTTCGTCATGCCGGCCCGGCCGTGAGCCCGCACGAAAGAGTCCCCATTTATTGCGACGGATCCACAAGGCCTTTCGTCCGATGCCGAGCATCGCGGCGAGTTCCTGTTCGCTGTGGCGATCCTGATGGCGTTTGACGAATTCGGCGATGTAGTCCTCGACCGAGAGCTCCGCAGTGGTGCCGCCCGCTGCTCCCGCATTGGAAGGCGCAGGTTCGCTCGCCGTCAGATCTGAAAAATCGCGCGCGGTGAGTGTCGTGCCGTCCGCCAATATGACGGCACGCTCGATCACATTTTCGAGCTCGCGGACATTGCCCGGCCAGCGATAGCGGTTGAGCAGTTCTTTGACGTCGGCGCCGAGGCTGGTAATGCGTTTGCCAAGCCGCCGGCTATGCACGCCGATGAAATACTGCGCAAGCAGCTCGATGTCCTTGCCGCGGTCGCGCAGCGGCGGGACTTCGATGTTGATCACGTTGAGCCGGTAAAAAAGATCGGCCCGAAACGCGCCTTGCGCGGTTGCTGCTTTCAAATCGCGGTTGCTCGCGGCCAGAAAGCGCACGTCGGTGTGCAACACACGCGGCGAGCCGAGCGGCCGCACCTGCTTTTCCTGGATGACGCGCAGCAGCTTGACCTGCAACTGCGGCGCGAGTTCGGATATTTCATCGAGAAAGAGCGTGCCCCCGTGAGCCTCGCGAATCAAGCCTTCGGTCGCGGCGACGGCGCCCGTATACGCGCCCTTGGTATGGCCGAACAATTCAGACTCGAGGAGTTCCGCCGGGATCGCGCCGCAGTTGATCGGCACGAATGCATGTTCGGCGCGCGGGCTCGCACGGTGAATCGCCTGCGCTACGAGCTCTTTGCCGGTGCCGCTTTCGCCTTGAATCAGGACCGTTGCATCGGTGGGAGCGACCTTATCGACGAGCTCGAACACCCGCTTGATGCCGGCGCTCTGGCCGATGATTTGCGCATTGGCACTCGACTTATCGAGACTGCGCCGCAGCAGCGCGTTCTCGCGTTGCATGCGCCGTTCGTTGAGCGCACGTTCGATCGCAAACAATAATGCGTCGTTGTGAAAGGGCTTGATCACGTAATCGACGGCGCCGTTTCGCAGCGCTTCAATTGCGGTATCGAGCGATGAGTAGCTCGTCATCATGATGATCGGCAGCGCGGGTTGCGCGGCGCTTAGCGTGCGGATTATCTGCATGCCGTCGCCGTCGGGCAGGCGCAGGTCGGTAATGACGAGTTCGAATTCATGGGCGTTGGCACGCTCGATCCCGTCTTGAGCGCGCGAGGCGAATTCGACCTGGTAGCCGCGTGCGGGCAGCAACATCTCGATGCTCGCGCTGACGCCCGGATCGTCTTCGATGACGAGAATGCGCTCATTGCGGCCAGCCCGGTTCGCGGTTTTTTTCATGGCGAAACCGCCGGCAGCCGGATATAGAAACACGCGCCGCCATTGGCCTCGTTTGCCGCGCGCATGCTGCCGCCGTGGGCAAGCACGATCTCATTGCTGATCGCAAGGCCAAGCCCCGTTCCCGCGCCCGGCGGCTTGGTTGTGAAAAATGGCTCGAACAGGCGCGGTAAATCGCTCTCGGCAATTCCAGGGCCGGTGTCATGGATGGCGATTTCAACGTAGCGCCCATCGGGGCGGGAATCGCATATGTAGAGAGAGCCGCTGCCGTGCATCGCCTGCACCGCATTCGTGAATACATTGCAGAAGACCTGCTGCAGCTGGCCGGGGTCGGCGTGCACGATCGTCGTGTCGTCGAGCGCGCACACGACGTTTATTTCGTTGCTGCTGTTGCCATGCTTGAGCAGCGCGACCGCATCGTTGACGGTCGTGCGAAGGTTGAGCAGCGCGCGCGCGTCGTCACTCGCACGCGAAAAATCGTTAAGCCGGCGCGAAATGCTGAGCATGCGCTCGACGTTGCCCGCAATATTGGCGAGGCCTTTATCGAGCAGGGCAGGTGCGGCTGGATTGGCGCGCAACAATTGCACCGTTGAATTGATTGCGGTCAGCGGATTTGCAAGCTCGTGACATACGCCGGCCACCATGAAACCCAGTGACGCGAGCCGTGCGAGCTGAGCATCGCCGAGCGTCGCTGCCGTATCGGGCTGCTCGATTGCAATGAGGCAGGCGCCGATCGGCAGGCAGTGAACCGAAATCTGTTCGCTGAGCGTGCGGCCTTCTACATTGCGGATGACTGCAGCCGTCTGCGCCGTAAGCCAGGGCGTCTCGCCGCCCAATGCGGCAGCGTATTCAGGAAAGCGGCTCGCGAACGGAGCCTCCGGCGAGTTCGGCAGCGCATCGGCTGCCTGCATCAGGCGATTCATGTAAGTGACTTGGCCGCGCTCGTTGACAAGCACGATGGGCCACGGCAGGCCGCCGAAAAACGCCGTCAGAATGCCGTGCAAGTCAGGAAACGTATTCATGCGCTTGTCAAAATCATGCGGACGCCCGCAATGCCGTGACATCGCGTTCGTCGATCGGTGCGCAGAGCGCCGCCGCGATTACGCTCAAGACCACGCAGAAGATCCACACAGTCGTATATGCACCCGTCAAATCAAATATCAGGCCGCCATACCATGCGCCCAGAAAGCTGCCGATCTGGTGTCCCAGGAATGCAATGCTGAACAACGTCGATAAATATTTTACGCCGAAAATTTGCGCCACCATCCCGTTCGTCAGCGGCACGGTACCCAGCCAGGTCACGCCCATGGTAATGGCGAAAGCCCATAGGGTCAGCGGGGATAACGGCAGCGCAATGAATAAGGAAATGGCGACTGCTCGAATCATGTAAAGCGCCATCAGCAGTTTTTTCTTGCTGTAATGACCGCCCAGCGTGCCGCACGCGTACGACCCGACGATATTGAAGAACCCGATCAGCGCAAGCGCGGTCATGCCGTCGGTCGGCGTCATGCCCTTGTCGACGAGATAGGCCGGCAGATGGATCATCACGAAAATCGTTTGAAATCCGCACACGAGAAAACTGACCGTCAAAAGCCAGAAACCCTTGTGTGCTGCCGCTTCGCGCAACGCGGCGGATAAACTTTGATCGCTCGTATGCACGGCGGAATTGCGGCCCGCAAGCGCAGAGGCCAGCGGAATGATGAGGAGTGAGCAAGCCGCCAGCATGAAGAGCGCGCTCACCCAGCCGATCTGGGAAATCAAGGTTTGCGCGAATGGCAGCATTGCGAACTGGCCGAACGAGCCGCCGGCGCCGACAAGGCCGAGTGCCGCACTGCGTTTTTCCGGCGGGGCGGCGCGGCCGACTACACCCATGACGACGCCGAACCCGGTGCCGCTTAATCCAAGTCCAACCAGAATTCCTGCGCTGAGATCGAACGCGAGGCCAGTGGTCGCGCACGCCATGAAAGCCAATCCGAGCGCGTAGCTCACGCCGCCGACGACGACGACGCGCGCCGCGCCGAATTTATCCGCGATCGCGCCGGCAAACGGTTGACCAAGTCCCCACACGATATTTTGCAACGCGATCGCGAAGCCGAACGTTTCGCGCGTCCAGCCGAGATCCAGTGTCATCGGTGGCAGAAACAGGCCGAACGACTGACGCGTACCGATCGACAACATCAATACCATGGCGCCGCACACAAGGACGACGGCCGGCGTACGCCAACTCGTGGCATGCAGATTTGCAGGTTGCGTACTGATGACTCCTCCGGTACCCGTCTGTTATGCCGACTGGTAAAAGTCATTATCGCACAAAGGTATAAGCAGCTTTTTACGGTTGCCGAACCCTGACACTGCAAAGATTTTGTGCTATGTTCGCGACCTTTCTGCGTCGCACAAAATCGTACATTTCCATGCTGAAATTGCCGCACGGGTTGTCATTTCCCGATCTCTATCATCGCGACGCGCTCGTGCGTCTCGACGCCGTTTTTCTCAAGTCGCTTGCTGCATCTGACGAAGCGTTGAGCGCGCAACTGCGTACTGCGCGCGAGCAGGCGGCGACGCTCGCGCCCAAACAGGAATCTGAACTGCTGATCGCAGTCGCACCGCATCTCGACGATTTCATCGCCAGATTATTCGGCATCGAGGACGAAGTGCGCGCGCTATCAGCGCGCCACAACGAACTCGCACCCCTCTATTCTTGCAAGCGGCTATTCGTGCAGCGTAAGGCGCTGCATAAATACAAAGGCGACGCCGCAGCGGCGATCGATGGTCCGGCTTTGCGCGCTAAGCTCATCCCGCTGCTGGGCGGTGAATTCACCGAGCTTTCGTTCGCGCAACACGTGACCCAATGGCAGGCAGACGAAGCGGCGCACGAAACCGAGCTTGATCTCGCGCTGCAATACGCCGCCTGGGCCACCCAGACTCCGGCTGGCAAGGCGCTTCATCGCGATGGTGTTTTATTCAAGACGCCGCACAAGCTCGACTATCAGAACCTGGTGCCGATGATCACCGATTCGGCGGGCGGCTACCCTTTGCATCGCGCGAAACCGGAGCACCTGCGGCATCGCGAAGGTTTCAAGCTGACCGATCGCGGCACCGATCTCGTCGGCGCGCTCGACCAGGCAAACTATTGCATCTGGTGCCACGAGCAGGGCAAGGATTCGTGCTCGAAGGGATTGAAGGAAAAAGGCGCCAGCGGCCGCGGCGCGGCGTCGTTCAAGAAAAGTCCGTTTGGCGTGACGCTCGCAGGCTGCCCGCTCGATGAAAAAATTTCAGAATTTCACAAAGTAAAGACGCAGGGCACCGCGATCGGCGCGCTCGCGATTATCGCGGTCGACAACCCGATGGCGGCGGCGACCGGTCATCGTATCTGCAACGACTGCATGAAGGCCTGCATTTACCAGAAGCAGGAGCCGGTCGACATTCCGCAGGCGGAAACGCGCACGCTGAAAGACGTGCTCGAATTGCCGTGGGGCTTCGAAATTTACAGCCTGCTCACGCGCTGGAATCCGCTCAACGTGCGCAATCCTTATCCGAAAGCGCCAACGGGAAAACGCGTATTGGTCGCCGGCATGGGCCCCGCCGGATTCTCGCTCGCGCATTACCTGATGAATGACGGCCACACGGTCGTCGGCATCGATGGCCTCAAGATCGAACCGCTGCCGGCGCAGGTCTCGGGCGTCGACAGCCGCGGCGAACGCGTGGCGTTCGAGCCGATCCGCGATATTCATGACCTGTACGAAGCGCTCGACGAGCGCGTGATGGCAGGCTTCGGCGGTGTTGCCGAGTACGGTATTACCGTGCGCTGGGACAAAAACTTTCTGAAGATTATTCGGCTGCTCATCGAGCGGCGGCGGGAGTTCGCGATGTTCGGCGGCGTGCGGTTCGGCGGCACATTGACGGCCGATGAAGCGTTCGCGCAGGGTTTTGATCACATAGCGCTCGCGATCGGCGCCGGGCGGCCGACCGTGCTCGACATGCCCAACGGACTCGCACGCGGTGTTCGCACCGCATCGGATTTCCTGATGGCGTTGCAATTGACCGGCGCGGCGAAAGTCGATTCGATTGCGAATATGCAGGTCAGATTGCCGGTCGTCGTGGTCGGCGGCGGGTTGACTGCCATCGATACCGCAACCGAGTCGCTTGCTTATTATCCATTACAGGTCGAAAAATTTCTCGGCCGCTACGAAGCGATGGCGCGTGAGCACGGCGAGGCGGCCGCGCGTTTTTCGTGGAATGAAGAAGAGCGTGCGATTGCCGATGAATTTTTGACGCATGCGCGCGCCTTGCGCGAAGAACGCGCCCGCGCGAAAACGGAAAACCGGCAACCGCGCACGCTTGAATTGCTGCAGTCGTGGGGCGGGGTGACGCTCGCGTACCGCCGACGCCTGATCGACAGTCCGTCCTATACCCTGAATCACGAAGAGGTCCAGAAAGCGCTCGAAGAGGGCATTCTGTTTGCCGAAGGACTGACGCCGATAGCAGTCGACGTCGACGATCTTGGTCATGCGCGTGCTTTGCGCGTGGCGGTGCAAGTACGCGGCGAAGACGGCAAATGGACCGAACGCGCTCAAACCGCGCTGCCCGCTAAAACGATATTGATCGCCGCCGGGACGCAACCGAACACGGTATTGGCGCGCGAAGCAGCGCCCGCATTTGCGCTCGACGGCAAGTACTTCGCCGCAACCGATGACGATGGCGCGCCGACCGCTGTCGAAAAATCGATTTCGAAACCGGAAACCATTCGGGTCCTGCAGTCGCGCCGCGAGGACGGCCGTTTCATCAGTTACTTCGGCGACGTGCATCCGTCGTTCTTCGGCAACGTGGTCAAGGCAATCGGCAGCGCGAAGCAGGGTTATCCGACGGTGACCCGAGTGCTGTCCGGCGTCAGTCCGGCGTCGAACTTGAACGACGCGGCGTTTTTTGCGCAGATGAACGGCAATTTGCGCGCCACGATTCACGAAGTCATCCGGCTTACGCCGACTATCGTCGAAGTCGTCGTGCATGCGCCGCTCGCCGCGCAGCGCTTTCGTCCCGGGCAGTTCTACCGGCTGCAGAATTTCGAAACCAGCGCGCTGAACACGGACAATTCACGCCTCGCGATGGAAGGGCTTGCGTTGACCGGTGCGTGGGTGGATGCGGAGCGCGGCCTTGTCTCGACGATCGTGCTCGAGATGGGCGGTTCGAGCGACATGTGCGTCCTGCTGAAACCGGGCGAACCCGTCATTTTGATGGGGCCGACCGGCGAGCCAACCGAAATCCCTGAAAAGGAAACCGTCGTGCTGGTCGGCGGCGGTCTCGGCAACGCGGTGTTATTCTCGATCGGCCAGGCAATGCGCAAAGCGGGCAACCGTGTGCTGTACTTCGCCGGTTACAAGCACATGATCGACCGCTACAAGGTCGAGGAAATCGAAGCTGCGGCTGACGTCGTCGTCTGGTGCTGCGACGAGGAGCCCGGATTTACGCCCAAACGGCCGCATGACCGGACGTTCGTCGGCAACATCGTGCAGGCCATTCACTCATACGCAATCGGCAATCTCGGCGTGCAGGAAATCGCATTGAAGGCGGCGGACCGTTTGATCGCCATCGGCTCGGACCGGATGATGGCAGCCGTCGCGCAGGCGCGGCACGCGCAGTTGAAGCCGTTCATGAAGCCGCGTCATTTCGCCATCGGCTCGATCAATTCGCCGATGCAATGCATGATGAAAGAGATCTGCGCGCAATGCCTGCAGCCGCACGTCGATCCGGAAACCGGCGCAACGAGCTATGTGTTCTCGTGCTTTAACCAGGACCAGGCGCTCGACCATGTCGATTGGCCGGCGCTGAATCAGCGCCTGCGCCAAAACTCCGTGCAGGAAAAACTGACGGCCGAATGGATCGACCACTGCCTGGTGAAACTCGGCAAGCGCGAGATGCAGCGCGTCTGATGCGCGCTGCCCGTTAATCGAACTACTCGCGCCCCATCTCGCGCAGCACGCCGCCGAGCGTACCGACAAGTTCATCGATCTGCGGTTTGCTGATGATGAGCGGTGGCGACAGGGCAATGATGTCGCCGGTGGTGCGGATCAACACGCCTTTTTCGTAGCAGCGCTGGAAGACTTCAAATGCGCGCGCCGTCGGTTTGCCGGGAATCGGCTCGAGCTCGATGCCGGCAACGAGACCCATGTTCCGCACGTCGATAACATGCGGCAACTCGCGCAGGCTGTGCACTGCATCTTCGAAGTAGGGCGCGAGATCGCCGGCACGCTTGAACAACTGCTCTTCTTCGAATACATCGAGACTGGCGAGCGCCGCTGCGCAGGCGAGCGGATGGCCTGAATACGTATAGCCGTGGAACAACTCGATCGTGTTCTGTGGGGCCGCAGCCATCATCTGGTCGTAAATGCCTTTGCGCACCATGACCGCACCCATCGGGACGCTGCCGTTGGTCAATCCCTTCGCCAGGCACAGGATGTCCGGGATTACCCCGAGCTTTTCACACGCAAATGAAGCGCCGAGGCGACCGAAGCCGGTGATGACTTCGTCGAATATCAGCAGGATGCCGTGCTTATCGCAGATCTGGCGCAGCTTCTCGAGATAGCCTTGCGGCGGTACAAGCACGCCAGCGGAGCCCGCGAGCGGCTCGACGATAACAGCGGCGATATTCGACGCGTCGTGCAGGGTGATGATCCGTTGCTCGAGCTCGTCGGCGAGATGCGCGCCCCAGGCCGGTTGTCCGCGGCTGAATGAGTTGTGCTCAAGATTGTGTGTCGATTGAAGGTGGTCGACCGTCGGCAGCAGGCTGCCAAACGCTTTGCGATTGGCCGGCATGCCGCCAACCGAGACGCCGCCAAAGTTGCCGCCGTGGTACCCGCGCTCGCGTCCGATCAGCCAGCGCCGCTGGCCTTCACCGCGCGAACGATGGTAAGCAAGCGCAATCTTCAGCGCGGTGTCGACCGATTCCGAACCTGAATTCGTGAAGAACGCATGATCGAGATCGCCGGGCAGCAAGGCCTTGAGCCGGCTCGCGACCTTGAACGGCAGTGGATGGCCCATCTGGAATGGCGGCGCGTAATCGAGTACGCCAGCCTGCTGCTGAATCGCTTCGACAATTTTCTTGCGGCCGTGGCCCGCATTCACGCACCACAGGCCCGCGATACCGTCGAGTACTTCGCGCCCGTCGTCGGTGACGAAGTGCATGTCTTTCGCCGAAGCGAAAATGCGTGGCGCCGCCTTGAACTGGCGGTTGGCGGTGAACGGCATCCAGAATGCGTCGAGATCGTAATCGCGAGGTTTCATGAGAGGGTTCTTCGAACGAACGGCTATTGGTGAATTAATCCGCGCGCACGCCGGCTGTTTTGACGACGCGGGACCACTTGGCAACCTCGGTGATTATAAACTTTTCGAACTCCGCGGGGCTGCTGCCCACGATGTCGACGCCCTGATTGAGTATGCGCGATTTGAGTTCCGGCGCTTCCAGGACACGCACGATAGTGCGCTGGACCTGATTGACGATGGTGGCCGGCGTGCGCGCCGGCGCCAGGATGCCGTACCACGTGCCCGTTTCGACGCCGGGATAACCGGCTTCCGTCATGGTCGGTACGTCGGGCAGCACGCCGGAACGGCGTTTGTCGGCAACGGCGAGCGCGCGCAGGCGGCCGTTTTTGATGTGCTGCTCGAGTGCTAACGGCCCGGCAAATATCATCTGCACGTGCCCGCCGATGACATCTGTCACCCCGGGCCCGGAGCTTTTGTAGGGGACATGCGTAATCTGAATGCCGGCGACAATCTTGAAAAGCTCACCGGAAAGATGGGGCGAACTGCCGTTGCCGCCGGAGGCGAAATTCAACGTGCCCGGTTTCGCTTTTGCGAGCGCGACCAGCTCTTTCACGGATTTCGCGGCAACTGCCGGATGCACGACGAGGATGTTTGGTTGCGATACCACCAGCGATACGGCGGAAAAATCCTTGACCGTATCGAATGGCAGTTTCGCGATCAGGCTCGGATTGACTGCATGGGTGGTCGTCGCGAGGATAAGCGTGTAACCATCGGGCGCTGCTTTTGCGCCCATGTCGGTGCCGATCGTGCTGCTGGCGCCGGGCCGGTTATCGATCACGAGCGTCTGGCCGAATGCTTCGCTCAAAGCCGGTTGCATGGTGCGCGCCAATGCATCGGCACTGCCCGCTGGCGCGAACGGTACGATGAGCCGGATCGGCTTCGTCGGGAAGCTGGCAACATCGGCGGCGTGTGCGGCGTCGCACGCGAAACAAAATACCACTGCGAGTGCCGCGCTTCGATAACTGTTTGTCTGCATGTTGCGCATAGTAACAAACCCGCGGCTGGCGACTGCGAGCGAGTTGCCGACACGCGCTATAATTTGCGCGCCAGGACGAAACAAAGTCCGGCCTCCCGCAATCAACTTCGAACTGAACTTCCCATCATGACAACCAGCAATTTCTGGCAGGCCAGCGACGGCACTCAATTGCATTACTGCGTCGATGATTTCACCGATCCATGGAAAGAAGCGCCGTATTTGATTCTGATTCATCCAGGGATGGGCAGTTCGCAACGTCTGTATGCATGGATTCCGCATCTCGCACGCCAGTATCGCGTCGTGCGGCCGGACATTCGGGGCCATGGCAAATCGAAACCGGCGCTCGATCAGCCGCTCACGAACGAACGGCTGGCGCGCGATCTTACCGAGCTGCTCGATCACCTGAAGTGCAGCCGCGCGCACGTCATCGGCGCGTCGGCGGGCGGCATTATTGCGATGCACGCGGCGCTGCGCTTTCCCGAGCGCTTTCTGTCGCTGGGTGTGTACGCCGCGACACCGGGCATCAATCCGGAGCGTCCGGCCAAAGGCAATTGGCTGGCACGCGTAGCCAAAGGCGGGGTGCGCCAATTTTTGACCGAGACCATGCACGACCGCATCGGGGACGCGAGTCCCGAACACCAAAAATGGTTTCTCGACACAGCCGAAGGCGTGACGCCGGAATATCTCGGCCGCTTTGTGCCGCTGATGGCAAGCGAGTATTTTCCTGAGCGGCTGGCCGAAATCGCCTGTCCTGTGCTGATGGTAGTGCCGGACCCTGATCCGATGGTCGAGGCGCATGAATACGAGCGCATGCGCAGTTTTTTCCGCAACTGCCGCTACGTGAGCGTCAAAGGCGCGGGGCACAGTATGGTCGGCGAGATTCCCGATCGTTGTGCGCTCGAGGCGAGGCGCTTCCTCGATGATGTAAGTGCAGGATACGCGCTGTAAAACGTTATTGAACCGGCGAACTCAATCATGCAAATGAACAAACACATTTTCAAAACAAGCGATGGTATTGAAATCGCTTACTACATCGACGATTTCACCGATCCGTGGATCAAGGCCGAGCCGCTGGTGATGCTGCACCCGGCGATGAGCAGTTCGCGGCGCTTTTATTCAATGGTGCCCGGGCTCGCGCGCCGGTTTCGCGTGATTCGGGTCGATACGCGCGGTCATGGCGCGTCGCAGATTCCGCCGGCGAGCCTGCCGGTCAACAAAGAACGATTAATGAAAGATGCGCTCGAGCTGCTCGACCATCTCAAGCTCGACAAGGCGCACATCGTCGGCGTGTCGGCCGGCGGCTATTCTTCGCAACAGCTTGCCATTCATCATCCTGAGCGCGTGAAAAGCCTGGTGCTCTTCTGCTCGACGCCGGGTTTCAAGGGCGAGCAGGGCAAACGCTGGCTGCGCGACGCGGCAAAGCGCGGCATGCGCGCAGTATTCGGCGAAACCATCAACGACCGGCTGCCGGTCGGCGAAGCCGATCCGGCATTAATTGCGTGGGTGCTCGACGAAATCTGCAAAAACGATCTCGATTTTCTCGCGCGCTTTATCGGCTACTGGACGGACACCGATTTTATGGACGAGATCCACGCGATCAAATGCCCGACGCTGATCGTCGCGCCGGGCGCCGAGCCGATCGGTTCTGTGTCGCTTTATGACGAGATGATCAAGCGGATCAAAGGCGCGCAACTTATCGTCTATGAAAACGCACGGCACAACGTTTACGACTACCTCCCCGACCGTTGCGTCGCGGATGTGCTGAAGTTCCACGACACGCTGAAATGAGCGCCTGAGCATGCGCCTGCCTGCCGTAGACGAACAAAGCAATGCCGACTTGAAAGAAATTTTCGGCACGATCGCGCAGACACGCGGCAAGGTGTCGGACGTTTTGCGTGGGCTCGGCCATGCGCCGGACGGCCTGCGTGCGTTCGCGGCGTACGGCGAGTACGTGCGGTATCGCACGACGTTGAGCGGACGCGCACGCGAGCTGACGATTCTCGCTCTCGCGCGCGGCAACCAATACGCATGGACGCATCATGCGCCGGTGGCCTTGAAGGAAGGCGTCACACAGGCCGAACTCGACGAGCTTAACCAGGGCCAGCTGGCAAAATCTTTGAGCGGCGCGGAACGCGCGGCCATTCAGTATGCACGCGAGTTTGCGCAAGGCGGCAATGTCAGCGACGCGACGTTCGCAAGTGCGCGCGAGAAATTCGGCGACCGCGGCATCACGGACATCACGCTGCTGTGCGGATATTTCATTGCACTCGCGGCGGTCATCAACGCGCTGCACATCGACCTCGAGGCCGACCGCGCGCCGATGATGAAACCGGTCGGCTGACGGTGACCGAAAAGATCGCGTTTATCGGCGCCGGCGCGGTTGGCGGCTATGTCGGCGGTCACCTCGCTCGCGCCGGTCATGACGTGACACTGATCGATCCCTGGCCGGAGCACGTCGCGCAGATGAAGAAGTGCGGCCTGCATCTGGGCGGCACCCAGGGCGAGTTCGACGTACAGGTTAAAGCGCTCGACATTTCGGAAGTGCAATCTCTCGGTTGCGGCATCGACGTCGCGTTCATCTGCATGAAGCTTTACGACACTGCGTGGGCGGCTGCGCTCATCACGCCGTATCTGGCGCCGGGCGGCATCGTCGTCACGATGCAGAACGGTCTCGTCGAGGAGCAGGTCGCGCAAATCGCGGGTTGGGGCAGAACGCTCGGCTGCATCGCCAGCACCATCAGCGTGGAAGCCGTTGCGCCGGGCCGCATCGTGCGCACGCAAATGCCGGGGGGCGATGCGTATACGGTGTTTCGCGTCGGCGAGATGAATGGGCTGATGACTCCGCGGGCCCAACGCGTTTGCGAGTTCTTGAGAGCCGTCGACAGCGCGAAGGTCACCGCTAATCTGTGGGGCGAGCGCTGGTCGAAGCTTGCAGCCAACACGATGACGACTGGGCTGAGCGGCGCCTCCGGGCTCGACCTGAACGAGGTGGTTTCGTATGCGCCGGCAAGACGTCTGCAGATCAAGCTGGCCGCAGAGGCCATTCGTATCGGCACGGCAGCCGGTTTCAAGCTCGAATCGATACGCGGCCTGAATGCAGCGAAGTGGCTCGCCGCAGCGGCCGGTGATGCGGTCGCGCTTACGGAAGTCGAAACTGCCATGCTCAACGGATTAAAGCGGCGGCCGGAAGGCGGACGATCAGGCACCGCCCAGGATCTCGCCAAAGGCAGGCGCACTGAAGTCGATTTCATGAACGGTTACGTGGCGGAGAAGGGCGACGAACTTGGCGTGCCGGCGCCGACGCATGCCGCAATCGCGGCGCTCGTCAGAAGAATCGAGCGCGGCGAATTAAATCCGGCGCGCGAACTGCTGGCTGCGCTGTAAGTACGCTATTCCGGTTTCACGCCAGCGAGTTTGGCGAGCTTGGCGAACTTCTGAGTTTCGGTTTTGATGAATGCAGCGAAGTGATCGGGCGTATCGGACGCCGCTTCGACGCCGAGTTCGCCGAATCGCGTTTTGATCTCGGGCATCGCGGCGATTCGCGCCATCGAGGCCGACAACCTGGAGATGGCATCGGCCGGCGTGCCGGCGGGCGCAAGCAATCCCCACCAGGTACTGATATCGAATTCAGGCAATCCGCCGGCTTCGGCAACCGTCGGCAGCTCCGGCATGACCGGCGTGCGTTGCGCGCTGGTGACTGCCAGCGCTCTCAACTTTCCCGCCTTGATGTGAGCCGCGGTTGCCGAGATAGCGATGAACGCAAGATCGACATGGCCGCCGAGCAGATCGGCGAGCGCGGGGGTGTCACCCTTGTACGCGACGTGCGTCAACTGCACCTTGGCGAGCGTATTGAACATTTCTCCGGCGAGGTGCGGCGGCGCGCCGATGCCGGAAGATGCGTAATTGAGTCCGCCCGGCTTGGCGCGCGCAATCGTGATCAGTTGCTTGACTGAAGTGGCAGGGACGGACGGGTGCACGACCAACAGATAGGTACTCTTCGCCGAAATGCTGATCGGCGCGAAGTCGCGCGCAATGTCGTACGGGAGTTTGCTATATAGGCTCGGCGCGAGCGTATGTGCGCCGGCAGCCATCAGCAGCGTATGACCGTCGGCGGGCGCCTTGGCGGCGACATCCGCGCCAATAGTGCCGCCGGCGCCCGAGCGGTTGTCGACGACAATGCTCGCACCCAGCAGCTCGTTCAGTTTTTGACCGACGACGCGCGCGACTATGTCGTTGGCGCCACCCGCCGGGTACGAAACGATGATGCGGATTGGTTTAGACGGATAGGTCTGCGCAAAGGCGGACGGCGCAAGGACGGCAAGTATCAGCAACAGGCAGGCACGGCTATGGCGCATGATGCTCCTTAAGGCGTAACAGTCTCCGTTTACAGGCCGGCTTTTTGTTTCTGCCAGTTCTTTTCAATGTCCATCACTGCCGACGATTCCATCTCGACGCCGAATGCCATCACCATGGTGCCGAGCGCGCGGTAATACGTTGACGTCAGCGAGATGTCCGTAATCTGACGCGGCGTAAAGTGCCGCGCGAGCTCGGCAAACGTGTCGCCGCTCGCGGACTCCGGTGAAAACGCTTCCCGTATGTAACGCGCAATGGCTTGCTCCGCGGGTGGAAGTGCCGACGGAACGCGGCCGGCGCCGATGTCATCGACCGCGCTTTGCGGAATCCCCGCCTGCACGGCGAGCGCGGAATGATGCGTCCATGCGTAAGATACGCCGCGCGCTGCGCACAGGATGGAGAGTTCGCGCAGGCGCTCGGGCAAATCGGTTTGATACTTGGTGTACGCGCCGAGGCGGGCAAGATGCTTCAAACCTTCAGGCGCATGTCCGACCGCGCTCAATGCGTTAGACACGAAACCGCGTGTCGCCTTGATTTCGGCGAACACCGCGGCGACTTCCGGCGATGATTTCTCGGTGACTGGCGGCAGACGGGACACGTGTTTTTCTTTCGCTTGGGATCGGCTAGGGATGGTATCGACGCTCGCCGCGTTTGGTCAAGGTTCCCGTCGCGCGGCCGTGGTCTGCGCGTGTCGTCGATAGGTTAGAATCGAAAAAAGACGTACGGGAAACTGTAATGCGGAAAGTCAGCGGGACGGCGCCATGAGAATGTTGGTTGCACGCACGATACTGGCGGTCGTCGCGGTGTTTTTCGGCGCGGCGTGCGCCGCGCAGGGCTACCCGGCGCGCGCCGTGCGCATGATCGTGCCGTTTGCGCCGGGCGGCGGCACCGATATTCTCGTGCGCACGATCACGCCGCGAGTCGCGGAATCCTTGGGGCAGCAACTGGTGATCGACAATCGCGCCGGGGGCGGCAGCACGATCGGGACTGAGCTCGCCGCCAAGTCCGCGCCCGACGGGTATACGTTGCTCTCTGTGGATAGTGCTTTCACCACCAATCCCAGCCTTTACAGCAAGCTGCCCTACGATACGACACGCGACTTCTCGCCGGTTTCGCTGCTCGCATCAGCACCGGTGATCCTCATCGTGCATCCGTCGGTGCCGGTCAAGACCGTCAAAGAATTTGTCGCGCTCGCCAAAGCGAAACCGGGACAACTCAATTTCGCATCGGGCGGGCCGGGCAGCTCGACCCACCTCGGCGGCGAACTCTTAAAGCTCGTTGCCAATATCGATCTCGTTCACATTCCGTACAAGGGCACCGGTCCTGCGGTCGCCGATGTGCTGGGCGGGCAGGTCGTCATGATGTTCGCCGGCATCAGTTCGGTAAAACAGCACGTCGCGGTCGGCCGTCTCCGCGCGATCGCAGTAACCGGTGACAGGCGTTCGCCCGCGATGCCGGAAGTTCCGACGTTCATCGAGTCGGGATTGAAAGGCGTTGACTCGGGCACTTACTGGGGCTGTCTCGCGCCGGCGCAAACGCCGCGCGATATCGTGAACAAGCTGAGCTCGACGATTGCCGGCGTGCTTAAATTATCCGATATTCAGCAACGCCTGATCGATCTCGGCTTTGATCCAATCGGCGGCACGCCCGAGCAATTCGCCGCCAACATCAAGTCCGAAACTGAAAAATGGGCGCGGGTCATTCGAAACGCGAACGTTAAACTCGACTGAGAGATTACTGATGCCGTTATCCACCGAACTCCAGACTCACGTCGCCAGCGACGGCCTCAAACTGCGTTACGCGGTCGACGACTACAGCGATCCGTGGCGACCGAAAGAGACATTGTTTTTAGTGCATGCGGCAATGGGCAGCTCGCGGCGGCTCTATAAATGGGTGCCAATTCTCGCGCGCCATTTTCGCGTCGTGCGCCCTGACATGCGTGGCCATGGCCAAACGGAAATTCCCGGTCAAGATCAATTGACGGTGAAGCGGCTCGCGCAGGACGTCGCGGAGCTTGCCGACGCGCTCGGCGCTAAACAATTTCACATCGCCGGTTCGTCGGCGGGCGCGATTGTCTCCATGCAAACGGCAATCGATTACCCGGATCGCGTCAAGACGCTCGGTGATTTTGCTTCGACACCCGGATTGAAGAATTCGCTCGTCGACGATGAAAAGTGGATTGCCGGCATCAAGGCGCAGGGCTTTCTCAAGTTTCTCGAAACGACGATCGGCGATCGGCTGCCGCCCGGTGCGGACGAAGGCTTCAAACGCTGGTTCATCGATGAGGCCGCGAAGACCAATCCGGAACTCTTTTATCGCTTCGTGCGCATGATGAAAGCCTGCGACCTGACCGATCGACTCAACGAAATCCGCTGCCCGACACTTGCCGTTATTCCGCATCCCGATCCGCTCGGCACGAAGGAGCAATACGAGGTCGTTAAAAAGAAGATCCGCAATTGCGAATATGTGGTGTACGAGGGGCTGCCGCACAACATTACCGACTCAGTGCCGGAGCGGTGCGCGGAAGAATTAAAACGGTTTTTGCTCAA
>JAQGMI010000043.1 GCA_028292435.1 Betaproteobacteria bacterium
GGCCGTCGCGGCTTTTGGAGCGCTGCATGGCCTCGTGAATTGCGCGGGCGTGGCACCGGGCGAGCGTGTCGTCGGCAAGACCGGCGCGCACAAGCTCGAGACGTTTGCGCGCGTCATCAACATCAACCTGATCGGCAGTTTCAATGCTCTGCGGCTTTCGGCGAATGCGATGGCAAAAAATTCGCCAAATGCGGATGGCGAGCGCGGCGTCATCATCAACACGGCGTCCATCGCCGCATTCGAAGGCCAGGTCGGTCAGGCCGCGTACAGTGCGTCCAAAGGCGGCATCGTTGCGATGGCGCTGCCGATAGCGCGGGAGCTTGCCAAGCTCGGCATCCGCGTCAATACGATTGCGCCCGGCATCTTCGATACGCCGATGCTGCAAAGCATGAGCGAAGAAATCCGCGCCTCGCTCGGCGCCCAGGTGCCATTTCCGTCGCGCTTGGGCCAGCCGGAAGAATACGCACGCCTCGCCGGATTTATTATTCAAAATCCGATGCTCAATGCCGAGGTCATTCGGCTCGACGGCGCCATTCGGATGACCGCGAAGTAATCACGCGCTTGCAGAAACCGATACGATCATGACGTTTCAGAACCTGATTCTCGAACACGCCGAGAATGGCAAGGTCGGCGTGCTCACTGTCAACCGGCCGAAGTCGCTCAATGCGCTCAATGCCGAGACGCTCGACGAACTGCTGCAGGCGCTGACGCGGGTTGCCGAACAACCTGAAGTCCGCGTGTTGTTGATTACCGGCGGCGGCGACAAAGCATTTATCGCGGGCGCCGACATCGCCGCCATGCAAAACATGAGCGCGCTCGAAGCCCGGGCTTTTTCGGAAAAAGGCCAGCGCGTGATGCAGGCGATCGGAGCATTGGCGATCCCGGTGATTGCGCTCGTCAACGGCTATGCACTGGGCGGCGGCTGTGAACTCGCGCTGAGCTGCGACTGGATTGTCGCTACCGACCGTGCGGTGTTCGGCCAGCCCGAAGTGAATCTCGGTATCCCGCCCGGGTTTGGCGGCACCCAGCGCCTCGCGCGACTGGTCGGACGCGCGCGTGCACTCGAGCTCGTCACCACGGGACGTCAGATCAAAGCCGACGAAGCGCTGCGTATCGGTCTCGTCAACGAAGTCGTGGCCGCTGCAGAGTTAATGGATGTCGGCCTGACGATGGCGCGCACGATTGCGGCGAAGGCGCCGATTGCGGTGCGCGTGGCGAAACAGGCGGTCCAGCGCGGGCTCGATCTCGACCTCGCCAATGGTTGCGTGTTGGAGACCAGTTTGTTTGCGTTTGCATTCGGCACTGACGATCGCAAAGAAGGCATGACGGCATTTCTCGCCAAACGCCCGCCTGAATTTAACGGCAGATAGTCCATGTCGAACCCGCCGATCAGCCGTTATCCTGTACCCAAGCTCGCCGATCTGCCGAAGGATATTCGCGAGCGCATCGAAAAAGTCCAGGAGAAAGCCGGGTTCGTGCCGAATGTTTTTCTGACGTTGGCACACCGGCCCGCCGAATTTCGCGCGTTCTTTGATTACCACGATGCGCTGTTGCTGAAGGATGGCGGGCTCACGAAGGCCGAGCGCGAAATGATTGTCGTGGCAACGAGCGCCGCCAACCAATGCCACTATTGCGTGATTGCGCACGGCGCCATCTTGCGCGTGTACGCAAAAAACCCGCTGGTCGCGGACCAGATTGCAGTCAACTACCGCAAAGCAGACCTCGAGCCGCATCAAACAGCGATGCTCGAATTTGCGTTGAAAGTAGCGTTGAACTCGCACGAAATCGCGGCCGCCGATTTTCCGCCGTTGCGCGCGCACGGTTTTACCGATGAAGATATCTGGGATATCGGTGCAATTGCAGCATTTTTCGCGCTGTCGAATCGGATGGCCAACCTCATCAACATGCGGCCGAACGACGAGTTTTACCTGCTCGGACGGGCGCCCAAGCGTTGAGCGGACGAAACAGCGCGCACCCTGGAAATTGCGCGGCGAGGTCGCTGGGCGCGTGCATTGTCGATGATATAATTCGACCGAAAACCGGCGCCACAAGTGCCGGTCGATCGGCGAGCCCGATCCGGACGCAGCAAACCCCACGAAGGTGAACGCCATGGATATGCACGACAATCCAGATATCGACCCGCAGGAAACCCAGGAGTGGCTCGAAGCGCTCGACGGCGTGTTGAAGCACGAGGGCGCGCAGCGCGCGCATTTCCTGCTTGAACAGCTGGTCGATAAAGCGCGCCGCAACGGTGCTTACATTCCGTTCAGCGCGACCACCGCCTACATCAACACGATTCCGCCGCAACTCGAAGAGCACAGCCCGGGCGACGCCGAAATCGAGCATCGGATTCGCTCATACGTGCGCTGGAACGCGATGGCGATGGTGCTGCGCGCCAACAAGCACACAAACGTCGGTGGTCATATCGCGAGCTTTGCCTCGGCCGCGACGCTATACGACGTTGGCTTCAATCATTTCTGGCGCGCGCAAACCGAAAAGTTCGGCGGCGATCTCGTCTTCGTGCAGGGTCATTCGGCGCCGGGCGTCTACGCGCGTGCGTTCATGCTCGGCCGCCTGTCGCCTGAGCAGATGGACAATTTCCGCCAGGAAGTGGATGGCAAAGGCCTGTCGTCTTATCCGCATCCGTGGCTGATGCCCGACTTCTGGCAGTTCCCGACGGTGTCGATGGGCCTCGGTCCATTGATGGCGATTTACCAGGCGCGCTTTATGCGCTATCTCAAAGATCGCGGGCTGTTGCCGGCGCAGGGACGCAAAACCTGGGCGTTCATGGGCGACGGAGAAATGGACGAGCCTGAATCGCTCGGCGCAATTTCGCTTGCCGGCCGCGAGAAGCTCGACAATCTGATCTTCGTCATCAACTGCAACCTGCAGCGCCTCGACGGTCCGGTGCGCGGCAACGGCAAGATTATCCAGGAACTCGAAAGCGATTTCCGCGGCGCCGGGTGGAACGTAATCAAGGTCATCTGGGGCGGCTACTGGGAGCCGCTGTTCATGCGCGATACCAAAGGCATACTGCTCAAGCGTATGGCCGAATGCGTCGATGGCGAATACCAGACGTTCAAGTCCAAAGATGGCGCGTACGTGCGCAAGCATTTCTTCGGTAAATATCCGGAACTGCTCGAGATGGTATCGACGATGTCGGACGACGACATCTGGCGCCTGAATCGCGGCGGCCATGATCCGCACAAAATCTACGCCGCTTATGCAGCCGCGATGAAACATACCGGCCAGCCGACCGTCATCCTTGCCAAGACGATCAAAGGCTACGGCATGGGTGAAGCCGGTGAATCGCAGAACATCACGCACCAGCAGAAAAAAATGGGCACCTCGTCGATCAAGTCGTTTCGCGACCGCTTCGCGATACCCGTGGCCGACGACCAGCTCGAAGAAGTGCCGTACGTGACCTTTCCGGCTGATTCGCCCGAAATGAAATACATGCACGAACGCCGCCAGGCACTCGGCGGTTACCAGCCCGCGCGGCGGCGTAAAGCCGAGCCGCTCGAGGTGCCGCCGCTGTCGGCGTTCGAGACGCTGCTGAAAGCGAGCGGTGCCGGCCGCGAACTGTCGACGACGATGGCATTCGTGCGCATCCTGACGACACTCGTGCGCGACAAGAAACTCGGCAAGTTCGTGGTGCCCATCGTACCCGACGAATCGCGCACCTTCGGCATGGAAGGCATGTTCCGCCAGCTCGGGATCTAC
>JAQGMI010000046.1 GCA_028292435.1 Betaproteobacteria bacterium
CGCAATGTCAGATCTGTCGGCAGCCAGCAAGATGAGCAGCGAATGGAAATTCCTGACCACGCTGCGTGACCGCGGTCGCGCATTAGCCGAAGAATGGCTGACCCACAACTTCGAGCATATTGGCGTACGCTCGACGGTCGACTTGAAGAAAGAATTTTTGTAAGCGTTGATACAGCTAACAAGCGAAAAAAACGCGGCGAACCGGATAACCGGTTCGCCGCGTTTATTTTATCCGCTGCTTTTTTGCTTACTTTTTCAGGTAATCGTGGATGACAGTGCCGTAAGGCAGCGTCATGTCGGTCACCATGTGCAAGCCGCCGACGATTTGCCGGACTGGCAGGTCTGCGAGCGGGCAATTCACTGACGGTATCAACTCCAGCCTCGCTTGTCCCGTCCACGCGCCGTGAATGGCGACGTTTGCGAATTTGATTGCCACGAGTTGGGCTATCGCCGGCGTGCCGTCGATATCGGGTATGAGCTTTAACGTTACCTGGGTGCGCGACAAATATTCTTTTTGTTTCGCATGATCCGCGCGGAACGCATCATGCTTGTACACCATGGTGCCGGTCGCGATCGCCTGGGTCGCATAATGCAGCGAGCCGGTGAGCGTGTCCGCATTGACCTTGAGGACCGCCTTGCCGTATTTCATCGGATAACCCCAGATTTCGCGGCCGCCCGCAAGCGGCGGTGAGCTGTCGACGTACATCTGGCTGATGAAATTGCACTGCTCGCCTTTGAACGTGCAGGGTATGACTTGCGCCGTCGCCGCATAGGCGCCGAAGCCCTCGCCGTCGGGCAAATCGAGCCACTGCACCGCGATTGTGTCGCCGGCAGGCTCCAATGGCTCGGGCAAGGCGGCCCGAATCAGAGCCGCATCGGTTTTGTAATTGATGACCAGGTATTCGCGGCCAAAGAAGTTGTAAGGCCCGCGCGGATACGTCGGGCTTTGCAGGGGCATTGAAGCAAGCGCTTTTACGTCACTCTTTTTCATGGTCTGGTTTCCTGTCCGCTTACGCTTCTTTGAGGTAGTCGAATAACACGCGCCCATGCGGCAGCGTAAGGTCGCTGATGAAATGCTTGCCGCCGATGATGCGCTTGACCGGCAAATCGGCCGCAGGCGCGTTCACGTGCGGAATCAGATGCAGGCGCGCCGGCGACAGCCACACGCCTTTGACGGTGATGTCGGTCAGGTTATACGCAACGAGCTGGCAAATCTTGGCGCTGCCATCCACGTCGGGAATGATTTTTAGATTGCATGACGTGCGGGTCATGCCTTTGGCCTGCGCCTCCACGCCGCCCGGCGCAACCTGATGCTTATATGCCATGGTGCCCATCGCGACCATCTGGCCAGCGTAATGCAAAGTGCCTGTCAGGGTGTCGGAACAGACTTCGAGCTTGGGCAGCGCGTATTTTTTTGGAAAACCCCAAATCTCGCGTCCCGCCGAAATGGGCGGCTCGTCGTCCAGATACATCTGGGCGGTAAAGTTGATCGGCTCGCCCTTATAAAAACAGGGGATTACCACGCCGCTTTCAGTGTAGTCGCCGAATCCGGAACTGTCGGGCATGCGAATCCATTCGTAAAGCACCTGGCCCTCGGGATTCGGCTCGAGGGGCTCCGGCACGGCCTGCCGCAATAATTCGCGGTCGGTTTCATAGGTAACAATCATGAATTCGCGATTAATAAACCGATACGGCCCCATCGGATAGCTCGGACTTGCGGCCGGCATCGACGGGAGATGGAGGATTTGTTCCGGTGTCATGTAGGGCTCCCTGGATTTTTTGAAAACAAGTGCGAACGTCGAGCATGATACTTGAATAACAGTCGCTGTGATGAGGCTATGCGATCGAAATATGACGATACGAGGATGCGCAGGCATTGACGCGTCATCAGGCACAATCCGAGGGCTTAGTTCCGGCAAGAACGCCGGCCCCCGCAAGCCGCCCGCGTTGCCAGCGAACCGAAGTCCTGCACAAGCTGGTTTACAACTCGGTCCAATAACCGTGACAATCAGTCCATAACCGATAACAGGGTTCTTAGAAAGCCCAAAGCATGCTTCGATTCGACCTGAAATCTGTCCTCACAGACAATTTTCTGGATCGCCTGACTGAGGAGTTCAGGCGCGTCTATGGAAACAGCGAAGAGCCGTTCTGCGACGCCATTGGAACCGCCGGCACCATGGCAATGGAGATCCTTGCGGAAAGCGACGCTCTGTATCACGACGCCGAGCACAGCATGATGGTGACGCTGGTCGGCCAGGAAATCCTGCGCGGAAAATATTTGCGCGACGGCCGCATCTCGGCGCGCGACTGGGCGCATTTCATCGTTTCGTTGCTGTGCCACGACATCGGATACGTGCGCGGAATCTGTCCGGGCGACGCCGGCAACCTCGCCGTAGTCAATGCCGCGGGCGACACGGTCAAAATGCCTCCCGCCGCTACCGACGCCTATCTCACGCCTTATCATGTCGAACGCGGCAAGCTGTTCGTCATGTGGCGCTTCATGGACCATCCGTTAATCGACGCGCGCGTCATCGCGGCAAATATTGAGAACACGCGCTTTCCCGTGCCGGCGGCTACCGACCCCGCGATTGGCTCGAACTGGCCGGGACTCGTAAGGGCGGCCGATCTGATCGGCCAGCTCGCCGACCCTGACTATATTCGCAAGCTGCCCGCGCTCTTTCACGAGTTCGAGGAAACCCAGGCCAACCAGCGGCTCGGACACAAAACCCACGCCGACCTGCGCGAACAGTATCCGAGCTTCTACTGGAATTTCGTCAGCGCCCACGTCCAGACCAGCATCGAATATCTGAAGGTCACCCGCATGGGACGCAAGTGGCTCGCGAGCCTGCGCTCCACGATGTTTGCGGCCCAGCACTGGGAGACGATGTGAACGCGCGCCTCATGTTCCGGCCATCCGACATCGTGATCCAGGCGTTCGTCGAC
>JAQGMI010000080.1 GCA_028292435.1 Betaproteobacteria bacterium
CGCAATATCGACTTTCTCCCATGCTAAAACTTTCCCACGGGCTCGAATTTCCCGACCTCTATTCGCGCAACGGTCTGATGCGCGTCGATGCCGCGTTTTTGGCGGCGCTCGAAGCAGCGGACGCTGCATTGTGCGAGCAGTTGCGCCTCGCGCGTGGGCAAACCGATTTGCTCACCAATAAGCAGGAATCGGAACTGTTGATCGCGCTGGCGCCGCACGTCGATGATTTCATCGCGCAATTGTTTGCGATTGAGACTGAGGTGCGCGCTTTGTCGGCACGGCATAACGAGCTGTCGCCGCTGTTTAGCTGCAAGCGCCTGTTCGTGCAGCGCAAGGCGTTGCATAAATATAAAGCCGAAGCCGCCGCGGCGATTGACGGCCCTGCGCTTCGTGCAAAGCTCGTTGAATGCTTTGGCGGCGAATTTACCGAACTCGCGTACGCCCGGCACGTGGCAAAGTGGCAAGTCGATGAGGCCGCGTACGCTGCGGAACTCGAACTCGCTTTGCAGTACGCCGCGTGGGCGACGCAAACGCCGGCGGGTAAGACGGCGCATCGTGCAGGCGTGCTATTTAAGGCGCCGCATAAACTGGATTATCAAAATCTGGTGCCAACGGTCATCGACGATACGGCCGGCTATACGAGATTTGCCGGCGATGCCGCGCATCTCCGGCGCCGCAATGGCTTCAAGCTGACTGACCACGGCACGGATCTGACCGGCGCACTCGATCAGGCGCACTACTGCATCTGGTGTCATGAGCAGGGCAAAGATTCCTGCTCGAAAGGGCTCAAGGAAAAAGGCGCGAGCGGACGCGGCGCCGCCTCATTCAAGCGCAGCCCGTTTGGCGTGACCCTTGCGGGTTGCCCGCTGGAAGAAAAGATTTCGGAGTTTCATAAGGTCAAGACGGAAGGCGTCGCAATCGGCGCGCTCGCCGTGATTGTGGTCGACAATCCGATGGCGGCGGCGACCGGGCATCGCATTTGCAACGACTGCATGAAGGCTTGCATCTATCAGAAGCAGGAACCGGTCGATATCCCGCAAGCGGAGACGCGCACGTTGAAAGACGTGCTCGAATTGCCGTGGGGATTCGAGATCTACAGCCTGCTCACGCGCTGGAATCCGCTCAATCTGCGCACGCCGTATCCCAAAGCGCCGTCAGGCAAGCGCGTGTTAGTTGCCGGAATGGGGCCTGCCGGGTTTTCGCTTTCGCATTACCTGATGAACGACGGCCACGCAATCGTCGGCATCGACGGCCTGAAGATCGAGCCGCTGCCGCCGCAGATTTCAGGTGTCGACAGCCGGGGAGCGCGCGTACGCTTCGAGCCGATTCGCGACATAGGTGCGTTATATGAGGCGCTCGATGAGCGCGTAATGGCCGGTTTCGGCGGTGTGGCTGAATACGGAATTACCGTACGCTGGGACAAAAATTTTCTCAAGATCATTCGCCTGCTGATCGAACGGCGGCCTGAGTTCGCCTTGTTTGGCGGCGTGCGCTTCGGCGGCACGCTGACTGCGGATGAAGCATTCGGTCTCGGCTTCGATCACATTGCGCTCGCGCTGGGCGCCGGCCGCCCGACGGTGCTCGATATGCCCAATGGCCTTGCGCGCGGCGTGCGCACCGCGTCGGATTTCCTGATGGCACTGCAATTGACCGGCGCTGCCAAGCCCGGCTCGATCGCCAACATGCAGGTCAGGCTGCCGGTTATCGTGGTCGTTGGCGGCTTGACTGCAATTGACACAGCGAATGAATCGCTTGCGTACTACCCGCTGCAAGTCGAAAAATTCTTGCGCCGTTACGAAGCGATGGCACGCGAGCACGGTGAGGCCGCCGCACGTATCGCATGGAATGAAGAAGAGCGCGCAATTGCCGACGAGTTTATTTCGCACGCACGTGCGCTGCGCGAGGAGTGCAAGCAGGCGAAGGCGCAGAATCGGGAGCCGCAAACGCTGGAGCTGCTGCAAAAGTGGGGCGGAGTGACCATTGCTTACCGGCGGCGTTTGATCGACAGCCCGTCGTACACTCTAAATCACGAAGAAATACAAAAGGCGCTGGAAGAGGGCATTTACTTTGCGGAAGGCCTGACGCCGCTCAGCGTTGAAGTCGATGTACTGGGTCATGCACGCGCGCTGCGGGTTGCCGTGCAAAAGCGCGGCGATGACGGTAAATGGATTGAAGTGTCGAAACTCGATCTGCCGGCGAAGACGATATTGATTGCGGCCGGCACGCAGCCCAATACGGTGCTGTCTCGCGAAGAGCCGTCGTCCTTTCCGCTGGACGGCAAATACTTCCGCGCCGCTGACGAAGAGGGTGCGCCGACGGGGGTCGAAAAAGCTATTTCGAAACCCGAAAACGTCAAAGTACTGCTGTCGCGCCGCGACGACGGACGCTTCATCAGTTTCTTCGGCGACGTGCATCCCTCTTTTTTCGGCAACGTCGTGAAGGCGATCGGCAGCGCCAAGCAGGGCTATCCCACAGTGAGTCGCGTGTTGAGCGCGGTCCCTGCGGCTTCACCGTTGAGTACTGACGATTTTTTTGCCGAGCTCAACGACAATCTGCGCGCGACGATCCACGAAGTGGTCCGCCTTACGCCCACCATTGTCGAAGTTATTGTGCATGCACCGCTCGCCGCCCGGCGCTTCAGGCCCGGCCAGTTTTATCGGCTTCAGAATTTTGAAACCGGCGCGCTGCAGACGGAGCATTCACGGCTCGCGATGGAAGGGCTCGCGCTGACGGGCGCATGGGTCGACAGCGATAAAGGGCTGGTGTCGACGATCGTGCTCGAGATGGGCGGCTC
>JAQGMI010000118.1 GCA_028292435.1 Betaproteobacteria bacterium
GCGGCAAAATAACTTTTTAGCGCAAATAAAAACGGCGGCAACCGCAAGGTTGCCGCCGTTGTCTTGTCAGGGTGAATTCAGCGCATGACCAGCGTGCCCATGCGCTTGGGCACTTGTCCGACCGGCACCTGGGCCACGACTTTCATGGTTTTCATATCGATCGCGGATACGGAATTAAACGTCGAGTTGCCGACGTAAATTGTCTTGCTGTCCGGCGTAAAGGTCACCCAGTCCGGAATCGCGCCGATGGGATCGCGCCCGGCAAGCTTGAGATCGGGCAGCGCAGCGAAACCAAGCGGCTTGAGATCGGGCAGCGAATACGCAAACACGCCGTTGGCGACATGGCTGTTCGCCCACAGGCTCTTGCCGTCAGGCGCAATGCCGATGCCATGCGACGGCACGCCGGCACCCACCCGGCCTTCGATCGAACCGTAGCCGTTCGGTGAATCCGGGAATTTAATCCGGGCCACTTCCTTGCGCGCATTGAAGTCCACCACCGCGAAACCGTGCAGATTCGACAATTGCACGAAGACACGGCTCGTCGAACCATCGGCTGCTTTCTCGATTGCCATTGGCCGCACGCCGCCGTCAAACGAAATCTCCCATGCCGTCTTGTCGGTGGCCAGATCGACCACGTTCATGAACTTGTTGCGCACCGAGCCTGAGACTGCATACTTGCCGTCCGGCGTCACATAGGTATTGTGCAGGCGGCCCGTCATCGGAATCGTCTTGCTTAACTTCTGGGCGCGCGCATCGATGATGTCGAGTGTGCCGGGCTCGGTGATGGCCACCACGATCCGCTTGCCGTCCGGCGTTACCGCCAGATTGTTCGGGCGGCCGCTCAACGGCACGTGTTTCAGAATCTTGCCCGATTTCTGGTCGACGATATCGAGTGTGCTCTCCGACTCGTTGCTGATGTAAACGAGCTTGCCGTCGGGCGAGAACGCAACGCCATGCGACGCTTCGATGCCTTTGATTTCCTGCACCACCTTATTGGTGACCGGATCGATGACATGCACGCTGTCACCCGCGCTGTTAGTCACGTAAATGCGCGCCGTGTCCGCGACCGCAGGCGCCGCAGCCAACGTCAGCGCAAGTGAAAGATAGTTCAGCCGGCGGCTGCTATGGGTTTTCGATTTCATGACGAAGCTCCTCTTTGATGGGCAAAATCAGTCTAGGCCGATTGGCGTGCAATGGCAATGCGGCAGCGCGGCATGACTAGCCGGTCCTAGACGTTGCCGAGCTGCATTTCCGCGCGGGTACCCGACGGCAATTCGGGCGGCGTCTCGGTCGCCGGGAAATTGAATTCGAGCTTGGTGCCGACCGGATCATGCAGGAAGACCTGGTAGCCGGCTTTGGGAATATTCTGCTCTTCGAAATAGACGCCGACTTTTTTGAGCCGCTTGCGAAACTCAACCGCGCCGGTGGCCCTGAATGCAATGTGATCGACGCTGCCGCTGTGCTTGTCGGCGACGATAGAACCGGTCGGAAACCGGCCGCTCACATGAACGATCGGATCTTCGCCGTCATATAGCCACAGCCCGTTGAAAGGAAACGCGGGACGCGGGCCTGCTTTCAAACCGAGCACCTCGTCGTAAAACTTCGCGATCGCCGGCAGGTCGTTCTCCGCGCAGCGTATGTTGACATGCTGAAAGCCGCTGATTGCCATTGCAAACTCCTCCAATTATTGTGGCGTTCCGACTGCGCAAATATCTTACCTCAATTTAAAACACGGCCAGCGATTGAAAAAAACGCACCCGGGTTCACTCCGCCCTGACCTGGGCCTGCCTCGCGACCTTCGACCAGCGCTCGATTTCGCGCAACAGCAAGGCGCCGGAATCTTCCGCGGACAATCCAAGCGCATCGGTGCCAACACCGGCGAAGCGAGTCCGCACGTCGGCGGCCATGCTTGCTTTCACCGTTTCCACGGACAGGCGCTGCACGATTTCCTTCGGCGTCGCCGCGGGCGCGAACAATCCATACCACGACCCCATTTCGTAACCGGGCAAGCCGGATTCCGCGACCGTCGGCAGCTCAGGCAGTGACGGCGAACGCTGGGCGCTGCCGACGGCGAGCGCGCGCACGCGGCGCGATTTGATATGCGGCATCGCGCTCGGAATCGCATCGAACACGAGCGACGTATTGCCGGCAATGAGATCGATCATCGCGAGCGGCAGGCCTTTGTACGGAATATGACGAATCCTGATCGCGGCGGACAACGCAAACAATTCGAAGCCGAGATGCGTCGAACTGCCGATACCGGACGAGCCATAGGTCAGTTCGTTGGGATGCTTTTTGGCGAACGAGATGAGCTCGCGTACGTTTCGAACCGGTAACGACGGATGCACGCACAATACGAACGGCGAATTGGAAAAGATCGAAATGGCCGCGAAGTCTTTCAATGAATCGTACGGAAGATTCGGCAGCACCGCGGGATTGGTCGCGTGAGTCCCGGTCGTGCCGAGCAACAGCGTATAGCCGTCGGCTGCCGCCTTCGCGACCAGGTCGGTGCCGATGACGCCCGCCGCTCCCGCGCGATTGTCGATCACAAACGTCTGGCCGAGCGCCTCGCCCAGTTTCTGGCCCATCGCCCGCGCCATGAAATCGGCGCCGCCGCCGGCGGGAAATGGCACGACGATGCGCACCGGCCTTACGGGATACGTTTGCGCCCATGCAGAGACGCCGCATAGAGCGAGCGCCGAAACCGCGGCAAATTGCATCAGCCGCCGGTTCGCGGTCGTCTGCATGTTCATTCCCCCTCCTCTGCGCCTGTTGAGCGCATGTGTCCTGCTAAATCTTATGACGTGCGATTGCCGCCAGGATCGCCGCGTTGTCCCATTGCGCCTCGCCATGCTCGATGCATTCCGCAAGCAGTTTCGCATACACTTCGGCGAATGGCAGTTGCTGCCCGAGCGTACGCGAATAATCGAGCATCAATGAGAAATCCTTATAGCTCTGGTCGACCCGGCTTACCGGCTTTTCAAATTCGCGGCGCGCCATCATCGGCCCTTTGATATCCATCACCTGCGAGTACGCGGCGGAATTGCGCAGCACATCGAGGAACGCGACCGGGTCGAGTCCCATCCTGCCGGCGAAAACCAGCCCTTCCGCAATTGCCCCGCGGTTCAGGCCGAGCACCAGATTGACGGCAAGCTTCGCCTTGCCGCCGTTGCCGACCGCACCCAGATATTGGCGCTTCGGACACACCGCATCAAGAACGGGGGACGCCGCATCGATTGCCTGCGGATCGCCCGCGACAAGGCCGACGCCATCGCCCGCCGCAACCTGACCGCTGGTGCCCGAGACCGGCATTTCAATATAGTCGGCGCGGGGCGCGATGCGCGCCGCGAGTGCGGCGATGCGTGCAGGATCGCAGGTGCTGGTGCAGATAAACGTCGGACGAGCCGCCGCCGCTGATTCCAGCAATCCAGCCGGCCCTTCGATAACCTCCTCGATCTGATCGGTATTGAAAACCGCGAGCAGCATCGTTGCACATCGACTGCGCAACTCACTTAACGAAGCGACCGGCGTGCCGCCCGCCGCTTCAAGGCGTTCACGCTTGTCGGCATCGACGTCGTAGCCGGCGACCGCGAAACCCGCCGCCTGCAGCCGCCGCACGAGCGCGCTGCCCATCAGGCCAAGGCCGACCACACCGATATGCTGCACTGATTGCTCCATTCGTCGCCGGGACGCAAATGGTAATCCGCGGCCGCCTTGCATGCCAGTCCATCGGCGATCGCCAAACGAATCGCTCGCTTATCATCGCGATTCACATCGTTTATGATGACCAGCACACGTCAACGCCGCCGGAGGACCACATGCCTGCATTGCAAACCGCGCCAGCGGCAGCCGACTACAAAACCATGGAATTGCGCCCGATGTCCGGCGCAATCGGCGCGTATGTGTACGGCATCGATCTGAAGGACCGCAAGAACGAAGCGATGTGGGCCGAACTGCGGCGCGCATTCCTCGAGTATCACGTCATCGCGGTGCGCGGGCAGAGCCTGTCGCCCGCCGATCAATATGAAGTGGGCCGCTTTTTCGGCGAACCGTGCTTCTATCCGTTTGCCAAGGGCATGGACGGCTTTCCGGAAATGACGCGCATGGTCAAGGAAGCGGAAGACCGCGTTAACTTCGGCGCCGACTGGCACACCGACACTTCGTATCTGAAAGAACCGCCGCGCGCCACGCTGCTCTACGCCGTCGAGACACCGCCCAAGGGCGGAGACACCTTGTATGCCAACACGCGTGCGGCGTACGACGCATTGTCCGATGGCATGAAGACCATGTTGAAAGGCGTGATCGGCGTGTTCAGCGGCGGACTCAAGCACAAAAAAGGCGGCGACCGCACCGCGCACCACGCGCGCATCACGCACATGGCCGTGCAGAAAGCCGACGAAGCCAATCAGTACGAAGCGCGTCATCCGGTCGTGCGCACGCATCCCGACACCGGCAGCAAAGCGCTTTATTTGAGTTCACTGCACACGCTGCGATTCGATGGCATGACCGAGCACGAAAGCCGGCCCATCATCGAAATGCTCAACGATCACTGCATCGAGCCGCAGTTCACCTGCCGCGTCAACTGGGAACCGGGACAGTTAACGGTGTGGGACAACCGCTGCACGCTGCACAACGCGATCAACGACTATCACGGCTACCGGCGTGAGATGCGACGCTTGACCGTGGGCCCTGAAGTACCTCGATAAAGACGCCGCGCGAAATGACGTCATCGGCCCCTGCTCGCGCGGCTGGCGGAAAAATCTAGCCGCCTAATGTCCGGAACAAGCTCTGGCGCGGCGTATCCCGCCGCTGCTGCGAGTTTTGCAGCCCCATCTGAAAACCCAACCCGTAGCCGATATGAAAATACTGATTCAGCAGTAAAAAGTTGCCGTTGATAAATGTGTCCCAATAGTACTGCGTGACAATTCTTCCGGGTTCCCCGTCCATGAACTGGCGGCAATAGTTGTCGAACTCCTTCGCGGCCGGATAAAGGGAATTGCCCTGGCCCGGCAGGTTTTCACCCCACAGCCAGCCGCCGCCTTCGTAACATGTGAGTTTGAGATTCGGCGCATACGTGGCGAGGAACTGTTTGTTATACCCGAGCCACACTTGCATCTTGTCGATGTTGCTTTTGCAGCGGTCGATCCAGAACTGGTCGCCCGCCTGCCACAACCTTTGTTGCAGGATCGTATTGAGGTTGAGACCATCCTCGCGGTCGGCGGTCCAATACGGCGCGACGGCATAGTAATCGGCAAGCTCGTGGGCCCGCTGTCCGGTGGCCGGATCGATGTACGCAAACATCCCGCCCATGCCGCTGCGGTCGATGCCAGCGGCGAATTGTCCGCCCAACACGCGCTTGTGACGGCCGCGCGGAATGTAACGCTCCATGATGTTCCACAGGGTGAGCGAGCGTGCGGCCGTCGCACAGCCCATCCGGTCCACTTCGGCCCCGCTCGGGTTGCCGCGTTGGTCGACCACACTGATCGACGGCGAAATCCTGTCGATCAGATACCGGTTGCCGATGATCCACGGCCATGCGGTGTTCCAGTTTTCGTCGCCGAGCTCCGAAAGCAATTCGCCGTTCCAACCACCGGCGGCGGCGGCGAACCTGCTTCCCCAATAGTCGAAGGTTGCGTCACTCGATTTCGAATTAATCGTATTGAACACGCTGACGTTGGCCTCACGCGCCAGGTAACCGAGTTCCTCGGGCGGGAAAAAATACCGGTTGTCATCGCTACTTATATAAGTGTGGCAGGTTTCGTCGTAATAATTGGCCGGCTCGATGGTGTCCACCGTCACCGCGCCGTTCGGCGCGACCCCGCCGATCGGGCACATGTTCCAATCCATCGTGCGAACGTATTTGGCGTTCGACAGCGAATTGATAAACGATCGCTGGTAGTGTCTGCCGGCAAGAAAGTCGCCTTCGTCATCCGCGTGAATGATCGCCGGGTATTGCACGCCATTGACGTCGGTTGGAACGAAGTCCTGCGGCGTCTGTGTCTGGTTGACGAGCGTAAACGAAAGTTCGGGGTTGGCGAGCGTCGGCACACCGTCGACGTTAATTGTCGGCGGCACTTCGAATGCATACTTTCCCGGCGCGACGAGGCGGCCGACGCTGACGCCGATTCCGGCCACCGACATTGTGAGGGGTCCTTGCCACAGCAGGTAATGCGTGCCCGAGCGCTGCTCGGTAAAGTCCAATTCGCCACTGATGTCGCGCACGCTGATGAGGTTGCTCATCGTTTCGCCAGGCGGGATGCCGCGCAGCCATTGCGTGCGCTGATCGGTGTATTGATCTTTTGTCACGCCAAACGAATGCCACCAGCGCGTGGCGCGCTTGAACCGGTTGATAAACGGGTCGCAATTGCCCCAGAAACCAAGCGGCGCGAGGTTGACCGCTGTCCGCGATCCCAGGTACGCCGCCTGGGCGGTGGGATCCGTGCCAACGAATTTCCAGCTGGCGGTGGCGTTGTCATATAAGTAATAGCTGTTGTTGGTGCCGAGCGCGTAAACCGTGTGATTGTGGTACAGATAAATGCTGCCGCGCCCGCCGCTGTTGGCCCCCGCGCGCATCAGCACGGTTGATTCTATGGTCCACGTTACGAGCGCGGCATCGACGACTGTGATGCTGCGCGTGCCTTCCGCGCTCTCCGTCGCAGACGTCGCTTGCTGAGTCGGATCCGAGCCGACATATTTCCAGCTGCTGCTGGCGTTGTCATACAGCCACCAGTTGTTGTCAGTGCCCAGCGCGTAAACGGTATGGTTATGGTACAGATAAGTAGTGCCGCGGCCTGTGGTGTCGATACCGGCGCGCATCAGCATGGTCGATTGTATCGTCCACGTTACGAGCGACGAATCGACGACGCTCGCGCCGCGCGTGCCTTCCGCGCTCTCAGTGCCTGTCGAGGCTGGCGCGGGATCGGCGCCGACGAATTGCCAACTGCCGATAGACACATACGCCCACCAGTTGTTGTCCGTGCCCAGCGCATAAACGGTGCGGTTGTGGTACAGGTAAATCGTCCCGCGACCGCCGGTGTCGACGCCGTTGCGCAGCATTACGCGCGACTGGATTGTCCACGTTGCGCCCGACGAATCGACAATCGTACCGCCCCGCGTGCCTTCTGCGCTTTCATTCGAAGTTCCTGCCTGACCCGGGTCTGAGCCGACATACCGCCAGTTGCCCATCGCAACAAACGCCCACCAGTTACCGTCAGTGCCAAGCGCGTAAACGGTTCGATTGAGATAAAGAAAAATGCTGCCGCGCCCGATCGTGTCGACGCCATTCATGAGCAAGCGCGTCCAGTCGATCGTCCATGTCGAAAGCGACGAATCGACGATCGTGGTGCTGCGGGTTCCGTCAGGGCTTTCGGTCATAGCCATGTGATGTGCTCAAATAATTTTTCTGCGCGCGTTGCGTATTTTGATGTGCTTGGAATATTCATGCGGTGCACAATACCGGCGTGATACGCAGCCGTAAATATCCTGCGATGTAAATCTATGTAAAGAGCAGCGTGCGCCTGCCGTGCTCATGCAATCATCGATGACAGATGGATGGCTTGCGACGCAACGCGCGTACGCGCGCGATTGACTTCGAAGATTACTCAGGACTCGGCAAGGAGAAAAATCTGTATGAGCGTACGAGCTGCAAAATCAAATAATTCCACAACGCTGCCGGCGCGACGCCAATGGCTTGCACGCATGAGTGCGCTCGCTTCGGTTGCCGCAGTGCCGCTGTGGCTGCCGCGCGCACGGGCGAATTCCCAGACGGTCTTTGGCAATGTGCCCGGCACCGCCCTGGTGATAGGCAATTCCGCTTACTTGCCGGCGCCGCTCGGCAATCCAGTCAACGATGCACGCGCGATCGGCAGCGAACTGCAGAAGCTCGGCTTCTCAGTGAGTGTGCAACTCGATGCCGGACGCATGCAGTTGATCGAGGCGATCCGCCAATTCAGCAGCGAGCTCGCCGCGAACAAAGGTGTTGGCGTTTTCTATTTTGCCGGTCATGGCGCCCAGCTAGCTTCGCGTAACTACCTCGTACCGGTTGACGCCGCCATCCGCCGCCCTGCAGACCTGCACGATAAGGCGGTCGAATTGAATTCGCTGCTGCAGGCTCTGGGCGCGGCGCGCAACCAGACAAACATAGTCATTCTTGATGCATGCCGCGAAAATTCGCTCGATAGCGAACTCACGGGCCAGGGCCTTTCGCAGTACGATGCACCGCCCGGCACGCTGCTGGCGTATGCGGCGACACCCGGCAAAACGGCACCTGATTCGATTGGCAGAAACGGCCTCTATGTCAGGGCACTGTTGCGCGAACTGGCATTGCCTGCGGCCTCCGTCGAGGACGTGTTCAAACGCGTCCGGCTCGCGGTTCGCCTCCAGTCTGAAGGACGGCAAGTGCCCTGGCAAAGCGCCGCACTCGAGCATGACTTCACTTTTCGCGCCCCCGAACAATCGGCCGGCCTCACACGCGAAGAGTCGGAACGACAGTTCGAAGCTGAGCTTGCGGTTTGGCAGAAAGTCGAATTCTCAAAAAATCCGGCGTCGCTCGCGTATTACCTGCGCCGCTATCCGAGCGGAATGTTCTCCGAGCTCGCGCAATTCCGGCTCGAATCGCTGTTCGTAAACAATCGCCAGTCATTCATCCGGGCCGCATGGACGGCGCCTGCGGCGGCGGCGATCGCGCCAAACCCGTTTAGCAAAGGCACATTCCTGGCAGACGCGCGTTACGCCGTCGGCGATAGCTACAGTTACCGGGCAATAGACGTATTTTCGCGGGCACCAGGCAGACACTTCACCGAGACCGTCACCGCCATCACGAATTCGAACGTTGTCTTCAACGATGGCAGCAAGGTCATCGATTTTCTCGGCAACGATGTCAAATCCGATCTCGCCGTTTTCGCGTCACCCGTTCAGTTTTTGCCGGCCGAATATGCAATTGGCAAGAAATGGACGACGCGATTCGAGCGCAAGAGCCACTTCAATCCCCTGTCCAGCGACATCGTCGCACTGAACTTCAGCATCAAAGCCAAGGAAACGATCAGCGTGCCGGCCGGCACATTCGACGCCTTTAAGATCGAGGGCCAGGGAATCACCTCGAGCGGTGAGCACTGGCAAAGTCGCTTTTGGGTTGCGCCGGAAATCAGCCGACGACCGCTCGCGTCGGAACTGATTCTCGAAGCCGGCGGCCGCCATCTAATGACCGAGCGCCACGAACTGATCGATTTCAGGGAAAGAAATACGCCCGCTGCCGAACGCAACCGGGTCGGCCAGCACATGACTGCGCGCTTGAACGTATGCAATCGCTCCCTCGCACGCATCGGCAGTTGTTACTCCACTTCCTGATCGGGAACTGAAAAGCGCCTGACGCGGCCGGCCTGGCCGCTTTCGCCACATTCGGAAGACATTAATCGCCTGGTTTTGACTGCCCGGTCGGCGTCCCGCCGGACGGCGGTTTTTCGATAGTCACTACGAACGATTTTTTGCGGCCATTGCGCACGACTTCGACGTTTGCGTCATTGCCGCAGCTCGCGTCGACATATTTTTTAAGCTCGGCGCTGTTTTTTATTTTTTTGCCGGCAAACCGAATGATGACATCGCCGATTTCGAGCCCCGCTTTCTCCGCGGGCGAATCGGTGCCGATGTGAGAAATCAATGCCCCGCGGATGCGGCGCAGTCGCAGCAGCGACGCGAGATAAGTCATCCGTTTTGCCACCCGGCCGCCGGGGTAGGCGCGCTTATGCAATGAGACGACCCCAAGCGCAACCACACCGGCGATCGCCGCAAGTATTGAGCGCAATCCGCAAGCCACGATTACGCGGGTTTATACATGGGTCTGTCCCACCGGCTGCTTGCCTGGCAAGATCATTGGCCGGCGTCCGGCATGAAGTCGCGTTTTTGCAGCTGCAAATCGTCGCCATCGAGCGCCGGCCGGTTGGTGTTGACCGATTGCATCGTCGGCGCATCCACGGCGACGAACCGCCAATCGGAATAATGTCGCGCCTGCGCGAACGGAGCAAAAGCGTCCCGAAAATTATCGCGTTTGAGCGGCGCCTCGCGTGACTGGCTGAAGACGCCGACGATGCGGCCCTCCCCGCTCGTGATCAGGCCCCATTCGCGCTTTCCGGTCATTGGATCGACATATATTTTTCGCAGATGCCGCTCTACGGTAACGTAACGTTGATCTTCGACAAGGTCCTGCAGCGAGCGCGGAAACTCGCGCATGCGGTTCGGACCGTTGCGGTAGTAATGAAGAATCGCATCCTGGATCGCCGCGCCGGCAAACAACAACTGTTGCTCCTTGGCACGCTTGCCCGCCGTGTGCCACACGACGCCGGCCAGGGCGAGACCGACCCCTGCCAGCGCCAGCGCGAACAGCAAACCAAGATAAGTGAACCCCTTAACATTGCCTCCCATTACCACCTCACCACTCCGAATACGCCGTGCCGTCAGCCGCCTTGCCTTCGGCGCCGCTTCTGACGTCATAAACTTTTCCCGGCAAGCTTGCGTCTGCCGGTGGCGCGAGCGTGACCCAGGTCTCCACGCTTTGCGTCAGCGGATCGGACGGCAGCGTGCGCAGGTAACGTTTGGCTGTCAGGTCGGCGAGCGCTTCCGGATACTTGCCCTGGTCGCCGTAAAACTTGTCGATCGCATCGCGCAGGGTCGCGAGATTTTGCTTCAGGGCGGATTCTTTCGACCGTTGCACGCTCTGAAAATAATGCGGCGCGGCGATGGACAGCAGCAGCGAAACGATGGTCAACACCACGATGAGTTCGATCAGGGTAAAACCGGCGCGGCTTTTCATGTGCTCACCAATCGCGATAGCGGATGCCGTTAATGCCGGTGCCCGGCGCGAGCGAGTACACGTCGTAAACGTCGCGGCCTTCGCGCGGGGCGTCGGGCGGGCTTGCATAGCTGCGCTTGCCCCACGTCTCTGCAGCCGTTTTTTCCGCGTCGATTGCGAACGGGTCGCGTGGCAGGCGGCGCAGGAAGTAGATCTTCCGGTTGTCCGGCGCTTTGAGATCGACGACCCCGTTGACGAGCGATGCGAGCCCGCCGGGATAACGGCTGTCATCGTCGTTGCGGGCGATGCGGCCTTCGTCCGCGGCGCGCTTGTATTCGTCGATGGCAGTACGGATTTGCCGCAGCGCTTCCTGCAGCTGCTGCTCCCGCGTGCGTTTTACGGACAACTCGGCCATCGGTACGGCCGCGCTGGCGAGGATCCCGACAATCGTCACCGTGATCACCAGTTCAATCAAGGTGAATCCTCCGGCGCGCTTGCGCGCGTTAACACCGCAGGTCATGGCAGCAGTTTCACCGACTGCGGCGGCGGCGCTGCGACGAGCAAGGCTGAGCCGGTCCCATCCTGCGCCGTGACGTTCTCGATCCGGAATTGCGTGTCGCCCGGTACCGTGACGAGCGGTTTGAAGCGCACCTTGATCACAGTTCCCATCGCGTTGTTCTCGGTTGCGGTGAACTTGAGCGTCATGCGTCCCGGCGTGCCACCGGGACCGCCGTCGAGCACGGCGGGGTCGTAGACGAGATCGAATTGACCGGCGCGTAATTGCGGAGACGCGACGATGGCGACGCCTACGTCCTGATCGAGTTTCGCCGTCGCATCCGCCGCAATACTGAGGGTCGCCCCAGGCGGCGAATTTTGCGCCGGTGGCGGCGCAATCATTCCCGCGGCGGCTGGCGCGAGCGGTGCCGCCGCGGCGCCTTGGCCCGCGGCGGGCGAGCCGGAAGACATCGCCAATGCGCCCGGCGCAGTCGCGCCGATCTGCAGCGGCGGCGTGCCCGCGGCCATATCGGTGCCGCCGCTGAATTCGGCCGCGTAAAATTCCGGCCGTGCCAGATTGCGCACGATGCGCGGCGTTATCAGCAGCACGATCTCCGTTTTGGTTTTGTCCGTGCGATTGGTCGAAAACAGTTTGCCGATCAGCGGAATATCGCCCAAGCCCGGAATCTTGCTCGCGTTATAGCGATCTTCGTCGTTGATAAGTCCGGCCAGCACTTGCGTTTCGCCGTTCTTCAGACGCAATGCCGTCGCGGCATTGCGCGTGCCGACCTGATAAGTCAGCACGCCCTGGCGATTGGTAATTTCGCGCACGATGTTGCTCACTTCCAGCCCGACCCGGATCGACACTTCATCATCGAGCTGCACGTTCGGTTCAACGTCGAGCTTCAACCCGATGTCCAGATAGCTGACCGATTGCGAAACGCCCACGTTCGCCGTCGAAGTCGTCGTGATGACCGGCACCTTGTCGCCGATGTGGATCTTCGCCTTCTCGCGGTTCTTGACGCGGATACGCGGATTGGCGAGCAGGTTCACATCGCTCGATTCGCTTTTCAGGTTGAGCGCCGGATTAGGCGAGATGCCCACCTGGCCCGCGGCAGGACCGCCGCGCAACGTGTTGAGCGTGAGCTGGCTCGTGGTCGTGGTCGCATCGGTCGACTGCACGACGACGCCGCCGGTCGTGGTGACGGTCTGCGGCGACGGCACGATATTCAACACCGTGAACTGGTTCGGATACTGGATGCCGAGCTCCTGCAATTTGCTGCGCTTCACTTCCATCACTTCGAGCTCGAGCATGACTTCGGGTTCGGCGAGGTCCTGTGCGGCAATCAACTTCTCCGCCATGCGCACGGCTTCCGGCGTGTCGCGCATGATCAGCAGATTCAGTTTTTCGTCGATGAACACAGTGCTGCTGCGGATCAGCGTCTTGATCATAATCTGCGTCTGCTTCGCGTCCGCGTTGCCGAGATAGAAACTGCGCACGACCAGCGCCTGGTATTCCTTTATCTTGGCTGGCGAATTCGGGTAGATGAGTACCGAATTTTCGTTGAGCACCTTGCGCTCAAGCTGGTTGGTGACGAGCAGCAGCTTGACTGCATCCTCGATATTCGAGTCACGCACGAAGATCGTAACGCGAATATCGGGACGCACGTCCTTGTCGAACACGAAGTTGATGCCTGCGGTGCGCGAGATCATCTCGAACACGGTTTTTATCGGCGCGTCGCGAAATTCGAGCGTGATCGGTTTGGTCGTAGCCGGCTTTAACACAGGCTCTCCCGCACCGGCAGTCCGGGCGCGGTCGATGATGCGGCGCTCGAGCGCTTTGGCCTGAGGCAGGTTCGGATTTTCGGCGAGCACCGAGCGCAATAACGTCTCGGCCGCGCGCGCGTCACCTTTGTCGAGCGCCTGGGCGGCTTGCGCCAGCGATTGCCTGAGCCGCACGTCGGCCTGCAAGCCCCGCACGCCGGCCTTGACGCGCGGATTTTCAGCGTCGAGCGCGAGCGCCTTGTTATACGCGCGCTCGGCACCAGCGCCGTCCCCCTGCGCGCGCAGCGCATCGCCCTCGGCGAGGTGGCGTGCCAGGAGCAACTCGCGCTGGCGCACCAGCGTCGTTCGATACTCCATGTTCTTCGGGTCGTCCTTGACCGCCTGTTCGAGGCGCGCAATACCCTCCTCCTGCTTGCCCTCGTCGAGCAGACGCTTGCCGTCGCTGAAATTACGGGAGAGGCAACCTGCGAGCAGGATAAGCGCAAGCATCAGTACTGGTATTGCGGATTTCAATTGGCACTTCCGATTGCGAGAGATTGCTGCAGGTTAAGCGGGAGATAAGTCAGCAACATCATCGTGGGCTTGATGTCGTCGACCTGATAATTGCCATCGAGCCTGTCGCCGCTGCGAACCGCATAGTTGCGGTCTTGCGAGCTTAGAAAAACCACGATGCGGCCGTCCTCCATCATCTTGCCGACGTAGATAAATGGCAGCGGCGGTGCTTGCGGCGGCGCGGGCGTCATTTTTATTCTGGGCGCAGGCGGAACCCAGGACCGCGGTTCGAACGCATCAGTAATCGGCGCGTCGGACTTCTGAACATCGAGCCTGCTAAGGTCGATTTCCGGCAACGACTCGCTCGATGCGCCCGCTTGCGCAGCGGCCGATGGCCGCGCGGGGTGCGCCAACGCCGCGGTCGCCGGTTCGCCACCGTATCGCCACAACCCGCCGATTACGCCCGCAACTAGCGTGACGCCGAGCAACCAGCGTCTATTCATTCGCATCAGGATCATTGGCCGCCGGCGAGATACAAAGTGAGCCGCACCCGCGTTTCGGTCGCGCGCGCATCGACGCTGTCGCGCTTGATTGCGACTTCGTCCAGCGCCGCGGCGGGAATCTCGGTCAACACCTGCTCGAGAAACGCGCGCACTTGCGCGTATCCGCCGTGCAGCGGCAGCGTGATCTGGTACCGCGCGAGCCCGCCATCGCGGGCGGCGGTCAACCGGTATTCGCCGGTTGCCAGTGTGAGGTCGTTGTGCCTGGCGATCTGATGCATACGCAAAATCCAGGCGGGCGCCTCGCTCAGGGTCGGGAAATTACGCGTAAATGTGGCGAGCTGACTGCTGCTGCGCGCGGCCGCTTCTCCATCGTGCGGCGTCGAGACAGCCGCGCTGCGAACGCGCGTGAGCTCAGCGCGCAGGCGGCCGATCTCCTCTTTGGCGGGCGCCACTGCCGAAACAAAAAAAGCGAGCGCAAATACACCGAGACCCACGCCGGCCGCACTCAACACATCGAGGTCCGTTCCCGCACGATTCAGGAATCGCAGATACCGGCTCACGACTGCGCACCCGCCCATGTTGCATTCAGGTTGAAGCGCACGACCGGGCGTCCCTGGTTCATCTTTACTTCGTGGCCGGCGAGATGCACGTTTTTCAGCGACGACTGCGCTTCGAGCCGTTCGATGTAATCGGTGAGCGCGGCGGCATCGCGCGCTTCGCCGCTGATGCGCACGAGACCCGCTGCGGCATCCGGCTCCACGGCGAGCAAACCGATCTTCACGCTGGATGCGCTTTCAATATCGCGAAACAGGCCGTCCCACGGCACCGTTTTTTTACGCACGACCTGGTTCGCCAGCACGATACGCGCGCGCAGGCGATCGACGTCAGCCGTGCCGTTCGCGCGAGCACGCGTTGCCGGCGTCAGCGACGCGAGCTCGCGCTCGAGCGCGGCGATTTCCCGCGAGGCCGCAACGTATTGCTGAGTGCCGAAGGCAGCCGCCGCGATGCCGGCAACCAAGAGCAGCGCTCCCGTCAGCGTGTATCGCCGCCGCGGCCGCACAAAATCCAGCTCGAGTTTCATCTGAGGGTCCACGCCGGCAACGGTGATGCAAGCCAGCCATGCGCTTCCAGCGATGCATGATCGATCGGCGATGCGGCGTGCACATAAAGTCGGCCCGCCGCGGGATCGATGCCGGCACACAGAGCGTCCTGTTCGAGTTGCGTCAGCAGATGCTGCTCCGGGGATTGCGCAAAACGCGCCGCGCGCACCGACGAGCACTCGCCTTTTTCCAGACGTGCGATGCACGAGTGTCCTGAGTCGATGAGTGCCAGCCAGCCACTGAATTCGCGGTCCACGCGTGCAAGGTCGTCCACTGCCGAGCACAGCGCCGGCTGCACTGAACTTAAGCTCAGACCCAGGTTGCGCACTCCGCTTCGCAATGTCTCGATCAATTCAAGCTCCGTCGCGGCGGCAATGTGCGGCCTGCCCTGCGCCGCAGCGTTGACGCAAACCGCCCAGTCGCGCGCGGTCTCGCCATACCGGTCCACGAATGACTGTTGTGCGTAGACAAGCACATCGCGATCGCTCAGTTTTTCAATCCACGGCAACACGAGGTAACGCACGAGCGCCCCGTGCAGCGTGACGCGCAGCGCAGCATTTCGCCATCCGTTCGACTCGAGATATGCGCTCATTGTGGCCACGGCGTTATGCGCTACGGATGCAGCGGCGGCGCCACTCACCACCGTCAAGGTCTCGCATGCGAGTTCTCGCCGCCGGAATCCGCGCGAGCGGCGCGTTAAGGTGACGGCAGCCGGCGCAAGCTGCGCGGTTATTTCTTCACGCCACCACGGTGACACGATTGATCTCCTCGAGTGTGGTAGTGCCTTCGCGCACCAACTGCACGGCCGCTTCGCGCAAGAAGCAGGTGCCGCCCGCGAGCGCCAGTTCCTTCAGTTCGCGCAGCGGCGCGCGCGCGGCGATGCGTTCGCGCATTTCGTCGGTGAACAGCAGGAGCTCCGCAATCGCGCGGCGGCCTTTGTAACCGCTGCCGCGGCAATGCCCGCAGCCGCGCCCGGCGCGGAAGTCAAAATCGTGGACGCGCTCCGGTGCCAACCCCGCTTCGCTTAGTTGCGCTTCGGTAGGTGCGCGATGTTCGCTGCATTGCGGGCAGTTGAGCCGGATGAGCCGCTGCGCGAGGATGCCGTTCAGGGCGGCGACGAGGCTGTACGCGTCTATGCCCATGTGCGTAAAGCGGCCCAGCACATCGAACACGTTGTTCGCATGCACGGTCGTGAAGACGAGATGGCCGGTCAGCGCCGCCTGCACCGCGATCTGCGCGGTTTCGGGATCACGGATCTCGCCGACCATGATCTTGTCGGGGTCGTGACGCAGGATAGAGCGCAGTCCGCGCGCGAACGTAAGGCCTTTTTTCTCATTGACCGGAATCTGCAGCACGCCCGGCAGCTGGTATTCGACCGGGTCTTCAATGGTGATGATTTTGTCGCGGCCGTGATTGATTTCGGACACCGCGGCATATAGCGTTGTCGTTTTACCGCTGCCCGTCGGCCCGGTCACGAGAAACATGCCGTACGGCTCGGCGCTGAGCCGGCGCATTTTGCGCATGACCTCAGGGTTGAAGCCGAGAAAATCGAGCCGCAGACCGCGCACCTGATCGGTCAGAGCCTGCTTATCGAGTATGCGCAGTACGGCGTCTTCCCCGTGGATGCTCGGCATGATCGACACGCGAAAATCAATTGCGCGCCCGCGCTGCGATATCCTGAAACGTCCATCCTGCGGAATGCGCCGTTCGGCAATGTCCAGTTCCGCCATGACCTTGATGCGTGAAATCACCTGCTCTGCCGTTTCGCGGCCCGCCACCGTGCCGATGGCCAGCAGCACGCCGTCTATGCGGTACTTGATGCCGAGCGTGTCACCGCCGGTTTCGAGATGAATGTCGCTGGCGCCGGTCTTCAGCGCATCGTAAATCGTCGAATTCACGAGTTTCACCACGGAACTCGTGTCGGCGCTGATGCTTTGCAGCGAGAGATCGCTCGCGGCCAGGTCGGCCGCAGCTACTTGCCCGGCAGCCGGCAGCATGCCATCCATGGCACGCATGGTTTCTTCGTGCACCGCGAGCAAGGCCGCGATGTCGGCGGGATTGGCGAGCACCCAGCGCGGCGTATCGCGTATGCGCTCTTCGGCCCACGGCCGCAGCGTATCGTCGAACGGATCGGCAAATGCCATGATTAAAGTCGAGTCCGCCGAACGCAACAATGCGCAGCGATGCTGCAGCGCCTCGGTATAGGGCAACAAATCGAACGCAGGTTCAAGCTCACGCAGCTCGACCATCGAAATGACGGCAAGATGAAGCGTATGCGCGAGCGCCGAGGTAAATGCCGCCGGCCCGAGACCGCTTTGCTCTTCGAGCACTGCAATGACTCCGCTGCCGCTGGCGGCGGCGACGCGCCGCGCCGCGTCGACTGCCGCAGGCTCGATACCCGCGAGTTTCTTCAGTTCGAGCTTGGTCGTTGCGTTCATTGCAGGCTGCCCGCAAGTTCGAAGATCGGCATGTACAGCGCCATGACGATCACCCCGATCACAAGCCCGATGACGACCATCAGCAAAGGTTCGAACAACCGCGTGCTGCGATCGACCCAGTGAGTTACCTCATCGTCATGAAAGGCGGCGATGCGTTCCATCATGGTCCCCATATCGCCCGTGCGCTCACCCACGCGCAACATGCGGATCGCGACGGGGGTCGTCAGCGCATGCGACTCGAGCGCACCGGACAACGGTTTGCCTTCGCGTATCTCGCGCAACGCCCCGGCGAGTTCGCCGCGCAGCGCCGCCGGCAACAGTTCGCCGACCATGCCGAGCGCCTGCACTGCCGGGATCCCGCCGCGCAGCAGCATGCCGGCGGTGCGATAAAGCCGCGTCAGCTGAACGATGCGAAGCCGCTCGCCGATACCCGGGACGTTGGCGAGCCGGCGCAACAACCGTTCGCGCAGTTGCGGATTGAACAAGGCATGAACGCCGACTGCCAGCGCGGCCAGTGCTGCCAACGCCAGCATGGTGCCGTGCGCGTTGAGCAAGGATCCGAACTCCATCAGAAGCCGCGAAGTCAACGGCTGCTCGCGGCCAAGATCGGCATAGATTGCCGCGAATTTCGGCACCACGAACGCAAGCAGGAAAAGCGTGACCGCGCCGCCGACGAAAAGCAGCAGCAGCGGATAGATTGAAGAGGTGACGAGCTTCGCGCGCAGCGCTTCCATTTGCGCCTGATAGGCAACGAAGCGCGCCAGCGCCCGCGAGAGATCGCCCGTGCGCTCGCTTGCGCGCACCGTCGCCACGTATAGCGGCGGAAACGCCTGCGGACAACGCTCAAGCGCGACCGACAGCGCATGACCTTCCTGCAGATGATCGAGCACCTGTCTCAACGTATCGCGAGCAGCGCCCTGCTGGTGACGCTCGGCGAGCGCCTGCAGCGCTTCGAGAAGCCCGAGTCCTGCATCAAGCAGCGCCGTCAACTCCTGGCTGAAAAGCAGCAGCGGGAAGCGTTCGCGGTGCCACAGCGGCGAACGCGCCGGCGCGACGTTCAGCAGTACAAAGCCGCGCGCCTTGACCTCGCGCCGGGCAGCCGCATCATCCGCCGCCTCGAGTGCGAATGCCGTCACGCCCTGCTGTGCGGTGATTGCTTTTACATCGAAACGCATTGCATCACCAGTTCACGATGTCCGCGGCTTCCCCGTTGCCGCCGGGCTGTCCATCCTTGCCATAGGAAACGAGGTCGTAGTCGCCGTGTTCGCCGGGCAATTTGTAGATATAAGGACGGCCCCACGGATCGAGGGGCACGTTTTTCTTGAGATATGGCCCGCCCCAGTTCGCTTCGTTCGGCGGCTTTTCCATTAATGCCGCAAGGCCCACTTCCCCTACCGGGTAGTGGCCGGTGTCAAGGCGGTATTGATCGAGCGCTTTGTCGAGCGCATCGAGTTGCGCGCGCGCAACCTTGATCTCCGACTTGCCGATCTGGCCGAAATATTTGGGACCGACGTAACCCGCGAGCAACCCGATGATCACCATGACCACGAGCAGTTCGAGCAGCGTAAAACCCGCTGCAGCGGCGGTGCCCACCGGCAATCCTGCGTGCGCGATCGAAGCTCGCCCGGAATGTCGATTAAGCTGCGCCGGCAAATTCATGGGAGATGAAGTTTGCCTGCCGGCAGGTTAACTGCCGTTAATTTACGTAAAGTTGCGTAAAGATGTGTCAGGCACCGACGCGGCAGCGCCCGCGTTCTCGCGTTCTAATCCCTCGCGAGTTGGTAACCGTGGCCGCGCACGGTGTGAATGAGGCTGGCGAACGCCCCGAGTTTCTGGCGTATCTTGCTCAAGTGAACATCGATGCTGCGGTCGTACCGCGCAAGCGGTTTCGCCAGCGCCTTTTCGGACAGCTCCTTCTTGGTGACCACGCGACCGGCCCCCGCAGTCAGGATATGCAGGATGTTGAATTCTGCGCTCGTGAGTGCAAGTGTCCGCCCTTCGCATTCCGCCTTGCGCTTGCGGGGCCACAGCACGATCGGCCCCACCTTGAGCGGGCCGACGTCGGCCTGGATCTGCATGCGGCGCAGAATGCGGCACAGCCGCGTTGCCAACTCGCGCGCGCTGCGGGGTTTCGGCACGTAATCGTCGGCCCACAGGCCGAGACCGAAAATACGGTTCACGTCATCATCGCTCGATGTCATCATCAACACCGGCACCTGACTTGCGTTTCTGATCTCGCGCAGCGCATCGACGCCGTTCATTCCCGGCATCGCTGTCTCAAGCACGACGACGTCGTGGTTTCCGCTGAGCGCCTGCCGCACGGCTTCGTGCGCGTCGTGTACCAGCGTAATTGAGAAGTGATCGCGTTCGAGATGCTGCTTGACTACGCCGGCAAACTCAACGTTGTTGTCGGCAACAACGACACGAGATATTGCGTTGTCCTCCATGCCGGCGTAATTGGTCCTGGGGACAACGTTACGATTTTCGTTGTTATTCATGACGACTCCATTTCGCAGTCTCGTTATACAAATCCGCACCTGCATCACCTTGCGGTGAGCAGCATCGCTTGCGTCTGATTGCCCGCATGTCGAGTGCTGACGGATATCTCCCTTTTGCTGCAACCGCGTGCTCTCGCACGGCGTCACTTTATATGATCGTTTTGAGACGCTTCTACTGTCTTCCGGCGACGACAATTAGGGTGACGCGGGGCGGCAAACCGCCTGGCCGGCACTTTGCGGGAAGTAAATAAAGCCGAATTGGTGCGGAAAGACGGCGGTGTCGCGTGCAGCGTCGTGAAACGGAGACACTGAAAAAGTGTAAGAAGAAACCTACGCCGAACTTCGCGGCGGGCTGACATGCGCTCTCGGCAAGCCTGATGACGGCTTGCCTTGTGAACACGAAGCATTAGCGCTTAACGTTCGAGCAGCGCTTCGGCAAAACGATGCGTCTTACCCCTGTCGGCTGATAGCGACAAGCCCTTTGCAGCGAGCAAAAATATATTTTCGTGCCATATCGCTCGTTTGGACGGTTTACCTACCGGCCGGCATATCAAGAATAGTCGGCGATGTCTTGAGCTCACCGCGCTGCACGCGCAACACAATATCGACCAGCTTTTCGTTATACGGCGTCGCTATGCCGTGTAGTTTGCCTTTCGCCGCGATGTACCCATTCATCGACTCAATCTCGGTGCGGCGGCCTTTTTTCATATCCTGCGCCATCGACGGGCGCTGGATGCCGGCGCGCGGATTCGACGCGGTGCGCGCGATCATGATTTTTTCGACCTCGGCCATCGCCGCCGCGTCGCCCTGACTCGCTTTCGCCAGCTGTTCCGGCTGCATGCCGCCCAGGCCGACGAGCTTGATGCCAACCGCATCGGCAACGCGCACGCCTTCGCCGCCGACCTTGATCGCGAAGCGCCGCGGCGATTCATTCTTGTCGCAGTCGCCGCTAGTGAGTCCGGTCGCCGCCGCGACGCCGTTGCGCATGCTGTTTTGAATCAGCTTCGACCAGCGCTCGCCGAAGAGATTGGTCGTGGGCTTGGTGCTGTCGATCATTGAAAACATCGAGACCAGTTCATTGACGCGCGGCGTGATTTCACCATTGACTTCGCCAATGCGAAACACCGTATGCTTGTCGCCCCCTTTGGCGGCCATGCGGCGTATGCGTCCGGCCTCGTACAACTCGACTGAGATAATCGAAGCAATGACACCCAGCGTTTTATCGGCGCCGACAATCGAGGCAATCGTATCTTCGTTAATGCAGTTTTGCAGCGAGACGACATACCCGTCCGGCGCGAGATAAGGCTTGATTGCCTTCGTGACCCTGTCCGTGTCGTACGATTTGACCGAGACAAAAGCAATATCGACCGGTTTGCCTTCACCCAGCGCCTGCAGGTTATCGAGGTGTATCGTCTTGTCGGTTTTGACCGTAAATTTTTCTTCCGCGGTGACGCCATCGAGTTCGAGCCCGCGCGTGCGGATCGCATCGAGATTTTCCTGCCACATGTCGATGAACGTCACGTCCATGCCGTGATGCGCGAGATTGCCGCCGATGTAACCGCCCAATGCGCCCGTGCCCACCATTACTATTCGCTTTTGCATAGTCATTCCCGTTTTCAGATTTTAATCAATCGACGCGCGCGCCGGAATCCTTCACCGGCTTCGCCCAACGTTCGTAGTCTTCACGCAAGGTTTTTGCGAGTTCGGCTGCTGATGATGCGATGACTTCAGCGCCGTCCGCTGCCATATGCGTCGCAACCTCCGGACTTTTCAGGCTTCGAACCAGCGCCGCATTCAGTTTCTCGATAATAGCGCGCGACGTTCCAGTCGGCGCAACGACTGCATAGAATGATTCGACCGCATAACCGGGCAATCCGGATTCGGCAATCGTCGGCACGTCCGGCAATGGACCATAGCGCCGCTTGCTGCTGATTGCGATGCCGCGCAAACGGCCGCTCCTGACATGCGGCAGAACTGGCACTACGCTCGAAAACCGCATTTGGATATTGCCGGCGAGCAGGTCAACGATGGCAGGCGCCGCGCCCTTGTAAGGAATATGCACCGTATCGACGCCGGCCATCTGGTTGAACAACACGCCGGCGAGATGCGTCGACGAACCACTGCCCGAAGAGCTGTAATTCAGTTTACCGGGATTCGCTTTCGCATACGCAATCAGCTCTTTGACATTGGCCGCCGGAACTTTCGGATGCACGACCAGGAAATACGGAGAATTCGTCGCGATCGTAATCGGCACGAAATCGCGGAACGTGTCGTAGCGCAGCGACGGATACAGATGCGGATTAATCGTGAGCACCGCGCTCGGCGTGACGAGCATGGTGTAGCCGTCGGGCGTTGCACGCGCGACCGTCTCCGCGCCCAGCACGCCGCCACCGCCCGGCCGGTTTTCGACGATCACCGGCTGCCCCCATGCTTCATACAATTTTTGGGCGAGGATGCGTGCGAGCGTATCGCTGCCGCCGCCGGCCGCATACGGTGAAACCATCCGGATTGGTTTCGCCGGATAAGCCAGCTCGGCGGCATGCAACGCAGCGGGCGTCGATGCAACCAACAGGCACACGATTCGACGGAGTTGAGTTGCCGGGTTCATGCGCCGGCTTTTTTACGCGGGTCACGCTCTAACAGCGCCATGACCTTCCCGAAATTGCCGGTGCGCTCGAAATCGTTTACCAGCGCATACAACTGCGCCGTGCAATCCATGCCGAGCACCGGCGCAACGAGCCCTTCAAATTTGCCGCGGAAATCTTCGTCGCTCATGGGATTGTCGGCGTGGCCGAGCACGATCTCGGTGTCGGCATGCAAGGCGCTGCCGTCTGCAAGGTGAACATCGAGGTGCGCTTCGTATTGCGGCTGATCCGGCACGACTTCGATTTCGATCAGCGGCAGCAATTCATGCAACGTCCGATCGTCAAACGTCGATTCCGTGAAGTCGGTCGCCACCACGCGATACCCGCGCAGGCCCAGCGCGATACAGAACGAAATGCTGAACTTGCATTCAAGCGGCGTGCGCGGCTGCAATTTACCCGATGCGACCATTGCGTTCGGATGAACTCTGGCACGCACACGCTTAATTTGCCGGCCGGTGATTTGCGCCGCGAGCTTGCGCGCAGCCTGAATCGAAGCATGCGTTGCGCGGCAACTCGCGTAAGGTTTGAAGCCGTTGCGCAGAATCTCCCAGCGCGCGTCGAAATCGAGCGGCGGCGCCTCGACTTTGCGATCCTGAATGATCGAATCGAACAGCCCCTTCTCCAATTCGAGAAGCCGGGTCGACGATTCAAATCCATTCGCCGCGAGCTGAGCTGCGAGGATGCCATCCATCGCCGCCTTGCCGCCGTGAAACGGCTTTGCGTGCGTGCCGAACGAACCAATCAGTCCACCCGCGGTGGTCGCCGCAACGCCGAGCGCAAATTCAATCTGCCGCGCGTCAAGCCGCATCAATACGCTCGCGACCACGGCGGCGCCGATGCGGCCGAGGATCGCAGTCGGATGCAGCCCGCGGCGATGCAGGTTGCGTCCGACCCCGGCCGGCCCGCCGCCGCCCAGACGCGCCATCACTTCGAATCCCGCGATGAATGCCGCAATCATTTCTGCTTCAGTCGCGCCCGTTTCGTTGCCGACCGCAAATGCCGCCGACCAGCATGGGCAACTGATATGTCCGGCGCCCATCTGGTGAGCGTCGTCGTAATCCATTGCATGCGCCATCGTCGCGTTGACGAGCGCGGCGAGCGCCGGCGTCGTCAACGGACCCAGAAATATTCGCGCCCTGCCTTGCGCCCCCCACTGTTGCGCGACCTGCCTCACCGGTCCGACCGGCGCTTCATCGACGGCCCCGACGGCGACGCCGATGTAATCGACGAGTGCCGTGATCGCGGCACGCGTAACTGTGGCCGGGTATTTACGTTGCAGCGCGCCGGCGGCATACGCGGCAATGACGCTGCTGCGAGTCGAGATTGCCTTGGGCGGAAGGGAGCTATCGTTCATACGATCGCATTCAATCGGCGCGTATGCCTGATTCTTTGACGATTCCCGCGAAACGCGCCTGCTCGGCCTTAATGAACGCGGCGAATTCTTCGGGCGCATTGCTGACCGCAGTCGTGGCTTGCGTGCCGAGCGCCTGTGTGAGTTCAGGCGACGTCGACGCTTTGCGAATCTCGGCATTCAGCCGCTGTATGACTGCCGCCGGTGTACGCGCGGGCGCGAGTATCCCGTTCCACAACGATATGTTCATCGTCGTCATGCCCGTTTCCTGGAACGTCGGCACCTCGCTGAAATAATCCATTCGGCGCTGGCTGGTCACCGCGAGCGCGACAACGCGACCGGATTTCACATGCGCCGCCACCGTGCCGACACCGCTGAATGCCATCTGCAATTGCGCTGCCAGCAAATCGACCGTCACCGGCGCCGCGCCTTTATAGGGCACATGCACGAGCGTGATGGCCGCCTCCTTGCTGAAGATATGGCCTGCCAGATGCTGAATGCTGCCGCTGCCGAGAGAGCCGTAAGCGAGTTGTCCGGGTTTCGCTTTCGCGAGCGCCACCAGTTCCCTGACCGAGCGCGCCGGCACACCCGGATGAATGACGAAGAGCAGCGGATTCAGGGTCGTGATCGAAACCGGCGCGAAGTCGCTCCGCGCGTCATAAGGAAGCTTCTCGTACATGAACGGGTTAATCGATATCGTCGAAATATTCGTCTGCACCAGCGTGTAACCGTCGGCAGGTGCTTTCGCCACCGCGTCCATCGCGATAATGCCCGCGGCGCCGCCGCGATTGTCGACGACGACCTGGTGGCCGAATGCTTTCGTGAGCTGCATCGCATAACTGCGCGCGACTAAATCGGCGCCGCCGCCGGGCGGCACCGGCACCACGAGGCGTATCGGCTTGACGGGAAACTGCTGCGCCAGCACGGACGTCGAAAAAACCGCGCACGCCATCAGCGCACCTATCGCGCGCAATGCGAACGCCAATTTCGTCGAACCACTCACCGGCTCCCCCGCATAAAATCACTGCAGCTTTTCGCGTTAGACTAGCACAGTTAAAAATTCCGCAGAGCAGCCGCATGCAGTCAGCCGCCGATTCGCAAGACCTCGTCAGCACCGATCGTTTCGTCACCCACATTTCGACCGTCCCCGCGACCGCCGGCCAGACCGTCGGCCTGTTCGTTCGCGAAAAAGCACTGGCATCGACGCTTCAGCAAAAAGCGCCGCCCGTCGTCATCATGGTGCACGGCGGGTTCGCGACGTCGACCGTCGCCTACGACCTGCAGTACAAGGATTACAGTTTCATGGCCGCGCTCGCGCGCGCGGGTTTCGATGTTTTCGCGCTGTCGCATACCGGATATGCGCCGTCGCCGCAGCCGTTGATGGACGATCCATGCAATGTCGATCGCGAATTCCAGCATGAATTGATCCCGCATGTATTAGGCGGACCGGCGGCGCCGCGTCATCCGTTCAAGCTGGTGTCGAGCCGCTCCGAGTGGGATGAGCTCGCAACCGTCGTCGGTTTCATCCGTAAGCTGCGCGGCGCTGAACGCGTTTCCTTTGTCGGCTGGTCCACCGGCACGCCGCGCGCGGGTGGATTTGCCGCGATGCACCCCGAAATCGTCGACAAGCTCGTCATGTTCGGACCGTCGCCGTTTTTCGCCAGCGAGACGCCGCCCACGCAAATGCCGGAACCCGGTTCACCCTCGATTCTGCAAAGCCGTGAATTCCTGTTGCATCGGCGCTGGCAGGACCACGTACATTGCGAAGGTCAACTCGAAGATCCGGCAATCTGCGATGAAGTGTGGAAAGCGCTGATGGCCGTCGATCCAGTCGGCGCAACCTGGGGCAAAGACGGCCGCGGCATCATGCGCGCGCCCAATCGAATGAATTTCGGCTGGCGCGACAGCCTCGCCAAAATCAAATCGCCAACGCTGATGCTGCTCGGCGAGTATGACAATTACGCGAAACGCATCGAAGCCTGGAACGGATTGCGGCTTGAACAAAAGTTGTTCATCAAGGTCGCCTGTTCATCCCACTTCATGCAATTCGAACATGCGCGCCACTTGCTTTATCGCGCGACGGTCGAGTGGTTGCAGGACGGCGTCGTCAATGGCATGACACGAGGCGAATTTCATGCCGACCAGCGCGGCGAGCTAAAACCACTGATGGTCTGACACACGCACTTCACGGTAGCGGCTAAAATGGCCGCATCCACGCACGGCCATTCCCCGCCGCTGACGATTCCCAAGGAGATGTATCGATGTTGCCCAGCACTATGATCGCAGTTCCCATCACACGCGCCGGCGGCCCGGAAGTACTGGTACCCGTCACGCGGCCGGTACCGCAGCCTGCGGCCGGACAAGTGCTGATCAAGGTCGCATTCGCCGGCGTCAATCGACACGATTGCGGTCAACGCATTCGCGGCTTCGGCCCGCCCGGCGCAACCGACATCGCAGGCCTTGAAGTGGCGGGAGAAGTCGCCGCAGTCGGGCCCGGCGTCACGCGCTGGAAAACCGGCGATCGCGTCTGCGCGCTCACCAACGGCGGCGGATACGCGCAGTACTGCATCGCGCTGCAGGAAGTGACGATGCCGATTCCGGAACGCTTCGATTTAAAGCAGGCGGCCGGACTGCCTGAAGCGTTGTTTACCGCGTGGCTTAACGTATTCATGCTCGGCCGTCTCAAAGCCGGCGAATGGCTGCTCGTGCACGGCGGCTCGAGCGGCGTCGGCACCACAGCCATTCAGCTGGCGAAGCTCGAAGGCGCGAGCGTTGTCGCAACCGCTGGCAGCCCTGCGAAATGCGAAATCTGCGTAAAGCTCGGCGCCGCCGCCGCGATCAATTATCGCGACCAGGATTTCGTCGCCGGCGTCAAAACCGCGAGCTCGAACCATGGTGCCGATGTCATTCTCGACATGGTCGGCGGCAAATATGCGAAGCGCAATATCGATGCGCTCGCGACCGATGGCCGGCTTGTGCATCTCTCGGGCGGCGACGGCACGGATTTCTCCGTGCCGGTTCCCGCGATCATGGCCAAGCGCGCCGTGGTCACCGGTTCGCAGCTCCGTGTCTCCGCATTGCCGATAAAAGTGGAAATCGTGCGCCAGGTAATGGAACGCGTGTGGCCGCACCTCGGCAGAAAGGTCACGCCGCTCATCGATTCGATTCTGCCGCTCAAGGATGCGGCCGGCGCGCACGCGCGCATGGAAACGAGCGAGCACATCGGCAAGATCCTGCTCGAGGTCACTCACTGAACGACGACGTCAAAGTTTATGATCAATAATTTATTTTCCCGCTCGCCCCTCCATCAACACGCTGATTCAGCGCAACGCGCACTCGGCGTCGCCGAGTTGCAGCCCGATTCGGAAGACATCGCGCGGTTGTTGACCGGCGATCCGGCGCCCGAGGTTCGAATTGCAGCGGCAAAGCGCTGCACGGACGCCGCGAAGCTGGTGGCAGCATGGCATAACGAGAGCGATGACGCAGTGCGCGCAGCGCTCGCTGAAGCCCTCGCCGAGACACTCGACGCCACTCGCGACAGCAGTCAGCGCGATACGATGCTCGGCCATATCACGAGCGAAGATCTGCTCGTTGAAATGGCGCTCGGCGCCGGACACGCCGACACACGCAAGGCTGCAGCTGCGCGCGTCGCCTCGTCAGCCGGCCTGCATAAACTCGTCGACGCGGCGAAAAGCAAAGATCGCGGCATCGTCCGTCTCGCGCAGCAGCGGATCGACGCGATGACGAACCACGCCGCGCAGGTGACCGAAGCCGATAGCATCCTCGCACAGCTTTTAGAACTCGCAACGCGCAACGGCCCGATCCTGAGCGCAGTCGTCGAACTCGACCGTCGCTGGCACGCGCTCGATACGCGCGAAGACACGGCGCGGGCCGAACAATACAAATCCGCGCGCGATACGGTACAGGCACGGTTTGCGCGCGAGCAGGAAGAACAGCGTTCGCGTTCCCAACTGGAACGCACGGTGCACGACTGGGTCGAGAAACTTGCCGCGCCTGCGGATACGGCCGGCATCACGGTGTTGCGCGAGCAATTTGCCGTGTTAAAGGATGCGGCCACCGAACGCAGCAACGCAGCGGCGCTGTCACAGCTCGAGCAGGCGGAACAACGCATCGCCGGGTTCGAGCATAACCTCGAGAGCTTCGCCGGTGTCGAAGCACTGGTCCTCGAAGCCGAACGTCTCGCCGCCGACACCACCGTTGACGACGCTCAACTACCCACTCGCTGGCAAGCGATCGATCGCAAGCTACGCACGCCGGAACTGACCCAACGGTTCGAAACAGCGTTGATTCTGGTCGAGCAGCGCCGGCTGGCCTTTCTGGAGACGACCCGCCAGCAAACACAGGCGGTGCGCCAACAGGTGCATGCGCTGCTGCACAGTGCGGAACAGGCACTCGCTGCCGGGCAACTGCAAGTTGCGCGCACAGCCGCCGACAACGTCAAGAAACTCAAGCTTGCGGCGGGCCTTCTGCCGAAGCCCACGACGCAGCGGCTAGGCCGGCTTATGCAGCAGTTGGTGGAGCTAGAGCGCTGGGAGTCGTTCGGCCAGCAGAATGCGCGGGTGCAATTGTGCGAGCGCGCCGAAGCACTGACGGCACAGACGATGGATCCGCCTCAGGTCGCAGTCGAAGTGCAAAAGCTGCGCAACGAATGGAAGGCGCTCGATCAGCAGCACTCGGGCGTGCCCAAAGCGTTGTGGGATCGTTTCAATAATGCGTGCGAAAAAGCGTATGCGCCGGCCGCGCGCTTCTTCTCGGAACAGGCGGCCCAGCGCAAACAAGGCCGCAAACAGCGTGAAGAATTCATCGCCGCTGCCGGCGCCCATGCGCCAACGCTCTTGACCGAACCGCGCGATTGGCGCGCGATCGAGCGCTGGTTGCGCGAAACCGAAACCAAATGGCGCGAAGGCAATCTCGGCAGCGTCGAGCCGCGCGCGTGGAAAAAGCTCGACACCGAACTGAAGGCCGCGCTGGCGCCGCTGCGCGATGCATTGGGTGCCGCGCGCGACGAAGCCAAGGCAGCGCGTATCGCAATGATCGACGAAGCGAAGTCGCTCGCCGACAAGGCGATGGAACGCGACACGCTGAATCAGGTCAAGGCGCTGCAGGCGCGCTGGCAGGAACACGCAAAGCAGCTTTCGCTGTTGCAGCGTGACGAGCGCACGCTGTGGGATCAATTTCGCGCGGCATGCGACGCGATATTCAAGGCGCGCGACGCGAAGCGCAAAGAGCAAGGCGACGCGAAGCATCAAGGCCGCCGCGCACTCGAGGAGATCGGCGCGCAGCTTGAGGCGCTGGCAGCGGCCACAGACAAAAGCGATCAGGAAATCCGCAAAGCCGCGCGCGACTTGGGCGACCAGTGGCGCAAATTACGTGGCGGGCCCGATCCGGCGCTGCGCGGTGTCGAAGTGCGCTTCAAGAAAGCACAGACCGCGGTGGATGCAATGCTTGCCGAGCGCGCGCGTGCGCAAAAGGCCGCCGTATGGACGACGCTGGCAAGCAAGGAACAACTGTGCGAAGAACTTGACGGCCTGGTGCGCGCTGGAAATGCCGCCGCCGACGCGGCCACAGCACCGTCTGAAAAATGGAACGCCCTGCCCGAACTGCCTGCCGACTGGGAAAAGAAACTGCGAACCCGTCGCGACGCCGCCGTGGGCGCGCTGGCGGAGACTGCGGTCGCCGATACTTATCGCCAGCGCATCGAAGCCGGCAGCGAAGTGCGCCGCGAGCGCCTGCTCGAACTCGAAATCGCGCTCAGTCTCGACAGCCCGCCCGAGTTTCAACAGCAGCGTCTCGCACTGCAGGTTAAGCAATTGCGCGACCGCTTCAAGAATGCCGCAGCGACAGGCGCAGATACCGCGGCGGAGCGTTTGGTCGCGTGGTGCGCTGAACCCGGAATCGCTGACGCTGAAGACCGCCGGCGCAGTGAACGCATCTTCAAAAAGGTCAGCGCCAAGGCGTAGTCCGCGGATGAAAAACGTCTACGTCGTTGATGCCGCGAACGCGCCGTGGAAACGCAGCAGCAGCGAAGGCGTCAATTTCGAATGCCAGGTGCTGTTGTCTGGCGATGACGGCGGACCCGAAGCGCTGCGCTTTCGCTTCGATGACTGTCCGTCGGTCTATGGTCATATGCATCTCACCGCGCAGTTCCAGCTGCTTTTGCACGGCGCGATGGATTTCCCGCGCGGCGTAAAGCATCTCGAAGCGCTCGCGATTCACTATACCGACCACAACATTCCTTATGGGCCGTTCGCCGTATCGGGCGGCCATGAAATGCTGGTGCTGCATCCGCAGGCCGGCGGCATTATCTCGATGGCGAACCTTGAAGCGCGGCGCAAAATCAATTTGCGCGGCCGCTTGTATGCCGCACTCGCATCGGACATGCCGTCGCAGCCGCTGCCAGGCATCGACCATGGCACCTTCAAACTGCTGATGCCGCCCGATTACGGTCCGGCCGCAGTCGTCGTCAACGCGCCCGCGCATGCGGCGCTCACGATGCCGCCCGCCGAGTTCGGTCGCTATGAAGTCGTGCTCGAAGGTTCGGTTATGATGGGCGAGCATGAAATCGGCGCGCCCGGTTTCCGTTACGTGCGCGGCGAGAATGCCGCCGGACCGCTGGTGACCGGCGCGCAAGGCGCAAGCGTCGCGTTTTTGACTTTCGATCGCGACGCGCTCGCCGGCGGCATCACCGGCGAAGGTCTCGCCGTCGAGGCGGCCCAGGCAATGGCGCACGCAATTTGAGTTGCAAGGGAAACACTGAACAACTCCCCAATAGGGAGAAAGTGTACGCAGTGTTTCTCTAAAGTGGGGAAATACAAGGGGGGTGTAGCCCCCTTGTTCAGACATTTGCAAGGAGAAACGTCATGACAGACACTGCAAAATCAGACGGCAAATTTCGCGTCGCGATATTCGCCGATTTCGTGTGTCCTTACAGCTTTCTCGCCGTCGAACAGATCGACCGCCTGGCACGCGAATACAATCTCGAACCGATGTGGCGGCCGCATTGGCTGCATCCGGATACGCCGCCCGAAGGCACGCCGCGCGAGCGCACGCCGGAAGCAGAAGCCCGCGCCGAGCGCCGCAATGCGTGGATCAAGGAGATGGCGCCCGACCAGTTCGAACGCATGCATTACCCGGAGAAGCGCCAGTACAGCTTTCTTGCGTTCGAAGCGCTCGAGTTCGCCTGCGATCATGGCCGCGACTTCGCGTTCAAAACCGCCGTTTATGATTTGATGTGGACCGAAGGCGGCGACATCGGCGAAGTCGAAACGCTGATGGCAGCCGGCGAGCGCGCCGGCCTCGATCCCGCGGAAATGCAGATCGCGTTGCACGAACGCATTTATGCCGAACGCGCGCTTGCGGCCGTCGTCCAGGCCCGCGATCTCGGCATCATGAACACGCCGACGATTTTTCTCGGTAAAACCCGGATCAACGGCTGGACTTATTATGAAGTCATGCAGCAGGTCATGGAACAGCAAGGCATGCGGCCGCAGGTCGCGCTCGCCAGTTAGCTTCACCTCAAACTCATAAAGCGATTTCATGGACTTCACGCTGCCGGAAGAACTGCGCATGCTGCGCGAAACCGTCGCGCGCTTCGTGCGCGAGGAACTGCGGCCGCTTGAAAAGGACGTGATACGCCGCGAAGCTGAGCGCGGCCTGACCGATGCGCCGCTGGTACCGCCCGAGGTTGAGGAGCATTTAAAGAAGAAAGCGAAAGAGATCGGGATTTACGGCATCGACGTGCCCGAAGAATACGGCGGTCAGAACCTGGGCATGCTCGCCAAGGCCGTCGTGATCGAGGAGCTCAAAACCAGTATTACGCCGTTCGTGTTGCCGCCCGACAGCCCCAACCTCTTCATGCTCAAGGAAACCTGCAAAGGCGAGCAGATCCAGAAGTATTTCATTCCCTACGCGAACGGCGACATGAAAAGCGCGATTGCTATCACCGAACCGGGCGCCGGCTCGGATCCGGCCGGCATGAAAACCCGTGCCGAATACAAAAACGGAAAATGGGTCATCAACGGCCAGAAGATTTTCATCAGCAACGCGCGCCACGCCGATTTCATCATCGTGATGGCGGTCACCGACCAGGCCAAAGGCTCCCGCGGCGGCATTACCGCGTTTCTCGTCGACAAAGACACCAAGGGCATGTCGATCCCGACGGTGTTCACGACAATCGGCGAGCACGCACCTTACGGCGTTTATTTCGACGACGTCGAAGTGCCCGAAAGCCAGGTGCTCGGAGAAATCGGCAAAGGTTTCGGTCCAATGCAGAATCGGCTCGGCGTGCGCCGGCTCGAAATTGCCGCGCGCTCGCTGGGGTATGCGCGCCGCTGCATGGAATTGATGCTGCCGCAGGCCAACGACCGCGTGACCTTCGGCCATCCGCTCGCCGACCGCCAGGCCGTGCAATGGTGGATTGCCGACAGCTTCCAGGAGATGGAAATGGTGCGGCTGATCACCTGGCGCCTCGCCTGCATGATCGACGAAGGCGCCACAGACTGGCGGCGCGACGCGGCCATGGTCAAGCTGCAAGGCAGCGAAATGATCATGCGCGTCGTCGACCGCGCTATGCAGCTGTACGGCGGCATGGGCATGACCAAGGACATGCCGCTCGAATACATGTCGCGCGCCTGCCGCGTATGGCGTATCTACGAAGGCCCGAGCGAAGTGCATCGCTGGTTTATCGCCCGCGACCTTCTTAAAAACGGCATGCCAAAGGAATGGCTGTAGGTCGCGGCCTTCCGGCTGCCTGAATCCAGCCTCCCGGTTCGCGCTTCCCCTTCTACTTTTGTGCGTCAGCGCACAGAGACTTGCATTGGCGCGTCCTAGCATGTGACGTGCGGCTTCCCGGCCGCCTTCTTCGTCCGTCCAGGAATCGCAAGCATGACCGGCCAGCGCTCACGCAACCTTTATATCCGGCTCGGTCGTGCCGTCATTTTGTTTTCGCTGCTGGCATTCAACATTACCATTTGCAGCGCCGCAGAACATCGCGCAGACGTCAAACCCGCCCTGCGCGTCTGTGCCGCGCCAAACAATCTGCCGTTTTCGAACTCGAAAGGCGAAGGGTTTGAAAACGCACTCGCCCGCCTGATCGCGCGGGATCTGAAGCGTCCAGTCAGCTACACCTGGTGGCCGGGCCGCGGAAGTTCTCTTCACAATGCCTCGCGCGCTGCAAGCTGCGACATCGTGATGGGCATCCCGCCCGATTACAAGTTCGTACGGCCGACGCTGCCCTATTACCGCTCGACTTATGCCTTTGTCACGCGGCGCGACGGCGGTGCGCCTATCGATACGCTTGACGATCCGCGGTTAAAGCATTTGCGGATCGGCATTCATGTGACTGGCGGCGACTACGATCATATGCAGCTTGCCCAGGCGCTGGCGGCGCGCCGCATCGTCGATAATCTGCGCGGCTACGCGATTTACGGCGACTATTCGGACCCCAACCCGCCGCGCACATTGATCGATGCGGTTGCAGTGAACGAAATCGACGTCGCAATCGCCTGGGGACCGATTGCCGGTTACTTCGCACACCGGCAAGCCGTGGCGCTGGACGTCACGCCGATGCGCGCCACGCGCGAAGCGGTGCCGATGACCTTCGACATCGCAATCGGTGTGCGCCGCGGCGATCCATCGCTTGCCAGTGAACTCGATGCGGTTCTTCTGCGGCGCAGCCGGGAAATCCAGCGCCTGCTCGACGGTTATCACGTGCCGCAGGTCACCAGGCCGCGAATGCTCGCGAAGCTCGATGACTGATTGACGGCAACGTTTATGCCAGCGACCAATTCTGGGTCGAATGTCCATCCACTGCCGAGGCGCAAGCGGATTCGCGGTCGATTCTTTGGCTGGCTGCTGGCCTGCGCGCTTGCGATTGGGCCGGTCGCAGCCCTCGTCAACTGGTCTGTGTCTCTCCTGGTGGCGAGCCGTGGCTGCGATAATGCCGCCGCGGCCGCCGAATCGCCGCTGTTCCTGCAGCACGGCGCCGACGTCGCCGACGTCGCCGACATTGTGTTGATCGCATTGAGCCTCGCCATCGCCGGCATTCTTTGCGCAGCCAACGCGTGGCACACGCTGCGCGCGCAGTCGCCGGGCATCATTCACTCGCGCGCCGCCAACCGACGGCCGACCTGGTTTCTGGCGATTTGCGCGGCGGCCGGCAGCATGCTATTTGTCGCCACCGTGATCTTGAATGCAATTGCGCTCGCGGTAGTGCCGACCTGCATGTGAAGCGCCGCGACCGGCGCGAATGTTATAACTGCGCGCCGAACCAGGACGCGATCCGGTCCGCCGCCTTTTCGGTCCACGGCCTCGCATGCCATTCCTCATAGGTCACGCGCCGGGCGTCCCGCAGATCGTCATTGAAAATCCGGATTTGCCGACGCGCGATATCGGCGTCGTAAATATTGAGATTGGCCTCGTCATTGAGCCTGAACGAGCGCGTATCGAAATTTGTCGACCCCACCGACACCCAAAGGCCGTCGATCACCAGCACCTTGCAATGAAACATCGTGGGCTGGTACTGGTAGATCTCCGCGCCCTGCTTGAGGATGTCGCCCCATTTGGCGCGTGACGCGGATTGAACAAATTCAGCGTCGGTATACGGCCCCGGCACTAGGATTTGCACCTTGACGCCGCGCCGCAACGCTATGATCAATGCTTCAAGCGCAACATCGTCAGGCGCGAAGTACGCCATCGATAGCTGAATGCTTCTGCTCGCCGCGGCAATCGAAAGCAGATACATCAGATGCATGCTCTCGGCGCCGCCTTCGACCGAGCTTTGGAACACCTGTGCCGAATTGGCGCCGGCCGGCCGCATCGGCGGAAAATACTCGAGCGTATGTAGCACGCGGCCGGTGACCTTGGTCCAGTTATCGGTGAACGCCCCTTGCATCTGCGCAACCGCCGGCCCTTCGAGGCGATAGTGCGTGTCGCGCCAGTGGTCCGGATCCTGCGCGTCGCCGGACCATTTATCGGCGATGCCGACGCCGCCGGTAAATCCGATCCTGCCGTCGACGACCAGCAGCTTGCGGTGCGTGCGGTTATTGAACTTGCCCAGCGTGTACCACCTCACCGGATGGTAAAACTCAATTTCGACCCCGGCTTCGCGCATGCGCTCGATCGACTGCTTGTCGAGTTTCTGGCTGCCGACCGCATCGAGCAGCACGTGAACTTTGACGCCGTTGCGCGCGCGTTCGGACAATGCATCGGCGAACTGCTTCCCTACTTCGCCCGACCAGTAGATATAGGTCTCGAAGGTGATCGTCGAGTGCGCCGCGCGAATCGCCGCGAGCATCGCTGGAAAAATCTGGTCGCCATTAAGGAGCGTATCGACACGATTGCCGGCCGCCAGCGGCGGCCCCAGCAGCACGCTCATGCTGCGCACGAACTGGGCATCTGCAATGTCATAACGATGTTCGACGTGCTGCGTGATCTTTTTTTCGGCGACGCTGAAATTGAGCATCAGGACGGCGACAATCAGCGCCGTTACGAAACTTGCGCCGATCACCCAAAGGTGGCGCAGCTTCATGGCTTCGATGTCCGCCGAGGCGGTTTGAGTAGATCGCGTAGCTCCACCCATACGGGCGCGTGATCGCTCGGGCGCTCCCTGCCGCGATGTTGTGCATCGACCTGTGTTTTGACGAGACGCGGCAATAGCGCCGAATTCAGCAGCAGAAAATCCATGCGAAAGCCCGCATTGCGTGCAAAGGCGCTCGAATTCGTCCAAAACGTGTAAATCTTTTCGTGCGGATACAGGTGACGCGTCGAATCCGTCCATCCCTGCGCGAGCAGCCGGCCGTAAGCCTCGCGTGATTCCGGCTGCATGACTGCATCTTCACGCCACACCCATGCGTTGTAGATATCGATATCGGTCGGCACGACGTTGAAATCGCCGCCGAGCACCACCGGCTGGGGTGCCGAGGACAGTTTTTTCGTGTGCAGGATAAGCCGCTCGAACCACGCAAGCTTGTAGTCGAAACGCGGCCCGGGTTGCGGATTGCCGTTCGGCAAATAAATCGAAGCGACGGTCAATCCCTTGACGACGGCTTCGAGGTAGCGGCTTTCGCGATCGTTCGCGTCACCCGGCAGGCCGCGCCGCTTTTCCACGGGAACCTCATCGCGAGCAAGTATCGCGATGCCGTGATGCGACCGCTGACCGTGCCAGACTGCGCCATACCTCGCTTCTTCCAGCGCGCGCGCGGGAAACTTCGTATCGTCGGTTTTGAGTTCCTGCAGACAGACAATATCCGGCCGCGCTTCGCGCAGCCATTCCAGCAAGCGCGGCAAGCGGCCATTAACGCCGTTGACATTATATGTAGCCACCTTCAAGAGGAAGCTCCCGACCAAGCGCGCGGCCTTGCTGCGCCTGCGTATTGTCGGCCGAAGGCGTTAGGGATTGAAGTCGAGAACGCCGCAAGCCGCTGTCGGAATCGGCCTACGCGATAATCGCTGCTGAACGCAGGATGCACATTGGCGGTCTATTTTCTGCACTGACTTTATGTGCATACCCGGGATTTCACTTGCCGCCACCGCGAAATAAATCACTCGCCGCCGCGCGTACTGCAAAGCCTCGTTCGCGCACTCACGACAACAGCATTTTCAATACGCCGGTCGAGCCCATGCTCGCCAGGCTTGAATCCGAACTGCCTACCGGTGATTTTCTGTTCGAACCGAAGTGGGACGGCTTTCGCGCGATCATTTTTCGCAGGGCGTCAGAAGTATTTATTCAGAGCCGCGATCAGCGTCCGTTCGACCGCTATTTTCCGGACTTGCACGAGATGTTGTTGCGTCGACTTGCCGCCGACTGCATTCTCGACGGTGAGATCGTGATCGCCACGGCGAAAGGTCTCGAATTCGATGCGCTCCAATTGCGCCTGCATCCGGCCGCGTCGCGCGTCGCCAAACTTGCTATCGAAACGCCCGCTTCGTTTGTAGCTTTCGATTTGCTGGCGAAAGACGGACGCGATATCACGAGCTTGTCGCAAAGCGAGCGCCGGACGCTGCTTGAAGAATTGCTCAGCAACACCGAGCCGCCGGTTTTCCTGACGCCGATGACGCGCAACCGCGCGACCGCGCTGGAATGGCTGAATCGATTCGAAGGCGCGGGCCTCGACGGCGTGATCGCCAAAAACGCGACACTCGCTTATCAGCCCGGCAAGCGCGCGATGATCAAAGTCAAACACGTTCGCACGGCGGAATGCGTGGTGGCGGGCTTTCGCTGGTACAAGAATACGCAGGATGCCGTCGGTTCGTTGTTGCTCGGCTTGTATGACGACAACGACGTTCTGCATCACGTTGGCGTCGCCGCTTCTTTTCCGATGGCAACGCGCAAGGCGCTCGTACGCGATTTGCATCCCTTGCGCCGCGATGCGATCAGGAATCACCCATGGCGCGATTGGGCGGGACTGAACGCGGACTCAACGGATAACAACTCCCAGCGCATGCCGGGCGCGCACAGCCGCTGGAGCGCAGGCAAGGACTTGTCCTGGGAGGCGTTGCGCATTGAACGCGTGTGTGAAGTTAAATACGATCACCTGCAGGGCGATCGATTCCGGCACGGGGCGGTGTTTCTACGCTGGCGTCCCGACAAATTTCCGTGCGACTGCCGTTATGACCAGCTCGAAGTCATTCCAGCTTTTGAGCTAAAAAAGGTATTTGCGGCAGGTATCGCCCAGCCCTCAAAGCGGGTTCGATCGCCCTCATAACACACTGTTTTTATATGCTGTTTGGTTTCGCCCGTAAGCGTCGCTCCGACAGACTGTACTTACCAGGGCAACGTCCTTGCGCCGATGGTCGCGCAGGATTTCGCGACCGATAATTTAATCCGCTCCCCACCGCTACTCCAATCTTCCCAATGAAGGCACCGATTACCCACGTCACCCGCGTTTCAGCCGGCCTTGTGGGCGGTGCTCTAGGTTGCGGCATCATCGATCGCGGCAAGTATCAGCCGGTGTTCGTCCAACAGGGCGATCTGGACGGCGCGTGCGGAACGCACTGCCTGTTTATGGCATTGATGGCGATGCGTGTAATCCCGCGCTCACAATTCTTTCGAATGGACGAGCGCCGCATGGGCACAGACTTGCGCAGGTTATACCGGCTTGCGCAATCGTTTTACTTCTCGGGCACCGACTCACGGGATTTCAGGAAACTGCTGAGCCTGATGCAGCCGAAAATCGATTACGAAGCAACCGACGCAACAGACACCGCTGCCCAGCACTTCATCACGAACCATCTGGATCTCGGCAAGCTGGTCGTCGTCGGACTCGAGTGCGCTGCACGCAAGCTCAATCATTGGGTGCTCGCCATCGGCCAGGCCGGCATCGAGCGCGGTAAAGTGTTCGACGCAACCAGATTCCTGATTGTCGATCCGAGCGACGAACCCGACCGCCTCGTGCCGTGGAACGCGACGCTTGAAACACAGACGAACGGCAATTCGCGGCTGTTTCGTTGCTTATCCGACCTGCGCGGCGATTCAACACTCGTCCGCCTGAGCGGTGCGTTCGCCATCTGTCGCCGTGACTAAATGTAGGATGCGGCGTGCTCTTACGTTTTTCTCGGATTGCACTTACATCGGCTGCGGCGGACGAGAACTAGCATCGTTTAAATAGTTCCCGGCAATTTTGGATCTCGCCCCAAGCTGATGTCGCGTTCGCACTTCCCTTCGCGTCCAACGTCCTCTCCAGCAGTCGCTGTCAAAGCGGCACGCGTACTTTCGCCGTGCTATTTGCAGCCGTGAGCGTGCTTGATTGCCACCCCAACCATCACAGCAAGCCATGAGCGCCTCTATGGCGATTGCGTGGCATCACGTGAAAACTGCGTTTCATCATTAACTCAAGCGGAGACTGAAATATGAAATCGGGGAAAGCGACTATAACGCTGGCAGCACTGGCGTTCAGTGGGGCGGCAGCAGCCGCAGATTTTTCATTCACAGGAAACCTTAACGGTCCGAACGACGTCCAGTTGTTTAATTTTTCCGTTGGCGCACCATCGACGGTAACCTTACGCTCCTGGTCTTACGCCGGCGGCGTTAACGCAGCGGGCACGCCCATCGCGCGCGGCGGCTTCGACCCTATCCTGGCAGTCTTCGATTCCGGCGGATTGCGAATCGGTGAAAACGACGATGCCTCAACGAGCGCTGTCGCGACCGACCCGGTTACCGGCAGGCGCTTCGACGTGTTCCTGCAATCTCCGCTGGCGACGGGGAACTACGTAGTGTCCGTGATGGCGTATTCGAACTTCTCGGTCGGGCCGAATTTGTCCAATGGATTTACCGGTGGCGGGTCATTCACGGATGTCACGGGCAATTTACGCGACAGCCATTGGGCGTTCGATATTCTCAACGTAAACGCAGCCACGTCGGTCGGGCAGACGCCTACGGATGGACCGACTGCGCCAGTCCCAGAGCCAGATACTTACGCGATGATGCTTGCGGGTCTTGGCATCCTCGCCTTCCTGCACCGCAGGAAGAAACCACAATCTGCATGATTAGCGCTTTATTCAATAAAGCCCCGCACTGCGGGGCTTTTCTTTTGAGCCTTAGCTTGAGGAATTCACTGCAGTCGGTTGTCTCTTACAAGGTTTTCGGCATTTCCAGACTGCCGACCTGCATTCCAACTCGGTAGATTGAAATTGCAGTTTTCTTATGATTACTAAAAGGAGATCATCATGACGAACCAGAATAATCAGTCAGGACAGAAATCCGGCAATCAGCAAGGCGGCCAAGGCGGTAGCCAATCCGGCAGCCGTGAGCAGTCAGGCAATCAGCAGAACCAGCAATCGGACAAACGCAACCAACAGTCGGGTGGTCAGCACAACCAGCAATCGGACGCCCAGCGCAATCAGCAATCCGGCGGCAAAAGCGGCACCTAGCGATCGTTAAACGGATCAATTAACGAAACACCGGCGACTCCTGAGAGGGGTCGCCGGTTTGCGTTTGTGACTAATGAATTCACTCCGCAACTATTGAGTTGTTTATTCGCGCACGCAAACAAAAACGGCCTACCCGAAGGTAAGCCGTTATTTGTTTGGTTGCGGGGACATGCAACGTGAATTAAGGCAACCACGGCGCATTCGAATCAAGTAGTTAGCGACCGGCTAAATTCCAGAATCGAAGAGAAGCAACCGCGGCCGCAAGGGTCCGCAAGAAGTGGCGGTGTACATACACGCAGCAATGGATATCAGTCGCTGGCGAGCGCCGGCTTTATGCGCACTTGCTACCCCTACGGTTCGTAGTTCGAGCGCCGGATGCACCTGGTTGTTTTTACAGGAACGCGTCAGGTAGCCCATCGCAACCTCTGCCCCACACCGCAACACCGCAGCCAATAATTCGACGCAAAATGGACGCAGAAAAACGCGTCGATGCAAGAGCAACAGCCGCTGCAGCCGCCCCGATCTTGCCAGACCTGCCGGCACTTCACACAGAAGTGTGATCATCGTCGCCGACGAACGCGAGCTCAGCGAGTCTTGCTATCGCTGGTATCAATGCTTTCCGGATGCGACGCATTGCCAGACTATGAGCGCGAGCCCCGTAGCGTCGACGAGTGATATTTCACCCGTTCGTGTTCCGCACCGCCAAGCATGTGATTCCGGTAATCCGATTCTAGGTCAATATACTGGTGTCTTAATTTGTGGTCTTTATGGACAACGGTTCTACTAGGTTCTAGTGACATTCTCTTCGTAAACAATCGTTATACAATTAGTATCTCTTTCAAATTCAACATGTTGAATCTTAAAAACGGAGTGCAATCGTAGTCGATTGGAAAATGAGTTGCACACGATGCCTTATTTAGGTATCTTCGGGGTGCTGCACTTTTTTGGAGAATGAGATGACCGACACAGCACCGCAGGCAGTGGAGCGCGAAATCGAGCCAGAAAGCGCGACAAAAACCGCTAAGAAAAAACCGACAAAGGTATTGCCGACTGACCGCGTTGCATTCACGCGTCAACTGGCCGTGCTGCGCGGGTATGCGGCCGCCGCCGGCGCGGATCGCAAGGGCGTTTCAAATGAAGAGGTTTGCAAGGTTGTAAATCTTCACGTTGGAACGGTCTCCGTGTGCAATCCGTTTTTCCGCAGCATCGGTTTGCTGGGGATCGACAAGGCAGGGTACGCCCCGTCCGAGGAGGCGATGGCCTATGCTGACCGGTTCAAGTGGGACGAAGAAAAAGCCGGACACAAGCTAGGCCCGCTTATGCAGGGAACTTGGTTCGCCGCGACATTAATTCCGAAGCTGAACTTTCGAAACCTGACGAAGGAAGAAGCAGTCGCTTTCTTGGCCGATGCTTCGGGGGCTGAGCCGGAGTTCAAAGCTCAACTTGAACTGCTCATCGATTACTTGCGAGCGGCCGGCTTGGTAACCGTCGATGGCAATATGGTCAGCGCTGCTGCAGTTAGCCGAGATGATGCACCACCAGCTACGTCCCCGACGCCCGCGGTGCATCAACCGCCGCTGGTTGACAACCGTCTGCGCGAGATTCATCCGTCGATCGTAGGCGTGTTGCTGAAACTGCCATCCTCGGACGGGCCGTGGACAAACAAAGAAAAAAAACGCTTCATGGGCGCACTGAGCGCCGTGTTAGACCTGGTGTACGACCTGGAAGAAGATCCGGCGTCGCTTGTATAAATAGCCCCCACCAAAGACGCTTCTCGAGCAACGGGCTGGGATTTCCAAACCCCAGACACGACAGAGAAAAGTCAATGGGCATCGGCGTCCAAAACCGGTGCGCGGGGGCTACCCTTATTAGAATACCATAGGTGCCATTGAATCCAATCCTCGGCAATGACGCGTTCAACCGCCGTGATCGTCTGGAAGCCGTCGGGCATCGGCGCATCCGGATTTAAGGCGCAGTTTAAGAACGCCCCCTCGCAATTCGCGATCGGCCGTGCAGTGAACGGCTTCCCAATCAATTGGGTGGTCGGTGTGATCCTCGCAGACTCAGCCGACGCCATTGCAAAGTTCGCAGATCATTGGTTGACGGCAATAGCGAGTGCACGGCGTTCTAAGTGTGCGGCCCGGGCGAACGTGCGGCCATCTAGGCGCGGACCAAGAACCGGCGAACGGCCTTGAGTGTCGTACCTGCCTTGACCCCAGGAGACTGCCCTGAGTGACGAACTTGAAAACGTGGGTCCGCGGACCGATCGGGCGTGAATGTGCACGAACCCTATGAGGTGCGGTATTGGTGCAATAAATGGGGATGCACTGAGGAACAACTCCGTAAAGCAGTCGAGGTCGTCGGCGTAATGGCTGCGAAGGTCGCGACTCAACTTGGCCGAAATTAGCTGGGATCGTTAAAGCGTCGTTGATCTTCGATCTTTTGTCCTTCTCGCCCTGGACCTTCAGGTCTCCCGCCATTCTTGGAACCGGCGATCCGGACTCCAGCATCGCCCGGTGCATTTTTGTGACGTCAAATTCAACCATGCACGAGCAGCGCGGACACGGTAAGGAAGCTGGCTGCCGCGATTGACTGTCACAAGCGGCCAACCGGTCACTGGTCAGCGGAGTGGCCTCTCACCCCGTCTTCGCCTTACGCCGCTCCGCTGCCAATCTTCGCTTAGCTTTCGCAATTGACCACGCTCGGTCGATCGAAGCGATTAGTGTGTCGTCGTTGATAATCTTAAGTGTCACCGATGGGTACTGGATCGGGCGTTCTCGTTTCGCCTTTGGCAAGAGCTGGCGTCGCTTATGCTCATCTAGATCCGCCAGCGCCCACCGCAAGCAACGGAACGAATATCTGTAATGAGGAATTCCAAGCACGTACATCGATCTCGTAGAAATGCCGAGATACAGGGCGGCGTGCTTCGCGGTGAACATGCGCGGGTTCATCTTCGTCGCTCGTCAGATCGTTAGCCGCGCTTCTTACGGCGCGTCGGCTTGCCTGTAGCACCAACCTTCCGGAATTGTCTTTGTAATTCCGCATCCACGCCGCCCGACAACACAAGATGCCTCGCGCCGAGAGCCCGACATCTTGCCTTGTACTCGTCTAGGACATTCATCTCCCAGCGGTGGCACTTTGGCCCATAATCCAAAAATGGAATGGGCAAGTTATAGAAGTGACGCGGCTTCACGCCGAGAAAGTCCGCGGCTTCTACCGCCGAAAGTGGGCGCGCGAAAACAGGCCGCCCGTTCGTGTCCATTGTTTGCTCCTTTGACGATTCGCGGTTAGTTTCGAAGCCCACTAGCCGCGCCACTTCGGCCGGCAGCGTTTTCGTGTCGAATCTATGACGTCTTTTGCCGCCTCGCCCTGCCGCCGCTTGCGCTTAAGTCCGCAACCTGCGGCGTCCGTTAAGTAAAAATTGAGAATATCTTTCGCGCCGTTTATCGATGAACCAGCCAAAGGCGGAGTGGCGGCGACTTTTCTTGGCGGAGCAGCCAGACATTTCATCATGTACTCCTCTAGATCCTCGACCCGCCATCGCGCGCGGCGCGGGCCGTACTGCAGCCGAGGAATATCGAGTGTGTAGAACGATCTCAAAGGGACGCCTAAGAATTCTGCAGCGCTCTTTGCGTTAAGCGGGCTCGTCATTTTTTATCTCCCGATCTTTATCGTTTCCCTATGTAAAAACCGCAGGTGTGGAAAATCGTATCACCACTTAGTTTGCGGCTGGGGTTTATTTTGGCTGTGCACTTTTCTGCCACTCCTTAATAACAGCGCCGCCAATGCAATCAACATATTGAACGTAAACCAAGGGATTTGTAATCCCTCGAGAAACCGAAAAGCATGCAGGTATCTTACGTGGCACCGCCTCTCTACACTGGTATGTCACTCATTGAGGTAACCATGCCACTGAACCTGAGCTGCGACCAAGGCGGAGAAATTTTTATTCCGTTCGCGAAAAAAAAGATCGCGTATATGCACGATGTGATGCGACGCGCCAAGCTGGGCATCCTACACAAAATATTCTTGGCGACCGACGGTGCTGAGATATTCCTAGATAGCGCAGTGCTGTCGCCAGGTGTCTTTAAGGACACAATTCGCATCACGGTCGCGCCGAGCCTTGCGCATGTGTTCTTAAGCACCAGCTCGCGGCGAATCTTTTTTGCGGATGCGACTGGCAAAGCGGTTTCGTCAGTGACTATCGAAACCAATGTGGGCTTTATAAGTTCGCTAACCCTGCTGGGGATGTCGGGCTCTGGCCAATACGCCATGGTCCTGTCGACCGACAATGATGCGACAACTTTTCAAGTTAGTCGGTTCGTCTTGTACGTCTTTAAGAATGGAAAACTGGTTGATACCCAGATCTTTCCGATGCCTTTTGGCAGATCACTGCTCCTAACCAAAAAAGCTGTGATGTCATACAAGGGCGGCAAAGCCGTGATTCCCATTACGCATGGCATAGGGGTCAGCAATGGATTTCTGATTTACGACACCGCCGCAACACCAACCCTCCGATACATCGAACTGCCGTTGGACCCTCGCGTGGCGTTTAACCTCTCGTCTGGGATTATCGCGCCACCTGATTTAGGCACATGGGGCTGGTTCGACACACGGCTGAAAGGTGGGGACGGCAACGCAGATAGCATCTTCACTTCTGTAGATGCCAATGACCAGACGGAGGAAATCGCGTTTAATGATTCGGCCGCCGTGGCGGGCGACGTACGCCCAAAACGGAACGGTCGTCGTCCTGTATTACAAATGGGTACCCGCGACTTCAAGTTTCACCATCGCCGCTCTTAATGTCGGAGGGGCGAAATACTTGATCCCCCTTTTCCACCGGCCACTCAGGTGACCATTTCAGAGTTGAGCCTGCTGCCGTGGTACGTGTCAGCCAACGCCACAAAAATAGTAGTGATCACTGATCAGGCGCCATGAATCTTCGACTCCGGCATTGTCACCTATGTGTCAGGTCGTGGAATCGATCAGTTGGGCCTATTCGCCTCAGCTGCGATGAGCTCTGACGGATCGTCATATATGTTGAGAAACGGGCTATCACAGCCGCCGGACCCCACTGTTACGCGCGCTGGTGTGTCAATGTCCGTTCCTGCATTGTCCGCACCTTCGCCGCGGCCGGTCGGGATCGGGAGCACAAGCCAGCTAGTCGCGTTGTTTTCTTCGGATGGCAAGATATTGCGCCAAGCAGGTGTTAGTGCCCTGCTGCAACAGCCCTCGTTTACACTTCAGGTCGACGAT